>NZ_CP015405.2:3602500-4237500 GCF_001689125.2 Blautia pseudococcoides | reverse complement strand
CTCCGAATGCCATCGAACCGATTACCGGGAGTCAGACTATACGAGATAAGTTGGATAGTCAAAAGGGAAAGAGCCCAGACCTCCAGCTAAGGTCCCAAAGTACGTGTTAAGTGGAAAAGGATGTGGGATCTCAAAGACAACCAGGATGTTGGCTCAGAAGCAGCCACACATTCAAAGAGTGCGTAATAGCTCACTGGTCGAGAGGTCCTGCGCCGAAAATGTCCGGGGCTGAAACACGACACCGAAGCTGAGGAATCACATAGTGATTGGTAGAGGAGCATTGCATGCGGGATGAAGCAGTACCGTAAGGAGCTGTGGACTGCATGGAAGAGAGAATGCCGGAATGAGTAGCGAGAACAAGGTGGGAATCCTTGTGGCCGAATATCTAAGGTTTCCAGGGTAAAGCTGATCTGCCCTGGGTAAGTCGGGGCCTAAGGCGAGGGCGAGAGCCGTAGCCGATGGACAACAGGTTGAGATTCCTGTACTGCGATATAACAGAACTGTGGGGACACGTGTGGAGAGCACATCCCGGGAATGGAATCCCGGGGCAAGCGAGGTAGGAGTCACATAGGAAAATCCGTGTGGCGATCCGAAGACGTGATGCGGACCGAACTAAAGTAGGGAAGTGTGTGAGCCATGCGTCAAGAAAAGCCGCTATTGTTTATACCGTACCCGTACCGTAAACCGACACAGGTGGATGAGGAGAGAATCCTAAGGCCGACGGAAGAAGCATTGCCAAGGAACTCGGCAAAATGACCCCGTAACTTCGGGAGAAGGGGTGCCAGGGAGACCTGGCCGCAGAGAATAGGCTCAAGCAACTGTTTAGCAAAAACACAGGTCTATGCAAAACCGAAAGGTGAGGTATATGGGCTGACGCCTGCCCGGTGCTGGAAGGTTAAGAGGAGATGTCAGGAAACGAAGCATTGAATTTAAGCCCCAGTAAACGGCGGCCGTAACTATAACGGTCCTAAGGTAGCGAAATTCCTTGTCGGGTAAGTTCCGACCCGCACGAAAGGCGTAATGATTTGAGCGCTGTCTCGGCAATGCATCCGGTGAAATTGAAGTACCAGTGAAGATGCTGGTTACCTGCGCCAGGACGGAAAGACCCCATGGAGCTTTACTCCAGTTTGGTACTGGGGTCCGGTATTGCATGTACAGGATAGGTGGGAGGCTGGGAAGGCATGACGCCAGTTGTGCCGGAGCCAATGTTGGGATACCACCCTTGCAGTATTGGGCTTCTAACCAGCCGCCGTGACCCGGCGGTGGGACAATGCCAGGCGGGGAGTTTGACTGGGGCGGTCGCCTCCGAAAGAGTATCGGAGGCGCCCAAAGGTTCCCTCAGAATGGTTGGAAACCATTCGCAGAGTGCAAAGGCAGAAGGGAGCTTGACTGCGACACCGACGGGTGGAGCAGGTACGAAAGTAGGGCTTAGTGATCCGGTGGTATTAAGTGGGAATGCCATCGCTCAACGGATAAAAGCTACCCTGGGGATAACAGGCTTATCACTCCCAAGAGTTCACATCGACGGAGTGGTTTGGCACCTCGATGTCGGCTCATCGCATCCTGGGGCTGTAGTAGGTCCCAAGGGTTGGGCTGTTCGCCCATTAAAGCGGTACGCGAGCTGGGTTCAGAACGTCGTGAGACAGTTCGGTCCCTATCCGGCGTGGGCGTAGGATATTTGAGAGGAGCTGTCCTTAGTACGAGAGGACCGGGATGGACGGGCCGCTGGTGTATCTGTTGCACTGCCAAGTGCATAGCAGAGTAGCCAAGCCTGGAAGGGATAAACGCTGAAGGCATCTAAGCGTGAAGCCCCCCTCAAGATGAGATATCCCATTCATAAAGAAGTAAGACCCCTTGAAGACGACGAGGTGGATAGGGCAGAGGTGGAAGTGCAGCAATGTATGGAGCTGACTGCTACTAATCGGTCGAGGGCTTGACCTAAGCACGAAAGTGCGAACGGCGGGTAAGAGAAAAGGTTTTTGTGTTTTGTATATGCGGTTTTGAAGGTATATACCTTCGTGATGGCCCAGTGGCTCAGTTGGTTAGAGCGCCGCCCTGTCACGGCGGAGGTCGAGAGTTCGAGTCTCTTCTGGGTCGTTATTTTCTTGAAAAAGAAAATAATAAAATATAATGGGATCTTAGCTCAGCTGGGAGAGCATCTGCCTTACAAGCAGAGGGTCATAGGTTCGAGCCCTATAGGTCCCATTTTTGGACGATTTCCCGAGTGGCCAAAGGGGACAGACTGTAAATCTGCTGCAAATTGCTTCGGTGGTTCGAATCCACCATCGTCCATTTAGCTGATAAGGTCAGACTTTAAAGTGAATATGCCGATGTGGCTCAATTGGCAGAGCAGCTGATTTGTAATCAGCAGGTTATCGGTTCGAGTCCGATCATCGGCTTTTCAACAATAAATTGTTGATTTAAATTAATAACGCGGGGTGGAGCAGTCTGGAAGCTCGTCGGGCTCATAACCCGAAGGTCACAGGTTCAAATCCTGTCCCCGCTACTCAAGTTTTACGCCCAGATAGCTCAGTTGGTAGAGCAGAGGACTGAAAATCCTCGTGTCGCTGGTTCGATTCCGGCTCTGGGCATTTTTATTGCCTATTAGTTTGCTAATTGAATATGGAGCATTAGCTCAGTTGGTAGAGCACTTGACTTTTAATCAAGTTGTCCGGGGTTCGAATCCCCGATGCTTCACTGTAGGACAGTTCAAATTCAGATATTTCTGTGTTTGAGCTGTTTTTTTATTATTTTTATGCAGGAAGGTCATCAGAGATTTTTACATAGAAAATAAGAAGCCATAATCTTGAGGGGGGATAGATCATGGCCTCTTATTTTCATGTCTACTTTTATAAAAATATAAAAAGAAGGAGAGCCGGTATAAGGGAATACCGGCATATGAAAAAGAAAAAGATTTTGAAAAAAGTCTTATTGGCTTTGTTCAAATACTAATATACATTGTAAATGTGATGAATCTGTGATGAAATAGTAAAAGAAATGTGAAAAAGTTTTTCATTTTTTATTTATATATGGATAGAAATCACTTACGTCCATACGAAGTATATATTGTAACGGCCGTTAAAGAATATAGAATCGGGTGACAGCTTATGAAAATAAATGAAGATAACTTTATAGAGCAGCTAAAGTTCTGGAACGAGAAGGCTCTTGAATATGTGATTGACAACTATGGAAGTATTGTTAGATCTGAGGTGTGGATGATTGTGGAAATCCAGTGGAATTTACATTTTCCCGGTGGAGTGATGGAATGGGAAGAATGAAGATCTCAACCATTGATAAAGGAAATCTCAGTGATGAGGCCACAGAATTGCATCTGACACCATACGCTGTGAAATTTCCGGAGCAGAGCAGAAGACTCAGTAATGATTTTAAACAGGCCGGAGATGAATTTGTTATCAATATAAGGTGACTGTGAGAACAAAGGGGCAGGCGGTTACGCCTGTCCCCTTTGTGTTATAAATTTGCTTTGTAGGGCGGATCTGCCGGATAACCGCTTCCTGCTTTCTGCATCCCCCGTTGAATGGCATCTCTGGAGTTCTTCCAGTCCGCATCCTTGTTCCGGTAATCAAATTTATCACAGAACCATTCCAGATCATCTGTGACTCTCTGCATGTTATCAGTCATGAGAGGAAAGAGGATTTCGTAGAAGGAAGCTTTCTCCTTGTCCGTAAGAAGAGATTCCGCGGTTTCTACCAGGTCGCCAAAATGGGAGAGGCAAAAGCCTTTACTATTTTTAAATAAAGCTACAAATTCCGGATTTTTTCTGTATAGCTCAAAAAAGGTATCAAGATAACGCACATATGTATTTTTGTAGTAGTCACAGATATAACAGTTCTGCTCCTGTTCCTTTATCCAGGCACCAATGTTGGTTTTAGGATTGTCCGCATCCAGTTTTGCCTTTTTAAAATGTCCCAGCATGGAGGCTTTTCCAGGAGAGAACATTTTGATCTGCTGTTTTAGCTCTTCGTTTTTTTTCTTAAAGTGTGTAGTCAGGATCAGCCCGCATCCCAGACGATTACCATAATCGAACATTTTCTTATAGTGTTCATGACAGAACCCAAGTTGATCTGTCTCTGCCCGTACATCGTCCTCCATATATGAGGCACCGGATCCAAGGACAAAGTCCATGGAGTGCTGTTCCAGATTTCTTTCGATAAAGCAGAAAGGGCATTCGTCGCCGGCATGGAATGCATCCATCAGCGGTATGGTGTATATTTTTTCCTTCATTTTTTCTTCCCCCGGTTTTTTTGCTTGTCTGCTATTAGAGTAACATAAAAAAAATAAGAAAGAAAGAGTGCAAAATGTATTTCTATGCGATACAATAGTAATATGGGTTTTTCCAGAAGATTTATGTGGATATCTAAAAAAAGTGTGGATAACTTCCGGGAAAGATCCATGTTCTGTTGAAAACTTCCGGTTACTGTATAAAAAACTGCGTTATCTGGAAACTGTGGGCAGGAACTCCTTCAGGGTTTCGCCTGGGAACCGGTTGCAGGTTTTTTTATGTCTGATAGTATAAAGTTTAGAGTCTGAAAGTGGGGATTTAAAAGAAAAATGAAGAGAAATGTAGATTTGCTGGAAGGGCCTATAGCGGGTTCTATGGCAAGATTAGCCTTTCCTATTATGGGAACATCATTAATACAGATGGCGTACAATATGGTGGATATGATTTGGATCGGACGTGTCAGCAGCAACGCGGTAGCAGCAGTAGGAGCCGCTGGTATGTACATGTGGCTGGCAAACGGCATTACCACCATTCCCAGGATCGGGGGACAAGTGACCGTAGGGCAGTCGCTTGGAGCTATGGATAAGGATGCTGCCATTGACTATGTCAGAGCCTCCCTGCGGATGGGGACGCTGCTGGGAATTATATATGGAATTATCTGTGTTTTGTTTGCCGGCCCGCTGATTGGTTTTTTTAAGCTGAACAGTCCGGAAGTTATAAATGATGCAGAAATATATCTGGTGATTACCTGTGGAGCTATTGTGTTTTCTTTTTTGAATCAGGTATTTACAGGAATATTGACAGCTATGGGAAATACCATGGCTGCCTTCCGGGCAACTACCATTGGGCTGATCATTAATCTGGTGCTTGACCCGGTCTTGATATTTGGATTTGGACCTATTCCCAGAATGGGAGTGACTGGAGCAGCGCTTGCCACAGTATTTGCTCAGATTATTGTGTTTGCCCTCTATATTGCCACTGTTTGGAGTGAGCCGGTTATTTTTCAGCACATCCATTTGACCCAGAGGGCAGAGAAGCAGCATGTGCGGGATATAGTGCGTATTGGATTTCCACCGGCTGTACAGGATGCGCTGTTTTCCGGAATTTCCATGGTAATTGCCCGTTTGATCGCAGGGTGGGGGGATGCCGCGGTAGCTGTACAGAAGGTTGGAAGCCAGATTGAATCTATTTCCTGGATGGCTGCCGGAGGGTTTTCCACAGCTGTAAATGCGTTTGTAGCCCAGAATTACGGAGCGGGAAAAAGGGATAGAATAAAAAAAGGGTATAAGACAGCCATGGGGATCATGGCTCTCTGGGGCATTTTTACCAGCTTTATTCTCATTGCGTTTCCTGAATTTTTCTTCCGGATTTTTATTACGGAGAAAGATGTACTGCCAATGGGGGTTGATTATCTGAGAATAATAGGAATATCGGAGTTCTTCATGTGTATGGAGATCACCACCGCCGGAGCTTTTCAGGGATTTGGAAAGACGGTCCCCCCTTCTGTGACTGGAATTGTTTTTAATACACTGAGGATACCGGGGGCTATGCTGCTGTCCTCTACGGTTCTTGGACTCAATGGTGTATGGTGGACGCTGAGCCTTTCCTGTGTATTGAAGGGCTTGGTGCTGCCGGTATGGTTCCTGATCATCTTTGTGAAATATTATAAAAGCGGACGGAAAGAATTTTAAAGGATAAGCAAGAAACAATATTTACGAAGATGACAGAATAGAAGAATCGTGGTAAAATGAACAACAGTAAAGTTTTGCCTGTAACTGTGGAGGTACGGAACCGTTACAGTTTTGGTATATTATGAAAAGGGGAAAGAACAATGGATAAAGAATTTCGCATTGAAACCAAATGTGTGCAGTCAGGATGGAAACCAAAAAAAGGAGAGCCCAGAATTCTGCCTATTTACCAGAGTACAACGTTTAAATATGATACCACTGAGGAGATGGGACGTCTTTTTGACCTGAAAGACGAAGGGTATTTTTATACAAGATGCCAGAACCCAACCAATGATTTGGTGGCAGCTAAGATTGCAGACCTGGAAGGCGGTGTAGCGGGAGTGCTTACCTCATCAGGACAGGCTGCTATCTTTTATGCTGTATTTAATATTTGTGAGGCGGGGGACCATGTGATCTGTGCGTCTGCCATCTATGGCGGTACATTGAACCTGCTGGGCGTCACAGCAAAGAAGATGGGCATTGAGTGTACCTTTGTGGATGCGGATGCGCCGGCAGAAGAGTTGGAGAAAGCTTTTCAGCCAAACACCAAGGCTGTTTTTGCTGAGACCATTGCTAATCCGTCTCTTGTTGTTCTGGATATCGAAAAGTTTGCAGGTCTGTCACATGCCCATGGGGTTCCGTTGATTGTTGATAATACATTTGCAACACCTGTAAACTGCCGTCCATTTGAGTGGGGTGCGGATATTATAATCCATTCCACAACAAAATATATGGACGGACATGCAATGCAGGTAGGCGGCGCTATTGTTGACAGCGGTAATTTTGACTGGGATGCTTACGGTGATAAGTTTCACGGCCTCACAAGGCCTGATGAATCCTATCATGGGGTGGTGTACACAAAACAGTTCGGAAAAGCAGCATATATTATGAAAATTAATGCGCAGCTTATGCGTGATCTGGGTTCCATTCCATCCCCCACCAACTGTTTCATGTTAAATGCCAGCCTGGAGTCCCTGGCGCTGCGTGTGGAGCGTCATTGCTATAATGCCCGGAAGGTGGCTGAATTCCTCAATGAACATTCCCTGGTAAGCCATGTAAATTATGCGGGGCTTCCCGGAGATAAATATTATGAACTGGCTAAGAAATATATGCCAAAGGGTACCTGCGGTGTTATCTCTTTTGAATTGAAGGACGGAAGGGAAGCAGCAGTGAAATTTATGGACAGCCTGAAGCTGGCAGCAATTGTAACGCATGTGGCGGATGCAAGAACAAGTGTCCTTCATCCCGCAAGCCATACACACAGGCAGTTAAATGATGAACAGCTTGTGGCAGCAGGGGTTTCACCTGGAATGATCCGTTTTTCCGTGGGTATTGAGAATGTAGAGGATATTATTGAAGACCTGGCACAGGCGTTGGAAGCCAGCACAAAGTAAGAAATGAAATCTTATCAGATCACAGAGTGGTGCCATGAAAGTTTTAGAATACATGCAAAGCGCGGAGGTGTGTATATAGATGCCACCATGGGGAATGGAAATGATACGCTTTTTCTGTGCAGGATGGCAGGTGAGACTGGCCGTGTAAAAGCCTTTGATATCCAGCAGCAGGCAATTGATGCCACAGAGAAGCTGCTGGAGCGGAATGGTTTGAGGCAGCGGGCAGAACTACTGCTGGAGAGCCATACCAATATGGGACTGTATGAGCGGAAAGAGACAGTTGACGGTATATTCTTTAATTTTGGATATTTACCCGGTGGTGACCATTCTCTAGCCACAAAGCCCGAAAACAGTCTGAGGGCCATTTTAGAGGGCCTGGAGCTGTTAAAAAAGGGCGGTGCTATGAGTCTTTGCATCTACAGCGGAGGAGATACCGGTTTTGAGGAGAGGGACAGCATTCTGGAAATGCTGAAAAATTTGGACAGCAGGAAATATGTAGTCATTTTGAGTACATACTATAACAGAGAAAATAATCCACCCATACCGGTATTGGTTTTAAAAAAATAAAATTTTTTCTCAGGGAATACATTGCGAAAGGCAGTGTATTCCCTGATTGCATGTAATAGGTATGGGACGAGAATGCCGATTCATATAATAAAAGAAAGAAATCGGCCGGGTTTTGTATGAAAGCAGGAAAAGGTCCGGGGATTTCCGGAATACTCATATTGTTTTTACTGCCATATCTTTTGACTGTTATTATATGCGGGAGAAAAGCGTGCCCTGTTTCCAGGGAATCAGATATGGAAGATTATCTTCCGGCTGTCACAGCATCTCAGATATCCTGGGATGCGCCCCGTGAAGCCATAAAAGCACAAACCATTATCGCCAGAAATAATCTCTATCTGGAGTGGAAGAAAGGAACCGCGGCGAATACCATTCAGAATGCTTCCCAGGCACTGAAAAAAAGAAAAATGGATGATCTGTTCCTGGAGCAGTTCCAGAAGTTCCAGGATGCGGCGGCTGATACCAGGGGGCAGGTACTTATGAAAGACGGGGATGTGGTGGAACTTCCTTATCATGAACTGAGCCAGGGAAAGACCAGGGATGCCCAGGAGGTACTTGGAGATGCTTTTTCCTATGCCCCTTCCGTGGAAACTCCGGAAGATATCAACAGCCCTTCCTACATACAGGGATGCTATTTTTCCCTGGATGATTTGAAAAAGCAGATCCAGAACACGTATCCCGGTTTTTCCATTGATGATATGGGGGAAATTGAGATCAAAAATACTGACCGTGCGGGTTATGTTATGGAGATCAATGTGGGAAACCAGGAATTTCAGGGGGAGAAGATAAGAGAGATCCTGCATCTGCCCTCCTCCTGTTTTACGGTCCAGACATTGGAGAATGAGGTGAGGTTTCTCTGTAAAGGTATTGGTCACGGGGTAGGGTTGAGCCAATATACAGCGGAAAAAATGGCGGGACAAAAGAAAAAGTATGAGGAAATCTTAAATTATTTTTTCCCTGATCTAAAATTGAAGGAAATACAAAAGTAAAAGAGTTGCTGCGCGGAATTTTAAAATTATGTATAAGTTCACATATTCTGGCAATCCTATAAGAGAAAACAAATGGTTACTATTTACATCCACTTTCCCGGGAAGAATCTTTCCAATGGGATGCAGCGCGATGCATAGCAAAGCGTGTTACTGGTCAGATAACTGCGCTTTTAAGGCTGTAAACAGTAACAACAAAAGGGGCGGATGCCCACTATAGGTTGAGGTGAAGAATATGAGTAAAAGAAACAAAATCCGCGTGGCTCTCAGCAGTTTTTTAGTGCTGGCCATAGTTGTAACATGTGCGGCTGTATATCAGTCCGGGAGTAAGAGCACACCGAATGAAAAGGAACTTGTCAAGAATGAGGAGAATACTTCTGACGAGGCAATGACAACAGAAGAAAAACCTGAGGAGGAATCCCAGGATGCCAACACCACTCAGGTTGAAGGTACCAGAGAAGTGCCGGAAGAGGCAGATACACAGTCAGAAGCAGTCCAGGAGCCTGCAGCAGAGCAGACTGAATCTGCAGACGCCTCTGCAGCAGAGAATACACAGCCGGAGGCTGATACACAGGATGCATCCGCAGAGGTGGACAACCAGGCAGCAGTTGCAGCTGCACCGGATGTGAACTTTACAGAAAGCTCTCTTATGGAGTGGCCTGTAAGTGGACAGGTAGTCATTGATTATGATATGGAACACACTGTATATTTCCCCACTCTGAATGAATATAAATACAGCCCGGCAATTGCTATTTCCTCAGAGGTTGATACACCGGTTGCCTCTGTTGCAAACGGTCAGGTAGTGGCTGTGGAAGAAAACGTTGAGACAGGAACAACAGTTACTGTTGACCTGGGTAATGGATATCAGGCAGTTTACGGTCAGTTAAAAGATGTGGCATTCCAGCCGGAGCAGTATGTACAGGCAGGGGCAACACTTGGTTATGTGAATGAGCCTACAAAATATTATACAAAAGAGGGTGCAAACCTTTATTTTGAACTGAAGAAAGACGGAAGCCCGCTGGATCCTATCCAGTACCTGCCGTAATCAGGAAAACCACTTCAAGACAGAATCACTGTTTTGAAGTGGTTTTTTATATTTACATAGAAAAATCTGTAACTGTAAGGGTAGTGAACAGTTAAAAAAGTTTTATTGGGGGTGTGAGGCGCAGAAAAGGGTAGTTTTTGAAACCCCCAAAATGGTATATTTTAAAGTAAGATAGAAAAATTTGTATACAATGTAAATTTTTATTTAGTTTGTTTGAATTTTTAGTGAATTTTTATTTTCTTGTTGACATTGGAAAAGAATGGTGTGAAAATATAAAGTATAAAGAAATTTATGCTTTTTTTGCAGTAGGAAAAAGCCGGAATGGAAGGAGTTCTATGCATTTAAAAAAATTGAGCAGAGTCGTGGCTGTAACAGTGGTGCTGACAATGGTTACACCGTCCGCTGTTTTTGCCGGCGATATGACAAAGGTTGGAACAAATAAAATTGAAAAGCCTGAGGATACGGATTCTGCAAGTATAAAAGATCAGGATAAAAACCAAAAACCGACAGGTTCGGAGAATCCCGAGAACTCAGACAATCCAAATACTGAAGAACCAGACCCGGAGAATCCAGACCCGGAAAACCCCAATCCGGACCCAGAGAACCCGGACCCGGAAAAACCGGAAAATCCAAATCCGGGCCCGGAGAACCCGGACCCGGAAAATCCAAATCCAGACCCGGAGAACCCAGATCCGGAAAATCCAGATCCGGACCCAGAGAATCCGGACCCGGAAAATCCAGATCCAGACCCGGAGAACCCGGACCCGGAAAATCCAGATCCAGGGAAACCAGACCCGGAAAATCCGGATCCCGAAAAACCGGAAACACCGGCGGAGCCTGAAAAGCCTGCAGAAGAAACACCCGCAGAGCCTGAGGCACCAGCAGAGGAGCCGGCACAGGATGCAGAGACAAGCGGCAATTTGATTGATAGCCAGCAGGCTTTTGAAATGCCGGATATTAAGGAAAATTTCCGTTTTCGTACCATTCGCAAGGTCTATGCATTTGCCCTGGAGAATCTGAACGTCTATGAAGAAAAATCAGAGCAGGCAAGGGTCATTGGAACACTGGATAAAGATGGTGTATGTTATCTTCTGAGCAATGATGGATTGAAGCTTCGTCTGGGCAATGAAGAGGAAGAACAGACCATGGATACGGATGATGGAACATGGGTATACATAGAGTCAGGAACTGTCAGAGGATTTGTGCTGAAGTCAAAACTTTTAACAGGTGATGAGGCGCAGAAGATAGCAGACGCAAAAGCAAAAGAAAAACAGGAAGCTGAAGAAAAAAACAAAACAGCCAAGAAGAAAATCGTGGTTGAAGAATTTAAACAGGCAAAAGAATTAATTTCACCTCTGGAAAATAAAGCATTCCTTTATACAAAGACTACTGTAAGGTCTACTGTAGTCTCAAAAGATTATGCAGTGTGCAAATCTTTACTTGGAACCATTCATGAATCTCAGAGTGATAAGAGCCGTGTCATCGGTAATTTGAATCTGGATAACATTTGTTTTGTACTTGCAGATAAAGATAAGGATTGGATATATGTAGAGTCCGGAGATGTAAGAGGATTTATTAAAAAGAGTTCTCTTTACCTGGATGATGAAGCAAACAAGATCATAGAAGAGCGCGGGGAAGAGAATCTGGATACCGCTGCAGAGCTTATAAAACCGGAAGATAACAGTGCATGTTACTATACGATCACCTCTATAAAGGGTGGAGTTCCGGGTGGAGCACTGAGACAGTCTATTCTGGAGTTTGCATCCCAGTTTGTAGGCAATCCCTATGTGTGGGGCGGCACAAGCCTGACAGACGGTGCGGATTGTTCTGGTTTTGTTCAGAGTATTTATTCACAGTACGGTTATGACCTTCCCAGAGTTGCCGAGGATCAGGCTTATTACGGTACACAGATACCGGTTGATGAAGCACAGCCGGGCGACTTGATCTTCTATTCCAACGGAAGTGAGATTTATCATGTTGTGATGTATGCCGGAGAAGGAAAAACTGTAGAGGCGGCAAACAGCCGTGCAGGAATTATTGTAGGAAATGTCAATACTGCAAACGCAGTGTGGGCAACCAGAGTTCTGGATGACACATATGGATTCTATGGAAGTGATATCGGAGAAGTTAACGCTTCCCAGGATCAGTATGGCGAATGTCTGGGCACATATAAGATTACACATTACTGCGGCGGTGCATGCTGTAATGACCAGTGGGCAGGGGTTACCTCCACCGGAGCACCTCTTGTGGAAGGCGATACCATCGCAGTAGACCCAACAGTTATTCCATATGGAACAAGAGTTATTATTAACGGACATATCTTTACCGCATCTGACTGTGGTGGTGCGATCAAAGGCAATCGCATAGATGTTTTTGTCAATGACCATAATCGCGGGAACAATCTGGGGGTATATTACACCAATGTATATCTTTTAAAATGATCATTTCAGAATATCTTTTTACAGGGACTGCCATTTGGTGGTCCCTGTATTCACATTTATGAGACTTTAGAGTATAATAAACTATGCGGAACAGAAAATCCGCAGCCGATCAGATTTCTACAGGTTTTATATCAGAACAGCGCTTCACTGTTCCTCTGCGGAAATATCCGAATTTCCGCAAATGGGAAATATACTTTTTTTCATCGGCAGCTTTGGAATAGAGGCGCCGTATTTGCCACTGGCGGGTGCGGTGCCATTACATAGAAGGCAGGTTAGGGATTTATCATGAATTATACTTACATCCTTAAATGCGGTGACGGCAGCCTTTATACCGGGTGGACCAATGACCTGGAACGGCGTATAAAGTGCCACAACGCCGGAAAAGGGGCAAAATACACAAAGTCCAGACTTCCTGTTGAGCTGGCCTATTATGAGTCCTTTGGGACTAAAAGGGAGGCCATGCAAAGAGAGTGGGAGATAAAACGGCTTTCCAGGAAGGACAAGCTGAAATTATTCAAGTAAGGATTGAAGGCAGATCATAAGCAGGGGGAGCGTAAAGAAATGTGATTTTTGTGGGGAAACAATACAGGGATAAAAGACGGCGAAAGGCAGCTGGATGTCCAGTGCGCTTTCGCCTTTTATTTATTATAATACTTTCTTCAGATTATACGCGTCATCCACCAGCAGGATATCCGCTTCTTTTCCGGGTGTCAAAGATCCGACTCTGTCATAGACTCCAATGCTCTTGGCTGGATTTCTTGTTGCGGCGAAGATGGCGTCTGCCTCAGAAATACCGAATTTCATAGCTGTTTTCATGCAGTCAAACAGGTTGGTTGCGGAGCCTGCGATCGTGCCGTTTGCCAATGTTGCCTTCCTGTTGTTCATGGTAACTTCCTGGCCGCCCAGCTCGTAGGTGCCGTTTTCCATGCCTGTTGCCATCATGGAATCACTGATAAGCACAACTCTTTCACTTCCGAACATACGGAAGGTATTTCTTACAACACTTGGGTGAATATGGATCCCGTCACAGATCAATTCCACCATACAGTTTTCTGCATCTGCAGCAGCACCCACAACGCCCGGGTCACGGTGGCCGTATGCCGGCATGGCGTTGAATAGATGGGTTACATGATTGGCGCCCTTTCTCATGGCTGCCAGTGCGGCGTCATAGCCGGCCATGGTATGACCAATGGATATTTTAACCTCATCCTTCAGTTCCTCTATAAATTCATCGGCGCCTTCCATATTGGGGGCAAGTGTTACGAGTTTTATGAGATTTCCGCTTTTTTCGTTGCATTCACGGAAGAATCCCATATCCGGTCTGCGTATATGGCGTTCTACATGGGCACCTTTTTTATCTGGGTCAATGAAAGGCCCTTCCATATTGATTCCAACAATCCTTGCCTGATCTTCTGCATTTCCTGCCTTTACAGCAGTTGCGAAAATATCCAGGAGCTGCTCTTTCGGCAGTGTCATGGAGGTGGGGCAGTAGGAAGTCACGCCATGGGATTTTTCATAACGGAGGACAGTTTTAAGTCCTTCCACATCCGCGTCGGAAAAATCGTGTCCGAATGCACCGTGGCTGTGTACATCCACAGCGCCGGGAAGGACTTTCATGCCCGAAGCATCAATCTCTTTCCTGTCTGTCACTTCTTCTATAGAAGATACAATTTTTCCGTTCTCTACATACAGGTCTTTCTTTTTAAAAGTGCCGTCTTCCTGAAATATAAATCCATTTTTTATTATCATCTGATTTCACTCCTTTTCTGATTTCACTCTATCACATGATTTGTTCCCTGTCCTTGTATTTTTTTGCACTTCTTTGGGAAAATATGTGATGTCACTACATTTACATGGTATGGTTCATGCTTCTATTATAATTCCCTTTACAAGTTAATTCAATGTATGATGTATAAATTGAAAGAACTTTCACAAAACGTCAATATCGATAAAAAACAAAGGTTTAACACGGCTAAAATTTGTGCAAGTTGATATTTGGTGTGAAAGGAATTTCTGAATCGGAAAAAATATTGAAAAAATTTTCATAAATGCTATACTGAAATCAAAGCGAAGGCAGCAATTAGAAGCCGAGATGCGGAAAGGAGAGAGTTATGAATCAGCGTTTAGAGAAGCTAAAGGGACATTTGATCGTATCCTGCCAGGCGCTCCCTCATGAACCCCTGCATTCTTCATTTATTATGGGAAGAATGGCCAGAGCGGCAAAGGAAGGCGGGGCCATGGGCATTCGTGCCAATACAAAGGAGGATATAGCAGAAATTCAGAAAAATGTGGATCTTCCCGTAATTGGAATTGTGAAACGGGACTATGATGACAGCAAGGTCTATATCACCCCCACCATGAAGGAAGTAGATGAACTGATGGAGGTAAAACCTGAAATCATTGCCATTGATGCCACAAAAGAGTTGAGACCCGGAAATGTTACTTTGGATGAATTTTATGTGGAGATCAGAAAGAAATACCCCGAACAGCTTTTGATGGCAGACTGCTCCACCGTGGAGGAAGCGCTTCACGCAGACGAGCTTGGATTTGACTTCATTGGAACGACACTGGTTGGCTACACAGAGCACAGCAAGGGCGACAGGATTGAAGAGAATGATTTTGAGATCATTCGCACAATTTTAAGCAAAGTGAAACATCACGTGATCGCGGAAGGCAACATCAACACACCCCAAAAGGCAAAACGTGTGATCGAACTGGGATGTTACAGCGTGGTAGTAGGGTCTATTATCACACGTCCCCAATTGATCACAAAATCCTTCACAGATGTGATGGCAACCCTGGAAAAGTAAATTTAAGAGGAAGATGAAAGGAGTCACAGCAATGAGTAAATTAGATAAGTACAGAGGAATTATCCCGGCGTTTTATGCATGTTATGATGAGGAAGGCAATGTGAGCGGAGAGCGTGTACAGGCCCTCACACAGCATTTTATTGACAAAGGCGTAAAAGGTGTGTATGTCAATGGTTCTTCAGGTGAATGTATTTACCAGAGCGTAGAAGAGAGAAAGCTCATCATTGAGAACGTAATGGCAGCGGCGAAGGGAAAACTGACTGTTATTAACCATGTGGCATGTAATAACACAAAAGACAGTGTGGAGCTGGCAAAACACTCGGAGAGTGTGGGTGTAGATGCGATCGCGTCCATTCCTCCGATTTACTTCCGTCTGCCGGAATACTCTATCTCAGCTTACTGGAATGCCATCAGCAATGCTGCTCCCAACACGGATTTCGTGATCTATAACATTCCGCAGCTTGCAGGTACTGCTCTGACAATGAGTCTGTTTGCAGAGATGATGAAAAACCCCAGAGTGATTGCTGTAAAGAACTCTTCTATGCCCACTCAGGATATCCAGATGTTCAAATCAGCAGGTCTGGCAGCAAAAGATGACTTCGTTGTATTCAACGGTCCGGACGAGCAGTTTGTAGCCGGACGCGCCATCGGTGCTGACGGCGGTATCGGCGGAACATATGGGGTTATGCCGGAGCTGTTCCTGAAATTAAATGAGCTGGTTGAAGCAGGGGAAAAAGGAAAAGCCTGTGAATTACAGTACGCCATCAATGAAATTATCTACAAAATGTGCTCCAGCCGCGCAAATATGTATGCTGTGGCAAAAGAGATCCTGCGCACAAATGACAACGTGAATATCGGCGGTGTCCGTGAACCGCTGGAGAACCTTCAGGAAGCAGATGTGGTGATTGCACATGAGGCTGCTGAGATGGTAAAAGCTGCGAAAGAAAGATATCTGGCATAAAAGCAAAAGATTAAATTGTTATAAAGGGATACAGAAAAAGATTAGGTAACCGTTCGGGTATCCGGACTGTTACAGGATTAGAGGGAGGTAACAGATGCAAGGCTTTACTTATATTGATTTGGCAATTTTGATCGTTTACCTGGCAGCCGTTTTATTTGCCGGTCTTCATTTTGCTAAAAAGGAAATGAAGGGAAAAGAATACTTTAAGAGTGACGGAACGGTACCGTGGTGGGTTACATCCGTATCTATTTTTGCAACACTGCTGAGTCCCATTTCCTTCCTGTCTCTGGCAGGAAACTCCTATGCGGGAACATGGATCATGTGGTTTGCCCAGTTAGGTATGCTGCTGGCTATTCCGCTTACGATCAAATTCTTCCTGCCTATTTACAGCAAGCTGGATATTGATACTGCTTATCATTATCTGGAGCTGCGTTTTAACAGCAAGGGCCTGCGTGTCCTGGGTGCTGTTATGTTCATTGTTTATCAGGTTGGACGTATGTCCATTATCATGTATCTGCCATGTATGGTATTATCCAGCCTTATGGGGATCAACGTGAATATCCTGATTGTCATTATGGGCATTATCGCGATCATTTACTCTTACACAGGCGGCCTGAAATCCGTACTTTGGACAGACTTTATCCAGGGTTCCGTACTTCTGGTTGGTGTAACCTTTGGCTTGGTGTTTCTGATCGCTCATCTTGACGGCGGTATTGGGGCTATCTTCCATGAGATGTCAGCAGGACATAAGTTCCTGGCAGTTGACCAGCCTATTTTCAATGCCAATATTTTAAAAGACAGTGTATTCCTGATGATCGTAGGCGCCGGTTTCAATACTATGGGGTCCTATGTGTCCAGCCAGGATATTGTACAGCGTTTCACAACAACAACAGATACAAAGAAACTGAATAAGATGATGCTTACAAACGGCGGTCTGTCTATTTTTATCGCCACTGTATTTTACCTGATCAGTACCGGGTTATATGTATTCTATCAGGTACAGGGGAATCAGCTTCCTCCGGCAGCACAGCAGGACCAGATTTTTGCATCCTGGATTGCATTTGAACTTCCTGTTGGTATTACCGGACTGCTTCTGGCAGCGATCTATGCGGCAGCACAGTCCACACTTTCTACCGGCCTGAACTCTGTGGCATCAAGCTGGACTCTGGATATCCAGGCTCGTCTTTCCAAAAAAGAGCTGAGCTTTGAGAAACAGACAAAGATTGGACAGTATGTATCTCTTCTGGTAGGTATTTTCTCCATTGTGGTTGCTATGGTCCTGGCTAACGGCGGTGTGAAATCTGCTTACGAATGGTTTAACGGATTTATGGGTCTGGTACTTGGTATTCTGGTTGGTACGTTCATCCTGGGCGCATTTACCAAGGTGGCCAATACGTTCGGGGCTGTATGCGCATTTATCGCAGCATCGGCTGTTATGGTGGCTATTAAATATGTGGTACCGGTTGTGGCACCGGATGTGACAATCTCTATCTGGTCCTACTCCATTATCTCTATTGTAGTTTCTCTGGTTGTGGGTCTGCCTGCAAGTATTATTTCCAGAAAAGTTAAGGGCGATAACTCCGTACCGGCTGCGCATACAACAATTTACAAAAACTGATCCTAATTTTGTTCTGTAAAGGAGGCAGCAAAATGGTATTTGGTAATATCAGAGATTTGAAGGATTATCCCTGGCTGGAAGAGGAAGTGTTGAAATGTTTCCGGTACGCAAAGGAACATGACTTACTGGGATATGAGAAGGGCAGCCACCAGATTGACGGTGACAATTTGTTTGTGAATATTGTAGAGTATGAGACTACAACACCCAAGAACCGTTTCTGGGAAGCACACAGACAATACCTGGATCTGCATTTTATGCTGAGAGGCCCGGAACAGATTGATGTGAATTTCATTGATAACATGGAACAAAAAGAATTTGTGGAGAAGGATGATTTTCTTCCTCTTGACGGTGAGCCGAACAGCCATGTGGTTCTGACGGAAGGCGATTTTCTTCTCTGCTACCCAAAGGATGCCCACAGGACAGCAGTTGCTGTTGATGGTCCGGCTGTGATTAAGAAAGCCATATTTAAGATAAAAATTAAATAATCCAGGATTCTTTAAGACTGTGGGGGCAGACTCATGGTACAATATAGGGAACTGTAACGGCCGCGGGGATGTGACATTACAGTTCCCTTTTGTCACGTTTTTATGCCGCGAAAAATGCGGGGAAGAAAAAGATAACTGTAAAGGTAGTGAACAGTAATATAAGGAGCATTCGTATGAAGCAATATATTTGTATAGATATTGGCGGTACTTTGATAAAATATGGTATAATACAGGAAGATGCGGTATTTGTTGCTGGAGGTGAGATGCCCACAGAGGCTATGCAGCATGGCGGACCGGGAATCATGAAAAAAACAGTGAAGATCATTGAAGATTACCTGAAGGATCACAGGCCGGCGGGTATCTGTATCTCAACAGCGGGCATGGTGGACTGCGAAGCGGGCAGGATCACATATTCCGCCCCACTGATTCCGGAATATACGGGAACAGAGATCAAAAAAACTCTGGAGGACAAATTTCATTTGCCCTGTGAGGTGGAAAATGATGTGAACTGTGCAGGGCTTGCGGAAAACTTTGCGGGCGCTTCCAAAGGGAGCAGGATCAGCCTGTGTCTTACCATCGGGACAGGGATCGGCGGTGCTATTGTGATTGACAACCAGGTGTTCCATGGATTTTCCGGAAGCGGGTGTGAAATCGGATATATGCATCTTCCGGGCGGCGAGTTTCAGGATATGGGGGCAAGCAGTATCCTGGTGAAGAAGACAGCTCAATACAAAAATATAAGTCCTGAAAGTATTGACGGAAAGTATGTGTTTGAACATGCAAAGCAGGGGGATATGGACTGTATCCGTGCCATTGATGAGATAGTGGATGTGCTTGGAATGGGAATCGCCAATATCTGTTATGTGATCAACCCGGAAGTGGTAGTTCTGGGAGGCGGAATCATGGCCCAGAAGGAATATCTGTATGAACGGATCAGAAAGAGCCTGGATAAGTATCTGATACCCTCAGTGGCTTCTCATACCAGGCTGGCCTTTGCGGAAAATAAAAATCAGGCAGGAATGCTGGGAGCATTTTACCATTTTAGGGGAAGGCATTCTTAACTGATATTTTAGCTGTCCGGTCCAAAGTGAGCTGCCTGCCGCAGGGACAGATAGAATGGAGGTGCTCGAATGGAGCAGTATGAAAAAAATATCATTCCTCAAATAGAATCAATTTATAGCAGCTTTACACCTCTGGAGAAGACGATCGCTGATTTCTTTATCAATAATACAGAGAAAATAGATTTATCCTCCAAGAGTGTTTCCAGCCGTCTGTACGTGTCAGAGGCATCCCTGTCACGTTTTGCGAAAAAGTGTGGATATAAGGGATACCGGGAGTTTCTTTTTTGTTATGAGCAGGGAACTGTGCGGAATTACCCGGTGAGTAATGACCAGACCAAAATGGTGCTGAATACTTACCAGGAACTTTTAAACAAGAGTTATTCCCTGGTGAATGAGGAGCAGATGAAGCGTATTGTCAATATACTGTCTGAGAAGAAGCGGGTATATGTGTATGGCAAGGGAAGTTCCGGTCTGGTGGGCGTGGAGATGAAGATTCGTTTTATGCGTATTGGTGTTAACGTGGAGGCAGTGACAGATACGCATATTATGAAGATCAACTCCGTGCTCTTGGATGAGGACTGTGCTGTTATCGGTATCAGTGTCAGCGGAAGGACAGAGGAAGTCATGACTTCTCTGAGGGCAGCCAAAGAGAGAGGGGCCACTACCATATTGATGACATCCAGGAAGGATAAGACATTTTTGGATTACTGCGATGAGATACTTTTGTTTGCGGTTAAGGAAAATCTGGAAAAGGGGAAGGCGATATCCCCACAGTTTCCGATATTAGTTATGGTGGATATTTTATTTTCCCATATACTGGAGTCAGATAAATTCCGGAGAGAAGCAATACATGAGTATACCCTCAATGCGCTGGATGCCAGGTGATGCAAAGCAGCTTGCTGCAATAACCCCCACGCAGTGCCAGTCCATAACACAAAAGCCGGCTGAAAAAAGAGCCGGCTTTTTTATAAATTATACTTGACAAAAATTGTTAAGTATAATATAGTTATATCAGTAACAATTATTGTTATTGAAAGGAGGGTGCGATGGCAACATTGAAGTACAGCCGTCAGCGGGAATCCATCCGCGAGTTCGTTATGAACAGCAAGGAGCATCCTACGGCCGATACTGTATATGCAGGGATCAAAGCCGATTTTCCGAATATCAGTCTTGGAACAGTATATCGGAACTTATCTCTTCTGGTAGACTTAGGCGAGATTGCAAAGATAACAACAGGAGACGGGCCGGACAGATTTGACTGCAATACAAAACCTCATAGTCATTTTATATGCACCCAGTGTCACAGTATCACAGACATAGAGGCAGGCGAATTTGACTGTATGAAGGAGAAAGTGGCCGAGAGCTTTGATGGTAAAATAACAGGTCATATGACTACCTTTTACGGTGTTTGTAAGAAATGTCTGGAAACAAAAAAAATTAAAAAAACTAGTTGACAAAAATTGTCAAGTATGTTACATTAAAACAGTAATAATTACTGTTATCAAGAAAACAATAAATAACAAAATTTTAATTAAAAAGGAGAATGAGTATTATGAAAAAATTTGTATGTAGTGTATGTGGATATGTTTATGAAGGTGACGCAGCTCCGGAGAAATGTCCAGTATGCGGCGTAGGTGCTGATAAATTTACAGAGCAGGCTGGCGAAATGAGCTGGGCAGCAGAGCATGTTGTAGGAGTAGCTCAGGGCGTAAGCGAAGATATCATTGCTGATCTGAGAGCTAACTTTGAGGGCGAGTGCTCAGAGGTTGGTATGTATCTGGCTATGGCTAGAGTGGCTCACAGAGAAGGATATCCGGAAATCGGTTTATACTGGGAAAAAGCTGCTTACGAAGAAGCAGAACATGCGGCTAAATTCGCAGAGTTATTAGGCGAAGTTGTAACAGACAGCACAAAGAAAAACCTGGAAATGCGTGTTGCTGCTGAAAACGGAGCAACAGCTGGTAAATTTGACCTGGCAAAACGTGCAAAAGCTGCTAACCTGGATGCTATCCATGATACAGTACATGAGATGGCAAGAGACGAGGCTCGTCACGGAAAAGCATTTGAAGGCCTGTTAAAGAGATATTTCGGCTAATCCATATAAAAGTTTTGGTATTTCCCTATTAGCAACCAATTGGCAGAGCCGGCAGATGTCCGGTTCTGCTAAAGAAAATAAATAGTCGTTATTTTCAGAATCTTATGGAGGGTTTTATTATGTCAAAGTACGCAGGAACAAAAACAGAGAAAAACTTATGGGATGCATTTGCCGGTGAATCACAGGCCAGAAATAAATATACATATTACGCATCAGCAGCAAAGAAAGCCGGTTATGAGCAGTTAGCATCTTTATATCTGGAGACAGCAGACCAGGAAAAAGAACATGCTAAGATGTGGTTCAAAGAGATTCACGGAATCCATGATATTGCTCAGAACCTGGAAGACGCAGCTGCAGGTGAGAACTACGAGTGGACAGATATGTACGCACGTATGGCTCAGGAAGCCAGAGAAGAGGGCTTTGAAGAACTGGCAGTAAAATTTGAAGGTGTTGCAAAAGTGGAAGCTGCGCACGAGAGACGTTATAAAAAACTCCTTGAAAGTTATAAAGCTGACAAAACCTTTAAGGGAGATGCTCCTTTAGGCTGGAAGTGCAGAAACTGTGGTTATGTACACGAGGCAGAGGAAGCTCCTGAAGTATGTCCGGTATGTGCTCATCCGAAGGCATACTTTGAAAGAAAAGTAGAGAATTATTAATTTCCTCACATTTGTATCATTCACATAGTAATCAGGGAGGGGCCGTTTGGCCTCTCTTTTTCTATTTTGTTGTTATTCCATCTTTTCTGGTGTAAGATAAAGTTATACAAATTCTGCCGTACGGTTAAAAAGCAGGTATTACAAAAGGAGAGGGAATTATGAAGCATTATCCATATTTATTCAGCCCCATAAAAATCGGCCGGCTGACATTAAAGAACCGAATCTGTGTGTCTCCCATGACAATTACCGGGCGTGGGGAAGAAAAGGGGTATTTTGCACAGGATAACATTGATTTTTATACCACATTGGCAAGAGGTGGTGCGGCACTTCTTACGATAGGGGAGACCGGAATCCATTCACGTACGGATGCATGTCATCCGCGGATGGCCCATCTGGATGATCCGGGCCTCCTGCCGTCCTTGACAAGGCTGGTTGACAGCGTGCATCAGTATGACACGTTTGTATCCATAGAGCTTGTGCACTCCGGGAGAAGAGCCCATCCTGCTTATCTTCCTGATAACGGGGAGGTGTGGGGGCCGTCCCCGTCAGTCAATCATTATGGTGCCAAAGTGAAAGAAATGACGGAGGAGATGATGAATGAAATTGCCGACGCCTATGCAGAGGCGGCTTTTATGGCGAAATTTGCAGGTGTTGATATGGTAATGATACATGGAGGTCACGGATGGCTTTTAGACCAATTCCTTTCACCATTAAATAATAAACGGACAGATGAATATGGGGGGAGTCTGGAAAACCGTGCCCGATTCCCTATTATGGTTTTGGATAGAGTGAGGGCGCGCTGCGGGAGGAATTTTCCCATTGAATATCGTATTTCAGGTTCAGAGCTTATTGAGGGAGGTCTGGAAGAGGAAGAAATGGCAGTTTTTGCCCATATGATTGAGAGCAAGGTGGATTCATTCCATGTATCTGTGGGGAGTTTCCATGACCCGGCCACTATGGTGCGAATGTTTCCGGGACCGTTTTTCCCAAATGGTGTAAACATACCATATGCAGCAGCTATAAAAAAAGCAGTCAGTGTACCTGTTACAGGTATCGGAGGATTGTCAGATCCGGATGATATGGAAAAACTGCTGGAGGAAGAAAAGGTAGATATGGTTGCGATGGGACGTCAAATGATAGCAGACCCGTTTCTTCCTAAAAAGGCATTGAAGGGAAAGAGCAGTGAAATTGCCCACTGTATCCGCTGTATGCGCTGTAACAGTGGCGCACTTATCCCTTATGTACCATATCCAAACGGTGTGGTATATTGTTCTGTGAATCCTGTTATGGGAAGGCTTCGTGAAATAGCCAGGGAGAATTCCTTTAAAACAGTGGAGAAAAAGATTCTGATAGCAGGCGGCGGCCCGGCAGGAATGCAGGCTGCTTTAGGTGCGCTGGAGAGGGGGCACAAGGTTATTTTATGTGAGGCAAGTGATTCTCTTGGAAAAACACTCAGTTATTCTGATCATATTGAGTTCAAGCAGGATATCCGTAAGTTCAGGGATTCGCTTATCAGCCGTATAGAAGACAGCCAGGTTGAAGTCCGTATGAATACGGTCGTGACCCCGGAACTGATCCGGAGTGCGGAACCGGATCTGGTTATAGGCGCCATAGGCGGGGATCCGTTTATTCCGCCTATTGAGGGAATTGCTGATAACAATGTATTGTACGCTGCATCTATGCATCGGTCAGGAGCCGTTCCGGGAAATAATACGGTGATAATCGGCGGGGGCCTTATGGGATGTGAGGAGGCCATAGCCCTTGCCCAGGATGGGAAAAATGTAACTATCGTAGAAATGACTGATATTATCGCAGGGGAGGCTGACGGCGGACTGAAGCAGATGATAGATGAAAAGATAGCATACTATAAAATCCCGGTGCTGACAGGCTGTTCCTGTAGGATGATCACAGAGGATGGCGCCATCGTAAAAAATAAAGACGGAGAAGAAAGAATGCTGGCGGCGGATTCCGTCCTCATCGCAGCGGGTGTGCGTCCAAAAGATTCAGAAACAAACAGGCTGCGAGATACCTGTTATGATTTGGGAATAGATTTTATAGCAGTTGGAGACTGCAAAAAGACAGGAAGAATACGTGAAGCCACAGCCAGCGGTTATTTTGCAGGCCGCAATGCTTAAGTATATGAAAAGAAATCGGTGAGGCAATGAGCAAGATCAACCTTCACGGACATACCCATTCCTGTTATCCGCTGACATGCCGCAGTGCCCTGAAGAATATTGAGATCATTGAGCGTGACGGTCTTGTGAAGAACAGCCGTGTGGTAGGTGACTATCTGCACAGCAGGCTTCTGGAGCTGAAGGATAAATACCCGGTCATCAAAGATGTTCGGGGACATGGACTTCTGCAGGGCATGGAGCTGGAGGGAACATCTTCAGAAGATAAATATGTACTTGGTCAGGAATTCTATGAATCCATGCTTCAAAATGGACTGGTGACAGAGCTGGAGAGTAGAAAAAACCTGGAAAATGTAGTTGTGGTTATGCATCCTGCACTGATCACTTCAAAAGAAAATGTGGATGAGGCAGTAGCTGTCATTGAGAAATCTCTCACAGAATGTTTGAAATAGCAGGCATTATCCGTTACAATAGAGAAAAATCGTAAATGTAAAGGCAGTGACAGTTAAAAAATAATAAGGAAGTGATTTCAATGACTATAGATGCAGATAGAAAACAGACGCTGACAGTCAGCACCATTAGAAATGTAAATGTTGTGAACATTATGCAGAGTATTTTACGGGACAAGACCAAGACCAGAAGTGAGCTGGCTAAAGAAAACCATATCAGTGTCATGACGGTAAAGCATATTGTGGATGACCTGATCGGGGGCGGTATCCTTGTGGAAAAAGTCTGCGGCGGCAGTGACGTGGGCAGAAAACCCAAAGCACTTGAAATAAATGAAAAGTTCGGCAATATTGTATGCATCAATCTGACATCTGTAGATGAGATCAGTTTCCTCATATATGATATCTATGAGGCACCTGAGGCAGAGCAGACACTGGAATTTGACCCCAAATGCACCTACAGGGAGAATCTCCTGCGTGCGGTTGGACTGATAAAGGAAAAGCTTGCGGCTTTGCATACAGTTACGGTGGGGATTGCAGTGTTTGTTCCAAGTGCCTATTATGAAAATGTTGACCTGGTTAATTATGACCTCATAGCTGACTTTAAGGACCTGCATATAAAACAATTGTTTGCGGAAGCGTTTGGAATCGGTAATATTTTAGTTCTGCACGATGTGGTTCCGGCAGCATGGTCAGAGTATGAGAGTATGGATTCTGAAGCAGACAGCCAGTTTTATTTTTACTGCGGTCATGGTGTGGGTGGGTTCTTTATCCACAGAGGCACTGCGGTCATGGGTGAGGAGCTCATGGCCGGAGAGGTGGGAAAGATGCTTTTGCTCACAGACACCGCAGGAAAAAAATATACCACATTTGAGGATATGATCTCTGTATCAGTCCTGAACCGTAAACTTCGTCAGGCGGGCATTGATAAGAAGTTCAAAGAGGTGATCCGCGCTTATGAGGAGCAGGTGGAGGAAGTGAAAAGGATCGTAGATGAGGCGCTGGATGTCATTGTCAGGGTTCTGTACAATCTGCTGTGGGTATATAATCCGGGAATGCTGGTTGTGGACAGCTGCTACAGTGACTACAGCAGGCTTATCATGACACGTTTCCAGGAATTTGTGGAATCTCTGGAGAATGAGGCGATCCCAATCCATGTGCAAGTCCGTCAGGCGCTGTATGATGAGTATCATATGATGCGCGGCTGCTTTCATATGGTGAGAGATGCCTGGGTGGATGAGATTTATAATTAACTGTGAAAATTCGGAACAGTTACGAAGAAAGAAGAGAAGTGGAGAATGAATAATGTAATAATAGGCATTGATCTGGGTGGGACAAATCTCCGCATCGGGGCTGTGACCCCGGAAAATGAGATGAGGAATCCTTCTGTCATCAAAAGCTTTTACATTGCCAATGCCCACAACCCTGTGAAGAAGCTCTGTGAAATTATTGAGAAGTACAGGGTTTCCAACGGAATTGAGAACATAGATGCTGTATCCATCGGTGTTCCCTCCTCCGTCTCAAATGATAAGGAAACGGTCATCTGTACTACAAATATAAGAAACAGTGCAGGGGAGGTTGTATTTCATAACAGGAATATTTCGGCTGAGATAAGGGAGTATTTTGAAGTTCCGGTATATGTGAACAATGATGTGAACAACCTTCTTCAGTATGATGTGGCGGTAAACCACCTGGAGAAGGACAAAATAGTGGTTGGTAGCATAATTTGAAATACGGAAGCTGCATTTACGATGCGAGATCTGTTATCAGCGCAATGCTGATCAGCGCAGCGCATTCCAATGTCATGCAGGTACATGCGGACCGTGAGGATGAGCTCAAGATCAAGGAAACCCGCAGCCCGGACTTAGAAAATAAATGGAAAAGCAGAATAATGACAGAAAGCAAAGAGTAAAAGGGATCGCCTGTGTATGGATTGGCGGTGCCTTTTTGACTTGTGGGAAATCCGTCTATCCTGTATACTTGTAGCAAGAGAATACGGAATCAGCTTCCGGTGTGTGAAAGGAGTAAAAGACTATGTCCATGGAAAAACTGCGCACATATTACTTTGGGCTGTACGGGGAGAATGGGATCACCCAATTTTTCTATGACCAGCTTATGGAAATTATGAAGACTGCAAAGGCGGACAGAAGT
This sequence comes from Blautia pseudococcoides, assembly GCF_001689125.2. Classification (NCBI taxonomy): domain Bacteria; kingdom Bacillati; phylum Bacillota; class Clostridia; order Lachnospirales; family Lachnospiraceae; genus Blautia; species Blautia pseudococcoides. The sequence continues at coordinate 4,210,685 of NZ_CP015405.2, read as the reverse complement.
ACTGCACTGAAAAAGCAGGATAAAAAGGGGAATGACTGGTATCTCTCGGAGAAGATGGTGGGGATGATGCTGTATCTGGACAAGTTCTCAGAAAACCTGTCCGATTTTGAGAAAAGAATTGATTACCTGGCAGACCTGGGAGTGACATACGTGCATTTTATGCCGCTTCTGCAGTCCAGAGAGGGCCAGAATGACGGCGGATACGCGGTGTCTGATTATTTGAACGTGGATAAGAAATTCGGCACTACAGAGCAGTTTGAACACGTTATTGACAGGCTGAAGAAAAAGGGGATCCGTACCTGTATTGATTTTGTTCTGAACCACACCGCAAAGGAACATGAGTGGGCGCTGAAATCCAGGAAAAACCAGCCGGGATATGAAGATATGTATTACATGTTCGACAATTACGGCATTCCCTCAGAGTATGAGAAGACTCTGACGGAAATCTTCCCGCAAGTGGCGCCTAAGAACTTTACTTATTATGAGGATATTGGAAAATTTGTCATGACACGCTTCTATGAATTTCAGTGGGATTTGAATTATAAAAATCCCAATGTGTTCAACCGGATCGCCCACGTACTTCTGACACTGGCCAATAAGGGGATTGATATTTTCAGGCTGGATGCCATACCGTATATGTGGAAGGAGCTGGGGACTTCATCCATGAACCTGCCTCAGGTGCACACACTGCTGAAAATGTACGAGATGATCATAGAGGAGGTATGCCCCTCTGTTATCTTCTTGGGTGAGGCTATTGTGGAACCCCATGAGATCGTGAAGTATTTCGGTACCCCGGAGGAGAAGGAATGCCACATTATGTATAATGCGTCCCTGATGGTGCTTCTTTGGAATTCTCTGGCTGCCAGGGATGTGCGGCTGATGCAGCGTTCCATGTCAATTGATTACGGTACGCCCAAGGACGGGGTATGGATCAATTATGCCAGATGCCACGATGATATTGGATGGGGATTTGAGAAGGATATCATCAAAGATCTGGGCATGGACCCTGAGGCCCATAAACAGTTTATTATTCAGTTCATGGAAGGGAAGTTTCCGGGAAGCTTTGCAAAAGGTGAATTATATGAGTTCAATCCTGAGACTCTGGATGCCAGAAACAGCGGCACTATGGCTTCCCTGTGCGGTCTGGAGGAGGCCCTTGCAAAGAAGGACAGGTATAAACTGGAACTGGCGGTCAAGAGGATCCTGCTTCTGAACAGCATGATCATCTCTTATACAGGCATACCGCTTCTTTACAGCGGTGATGAGATTGGCACCATGAACTGGTGGGACTATAAGAAAGACCATACCATTGCCCATGATTCCAGGTGGCTGCATCGTGCACCTATGGATTGGGATAAGGCGGCAGACAGACATGATATGGGGACTGTGCAGGGAGTTATTTTCAGCGGTATCAAAGAGATGATCCAGGTGAGAAAGGATAACCGTATATTTGCTTCGGATATTCCATCTATCCCCATTGATACGGGAAATAAGGCTGTCTTTGCATTTCACAGGGAGGATAAGATGCTGGTGCTGGCAAACTTCAGCGAGGAGCGGCAGACTGTGAACTGCAATGCTGTGAACTGGTTTGGCCTTCCCTGGGAGCTTCATGATCTGATTCAGGGAAAAACAGTTCCCCTGTGGGATAATATAGTATTGGGGCCATATGAATATCTGTGGCTGGCATAATGAATGCATACGGTATCTGCTGTACACAGGCTTCTGGCTGACCTGGGATTTGAAAAAATTTATAAAAAAGGGTTGCAATATAAGGAAATGAGTAGTAGTATAGTAAATATCAGAACATAGTATTTAAAACTACATGTGATATTTAAGAATACTAAATGTAGCTAAAGTATATACTATATACATAATTAAAGTAAGGAGTGATGTTATGAAACTGAAAATCAAAGAACCGGGCAGCGCGATCACACATTTTATAGGATGGGTGATGGCAGTTCTGGCGGCGGCACCACTGTTGATCCGATCAGCCAGGGAGCCGGACAGTATCCATATAATTGCAATGAGTATTTTTATGCTGAGCATGATACTTTTATACGCGGCCAGTACCATTTACCACACGGTAGATTCCACGGAAAAGGTAAACCGGCGTCTGCGCAAGATGGACCATATGATGATTTTTATTCTCATAGCAGGAAGCTATACACCGATCTGTCTGATCGTACTCCACGGAAAAACAGGTACCATTCTCTGCACCGCGGTGTGGTTAGTGGCCATTGTGGGAATCCTGATCAAAGCCTGCTGGATCACCTGTCCAAAATGGTTTTCTTCAGTCATATACATTGCAATGGGATGGCTCTGTGTGTTTGCCTTTGTACCCATTGTAAAAGCATTGTCACCGGCAGGCTTTGGCTGGCTTTTGGCAGGAGGGATCATATATACAGTGGGAGGTATTATTTATGCGCTGAAGCTTCCCATCTTCAATGCGAACCATAAATATTTCGGGTCGCATGAGATTTTCCACCTGTTTGTTATGGGTGGCAGTTTATGTCACTTTATTGTTATGTATTTCTTTGTTCTTCCCATGCCGGTATAAAAAGGCAGGTCCCGCGAAATGCACGGGACCTGTTTTTTAATCTTGTCTGCAGCAGTATTTTATAAGAATATCCTGCAGTTTATTCAAATCCACTGGCTTGGCAAGATGGTCATCCATGCCGCAGGAGAGGGCTTTCTCCATGTCTTCCCTGAAGGCGTTAGCCGTGATAGCGATAATGGGTACCGAGCAGGCATCTTTGCGGGGAAGGCTGCGTATAGCCTTTGCTGCCTCATATCCGTTCATTCTGGGCATCTGGATATCCATGAGAATGGCGTCAAAGGAACCTGGGGAGGAAGAGGAGAAAATGTCCACCGCCTCAACGCCGTCATGAGCGGAATCAGATACAACGCCCATGATCTCCAGGAACTGTTCTGTGATCTCCAGATTCAGTTCATTGTCCTCTGTGATAAGAACCCGCTTACCCTCCAGCATCGCAGACAGGTCTGCAGATTCCTGTTTGTCTCCTGCCGCTAATGTGGTATCTTCCACGGTGTTATGTCCTTCCGGGAAGGGCAGGATGATCCGGAAGACAGATCCTTCTCCCTTTTGGCTGTCCACGTCTATGGTGCCGTGCATTAAATCCACAAGGCCTTTGATCACAGACAGACCCAGGCCGGTTCCGCTGATCTGCATTTTATCTGCTTCCTCTGAGCGGGTAAATGGCTGAAACATGGTATCCATGAATTCTCTGGTCATGCCAATGCCGTTGTCCCTGCATGCAAATAAATAGAGGAGTTCGCCGGTTTCGTTTGTCCCCTTTTCTTTTGCTGTCAGTGTGATCTGCCCTCCTTCGGGCGTGAATTTAATGGCATTCATGATCACATTCGACAGTATTTGTTTTAATTTAACGCAGTCTCCCAACAAAATTCTGTCAGGCATGGAGACGCCGTTGATATCCATATTAATATTTCTGGATTCCGCCTGTATACTGAGCATGGCCCGCAGTTCCTCCAAAACAGTGGACATACGGAAAGTTTCCGGGGACAAGGTCTCCCTGCCGCTTTCAATCCGGGACATGTCCAGCACAGAGTTAATTAGGGAAAGAAGCTGGCTGCAGGAGATTCTGGCCTTTTCCAGATGGTCTTTGTTTTTTTCCGGGGAGTTTTCGTTCTGCATCAGTGTGATCATTCCCAGAATTCCATTTAAGGGTGTCCTCATCTCATGGGAGACATTGGACAAAAATCTTGTCTTGGCTTCAGTTGCCACATTGGCCAGTTCCAGAGCACGGCTCAGTTCCTTCTCGTTTCGTTCTCTTTCCACCAGTGTATCCTGCATACTTTTCTGTCGTATGCGTGAGATCACCACAAAAGCAATACAGGACAGGATAAATACAATCACAGCCAGTAGGATCAAGGTTATGGGAATCACATGCTTTTTAAAGAATGTTGATAAAGTCACGGAAGCGTTGGTCTGTTCTGTGATCATGCGCTGATAAACAATATCATCAATGGCTGAGGAATCCATATTCAGCACTGCTTTTTCCAGAAGGGTGAGAAGATTCGTATCGGCAGATGCTGGTGCGGCCAGGGTCATGGAAGTAAGCTTCAAATCGGTTGGTGCGATGGTAAGGTTTGGGTAACTGTTTACCATGAGGAGATACTGGGAGGCAAAGCTGTTCAATATGGTCTCTGTGGCAGTGCCGTCAGCAACGTATTTCAGACAGTCAGACGCAGAATCGCAGTACAGTACCTTTTCATAACTGTCCAGTATGGCATTGTCCTCCAGTATCTCATGCTCATACTTGGGCAGCACAAGTACAGGTTTGTTTGAGGAGGGATTGGCGGTGATACGCATCTGTTCAGGGGTATTATAGGAAAATAGCTGCAAATCTTCGTAGGTGTCCTCACTGCCCGGCAGTGCTGTCATGACAGGCAGAAAATCTGCTTTCTGCTCTTTTATCATCTGAACGGCATCCTCCGTGTTGTCTGCCACCACATAATCAACGGAAACACCGATCTTTTCACAGAAATACTCCGCGATATCCGCGTCCAGACAAGTATAATTCCCTTTCTCACCCAGATTATCCACAGCTCCGTATGATGTCCTGGGCAGGACCACTGTAAGGGAACCTTTTTCTTTGAGATAATTCTTCTCCTCAGCAGTGAACGCATTTGAAAGACTGGAATCTCCGTTCATATATTTGTTTTCTAATTTATTTACATAATTTTGTGACATGGCATGCATAGTATACAGCGCGGCATTGAGCTCCCGCAGAATATCCGGTTTACCTTTGGATACAATGGTGTAATAGGGGGAATCTGCAAAACGGGTGACTATCCGCATGTTGTTGCCCCGGGCAGCGCTTCCGGTCAGCATCATATCCGCTTCCCCATCTTGCAGGGCGCTTTCGTAGTCATCCTTGGAGGCATATATTTTTATATCCATTTGAATCTGATTGCTTTCACAGAAGTCCTCCACCATCTCCTTTTTTCCGTTCTCTGCCTGCATTTCTGTAATAGCCACGGACTTATTGTTAAGAGAAGTCAGGTCTCCTGATGTGATGTCTGTGTTGTCGTTTTTTACAACCAGGCAGGTATAGTCAAAACCGCTGGAAATAGAAGGATAATCCGCATATTCAATCATAGAGTCCAGATAACTGGTGGTTCCCATGATATCAATATCACCGTTATTGAAACGGTCGAACAGTACCGCTATCTCATCCACTACATACTGGATATCCCATCCCGCACATTTTCCCAGATTTTCAAAATATTCGTACATCATGCCCTCAAGACTTCCGTCTTCATTGACAATATAGAGACGGCTGTCAGTCAGTATGGGAAAGGCGACGGTAACTTTACGCGGCTCTTTGGCATAAACGGGTGAGGATATGGAAAAAAGTAGGATAATGCTCAGCAGCAAGGCAAGAAATCTTTTCATTATGTGCCCTCCCGGCTTATTGTTTTATAGAAGCTATATGTATAAGTATAGTGGATAAAAGGTAAAAAAGCAATTTAATTAGTTTTATCTGATAGAACGGATAAAAGATAATAAGTGGATGATCCGGTAGTGGAAATATGTGTTTTATTTATAAAAACCGTACAATTTAGGTGGTGCTATTAGTCAATCTGTCCAAACAAAAATAAAGTTATTATGTAATTTAATGGTGTTGCATAAAACCATTGAAATTAAAAAAGGTTGTTGCTAGAATGATGACTAGAAAAGAGCAGCTCCAAAGCGGATAGAAGAAAGGAAGAAAAGAATGAATAAATGGGTTTACCAGATTGAGAACATGGGACTTGCCAATGAGCAGTGTCTTTTAAATGAGACAGTTTTCCATAATGCCAATGGTTATATTGGGATCCGTTCTGATTTTGAGGAGGGTTATGCCAGGGGGTATGACACGATCCGGGGATCTTATATCAACGGCTTTTATGACATAGCAGAAATGTCTCAGGCGGAAAAGCTCTGCGGACTGGCAGAGGAAAAGCAGACTATGCTCAACGTGGCAGATACCCAGACCATTTATCTGCGTATTGAGGGGGACACATTCAGTATGTTTGACGGCACGGTGGAGCAGAGCAGCCGCAGCCTGGATATGCAGAACGGTTACACACAGAGGCAGGCAGTTTGGTGTTCCCCAAAAGGACACAGAGTCGGGATCACCATCAGGAGAATGACCTCATTTCTGCTTCTTCCGCTGTTTACCATATCGTACGAAGTGGAGGCACTGAATTTCAGCGGAACGCTGGAGTTTATATCCGTACATAACGGGGATGTGAAAAATTACTGTAATCCCAATGACCCAAGGGTGGCTGGTGAGAGCTTTCAACATCTGCGTCCCATAAGCGCGGATATGAAAGAGGGCGTGTCGTATCTGGTTACAGAGACAGTTACCTCCGGACTTACAGTATGTACGGCGGTAAAGGATGTGCTGGACTGTAGAAACGGTTCTGGCGTTCAGGAGGAATCCGTACAAAACGGGCACTGTATCACCCGGACAATGAGAACCGGTGTGGGAGAAGGGGAGAGTGTCCGTCTGATCAAGTATACGGTATTCACAGATTCTCTCAGATATGAAAACTGCAGGCAGGAAGCAGAGAAAACCATGGAAAAGGCATTGTCTGTCAGTCTGGAGGAATGGTACAGGCAGCAGAGGCAATACCTGGACGAATTCTGGGCACAGTCGGCACTGGATATTGAGGGGGACGATGACCTGGCGGTTGCTGTCAGGTACAATCTTTACCAGCTCCTTCAGTCAGCAGGCAGGGATGAACACAGCAATATAGCGGCCAAGGGACTTTCCGGTGAGGGGTATGAGGGGCATTATTTCTGGGATACAGAGATGTATATGCAGCCGTTCTTTACCTTGACCAATCCGGAGATATCTGCCAGTCTGATCGCATACAGGTACAGCATTCTGGATGCTGCAAGGGAGAATGCCAGAATTATGGGACACAGAAAGGGAGCGCTCTATCCATGGAGGACGATCTCAGGTTCCGAGTGTTCCGGATTTTTCCCGGCAGGTTCCGCCCAGTACCATATTGACGGGGATATAGCCTATGCGGTGGTGGACTATTATCTGGCAACAGGGGATTTGGATCTGATGGCAGAGAAGGGCGCCGAGATTATTTTTGAAACTGCCAGACTTTGGATGGATGCGGGAAATTTCCACAGGGGAAAATTCCATATCAATGATGTGACCGGTCCGGACGAATACACCTGTCTGGTAAACAACAACTATTACACCAACGCCGGAGCCCAGTATAATCTCCATTGGGCGGTAAGGTTTTATGAACTGCTGAGTGAGGCGGGTAAACTCGCGTCCGTGGCTGAGAAGATCGGACTGAGACCGGAGGAGATCGCGGAGTTCAAAAAGGCGGAAGAGCAGATGTATCTGCCTTATGACCCGGAGACCGGGATTAATCCCCAGGATGATTCTTTCCTTCAAAAAGAAGTGTGGGATATCAAGGGAACACCTGCAGACAAGTTCCCCCTGCTTCTCCATTATCATCCTCTCTGCCTATACCGTTATCAGGTCTGCAAACAGGCAGATACCGTGCTGGCACATTTTATCTATGAGGATGCGCAGGATTTGGAGACTATCGGCAAATCCTTCGCCTACTATGAGAAAGTGACTACACATGACTCCTCCCTGTCCACATGTATTTTCAGCATTGTGGCATCAAAACTGGGGTTGAAGGATAAGGCCTACGATTATTTCGGTGACAGTGCAAAACTGGATTTGTTCAATCTGCACCATAATACAAAGGATGGTATCCACACTGCTAATATGGGGGGGAATTATATGGCTGTGGTGTATGGCTTCGGCGGCCTGCGGCTGAAAGAGTCAGGTATCTGTTTTGCTCCGGTGCTTCCTGATAAATGGAAATCCTATACGTTCAAGATCAGATACCGGGGAAGCCACATCCAGGTCTGTGTGGAGAAAGAGAAGACCGTGTTTACCCTGGAAAAAGGGGAACCCAGGGAGATTACCGTGTTCGGCACAAAATATACACTGAAGGATATTATCGAGATCAAGAGATAAGGAGAAAACCATGAAATATAAAGGAATTATTTTTGACCTGGACGGCGTGATCTGCCATACGGACCAATACCATTACCAGGCATGGAAGAAACTGGCTGACAAGCTGGGTATCTATTTTGACCAGGAGATCAACAACAGACTCAGGGGCGTAAGCCGGATGGAGAGTTTTGATATTATATTGGAAAAATATCATGGTCAGATGTCCCCGGAGGAGAAAGTGCGCTATGCGGCGGAAAAAAATGACCTGTATCGTGAACTTCTGAAAAATATGACCACCGATGACCTGGACCCGCAGGTGAAAGAGACACTGGATACACTGAGAAGCAGGGGACTTCTTCTGGCGATCGGTTCCTCCAGTAAGAATGCAGGATTTATATTGGAGCGTCTGGGACTGGACGGATATTTTGATGCAGTTTCAGACGGCAATAATATTTCACGTTCCAAACCCGACCCGGAAGTATTCCTGAAAGCTGCAGAGTACCTGAATCTGCAGCCACAGGACTGTCTGGTGGTGGAAGATGCCCAGTCCGGTCTGGAGGCGGCTATAGCAGGGAATATGGACTGCGCTGCCATGGGTGACGCGGTAAAATGCAATAAGGCCGATTATGATCTGGATACATTCTCGGATCTGCTTTTGGCGGTGGGCGGCTGAATGGCCTCTACCGGGAGCCTTTCTTACAGTCCGTACAGTAAATGCGCAAATCTGCCGGAACGTTAATTTTCGTGACTTTACGGGAAAAGTTTGATAAAATAGTGGACATACAGGAGGATTGAATATATGTCATTGGAACAGCAGATGAAAAGCGGTCTTTTGTACCGGGAATTCGGGCACAAGGATGAAAGAGATGTTGCCTACGAAAAACTGATCGAAAGGCAGAGAAAGCACGGCAAGGAGCTGACATTCGCCTATAATCAGACAAACCCGTCCGACTATGGACGGAAGCGTGAGCTTTTGGAACAGATACTTGGTTCTCTGGGAGATGAGGTTTGGATCGAGTCACCGGTGAATTTTTCCTACGGATGTAATACCCATGTGGGCAATTACTTTTATGCTAACTTTAACCTGGTGATCGTGGATGATGTGGATGTGTATATCGGGGATTATGTTATGTGCGGACCGAATGTATCTATCTGTGTGACCGGACATCCGGTATACGGAGAATTCAGAAGAGACGCCACGCAGTTCTCCCTTCCGGTGCATATCGGCAACGACGTATGGATAGGCGCCAACGCGGTGATCATGCCGGGTGTAACCATAGGAAATAATGTGGTTATCGGGGCCGGCAGTGTGGTTACACAGGATATCCCGGATAATGTGATAGCGTTCGGAACTCCGTGCCGCGTGGCCAGGCCTATCACAGATGAGGATAAGGAGTATTTCCGCAAAGGTGTGCCTGTAAACAAAGACTGGAGAGAATAATCTCTGACGGAGGGGATATGTTTCATAAGAAGAAACAGGAAGACGAATACGAGATGATAAAGCTCAGGACCGTCTATGGAATATACCAGAGGGAAGCCCTGACCGGGCTGCTGGATGAAAATCATATTCCGTATATTGCCCAGGGGAACAGCTTAGGGGGATATTTTACCATTATTGCCGGGACATCCGGTACGTTTGGTACTGACATCCTGGTTGGAAGAAACACCTATGAGAGGGCAAAAGAACTGATGGATTCCATCAGTTGGGATGAACTGGAGGAGGAATCTGAGATTCCGGAGGAAGAATGGAATACAGGGGATAACCCTGAGGAGTAGAAAAGTACGCCCGGGGCAGCAGGAAAGCTGTCCCGGCGTTTTTTTAATTATTTGAACATCTCTTTGCTTACTTTCTCAATTGCCTCACTGGCTGTCTCATAAACACCCGGGAAGGTACTGATTCCCAGACCCTGGGTAATACACGGAATGTAATATTTTGTGCCGTATTCCTGGCAGGCGCGGCGTACTTCTTTTTCCACCAGCTCCGGTGTCCAGTCGGGACGGTCTACGGAAGCACTGTCAATACCACCCATGAAGGTAACCTTCTCGCCGTATTTGGCGATCAGATCCGCAATGTTATTGGAGGTCATACAGCCCTGCCAGATGTCGATTCCCATTTCGATCATAAACGGAACCAGAGTTGCCGCGTAGGAATCCGCATGGTGGATCACAACTTCTACGCCGTGGTCTTTGTAGTAGCCGTAAATTTTTTTGTAGGACGGAAGGAAAAATTCTTCAAACATATCCGGGGAGATAAAGGTGGAAGTCTGGCTTCCCCAGTCATCATGATGGAAGATGGCGTCCGGTTTGATATATTTGCAGATCTTTTCTGCGTACTGCAGTTCCCAGTCTGTGAGGAATTCAATCAATTCGTGGGTACATTCCGGTTCCTCATAGAAATTGATCAGCGCGTTCTGGATCTCCTGCAGATGGTGGCACTGCTCAAAAAGTCCCGGTGCAATAAACTGGGTGACAAAATATTCATTGCGGTCTACTTTTTCCGTTTCAGCAATAAATGGCTCCCACTCTGCATCAGAATAATCCAGGCGCGGAGCTTTCACATAATCTCTCCAGTGCGTGATATCTTTGCAGACAATATGTTCTTCATCGTGGATCGGGAATCCGCCAGGTGTTCCGTCAGGCCACACCATGGTTACGCCCCATGCGTTTTTGATCGGGGGTTTGCCGTATTCCGGGCTTGGGCTGGCAGCCGTATAAGGATTGCCGAAAATCATTCCCAATGCCTCGTATTGGTTTACATAACGGTCTGGATGACCGCCGCGGATCGTCTCTAATAAATTCTGTCTTCTGGTCAACATAAAATGAATACCTCCTTTGTCTGAAACCCCAACGTGAAATCAGGGAAAACACGTTTCCCTGCTAGATTTATAATAATTATAATAACAGAATTGTCATAAGCAGTAAATACGATGAAATAATTGACTTTTCAGTATGGATACACTACACTTTGTAGTGAGGAGATGATTTTGTATGAAACTTACTTTTTACCAAATTTATTATCATCTGAAAAAAAAGTATGAAGCCAGGAGAATTTCCTGCAATCCCGGTAAGATCAAGGTGGAAAGGCCTGTTTATTACAGGGAGGGACAGTTGTGCAGGGGGCACCTGATTTTGATCGAGAGTGGTGAACTGAGAAGAATAGACCTGAAGTCATCCCTGTGGAAGGATTGTATTTTTATCTGTTTTGGGGAAGTGGATGATATATTTTGTCGGATTGATACAGACCTGCTTGTGCTGGACAAAAAAGAATCCAGAGAGCAGGTGCTCAATGACCTGCAGGAGATTTTCCAGTATTTTGAGGATGTGGAGCGCGCGGTGACGGATGTTTTTATGGAGAACCAGGATTTCGGAGAACTGATAGACTGCTTCGGCAGAATCTTTGACACCTCCCTGGCTCTGACAGATGCCAATTTTTCATATGTGGCGCTGGCTGACAGGGATGGGAAATTTAAAAAAGGATTTATCAACGAAAGCCATGCACTGCCCATGCCGCTGGTGAGCCAGCTGATCTCAGACCCGTCTTACCAGCGGAGCACAACGCTTGCCGGGGTGTATACCTATTCGCTGGAGCAGATGACCTTTCTCTGCAAGAACCTGTTTTTCGAGGGGGAGTTTACAGGCAAACTGCTGGCTGTATCCTGCACCTCACCGTTGGATAATGAATACCACAAAGACCTGCTCCATATGGCGGCAGATTATGTGGAGCGGATGTATGAGCGGTTCGGGGCCTTTCACATAGCTGACCGTGCCTTAGACAGCCTGCATGAAATGCTCAGGCTGAAACTGAGGGGGAATTCTGTTCCCGGTGAGAGGCTCAGGACCGCTCTGGTCAATGTTTCCTGGTCAGAAGATGATCTCTATTACCTGATCCAGATGCGTCCGAGCTACAGGTATGATAAGTCCCTGTATGACAAATACCTGTGTCCTCAGATGGAACTTCAGTGGAAGGATACTTGTTGTGTGGCATATAATGACAGCCTGATGGTTCTGCTGAACGGCAGCAGGCTTCATATGACAGACTTTCAGCCGGAGCTGGCTTATTTTTTAAGGGAAAACCTTCTTGCAGCAGGAGTCAGCCGGAGATTCCGGGGGTTTGAGGGGATACAGACAGCCTTTAAGCAGACCGATATCGCCCTCGAGATGGGGATAAAAGAAGACTCCACACCATGGTACTTCAGGTTTGATGACTATGCGCTGGATTATATTCTCATACATGGAAGAGGGGAATTTGAACCGGAGCAGATCTGTGCTCCCGGGCTTTTGGTACTGAAAGGGCATGATGCGAAAATGCATACAGAGTACTATAAGACCTTGTACTGCTATTTTCAGTGCAGATATAACGCGGCACTGACAGCAAAAAAACTGTTTATACATAGAAGTACATTCCTGAACCGGCTGGAGAGGATCCTTGAACTGACCCAGATGGATCTGGAGGATTTCCGTTCCAGGCTTTACCTGTCCGCCTCCTTTTATATTATGGAGGAGGAGAATTAATTTTTTTCCTCCTCCTGCTCCAGAAGACGGAAGGACAGGTTCAGATAAAAAATTTCTTCCGGGTCATCCAGACCGGAATCCAGAATATTTTTGATCTTATCCAGGCGGTAAAGAAATGTGCTTCGGTGGATGAACAGCAATGAGGCAGCCTGTGTGGCGTTGAGATTTTCTTCCAGATAAGTTCTGAGGGTGAGCATGTATTCCGTATTCTGCTCCCGGTCAATTTTCTGCAGATCAAGAAGTTTGTCATGGCACAGCATATATCCGGGCAGTCTGCGTGTGGACTGTTCCAGGATGTAGGTGAGTGCCACATTGTTGAAGTGGTGGATCCACAGGTACGGCTTTTTCCGGCTTCCCACATCCAGGGCTGTGCTGGCCTGGATATACTGGCGCCGCAGATTCATATGGCCCTGCATGGGGCGGCTGTATCCGGCTTTCAGGAAACTGTCCCTGATGAAATAAGTAAGGCTGCCCGCTACGGTATCTTCATCCATATCCAGGCGGCTCAGATTAAAATATGTGACGATCTCTTCTTTGAAAAGAAAGCTGCAGGAATAGGGAAACTGTTTTTCCAGATAGTTGCAGATAGCCCTGGTGGTGATTTTCTTCTGATCCAGATAGGTGATCTGGAAGATCAGGCACAGATAATCGTGCTGTGTGCTCCAGCCAAGGGCAGACAGTCTCTGGCTGATGTCCAGATAGTCGGCTGTGCGGTCAGAGAGCACGGTAAGAAGGATCTTGTGCAGCGCATCGGACTGCCGTGAGGCAGGGGCCTGTTCGTGGTAGAGCAGATATTCCACATAGCCTCCCAGATGGGCAAGCAGATAGCCGTTGCCGTTCTCTATGGGGTGCTCATATTCTATGAGTGCCAGACGGTGTGTGGTATGCCCGTCCTGCCGCACATTGACGTTCAGGGTGTTCAGCCCCGTAATATAACCCGGGAAGAATACAGGAACGTCGGAGTCCAGCATTTTTGTGTAGTCCTCATCCTGAGCCAGTGCATTAACATATTCAATGTTCAAGCCATCCTCTGAGTACAGATGATATTTTTCCGGTATCCCTTCTGTCCCGGCATTAGCCACGGGTGTAAAATCCAGTCCGATGACACACAGAGGGTTATGAAAGATTTCCAGGGATACACTGAGAAGGTCACGGACACTGCCGTTGCTCAGCAGAATGGTACTGAGGCGTTCATCCCAGGTGTCAAAAGTGTCGTAGAGGTCCTGGATAAAATTGAAGATGCGGCTCAGAGTATAGCCGGTATCCAGAACCAGATAGGGGTGCGAAGGCGTTGTAAAGCTTTCACCGGGTCTTAAGGAGATGATCAGAAAGACCGGTCCTGTGAGCTGTGAGGCCAGTGATTCCGTGTCTTTGGCCCTCACAAGACAGATATGCCCTGTGGAAAAGCCGGAACCGTCCTCATATAAAAATGGACGAAGAAAACTCTCAGTTGTATCCAGATTTCCCTGAGAGATAACATGAAATTCTTTATTCATCATTTCGGATAAAAGCACTGCTGATAACTTCAAAGTGATCCCCCGTTTATACGATAAATGTCTTGGCTTTTTCCGCAGCATCCACTGCGGTTTCCGTGTAGGCGTCCGCACCGATGGAGTCGGCGAATTCCTGTGTGACAGCACCGCCTCCCACCATGATCTTCAGCCGGTGCTGCTTGTCGTGGCGGCGCAGAGATTTGACAACCTGCTGCATTTCCGGTATGGAGGTGGTGAGCAGGGATGAGATACATACAATGGAAACCTGCGGATTATCACGAACCGCTTTCAGGAATTGCTTTTCCGGAATGTCAACTCCGAGGTCAATGACCTTGAAGCCGGCACTGCGGAACATGATCGCAACCAGGTTTTTTCCAACATCGTGCAGGTCTCCTTCGACAGTACCCAGAATAACAGTGCCAATGCTTTGTTCTTCCAAGGCGCCGCATCGCTCCTCCAGGATGTCAAATCCTTTTCTCACACTGCGGGCAGCCGCCAGTATTTTGGGGATATCAGCATCGTTCTGCTTGTAATATTCCCCTACAGTCTTCATGGCAGGTACCATAGCCTGTTCCACAACGACGGAAGGATGGATATGTTCATCCAAAGCTCTGGACACAAGAAACTGGGCATCACGCGGATGCCCGTCTTCAATTGCCTGACGAAGTTCTTCTAAAGTAGTCATGATGTCCTCCTGTTTCAATGAGAAAAAGGCGTAACAGTCCAGAGGGCTGAACTGTTACCGAATAGCGCTTACTCCAGCAGAAAACAACTGGTATAGGCAATGGTGCAGGGACCATAATAATAAGTCATATCGTTGGCTTTGCAGATTTGAGTGACCAGCATACCATAGGCTTCCATAGAAGAAAAGGCCTTTTTAGGGAAGCGGCAGGGCTCGTCAGGGTAGGTGCAGGTTTCACATCTGGTACAGCAGCCTGCGCCTATGGCCAGCATGTCCGGATAGGTTTCCCTCAGCAGTTTTTCCATGGCAAAGAAGTTTTTCTTATGCAAAGCCTCTGTCTCCATCATGGTTTCCCCATCCATGGCATCCTCCAGTTGGCCTACGGTCTGAACCAGGATCCCGTTTTTATACTGCTGGATTCTGGCACGGCAGTCTTCCAGGGTCCCGCATCCCGGAGGGCAGCTCCAGCGTTTGCCGTACATTCCGCATGTGTTGGCTTCGCACATTTGGCGTACCTCCGGAAGCAGCTTGATGGTGCTGCCTTTTAGTGGTGCTATATGGGAGAAGCCGGTATCTGTTCCCAGTTTCACCAGTTGTTCATAGTCGATCATGTAAAATCCCCCATTCATCATTCTTTAGCTTTTATAGTAATGGAATATTTATTGTTCCGGGAATTCCAGTTCGTCCACAAAGCAGTCCTGGAATTCCGGGGAAGCAGCCAGTTCAACAAAGGATATCTCCTTTGCCAGTGTATCCGAGTAGAATAACTCTTCCCTGTTGATGAGCGCTATCTTGGAACCCTCTCCGGCAGCATTTCCCACCGGTACGATTTTCTTTTTCAGGCAAATGGGGATGAGGCCAATGTCACAGGCGCTTTCAGGGTTCATGTAGTTGCCGAAGGCTCCGGCTATATATACATGGGCAATCTGCTCCTCGGTGATGCCAAGCTCTTTTTGAAGAAGCCGGATACCGGCAGCGATGGCGGCTTTGGCAAGCTGTACCTCCCGGACATCCTTTTGACTGAGATAAACGGGGCTGCCGTTTCCGCTCTCCTTGGCAGGGACAAGTGTAAAGGCGGCTGTGCCGTCCTCTGACAGAAGTTTTCCGGCCTCATCTATGATCCCCGCTTTTCTCAGGCAGGCGATCAGGTCGATCAGGCCGGAGCCGCAGATACCAATGGCTTTTTCTCCGCCTACAGTGGTATAGCTCCATGTGCCATCCCTGTATTCCACGTGGTCCACAGCACCGGATGCGCCTCTCATGCCGCATTCGATCTTAGCCCCCTCAAAAGCAGGGCCTGCGGCTGTGGAACAAGCTGCCAGCCGGTCTTTGTTGCCCAGTACCATCTCTCCGTTGGTTCCTATGTCGATCATCAGAGAGATATCTTCCTGCTGGTCCGGGCGGATACAGAGCAGGCATCCCATGGTATCAGCACCTACAAAGCCCGCCACATCCGGAAGCAGGATAAGCTGTCCTCTAGGATGGATGCGCAGGTCATAAGAGGCGGCATCCAAAAAGAGAAGCTGGCTGATGGCCGGATTGTAAGGGGCATGTACAAGGGCTCCCGGGGATATGCCCAGAAACAGGTGGTGCATACAGGTATTGCCCACGATACAGATCTGGTATATGCTGTCTGTGGGGATGCCTGCTTTTTCAGCCAGGGAATCCAGGATCGACTGGACAGTCCGGCGTATGCAGGCACTCAGGTTTCCGGTTCCGTTTTCAAGTGCATAGTTGGCGCGCATGATCACATCAGCGCCATACTGGGCCTGGGGATTCATACTGCTCTCCACTGCCAGGACTCTGCCTGTGCGTGCATCCATCAGATACCCTACAACCGTAGTGGTCCCGATGTCAAAGGCGGCCAGGTATCCCTTGACAGGCTCTTTCTGCAAGTCAAGAAGGGTGTCATGAGACACTGCCGCATACCAGGTGTCCGTCTCCTTGAGCATTTCATACAGCCCGGAGGCTATTTCCAGATCGGGTTTTAAATGTTCCATGCTCTCTTTAAAGGTTTCCTCCAGCGCCAGTTTCAGGCGGTCCCAGTCGGACAGATTATCCCCTGGCTTTACCTTGCGGATATGTATTTTGCCGAACCGGAGCAGAGGATGGAGCGGTACCGGGCGGGAAAAGCCTTCAGCCAGAATGGCATGTTCTTTTTCTCTCACAAGGGTGTCAACTGTCATATCCCCTGTGATCTTTGTCTGGCAGGCTTTGAGAATGCCGGTCACGGGGCCTTTTGTCACGTGTACCATGCATTTTCCGCAGGTACCCTGCCCGCCGCAGGGGGCATCCGGATCCAGGCCTGCCTGCCGCTGTGCCTGCAGGACAGTGGTGCCTTCTTCTGCCAGGATGCATTTACCTTCACGGATAAAAGTTACTTGATGTGTATTCAATTTTCATTCCCCCAATTTTGCTATAGAGTAAGTATAACAGAAAAGACCGCAACAGTAAACTGCCGCGGTCAAGTTATGAAAAGTTTTTACTTGAAATCTCTAGGATTCTTTTACCAAATGCAGGTTCCAGCTCTGATATTCTGCATCCGGCACCGGCATGGGCAGCCCTGCATCCATGAGAGCAGCGCCCAGATAGATTTTATCGCCTATACGGTACATGGCATCCGGATCCAGTCCCCGCAGACGAATGCAGGTAAAGAGATTGTTTGCTGTGAGCTTTGTGGAGACAATGCCAAGCAGGGCTTCGCTCTTGTCCCGGGCTGCGAATTCCCATACGGTGTACTCCTCATTTTCGTAAGGACTTGCCAGGCGGTAGTAGGTACCGTCCTGAATGAGGAAATAATATTTTTTAAAGGTCTCGATCTGTTCCCTGACTTCCTTTTTTTCCTGTTCAGACAGTTTTGCCGGGTCCAGCTCATAGCCGAAGGTGCCGGCCATAGCTACAGTGGCTCTTGTTGCCAGGGAGGCAGCCCTTCCGGTCTGGTGGTTGGGGGAAGCGGATACATGGGCGCCCATGGTGCTGACAGGATAGGCAAATGAGGTGCCGTACTGAATTTTCAGACGTTCAATGGAGTCTGTGTCATCGCTGGTCCAAATCTGAGGCGTGTAGTATAACATACCTGCGTCAAATCTTCCGCCGCCGCCGCTGCATCCCTCTATGAGCATGTGGGGATAGCGCCGGTTTAAATTTTCCAGGAATTCGTAAAGTCCCAGCACGTATTTGTGTGCGGCTTCGCCCTGGCGGTCTGCGGGAAGGGCCGCGGAGAAAATGTCACCGATACTGCGGTTAAAATCCCACTTCAGGTATTCCACCTGTGCGTTGTCCAGCACATCGCACATCATTTTGTAAATATGGTCACGGACTTCTTTCCGGGAGAAATCCAGGACAAGCTGGTAACGGCTTCTCACCGGGTCTTTCTCAGGAACTTTAAAGGCCCAGTCAGGATGTGCCCGGTATAGACCGCTGTCCTCGGAGATACATTCCGGCTCAAACCAGATGCCGAATTTAAGCCCAAGGTCATGGATCCTGCGGGAAAGGTCATGTAAGGAACAGCCCAGTTTCTTTTCATTTACGATCCAGTCACCCAGGCCGGAATTGTCACTGTCACGTTTGCCGAACCATCCGTCATCCATAACAAACAGTTCTGCGCCCAGGTCTTTGGCCTGCTTTGCCATTTCTACCAGTTTGTCCCCGGTGAAATTAAAATAGGTGCCCTCCCAGTTGTTGATAAGAACAGGGCGGCGGGCTTTTTTGTATTCCCCTCTGCAGAGGTTATTGCGGATGGCACAGTGGAAACGGTGGCTGATGGCTTCCATCCCATCTGCGCTGTAAACCATGGCTGCCTCCGGCGCGTGGAAGGAATCGCCTGATTCCAGCTTATAGCAGAAATTATCCGGGTGTATTCCCATGAGGAATCTGGTCTGTCCGCTCTGATCTTTTTCCGCTTCGGCAAGGAAGTCACCGCTGTAGAGAAAGGAAAATCCGTAGCATTCCCCGCGGGTCTCTGTGGTATCTTTTGCGGCCAGCATTACAAAGGGATTGTAGTGGTGGCTGGATGCGCCCCTTGTGCTGCCCACAGACTGGATGCCGTGATGGACCTGTGTGCGGGAGTACAGTCTTTCCATGGCATGACGTCCGTAGAAACTGATAAAGTCAAAATCTCCGTACTGGAAATCGGTACAGGTGCTCATGATCCGCTCCAGATAAACAGGAGAGTCTCCTTTGTTTTCCACGGTCACGCTTCTGGTGATGATATCCTTTTCTTCCAGGACACCGTAATAGAGATGGACATATACGCTGCCGGTGCTGTCCTTCAGGGTGATGACCAGGGTGTCGGCAGTGTCTTCCTCCAGGGCGTAGAACGCAGGCAGGCCCGGAAGGGAATATTTGCCCTCCAAGATCTCAGCGGACGCATAGCGGAATTCACAGGAGGAAGCACCGGACGCATAACGGAGCCGTACAGCGCTCTCACGGTAGTCACCGTTGCCGTAGGTGGGAAATTCCTGGGGAAGGGTGTCCAGGGAATAGGCCCGGTTATCGCCTGCAGCGTAAGGATTGCCGGAAAAGCCCCGGTCTCTTCCCGCATTCAGATAGGAGTAGTCAAATACCTGTGTTCTTTTTCCGAACCAGGTGTGTACCAGAAAGTCCAGGTCATCCACTTTCATCTGGTACATGCTGTTTTTGGTAAGCAGGGTGAATAATTTTCCTGTAGTATCTTTCTTTATAGCCATTGATTGTTCTCCTTTAAAATAGAAATAAAAACGGACTTCTGTGTTCATTATATTGGATAGGGAGAGAAGCGTAAATATGTCATTGTGACAATAATATAGCAAAAAGAGGTTACTGTTCACTCAGCCACTATCCCGCGAGGTGTTTTCATGCAGGATGCATGAAAAGCCCGAGGGTTGCCAGCGCGATATGGAGCATATGCACCATATCTGTGCATCGCGCAGCGTGTTGCTGAGAACGGAGTGAACAGTAACAAAAAGAGAGAGGAGGCGCCAAACAACGGCGCCTCCTCCCTCTTTTATAGGGTATGCATGACAGATATGGATTTTAGCTTATTTTATTATGCTACAAGCTCTTTTGCTTTCTGAGCTGCGGATGCAGCATCAGCAGTATAAGCGTCAGCGCCGATCTCATCAGCAAATTCCTGTGTAATAGGAGCGCCGCCAACCATAACTTTAATATTTCCACGGAAATCCTGAGTATTTAATGCCTCTACAGTGGCTTTTAATGCAGGCATAGTAGTGGTCAGAAGAGCGGAACATCCAACAATCTTAACATCCGGGTTTGCTTTGATGGTCTCTACGAATTTCTCTGTAGGTACATCAACGCCTAAGTCGATCACTTCAAATCCGGCACTTTCAATCATCATAGCTACAAGGTTTTTGCCGATATCATGCAGGTCGCCTGCAACGGTTCCGATGACCATTTTGCCGCAGACACCAGCGCTTCCGCTTGCCAGATGCGGTTTCAGGACCTCAACGCCTTTTTTCATAGCACGTGCAGCAACTAACATTTCAGGAACAAAGATCTCGTTGTTTTTGAAACGTTCACCTACAACGCCCATTGCATCGATCATAGCGTTCAATACGTCTACAGCCTGGCATCCGTCATCCAGTGCTTCCTGTACCAATCCGCCAACCAGTTTTGCTTTTCCAGCAGCAACAGCATCTGCAACAACCTGAATCTTACTCATAATAAATTCCTCCCATTTCTTAAAAGATATTTGATAGTTTCTGGTTTCTTAATCATTGCTATTCCTCAACACGAACACATAAATGTATTAATTCTTCGGAGCAGGTCCGATCAGTCCCTGGCGGTAAGCGCCGATGTATTCCATACAGAAATCATCCTCGCCCATAAGTGCCTCTGTGGCATATACAAGTCCCAGCATATCACGGTTTGTAGGATCCATGATAGCACTGTCAAGTCCTGCGTTCATAGCCAGGATCATGAAGCCGTAATTTATCAGCTTGCGGACCGGCAGGTTGAAGGAAATATTACTGATGGCTGCCGTAATGTGGATGTTCGGATATCTTTTCCGTACTGTCTCAATGACTTCAATGTTCATGGCGATGCCATCTTCAGAAGTACACAGCATCTCTACCAGCGGGTCAATGTGGATACGGCTGGGGCTGATGTGGTATTCTTCCGCTTTTGCCATAATGTTGTCAAATACACGGAGACGGTCAGCGGCAGATTTTGGAATGCCGGTATCATCACTTAACAGTGCGATTACTTCCCATCCTTTGTTTTCTTCCATTGCCATGATCGGGAAGATGGTATCAATCTTGCTGCCCTCTCCTGATACAGAATTGAAAAGACCCGGTTTATTACAGAACTTGTAGGCCTCTTTCAAAACATCGGCGCTGGGACTGTCCACAGAGATTGGAAGGTCTGTAACTTCCTGAATACATTCGATCATCCATTTTAAAGTTTCAACCTCAACTTCTTCCGCAACGGAAGCACAGCAGTCTATGTAGGTGGCGTTGGCAGCAGCTTGTTTTCTGGCGCGGTCTTTGATGAACTCCGCATCCCTCTCAGCGATGGCTTTTGCAACTGCCGGTATGGAGCCGTTGATCTTTTCCCCAATAATTATCATATTTGCAAAACCTCCTGTACAAATTTATAACTTTATTGTACCAAAATGCCCAGAAAGTACAAGCCGCAAAACGGGGGGATTTTTCTTGGGTTTTCCTACAAAGTGTAGGAAGGGCAGAAAGCCACAAAAAATGCGGTAAAACAGGAAAATATCTGTATTTACCGCAATCGTAATGGTTAAAAAATTGTCAATCCGGCGGAAGGACGCTTTTTCTGACGACCAGCTCCACGGGAAGGCGGATCGCTTTCTCCTCCACGTTCTCTCCGGACAGCAGCCGGAACAGGATCTCGGAAGCCAATTCTCCTTTCCTGGCAATATCCTGATGCATGGTAGTCAGCTTGGGAACACAGAACTCCGCATAAGGATTGTCGTCAAATCCACACACGGAAATATCCTGAGGAACATAGCAGCCATGCTCGTTCAGATAACCGATCACCTCAAAGGCAAGCTGGTCTGCGGTACAGAAAAGCACATACTTTTTGCCGGACAGTGCCAGAAGGGAATTGTACTGGCTGTCCCGCCGTCTTTTCTGTGTGTCCAGAACCATGTGCCATTGTTTTTCTGTGCTTATATTATGCTCCTTCAAGGCTATTTTTGCACCTGCCGCTCTCAGTGCGGAGGAGCCTATCTTGGCGTCTGAGATGACAATAATATTGGAGAACCCCGTGTTGACCAGATAATTGACCATCTGTTTCCCTGCGCCGATATCATCCAGGGTCACATGATAGCCTGTATCCGGCAGTGGAGCGGTATCTTCCATGAATGTGTCGATGCCAACTACAGGGCAGTCCACCAGGGAGCACAATTTTTCGTAATTGGTCTTTGACAGTGTCACGGCAATGATCCCTGCCACATTCCAGGAGAGGGCAGTCTTAAAAATATTGTCAAGATTCCGGTCTATATAGAGCATCATATAGTATCCTGCCCTGCGTATCTCCTCCTCCAGGACGCCGATGGTCTGGCTGTAGAAAGGGTCGCCAACGGTTGTCTGGGTATAGCGTTTGGTAGTATGGATCACCACGATGATCAGCCTGGTCTTGCCTTTTGTCAGGGCTTCCAGCCCCATCTTCGGCACATAGTTGTGCTCTTTTAAAGCCTGCTGAATACGTTCTACGTTTTCTTTGGACACCTTGCTGGTGCGGCCGTGGATCACGTTGGCAACCGTGGTGGGACTGACATTCATCATATTGGCTATTTCTTTTATTGTTATCATCTGGTTACCCCCAAATGCGGACGGCTTGGGCCGTCTGTTGTATGAAAGTTTCAGTCTGAGTGTGACATAAGTAATGTATCGTAATTATTCAGCAGGTCTTCGCATTCACTGCGATGACCGTAAGAAAACATTCAGCAGCCAGGCAAGGATCCCATCGCCAAAGGCGATTCTGCATGGATTTCTGCTTTAACTGTGAAGGGACTGAACAGTTACAATGTATTGTTTATTACTTCTATTATAGAATAGCAGAAATAAGGGAAATTGCAAGAGGTTGTCAGAAAGTTCATCCATTTGTCAGATAAAGAGAAACGGAAATGTATAATTTGATGATTGTACAAGGGATGTATATATGCAAAGTGTATAATTAAATAGTGTTTAAATTATATATCGTGATGGTTTTACATAAAACCTATTTACATATTATGGGTATTATGCTAATGTTTAGTATATCAATAGAGGTGTTGCACAACACCGACAGCCAAGATGTGACATTTTATGTAAGTATCGTAAAACACCAACAAAAGGAGGAAACAAAATGAAAAGAAAAATGGTAGCGGTAATGTTGAGTACAGCCATGGTGTTTGGTCTGGCAGCCTGCGGAGGCGGAAATGACAAGGAAGCATCCACAGATACGGGCACGAAGGATACTAAGGAAGTGGAAGACACAAAGGATGACGCCAATGAGGCGGACGATGCAGGGGAAGCCGCAGACAACGGGACAAAGGAATCAACAGCAGATGGTGACCGTGAAGAGATCACTTTGTTCCGTTCGGATGATGGGAACGGCGCGGTAGAGGCAGTCATTGAAGGCTTTGAAAAATCCCAGGATAAATATAAAGTGAAATGGGTAACTGCTTCCAATGATACAGACCAGACGAGAAGCCAGTTGAACACAGCATTCTCGGCAGGAAGTTCTGAATATGACCTGGTATCCATTGATACGGTTTGGGCCGGTGATATGGCGGCAGCAGGCTATATTGAAGCGCTGGACAGCTATATGATGGAAGCCAAGAGAAGCCCGGCGGATTATAATAAAGGTTCTATCCAGGCTGGTACATATAATGCCAAGACATATGCGCTGCCTCTGTATCCTGACTTTGGTGTTATCTATTTCAGAAGTGACATTGTCTCAGAGGAGGATGCAGCAAAACTCAGAAGCGGCGATTACACATGGGATGATTTCCTGGCAATGGCTGAGACCTATAAGGGACAGGGCGGGACCAAGACAGGATTTACCTTCCAGGCAAACCAGTATGAAGGACTTGTCTGCAATGCAAACGAGTACACTGCCAACTTTACAGATGTAAAGGGCGGACTGGAATCTATGAAGAAGATCGTTGATTCCGACGCCACGCCGGATGATATTCTGGTATATCAGGAATCAGAAGCAGCCAACAGCTATGTGAATGGTGAGACCGTATTCTCCCGTAACTGGCCATATGTATGGGGCCTCTTAGGTGCAGACGGCGCGGCAGTGACACAGGATCAGACAGATATCGCTCCGATTCCCGGCGGTTCCTGCATCGGCGGATGGCTGCTGGCTATGAATGCAAAGAGCGAGCACAAAGACGGAGCATGGGCATTCCTGGATTACTTCACATCTCTGGAAGGACAGAGAATCTTCTGCAGCAAGGGCGGATATGTTCCCGGATTCAACGAAGCACTGGATGATGCGGAAGTAAAAGAAGCAAACCAGCTTCTCGGCAAAGAGGGATTTATGAAAGCTCTGGAGAACACAATTGCAAGACCGTCCTCTGACAAATACGAAGAGTTATCAGATGCATTGCAGATTTCCATCCACAAATTCCTGTCAGGAGAATCTGACCTGGATGCAGCCACAACAGAGGTGGAGGGACTGCTGAATCAGTAGAAAGTGTGCAGATATCCGCACAGAAACAAATGATTTGAGTGAGAGAAGGGGTGTCGTGTCAGGCGTTACTACATATACAAATATATGTCATTGACTTAATACGGCACCTTTGTTTTGTTCGGAAGAGAGGGTAGATCATGATAAAAAGAATGACGTTCAAACAATTCCTGTTCATTCTTCCGCTGCTGATCTTTATCGGTATATTTTCCATATATCCTATTGTTACATCCCTGATGTATACGCTGTTTGATTACAGGACCAATGACCAGCAGCACAATAGCTTCTATATGTCCCAGCAGTTGAACGGAGAGTTATATGCGCAGGATTTGGGCTATGTGAGCTGGTTTATAGAAACCGATATGGCCACTGAGGGACTGAGCAGTGAAGATGTGGCTGAGTTTGAAGCGATCAAAGCGGAAGCAGATGAGCTGCAGAAGGAATATAAAGACTCCAAAGGCGTGGAAAAAGTTTCCTCGGAAACCATTGAGGAGATAAAGGCCTTTAATAAGGATACCAGAGAAAGACTTACAGCCATTTATGACAGAAATGCAGATTTGGATATGTATAACAGGGATGGTATGCCTCAGATCCTGGATGATATGGACTCCTGCGTGGTGGAGTCAAACTTTATCGGGCTGAAAGGATTTGGAAAACTGTTTACAGACACAAGATTCTTTAAGGCACTGCTTCACACACTGCTGTTTACCGTTATATCAGTAGCCATCGAGCTTGTGATCGGCATGATCCTGGCTCTTATTATGGATAAGGCTATTAAAGGTATCGGCGCTGTCCGTACGATCGCTCTGATTCCATGGGCAATCCCAACGGCTGTGTCGGCTATGATCTGGAGTTATATGTATGACGGAAGTTATGGTGTCATATCCAAGATATTCTCTGTCATCGGATTGATTCCCAAACAGTCCGCAATGCTTTTGACAGCAAACGGCGCTATGACATCTGTTGTTATCTCCGATGTATGGAAAACAGCTCCCTATATGGCGCTGCTTCTCCTTGCCGGTCTGCAGGTAATAGACAGAGGCCTGTATGAGAGCGCTTCCATTGACGGCGCCGGTCCTATCAAGACATTTTTCAGGATCACCCTTCCGCTGATCAAGCCAAGTCTTCTTGTAGCGCTTTTGTTCCGTACCATGGATGCGTTCCGTGTATACGATTTGATCGCTATTTTGACAGGAGGCGGCCCCGGAAACGGAACAGAATCCCTCTCCGTGTACTCTTACAAGCTTATGTTCGGACAGAGTAATTACGGATACGGTTCAGTAGTGGTTATGGGAATGGCGGTCTGCGTTGCAGTCATAGCAGTGCTTTACGTGAAGGTGCTGGGTGCGGAAGTGATCAATAATGATTAGAGGGGAGGAAGGAAAATGAGTAAGAATAAAACATTTAATATAGTCTGCTGGATTTTTGTGGTTATCTTTCTGCTGATCACAGTATTTCCTTTCTTCTGGATCTTGATCAGTTCTTTTAAACCGGAATCGGAAATTTTCGGAGCCAACTGTTACCGAATCATTGCAGAGAATCCTACGCTTGATAATTACAAGACCGTTATTTTCGAGAAAGGAATGCTCCGGGCGATCGTAAACAGTTTTGTGATGTCAGCAGCCACCACATTCTATGTGGTAGTTGTGGCTTCCATGTCCGCGTATATTATCTCAAGGTTTAAATTTAAGGGAAAAGCCCTTCTTATGGGGCTGATCCTGGCAGTTGCCATGTTCCCGCAGATGATCGTTGTGGGACCTATATTTAATATGTTCTATAAACTGGACATTCTGAATACATACTGGGTCTGCCTGGCGTACTCCACAATAACCCTGCCAAGTGCGGTGTGGATCATGGTTGCCCATTTTAATCAGGTTCCGCTGGCCCTGGAGGAGGCGGCAAAGATTGACGGCTGCTCCACATGGGGAATGCTTTGGAGGATTATTTTCCCCATTGCGGCTCCCGGTGTATTTACCACGGCAATCATGAGTTTTATTGCTGCATGGAATGAGTATCTGTTATCCTGTACTCTGAACATTGACGAAAAGATCCAGACGGTTCCTGTGCGTCTGAGTTATTTGAAGGACCAGTTTACAGTATTCTGGAGCCAGATCGCAGCGGCCACGGTGGTGGTGGTCATACCGACACTTTTGATCGTACTTTTGTTCCAGAAGCAGATCGTGGCAGGTATATCCAACGGTGCAGTAAAAGAATAAGAATGATCAATGCTGCCGTAAAGGACAGTTATAAAGATACAGAGCAGTTGCAAATAAAAGTTGGAAGGAGAACAGTATGGAAAACGCGTGGTGGAAAGAGGCGGTTGTATACCAGATATATCCCAGAAGCTTTATGGATTCCAATGGGGATGGGATCGGAGACCTGCAGGGCGTGATCAGCAGGCTGGATTACCTGAAAGAGCTTGGCATTGATGTGATCTGGATGTCTCCCTGTTATAAATCGCCTAATGATGATAATGGATATGATATCTCTGATTACAGGGATATTATGGATGAGTTTGGAAACATGGATGATTTCAGGGAAATGCTTGCCGGGATCCATGACAGAGGTATGAAATTGGTCATGGACCTGGTAGTCAACCATTCCTCAGATGAGCATCAGTGGTTTGCGGAATCCAGAAGATCAAAGGAGAATCCATACAGGGATTACTATATTTGGAGAGACGGCAAGGACGGGAAAGAGCCGAATAACTGGACTTCCTATTTTTACGGTCCCGCATGGGAATATGATGAGACTACAGACCAGTATTATCTGCATCTGTTTTCAAAGAAACAGCCGGATCTGAACTGGGAGAATCCTAAGCTGCGCGGTGAGATCTACGATATGATGAAATTCTGGCTGGATATGGGATGTGACGGTTTCCGTATGGATGTTGTAAGCCTGTTTTCCAAGACGCCTGGGCTGCCGGATGGAAAGCCGGCTGAGATAACCGGCACCGAGCACTTCCAGGACGGTCCAAGGATCCATGAGTTCCTGCAGGAAATGAACCGGGAAGTTCTGTCCAAATATGATATTATGACAGTTGGTGAGACCCCGGATGTACCTCTGGAACATGCCCTCCGTTATGCAAACAATGAGGGTACGGAGCTGAATATGGTATTCCAGTTTGAGCAAAATGTTCTGGACTGCGGTCCTGAGCGGTATAGTTACCGGAAGGTGCCCCTTCCGGAGCTGAAAGCCTGCTTCAGCAAATGGCAGACCGCTCTGCAGGATAAGGCGTGGAACAGCTTATACTGGACCAACCATGACCAGCCGAGAACGGTTTCCCGCAGGGGAAATGACAAAGCGTTCCGCAAAGAGAGCCAGAAAATGCTGTACACCATGCTTCTGACCATGCAGGGGACACCGTACATTTATCAGGGGGAAGAGATCGGGATGACCAATGTGCATTTTGATTCCATTGAGGATTACAATGACATTGAGGTTAAGAACCTTTGGAAGGAACGTGTTGTCAACGGGGATGCGGATCCGGAGGTTCTGCTGGATGCCATTCGTTTCCGCTCCCGGGATAACGCCAGGACGCCTATGCAGTGGGATGACAGCCAACATGCCGGATTCACCGTGGGTACACCGTGGCTGAAGGTGAACCCCAACTATAAGGAGATAAATGTAAAAGAAGCGCTGGAGGACCCGGATTCTATATTCTATTATATGAAGAGCCTGATTCAGATGCGCAAGGCAAATGAAGTGGCTGTGTACGGAGATTTCAGGGAGTATGAGCCGGAGAATGAAAGCCTTTATATATATGAAAGAAATTATGAAGACAAAAAAATGTTCGTGGTCCTGAACTTTACGGAACATAAGGTTCCTTTCCATATGCCGGAAGGGTTAAATGCCGGCGGAGCTGCGCTGTTGATCGACAATTATAAAGGAGATGCGGCTCTGGAAGACCGGATGATGCGGCCTTATGAGGCGGCTGTGTATGTGATGTAAACTATATACACAATAAAAAGAACCAGAAGACGGTGCAGCATTGCGGCTGCGCCGTTTTCTGGTTTTAAATGGTATCTTATCGCCCGGATTTTCTCTTTCTACTCAACAGGGATATCCACATCCTTATAACATACATCCTCAAATGGAAGATAAACTCGTTCTCTTTTCAGAGAGGACAAATAGATCCCTTTTACCATCTCTAGTGTTTTTCTTCCCTCCATGGCATCTATCGCCACAGGACGGTGAAGAAGTATGGACTCATAAAAGTCTCTGAGCTGCAGATGATGGCTGCTGCCCCAGTAATCCGGCCCTACATTGGTGGTCTCGTAAGTGTTGCGGATCTCAGTGTAACAGCCCTCTGCCTCATAGAATCCCATATCCTGTATCAGGCCGCAGCGCCCTTTCTCTCCCTGGAATTCAATGGTGATGGGAGCGTCTGAGGCGTAGGAATTGCAGGCATAGAGATTGTAGATACAGCCGTTTTTAAACTGGATGGCAGCCTCGGCGGCATCCTCCACCTTTACCGTATCATGGCAGTGGTTGTGTATGCTTCCGTCGATCCATTCAATATCGCTGCCCAGCATGTAGCGTACCCGGTCCATGCTGTGTATGGCCTGGTCAATGAGCACGCCGCCGCCCTCTCTGTCCCAGGTGCCTTTCCAGTCGCTTCCCTCATAGTAGGTGCGGGGACGGTTCCAGGTAAGATAAGAGCGGGCAGAGAGGATGCGTCCGAAATATCCGGCATCCATAAGTTCTTTGAGTTTTTCCACACTTTTTGTATATCTGGTCTGGAATATGACGCCCAGTTTTTTTCCTGTGCGCTGCTGTGCCTCCATCATCTTATCCGCATCCTGCAGGGAAATGGCTATGGGTTTTTCTGTCAGAACATGGAGTCCTGCCTCCATAGCCTTTACAGCCATGACCGGATGCAGGTAGTGGGGAAGGCATAGGTGTATCACATCAAGATCATACGGCAGCGCGGTTTCCAGGTCTGTGCAGTAGTGGCAATTGAATTTTTCCGCGAAGGCCTTTGCCTTCTCCTGGTCAATATCTATGGCGCATACAAGCTCCACATGATCCGTAAGACGCCTAAACGCGTCCTCGTAGCAGACGGAAATCCTTCCGCAGCCCATAATTGCAGCTCTGAGTTTTTTCATTTCATACCTCCGTTATCATATAAGGAAATGGGCGCGTTCGGGCGTAACCCTTTTATCCGATGAAAAAGCTTCCGTCCATCTCCTGTGTAAAATTATAATGAATATCAAAAAAATACTTCATGGCACCATTGTACAGGGCGCCGGAATCCAGAAGGCTGTACCGCACGCTGACAGAATCTACCATGCGGCGGAAACCGGTCGTGTGCAGACATTCCTGTATCTCCTGTAAAAATACTGGTCCCAGGTCTTTTCCCTTGCCCCCTATAATGATCAGCTTCGGGTGCACCATACAGATCAGATTGCACAGTGCCTGGGAAAATTCATCGGCGATATCGCGTATCAACTTACGGGAGACCACATCCCCGTATACGCTGGCCTGTCCTAAATCCGCGTATGTGACAGGGGATGATTTTTTAAATGCCGGACTGCTGCCGGTCTGGGCGATCCTGTCCTTTAAGGAACCCTCCCCTATCATCAGTTCCAGGCATCCCCTGTTTCCGCAGGAACATAATTTTCCCTTGGGATTGATGGAATAGTGTCCAAACTGCGTGTAAGAGGCACAGGCGTGCCCCAGCATTTCATTCCGGATGAAGAGTGTGGCTCCGATACCTTTTCCGAAGTTTATAAAGGCGAAATCCTGTTCTGTAATCTGTGTGTAGACTTTTTCCGCGTAAGCAAAGCAGGCAGTATCATTTAGTATGTTGACGGAAAAATCAGAGAAGGCACGCTGTATATCCCCCACAAAATCCATTTGCGGAAGATTTAAGGTTGTGGCGAATATCTCTCTTTTGTCAGGGTCTATCATGGCAGGCACCACAATGCAGATTCCCAGCAGCTGTTCCTTTTGGATCTGTCCAAGCACTGTCTGCTGTATGTAATCCCGGCACAGGGGGATATAAACCTCCGGTGAGGAAACATCCATCTGCGCAGGCAGTAAGGAGGCCCCGGTAATGTCTACCAGGGCTGCGTTTAGCTTATCTTCCTCCAGACAGACCACGGCTACATAATACTGCTCCGCACGGAGGAGCAGGCTGTTGGGCTTTCGTCCCACAGTGGTGCTTCCCCCTGTCCCTGAATCATATACAAACTTTCGGGCGATCAATTCATCCACCAGTGAGGAGACAGCAGTTTTGCTCAAATGAGAGTCTTTGGACAACTGTGCTCTTGACGTTCCGGGGTTTTGGTAGATGGAATTGTAAAGCTGTTTTAAATTGGTATTTTTGATTAATTGTTGATTGACTAGTTTCATAGTATCCTGCTTTCCCTTTGCTTCATTAATAATATCCTGTTACGTGACAGGCCTGCAGCGCGCAGCCCATGGGACGGTAACAATTGACTTACTCTAAACATATCACAAAAAAGCATTAGGAACAAATAAAATCCTGTGTTCTGCATGAAAACACTTTGTGGAATTCCGGCTGTGCCGTCATCCGATATAGAAGGCGCCTGGCTTTGGTTCCAGGAAGGAATAATAGGTGTCAAAGAAATATTTCATGGCACCGTTTAGATAGGCATCGCTTTGAAGCTGGGAATACCTTAATCCGGAAAAGTCTACCATTCGCCGGAACCCTACATCTCTCAGTGAACTCTGTACCTCCTCCAAAAATAATGTACCTAGATGCTGCCCTTTTCCTCCCAGGATAATAAGTTCCGGGTTTACAATACAGATCAAGTTGCTCAGCGCCAGCGCCAGGTCCCTGGCCATTATCTCCAGTGTGTGGATGGCGGCGGGATCTTTGTAGAGCGCGGCTTTGCCCAAATCCTCAAATGTAATGGCCGCGCGTCCCAGGAGGCAGCTTTTTTTGCCTGACTCTTCCAGACGGGCCTTTATCTGCGATTCCGAGAACATGGCCTCCAGGCAGCCGTGGTTGCCGCATATACATAAGGGGCCTTTGGGAGTGACCGAATAATGCCCGAACTGGGTGACAGAGCCGCTGGCCTTGCCCAGCATGTTCCCTTCTATAAATATGGTTGCGCCGATGCCCCGTCCGAAATTAATGAAAGCAAAGTTTTTTTCTTTGACCTGCGTATATATTTTTTCCGCGTAGGCATAGCAGGCAGTGTCCTCCAGCAGGGCTACGGGATAATCCGGAAAGGCAAAGCTCAGTTCATGTATGAGATTACCGCCTCCTCCCGGGCCAAGGCTCAGGGTTGTGGAATATATCTCGTTTCGCACCGCATCTATCATGGCAGACACTACAACACAGATGCCCAGAATCCGTTTTGGATCAAACTTGGACAGGATATCCCTGCAAACGCAGATCTTTGACAGGGAGATATAGGTCTGTCCTTTTTCTAGTTTTAAACGTGTACTGTAGACAGAGGTGCCGGCTACATCCACCACATGGGCCTCTGCAATATTGTCCACCCAGCTTATGACGATCACATAGTGTTGGTTTGTCTGTGCCTTCAGGCAGTTGGGCTTTCTGCCGACGCAATCGGAGTGGGAGGTACCTTCATCGGCAATAAACTCCCCCTCGATCAGTTCGTCCACCAGTGTGGATACAGTGGTTTTGCTGAGATGGGTCCGTCTGGCCAGTTCTGTGCGTGATATTCCGTTTTCGATGTATATGGAGGAATACAGGTGTTTCATATTGGTGTTCTTGATCACCTGCTGTGTCAGAAGTTTCGTATGCTCACCTCCTCTGTGAGTTCAATTGTAAAGTGGTATTATTAATTGAATGCTACCATAAAACTAGAAGATATGCAATATTATTTGTGAAAAGTCACATAAAAGATGGGAGATATGAAGATTTTTACATGAAATGATGAATGTGAGCCATGATATACTATGAATATGATTGATGGAAGAAGGAAAATAGTGGAAATAAATTGT
The DNA here is from genome assembly GCF_001689125.2 of Blautia pseudococcoides. NCBI lineage: Bacteria > Bacillati > Bacillota > Clostridia > Lachnospirales > Lachnospiraceae > Blautia > Blautia pseudococcoides. The sequence continues at coordinate 4,178,385 of NZ_CP015405.2, read as the reverse complement.
AATGTCATAGGAATAAGGCAGAACAATATAAAATATGCACAAAAAGTATAGCTATAAAATGTTGAAAATGTCGTAAATTACATTAAGTGCCAACAAAGACGTAAAAATATATTGACATATATGATATCAGATGCTATTGTATAGCTATCAAATGAATAAATTTTACATCAGCAAAAGCCAAAAACAGCTAAAACGGCGGCGAGGCTTTTAATTTTAAAATTTATTAGTAAGGTCACTGGACAAACAAAAAGAAAAGAGGATGATGAGATGAAAGTGGGATTAATCGGATGCGGAGGTATGGGAACTACTCACAACCTGTCGCTGAAAGCACTGTCATCCAAGATGGATGTTGAAGTAACAGCCCTGGCAGACTGCAGGCCGGAATTTCTTGAGAAGGCAGCAGAACAATGGCCGAACGCCAGACTCTACAAGAGGGGCATGGAACTTCTGGAAGCGGAGACGCTGGACAGCGTACATATCTGTCTTCCCAGTTATCTTCACACAGAACATGCTGTGGCAGCCATGGACAGAGGGATCAATGTGTTTGTGGAGAAGCCGGTATGTCTGAAAGAGGAGGAAGCACAAAAGCTTCTGGATGCTAAGACGAGAAACAAGGTGCAGGTTATGGTGGGCCAGGTGGTTCGTTCCTTTGATGAATACCGGTATCTGAAAGATTGTTATGACACAGGCAGATATGGTGAGCTGAAATCCATTACCATGCAGAGGGTAAGCGGTGACGCGGCCTGGGGATTTGAGGACTGGTTCCATAAAGAGGACAAGAGCGGTTCTGTTGTTCTGGACCTCCATGTACATGACCTGGATTTTCTCAGATATATGCTGGGAGAACCGGATTCCTTTGATGTAAGGGCAACTGCATTTGAAACCGGAATGATCAACCAGATTTTTACTACATATGAATTCGGAAAAGTGTTTGCAGTGACAGAGGGAATCTGGGATATCAGCTCCGCGCTTCCTTTTGAGGCCAGTTTCCATGCATGCTTTGAGGAGGCAAGTATTGTATTCCGCGGGCGGGAGGAAAAACCGCTGGCAGTTTATAAAAATGACGGAACCATTGAGTATCCCCAGCTTGAGCGGGAATATAACGTGAAGGATGATTCGGCGGGGATCAATGTTTCCAACCTGGGACCGTACTACACGGAGATCAAATATTTTATTGAATGTCTCCGGGACGGCAGAGAAGTGGAGGTTGCGCCTCTGGAAGAAGGAATTAAATCGGTCCGTCAGGGAATTGAAGAGTGGAGACGGGCAAAGGAATATGTGAAAAGGAAATAAAAATAATGATATATTTCAAGGAGGAAAAATTATGATGAAGAAAACACTGGCGGTTCTGATGACAGCGGCATTGGCAGCATCCTGCCTGACAGCCTGCGGCGGCTCAGATGAGGCTAAGAGCCAGGCGAAAAAGGACAGCAAAGACAGCAGCGGGGAGATTACCCTGAAGGTATTCGATGCCCATGCTTACGGCCTGGATGAGTATGCGGAGATGGCCAAAAAGTTCGAGGAATCACACCCTGGCGTTAAGATTGAAGTACAGCACGCTGCCAATGACAGCAACACACTTCTTCAGTCACGTATTAACTCAGGGGATATCCCGGATGTGTTTGACGTGGAGTCCGGAACATCAGCACAGAAATATTATGAATACGCTTATGACTGGACGGATGACAAGGAAGTCCTGGATAAATTTAATGAGGCGGCTTTGGAGACAGGAAGAGACGCTGACGGAAAAATCATGTCCCTGCCCTGGACTTATGAAAATATGGGAATGATCTACAACAAAGATTTGTTTGAAAAAGCAGGGATCACAGAACTTCCGAAAACCATGGATGAGCTGGAAGCAGCCTGCGAGAAGTTAGATGCAGCAGGCATCACCGCATTTGCACTTGCGGCAAAAGAAACATGGGTGCTGCAGCAGTTGTCCACACATTACATGATGGACAAATCCCTGGACGCTAAGGGTGTTGTAGAGAAACTGAACAGCGGAGATATGAAATTCAAAGATCTGAAAAATTTCCAGAACGTATTCCGTCTTCTGGACCTGGCTGTAAAATACGGACCGGACAAGCCTCTTGAGGTTGACTGGGAGACAAGTGAGAACATGCTTGCAAATGGCGAGGCAGCCATTATCCATATGGGTGACTGGTGCCAGTCCACACTGGATTCCTTCAATCCGGACGCGAACCTGGGATTCCTTCCCTGCCCGGTAAGTGATAACGCAGAGGATGTCACATTGCTGTCCTCCTGTAACTGGACATACCTTGTAAACAAAGATTCCGAAAACCTTGATCTGGCAAAAGAATATCTGGAATACATCCTCACATCTGAGGAGGGCCAGAAATGGATGTGTGACGGTGTCGGCGCTGTTCCCGGTGCAAAGACAGATATGGATGTAAAGGGCGCCCTTGCTAACGATGCATCCACATATGTGGAAGAAGGCAAGACAAACGGATGGATCCATACTATCGAGCCAAACGGATACGGCGACATTGTGGGACCGGCACTGCAGGCTTATATGACAGGTGATATGACTGCGGAACAGGTAACTGAAGAATTCCAGAACGGATGGGTTGTACAGTAAAGCTGGAAACTGCGGCGGGGTAACGATGACCGGACGGGGCTGTTGCGGCTGCAACGGCCCCGTTTTTTAAGACGGGCGGACAGTGCGGTCTGCTGTTTCGGAAAGGGGAAATTTGGAGGCGTGAAAGTGAAAGGCAAAGGAAAAACAAAAGATTTATTGATATTTGCATTGTTTGTGTTTCCGGCAGTGGCGTTTGTTCTTTTTTCCACAGATGTGCCGTTTCTGATGAATCTGTATTATTCTGTGTTTGACTGGAATGGAATCAGTAAGGATATGGAGTTTGTGGGACTTCAGAACTTTGTAAATATATTTACCAACGATGCGCTGTTTTGGAAGAGTACTGCGTTTACACTGAAATTCTCAGTGTTCTATGTTGTGATCGTAAACGTGCTCTCTCTTACGGTGGCGCTGGTCATGGCGAAAGAGAAGAAGAGTTCAAGTGTAGGACGTGCGTTTTATTATATCCCGTACATCATCAGTTTGACTGCGATCAGCTTGATCTGGAAATTTATTCTGGGTCCGGGATTTGAGGCGCTGTATCAGGTGACAGGATGGGAGATGTTTAACTGGAGCTGGCTTGGTACGGCTAAACTGGCATTCTTTGTTGTGGTGATCATGACGGTGTGGCAGAATCTTGGATTTTATATGGTGAATTACATAGCGGGTATTATTGCGGTGCCGAAAGAATTGATCGAAGCCGCGAAAATAGACGGTGCCAATAAGTTCCAGGTTCTAAGAAAAGTGACAGTGCCTCTGATCATGCCGGCGGTTTCCATCTGTATGCTTACATCTCTGACGTTTGCGTTCAAGTTGTTTGATGTGATCATGGTATTTACCAAGGGTGGTCCGGCGAACTCCACGATATCTGTGGCGTACAATATTTATAAAGAGGCGTTTGTCAACAACCGGTATGGAATGGCAACCGCGAAATCCCTTGTATTTGTAATGTTTGTTCTGATCGTAACAGTAATACAGCTTAAAGTGACCAAGAGTAAGGAGGTAGAGGCATAATGAAAAAAGCGGGAAAAATAAGCGTTCTTTCCATTATTGTGTTCATATGTTCCGTGTTCTGGCTGATGCCCCTGCTTCTGATATTTATTAACTCGTTTAAACCGTATAATGATATGCTGCAGGAATTCCTGGCCCTTCCTAAGAGCTGGAGTCTGAATATGTATATTGAGACATGGACTAAGTTTGACTTTCCGCTGCTGATCGGAAATACGCTGCTATATACCATATGTACAGTGCTGATCATTGCGCTGCTGGCACCTATGGCTGCGTATAAGCTGGCCAGGACAAAAGGGAAACTGTCAGGCGTGTGCTTTGTGCTGATCATTATCCCTATGATGGTGCCGTTCCAGTCCTACATGATCACGCTGACGAGACTGGTTGCAAATCTTGGAATGACAGGAAGTAAGATTGGCTATATACTGGTGAGTACAGGACTCTGTATGCCCCTGGCTGTTTACATGATCCACGGATTTGTAAAAAATGTACCTATTGAGCTGGAAGAGTGCGCCTGTATTGACGGTGCCAGCAAGGTCAGAACGTACTTTAACATTGTGCTGCCGCTGCTGAAGCCTATCCTGACCACGGTTGTGGTTCTGGATACCCTGGCTACCTGGAATGATATCATTACCAACCAGTTGATCGTAGGCGGAAATGCCAAGGCGATGAACATACAGAACGCCCTTTATATGCAGTTCTCCGCACAGACGGCCGACTGGGAACATGCTCTGCCCGGTATTGTGATGTCCATGATCCCCAGTTTGATCTTCTTCGTGATCATGCAGAAACACATTGTAGGCGGAATTACAGCGGGTGCAGTGAAAGGTTGAGAAAAGAAAAAGAGAGGTATTTATTTATGAGAGTAGGAGTTTTGATCGAAATTTTCCGGGATACGGATGTGGATGCCAAATTCGCGGAGCTGCGTTCCATGGGAATGGAGAGCTGCCAGCTTGTTTGCTGGGATAAAGAGATCATGAACCAGGAGACTGCAGATCAGGTCAATGCGGCTGCCAAACACCATGATGTGGATATCACGGCATTCTGGTGCGGGTGGGAAGGTCCAAGAGTATGGGATTTCTATGACGGCCAGCTTACCCTGGGACTTGTGCCCGAGGCGTTTCGTTTCGAGCGGGTGAAAATGCTGCAGAAGGGCGTTGCATTCGCTGCTATGATCCATGTTAAGGATGTGGCTACACACGTGGGATATATGCCTGAAAATCCCTATGACCCAAACTATGCGGGAGTTCTTGCGTGTCTGAAAGAGCTGGTGAAACAGTGCAGGGAGAATGGACAGAACTTTCTGTTTGAGACAGGACAGGAGACGCCGGTTACTTTAAAAAGGGCTATCCAGGATATAGAAAAAGAACTGGGAAAAGGAAATGTGGGTATTAATCTGGACCCTGCAAACCTGGTAATGTACGGAAAGGCAAATCCCGTGGATGCGCTGGAAGTGTTCGGTGAGTACGTCATGGGGATCCACGGCAAGGACGGAAAATATCCTACAGACGGCCATATGCTGGGGGATGAAGTGCCTCTGGGACAGGGAAAGGTAAATTACCCTGCCTTTGTGGCAAAACTGAAAGAAATCGGATATGCCGGGGACATCACCATCGAGCGTGAGATTTCCGGGGAAGAGCAAAAGAAAGATATTGTTATGGCAAAAGCAGTTTTGGATGAACTGCTGAAATGAGAAAGAAGGCACCGCCTGTGCAGGGAGCGCTGTTCGTTAAATACGGATCGGGCTGCTGCAGAGGGCGGTGTCTTTTTTGTGTCTATTTCTGCTCCTCTTTTTGAGGATCCTTTTCTTTTTCAAGGTAAGGCCGGAAAATCCGGTACAGCAGGAAAGAGTCAATATAGGCCGTCAGCGCGAAGCCGAAGAAAAACCAGCAGGACGCATAAAGCGGCATCAGCTCCAAATCCTGATAAGTCATAAACATAGGCAGAATTGTGATAACAGCCATAGCAAGCGTGGAAGGAAAATGCATGAAGGCAAAAAGAACGGAATTTTTCAGCAGGTTCCTGGTGGTGTTGGCAAAAGCGGCGATCACAGGAAATATATAGAGTGCTGTTATGACCCAAAGCCCCATAAGCGCTCCTGACATGTAGAATAAGATCTTACCATATGAGGACTGTCCCTGTGCCTGGATCAGAAAGCGAAGGTTCAGAAACAATATGACACCCACCAGCAAAATACCCAGCCACACAACAAGGGACTGGAGAAAGTTCTGCTTAAACGCGCGGAAAAATGTTTTGGCTGTACTGCTGTCATTTCCTTTTACCATGCGCAGGGTGCAGTGGTATAGTGCTGTGAGCGCCGGTCCTATGGTGACAATGGGGATGCAGCAGACAATGAACAGAAGATTAGCTGCTACCAGATCGCCGATCCTGCTGAGAAAAATGTGAACTACATTGTCTTCGTTTAAAAGATTCATAATTCCCGCCCTTTCTGAAATGAAGAATTTTGATGTTTATCTAAGGGCTATTCTAGCATTAAATGGTGAAGAATGCAATTGGGGTATGTAATTTTGCGCAAAACAATAGAAAAAACAGGAAAAATGTAAAAAATATGGAATAATGTAACCTCATTTAGATTTAATGTGGTGTTAATATGTGAGAATGAACCCGTCATTGTGACGAAAACAACCAAAAGTATATGGAAAACAAAGCTTGAACCTGAAGTAAACTGTAAGGAAAAGCCCATGAAATCAATGAAAAGTGTAAAAACCGCACAAACATATAACATTATGACATATTATAAAAACATATATCCATTTAACATTATTCCATGTGCAATTATAATAAGGTTATCACTCAGAGATACAGTAAAAACTGTTAATCTGACGAAAGCTTTAATGCAAAAGGAGGAGCAAGTATGAAATTCAGAAAGGTAGCAGCATTATCACTGGCAAGCGTTATGGCACTGTCACTGACAGCATGTGGAGGTAACAGCGGCGGAGACACAAAAGAGTCTGGTGACAGCGGCACCAAGACAGAGAGCGAAGGAGACAAAACCGAAGGTGAAGAAAGCAAAGGCTCCAGCGACGCAGAACTTTCTGTATCTATCTGGGATCCCTACCAGGAACCCGGAATCAAAGAGATCCTGGCAGGCTTCACAGAGCAGACCGGAATCAAGACAAAACTCTCCGTTGTAAAATGGGACGAGTACTGGACCATGTTAGAGGCAGGCGCGCAGGGCGGTTCCCTTCCGGATGTATTCTGGATGCACTCTAACGAGAGCCAGAGATATATGTCCAATGACATGCTTCTTGATCTGACAGACAAGATTGCAGCCAGCGATAAGATCGACCCGGAAAACTACCCGTCAGATATCTGGGGCCTGTATACATATGAAGATAAATGTTATGCAGTTCCTAAGGATGTAGATACTATTGCGCTTTGGTATAACAAAACAATGTTTGACGAGGCAGGCCTTGAATATCCTACAGCAGACTGGACTTGGGATGACGTGACAGAGGCAGCTAAGAAGCTGACAAAAGAAGACGGAAGCCAGTACGGTATGGCACTTAGAAACGACAACAACCAGGCCGGTTATTACAACATGATCTATGATAACGGCGGAACAGTGATCAGCGATGACAAGAAAAAATCCGGATGGGATGATCCTAAGACCATCGAAGCAATGCAGATGTTAGAAGGATGGATCAAAGACGGCGTTATGCCTTCCATCGAGACTATGTCTGAGAATGGTGAGGACGTACTGTTCCAGTCCGGCAAAGTAGCTATGGTATTCCAGGGTTCCTGGATGCTGGCAGCATACCGCGACAATGAGTACACAGCAGAAAACTGTGACGTTGTAGAACTTCCGAAGAATGCAGAAACAGGTAGAAGAGCTTCTATTTATAATGGTCTTGGATGGGCAGCAGCAGCAAACGGCGGGCATACAGACGAAGCTTGGCAGCTGATCGAATACCTGGGCTCCAAAGAAGCACAGGAAAAACAGGCTGAACTTGGTGTTACAATGTCCGCATACACAGGTACATCTGATGCATGGGCAAAATCTGCTGACTTTAATCTGGAAGCATACCTGAACATGATGGATGACATGGTGATCAGACCTTACTCCAAGACAACAGTTACCTGGGAAAATGAAGACAATGAAATCTTAAAGAGTGTATATACCGGTGAAATGTCCATGGAAGATGCCTGCAAGAAGATGGCAGAGCAGATGAATGAGAAATTAGCCGAAGAGTGATCGAAAAGAAGCTGAATTGACCGAGGATTAAATTGCAGGCAGGTTCGTAAGAATCTGCCTGTATTTGGAAAAGGAGTGAGTGGCGTGGCTAGTAATGGGAATGCAAAGAAACAAATGAAAACCAGCAGGGAACGCAGCGAGTTTTTGTGGGGCTGGCTGTTTATCCTTCCAACTGTGATTGGACTGGTTATTTTAAATATCATCCCGATTTTCCAGACTCTGTACCAGAGTTTCTTTAAGACAGGGGATTTCGGAAAAGGAAATATCTTTGTTGGAGTAGAAAATTATATTAAAGTTTTCGGAGACCATGAAGTTTGGCAGTCTCTGATCAACACATTCAAATATGCGGTCGTAGAGGTTCCGTTCTCTATTGTGATCGCTCTTGTTCTGGCAGTTCTGCTTAACAGAAAAATGAAGGGCCGCGGTATTTACCGTACTATTATCTTCCTCCCCATGGTTGCAGCACCGGCGGCAGTTGCCATGGTTTGGAGATGGCTGTTTAACTCAGATTTCGGTCTGATCAACAATGTGTTCCATACAAGTGTTAAATGGGTATCAGATCCCAAGATCGCAGTATTTTCTATTGCTGTTATCGGTGTATGGTCCATTATAGGTTATAACATGGTGTTATTTATATCCGGCCTGCAGGAGATTCCCCACGACTATTATGAAGCGGCGGAGATTGACGGTGCTACGGGTGTTAAGAGCTTCTTCCATATAACAGTACCCCTGTTATCCCCAACTATTTTCTTTGTTCTTGTAACACGTGTCATCGGTTCCCTTCAAGTATTCGATTTAATGTATATGGTAATGGATAAATCCAACCCGGCACTGGAGAAGACACAGTCCCTGGTATACCTGTTCTACAAATACGCGTTCATCAACAAGAATATGGGTTACGGTGCAACTATTGTTATCCTGCTTCTGATCATCACCATGATCATCACGGTGTTCCAGATGATAGGACAGAAAAAATGGGTGTTCTACAACTAGAAAGGGGGGTGCAGAATGGATAGTATGGAAAGAAAAAGTAAAATTATTAACATAATTATTCACGTGATCTTGATTCTGGTATCTATCACCATGTTGATACCTTTCCTGTGGATGATTCTCACAGCGTTTAAGTCAGTGACAGAGGCAACTTCTGTCAACCCGTTTGTTATCTTCCCCAAGGTATGGAGAACAGAAGCATTTACCTCCGTTATGGAGAACATGAACTTCCTTATTCTGTATAAAAATACATTGCTGCTGATTTTATTCCGTGTGATCTGCGCGGTACTTACAGCTACCATGGCAGGCTATGCCTTTGGGCGTCTGCATTTTAAAGGAAGAGATTTCTGTTTTTCCCTGGTACTTCTGCAGATGATGGTACCGGTTCAGATTTTCATTATTCCCCAGTACCTAATGGTAAGTAAAATGGGAATGCTGAATACCATTTTTGCACTGGTATTTCCAGGTATTGTTACCGCATTCGGTACCTTCCTGCTCCGTCAGGGTTATATGGGACTCCCCAATGACCTGGAAGAGGCTGCGAGACTGGATGGATGTAATATCGGACAGACTTTCCTCTTTATTATGGCGCCGCTTACCCGGTCCAGTATGGTTGCCCTGGGAATCTTTACAGCAGTGTTTGCGTTCAAAGACCTGATGTGGCCTATGATCGTCAACACAGATAAGGAGATGCTGGTTCTGTCTTCCGCACTTGCAAAAATGCAGGGACAGTATGTAGCTAAATTCCCGGAACTGATGGCAGCTTCCCTGATTGCCTGTATTCCGATGATCGTCCTCTACATGATCTTCCAGAAACAGTTCATTGAAGGTATCGCAACCAGCGGTGGTAAACTTTAAGAAATTTAAGGCCGGCGTAATAAGGAGTTATTGCGCCGGCCTTTTTTAAAAGGAGAGAAGTATGGCAGTTATATTTCATGAAAAGACAAAAGAATTTCATATTTTTAACAGAGAAGTAAGTTATCTCATGCGTATCATGGAAAACGGACAGCTTGAGAACCTGTATTACGGAAAGGTGATCCGCGATAAGGAGGATTTTGGTTATCTCCATGAGGAAGCCATGCGTTCCCAGATGTCAGTGTGTATCCCGGAGCCGGGTATATTGTCCATGCAGTATACAAGGCAGGAATATCCTGTGTACGGAACCGGTGACTACAGAAGCCCTGCACTTACCGTTCTGCAGGAAAATGGCAGCAGGCTGGTTGACTTTTCCTATGTTTCCCATGAGATTTATAAGGGAAAGAAAGGGATCCCCCCTCTTCCCTCCACTTATGCTGAGTCCGAGGATGAGGCGGAGACACTGGAGGTCACACTTCATGATCAAGTAACAGATACAGACCTGGTGCTCACGTATACCATTTATGAGGACTACCCTGTGATCACCCGGAATGCCCGTTTTGAGCAGAAGGGGGAGCAGAAGATCGTTCTGGAGCGCGCCATGAGTGCCAGCGTGGAATTTCTGGATATGGATTATGAACTGGTGCAGCTTTCCGGTGCATGGTCCAGAGAACGTTATGTGAAGAACAGAAAGCTGGAAATGGGTATTCAGTCTGTGCATAGTCTGAACGGCACCTGCGGTGGTGCGGAGCACAACCCGTTCATTGCTTTGAAACGGCCTCAAACCACAGAGAACCAGGGGGAAGTCTATGGATTCAGCCTGGTGTACAGCGGCAATTTCCTGGCACAGGCTGAGGTTTCCACTTTTGATATGACAAGGGTTATGCTGGGCATCAACCCGGAGGATTTTTCCTGGGAACTGAACCAGGGTGAGAGCTTCCAGACGCCTGAGGTGGTCATGGTATACAGTGACCGGGGCCTGAACAAGATGAGCCAGGCATATCACAGGCTTTACAGGACACGTCTTATGAGGGTGACCTGGAGAGACAAGGCACGCCCTATCCTGCTCAATAACTGGGAGGCCACATATTTTGACTTTAATGAGGAAAAGATATTAAAGATAGCGGAGAAGGCAAAAGAGGCAGGCGTGGAACTGTTTGTTCTGGATGACGGATGGTTTGGCGCCAGGAATGATGACTACAGAGGACTTGGAGACTGGTATGTAAACCTTGAAAAACTGCCGGACGGCATTGCAGGCCTTTCCCGCAAGGTGGAAGCTTTGGGGCTGAAGTTCGGCCTCTGGGTGGAGCTGGAGATGGTGAACAAGGACAGTGACCTTTACCGGGCACATCCGGACTGGCTCATTGGCGCGCCGGACCGCTTTGAGTCCCATGCAAGGCATCAGCATGTACTTGACTTCTCCAGAAAAGAAGTGGTAGATTATATCTACAAAATGATAGCAAAGGTTCTCCGTGAATCTTCCATTTCCTATATCAAATGGGATATGAACCGTTATATGACAGAGCCTTACAGCAGAGGTGCAGATGCCTCCCAGCAGGGTAAGGTGATGCATAAGTATATTTTGGGTGTGTATGACCTGTACACGCGCCTGACAACGGAATTTCCAGAAATCCTGTTTGAATCCTGCGCCAGCGGCGGTGCCAGGTTTGACCCGGCTATGCTTTATTTTGCGCCGCAGACCTGGACCAGTGACGATACGGATGCCAGCGAGAGGACAAAGATCCAGTACGGCACCTCTTATGTATATCCGGTTGTCAGCATGGGGTCCCATGTATCAGCAGTGCCGAACCATCAGATGCACCGTATGACACCTATTGAGACCAGGGCAAACGTGGCGTATTTCGGAACCTTTGGCTATGAGCTGGACTTAAACCTTCTGTCTGAGGCGGAGCTGGAGAGTGTTAAAAAACAGATCGCGTTTATGAAGGAATACAGAGAACTGATCCAGGTGGACGGTGATTTCTACCGTCTGTTAAGTCCGTTTGAGGGCAATGAGACTGCCTGGATGGTAGTGGCGCAGGATAAATCCCGGGCTGTGGCTGCATTTTACCAGAGAATGAACAAGGTGAATGCGTCCTGGATCCGATTCAAACTGCAGGGTCTTGATGCGGGAACGCTGTATGAGGTGAGCTGCGACATGGCTCCTTCCGCGTCCTATGATGAGAGTCTTGCTAAGATATATGGTATACAGACAGAGGAAAATATGGTGAAAACCTACCGGGCATACGGTGATGAGCTGATGCAGGTGGGAATACCGATCGACAGGGAAGATTTGAATAAAAAGGGCGGAGATTTTGCATCCCTGCTCTACACCCTGAAAAAGGTAACTGACTAGAATTTTGCGGCGGGAATGTTCAGGGTAGTGTTCCCGGACATTTCCGCCGTTTTTTATCCACGGCTGCAGCAGGTGCGGGTAAGGAGATGTATCCTGCAGGCTGCCGTATGTGCATACAGAGGGAGGGGGATTACGTTGAAACACACTACCGGTTTTACCAGTTCGGCCAGATACAGATGCCTGGAGGATCTTCAGAGGGAAGCTGTGGAGTTATGTCTTATCTACTGCGGCTGGGAATACTGCGACCCGGGGCACCGGTTCGGGCCGAATAAGAGGACTTCTTATGTATTGCATATTGTGAGGGAAGGTAAGGGGACTCTGGAAATCTATAAAAAGAAGTATCATTTAAGTGCAGGGGACGCGTTTCTGATCCCCCCCAGTACGGAGGCATGGTATGAAGCTGATAAGGATGACCCGTGGTCTTATATGTGGGTTGGGTTTACGGGCTTGAAGGCAGAGGAGTGTGCGGGCAGCGCAGGGTTTTCTGTGAAAACACCTGTGCATAAGGTGGAGTGCATGGGGGTGCTGAATGAGTATGTGGATTCCATGCTGGAGGCACATCAGCTCTCCTACACGGATGAGCTTAGAAGAAACGGGCTTTTGATGCTGTTTTTCTCTGCGCTGATCGATGAGCACAGGAAAAATATACCCGGCTCCGGCAGCCCTCATCCGTATCCCGGTTCTGTTTATGTGAAACATGCAATGGAGTATATTTCCTTTAATTATAACCAGAAGATCAAGATCAATGAGCTGGCGGATTATATTGGCGTCAACCGGAGCTATCTGACAAGCAGCTTTAAGAAGGCCATAGGTTGTTCGCCTCAGGAGTATCTGGTGAATCTGCGTATGGAAAAGGCAAGGTCCCTGCTGAAAAACACAGATATGCAGATCAATGCCATTGCCAATTCCGTGGGCTATGTGGATCAGCTGGCTTTTTCCAAGATATTTAAACAGCATTACGGGATGAGTCCCAGGGCGTACAGGGAAGAGGAGGAGGAGCTGGTGATCAAGAATAAAAAAGGTGATTATGAGGGAATGCCCTTGTAAGAGAAAAAAAGATATCCGCGGGCAGAGATGCAGGCGGATAAGGCCTGGTAGTGTCCGGCTGTGCCGGAGGGAATATCCCGGACAGTTCTTTTGTGTCAGAGCTGTGCATGGGAGGGGGGAAGTCACTGTGATATCCGGTGGGGTGTGCATGATCTGGATCGCAAGCTGTGCCTCTTTCCGGATTTGCGTATGTGATAGAAATTTATAAGTTTAGTATATTTTGGTATTAGTCATAAGAGGATTGACAAATGAAGAAAAGAGGAGTAAAGTTATTATTAAGAAAAATTTAATAATTTTACTCGATAATAGTAAAACTGCTGAAAGGCAGCGACACAAAACTAAAGGGTCTAAGGTCTCAATCGCAGACTATGATAGCCAGTTGCCGTATTTTGTTTGTTATGACTATAAAAGTAACCTGATTTGATACGCTTCTGCCTACAGATTCTGTAGGCAGTTTTTATGTCAAAAACGGGGAATCGAGAAATATTTTTATTTTTGTATTGTTACTGGTTATAACGATCACGGCAATGGCGGGCATTTCAGTATCTCGAAAATTTCTGGTTTACAGCAATCCGACTACTTAATCCCAAAATTCAAAAATTTATAAGGAAGATAAGGCAAGGACATTTTTACCTTTATAATTTTGCATTTTGTCAGGGAGGGTAGAAGAGACAGCTGTGTGTTCATGTGTGCATCAGACAGGTGGATGGGCAGAAGTTATACGGGTTGGTCTGTAAATGTAGTGTGGTTCATGTCACAGAAAAAACAAAAGAAAAAGAGGTTGACATATATGGCACGATCAGTAAGTATTTTGGCAAATAAGCGCACAGACAGACATATTAGATTCTGTTCTTTTGTTGTACTTAAAAACGAGAAAGAGCATTATTCTGCGATCTATGAATGGATGGCCGGATAATGCTCTTTTTTAGTCTTAGACTTTAGACAGATAACAATGTTATGGGGGAAGCAGTTTGTGGTATGGAAAAGTTATTGGGAAAACAAAATAAATTGACACGGATCAGCATGTTGGTTTTCTATGATATGTTTGCTATCGGTATTGCTCAGTTTGCGGCTCTTTACATACGGTTCGAGTTCCGGATCTCTGAAATACCGGGGGAATATCTGCATGGTGCGGAGAGATACGTGGTCGTCAATATAGTGACGGCCATTGTGATATTTGCATATTTCCAATTGTATGAGAGCCTGTGGAAATATGCCAGTGTTTCGGAAATGTGCAGTGCGGTCCTGGCCTGTATGACCAGCGCGGCGGTGCAGTCCTTAGGTATGCTGATATTACATATTTCCATGCCTGTAAGTTATCACATATTATATTTATTCCTGCTGCTCACAGGAATTTTAGGAGGGCGTTTTGCTTACCGCTTTATAAGAATGCTGAGGATGACTAAAAGAGCAGGGGAACGGAAGCAGCCGGTGAGAGCCATGCTCATAGGCGCGGGTGAAGCCGGCAGAGCAATTGTAAAAGAAATGAAATACAGCGATCATCTGAACTATCAGCCCTGCTGTATTTTGGATGATGATACAAGTTTGGCGGGAAGAAGGATATATGGCGTTCCCATCGCGGGGCCCAGGGAAAATATCTGTGAGATGGTAAATAAGTATGATATCCAGGAAATCTTCATTACGATCCCGTCGCTGAACATGGAGGAAAAAAAGAAGATCATTGAACTGTGCAGGCAGACGTCTTGTAAGCTGAAGATTCTTCCCGGGACATACCAGTTGATCAATGAAGAAGTCAATATCAGCAAATTAAGGGATGTTCAGATTGAAGATTTACTGGGGAGAGATCCCATTAACGTGTGTCCGGATGAGATCCTTGGATATGTGCAGGATAAGGTGGTGCTGGTAACCGGAGGCGGCGGTTCCATAGGAAGTGAGCTGTGCAGACAGCTTGCAGGCCATGGAGTCAGACAGTTGATCATTTTTGATATGTATGAAAACAATGCGTATAGCATTCAACAGGAACTGAAGGGGGAATATCCGGATCTGGATCTGCAAGTGCTGATCGGCTCTGTGAGAAACACAAACAGGCTGGCAAGTGTTTTCTGTTCATACAGGCCGGATATTGTCTATCATGCGGCTGCCCATAAACATGTGCCCCTCATGGAAGACAGTCCCAATGAGGCGGTCAAAAACAATGTGATGGGTACCTATAAAACCGCTATGATGGCAGATAAGTACCGGGCTGAAAAGTTCATTCTCATCTCAACCGATAAGGCGGTGAACCCTACCAATATTATGGGGGCCAGCAAACGTCTCTGTGAAATGGTGATCCAGATGTTTGACCGGCAGAGCCGTACCGATTTTGTGGCTGTGCGGTTCGGGAACGTGCTCGGCAGCAACGGCAGTGTGATCCCTTTATTCAGGGAACAGATAAAAAAAGGCGGCCCGGTTACTGTTACCCATCCTGAGATCATACGGTATTTTATGACAATACCCGAAGCGGTGAGTCTGGTCCTGCAGGCAGGCGCCTATGCAAAGGGCGGGGAGATTTTTGTCCTGGATATGGGGGAACCGGTGAAAATACTGGATTTGGCTAAGAATTTGATCCGCCTTTCCGGGTATGAACCGGAGAGGGATATTAAGATCACATTTACGGGGCTGCGTCCGGGGGAAAAGCTTTATGAGGAGCTGCTCATGGAGGAAGAGGGAATCCGGAAGACAGCCAATGACCGGATATTTATCGGACATCCTATTTCCATGGATCATGAAAGGTTTGCAGAACTTTTGCACAGACTGGATGATGCGGCCTGGGGAGAAAATTCCAATATCAGGGAACTGGTGCATGAAGCTGTTCCGGAATATTGTTATGAAACTGATAAAAAGAAAGAAGAACATGATGAGAAGCAAAACAAAACCGATAATGAGAATTCTGTTGATCCTGGGCAGCGTAATATGTGCCGTCTTGTTTCTCCTGTTTATCAGAAATGAGGAGAAATTGACGGCGGAACGCCAGCAGCATGTAAATGAGCTGGCAAAGGAGCTGCA
The DNA here is from genome assembly GCF_001689125.2 of Blautia pseudococcoides. Classification (NCBI taxonomy): domain Bacteria; kingdom Bacillati; phylum Bacillota; class Clostridia; order Lachnospirales; family Lachnospiraceae; genus Blautia; species Blautia pseudococcoides. Next base: position 4,162,311 of record NZ_CP015405.2, on the reverse strand, counting down.
GCCGGTGAATGGTGAGCGTAAGAAGTGGCAGGATGACGATAAGGCATGGAAGGCTACACTTGAAAAGAAGACAAAAGGGGAATCCTGTATGCTGCTGGGGGTGGATAGTATGGGAAGGAACCTTTATGATACGGTGTTTACAATGATGGCACAGTATGGATTTAAGGCTACGTTTACTTTGAAAGACGGGCAGCTTCCCATAAGTCCTGATGTGGAGGAAGCATCCAGAGAATATATTGACACAGAACAGTTCCGGGAAATGTTGGACGCGGGCTGGGAGTATGGAATATCTGTAAGTGAGCGTGAAATTACCGGGGAGGATGCCGGGGAAGACGACTGGCTGACACGGCTGGATGAAGCGTTGGGACATTTACAGGAAGGGCGGATCGGAGTGCCTGGAGTTGTATTTGCTTCAGCGTCCCAGTATTCTGCGGATGCAGATGCGGAGCTTATAGGAAGGGGATTTAGGGAAGTCAGTATTCTGAATAAGGAGAAGGCTTCTGTCATCACCGGGGACGAAGAGGATTTTATACATATTAACAGTTGTTTTTTAAACCAGAATAACATGGATATAGAACAGACCATGGATAAAGCCGCAGCCAACAGGCAGTCCATGGCGGTGACCATCAACGAAGTGCTTCGTGTTTCCAAAGACGGGGATGAGGATGTCAGTCTGACAAAATTTACATCATTTTTTAATAAGTTAAAGGGCATGGAGGAGCAGGGGCTGTTTCAGATCATGACATATTCGGAATATTATGATTACCGGAAACAATTAGAACAGAACAAAATAAAACTGCTTGCAGACTACAAAGCGTTTAAACAGGAAATGCAGCAAAAGATGGCTGAACTGGATCAGCAGGAACAGGAAATCGTGAAAAGAACAATACCTGAAGGCTTTCACTGAATATCACTGCGAAACAGACAAGAAATCTTTACAGGGGAAAGCATATAGGAGAGAAATATATGGAACCGTTGAGGCAGAAGGAAGAAGGAAAAATAGAGTTAAGACATATGATCGGGGTATTGATGAGCCGCATCTGGATCATTATTTTTTCGGGAATGGTAGTGGGACTGCTTGCGCTGATATTTACCAAAGTGATGACAACCCCCACATACACTTCCAGCACCAAGATATATGTACTGAACAAAGATGACAAATCATCAGATGTGACAAGCGGAGATCTGGCTTTGAGCGCTACGCTTGCCAAAGACTACGCACAGCTGATCACAAGCCGTAATGTAACTGAGAGCGTGGTATCAGAATTAGGGTTGAATATGAATGGTGATGCCCTGGCAAGAAAAATAACTGTAGAGATGCCCGGGGATTCCAGGATCATAACCATAAGTGTTACGGACGTGGACCCTTATCTGGCAAGCAAGATCGTGACATCTGTCAGGGATACAGCAGCCATACATATTAAAGAAGTCATGAATTCCCAGGCGGTAAATGTGGTGGAGGAGGCTAATATACCGCAAAGCCAGACCACCTTTGCGTATAAAAGAAACGGGGGATTCGGTATTCTGGCCGGTATAGCCATTGCTGTGGGGATCATCCTGCTTGGGTATATGTTCAATGACACCATTAAATGTCCGGAAGATGTGGAGAAATACGTGGGGCTTAGTGTTCTGGGATCTATTCCGCTTACAGAAGACGACAAGAAGGCAGACAGGATAAGGAAATACAGAAAATCTACAGAAAGAAGGACAGGGAATGAGCACGATAAAGCTAAAGATGAAAAAACTGGATTATGAGACTAATGAGTCTTATAAGACACTCAGAACCAACCTGCAATTCTGCGGAGAGGATAAAAAAGTGATTGTTATGACAAGCTGCACGCCTAATGAGGGAAAAAGTACGGTGGCGACTTACCTTGCATCAGCCATGGCCCAGGCAGGGAAGAGGGTACTGCTTATAGATGGTGATCTTAGAAAATCCCTGTTTACAGGAAATTTTGAGATCACGGATGAGGTGAAGGGAATGGCCCATCTTCTGTCAGGGCAAGCGTCTTTGGAGGAGGTTATCTGCAATACAGACCAGGCTGGGCTGGATGTGGTATTTTCCGGGCCGGTACCGCCTAATCCCACAGAGCTGCTGGGGGATAAAGCGTTTAAAAATATGATAAAAAAGTGCAGGGAGATGTATGATTATGTATTCATTGACAGTCCTCCACTGGGCAGTGTTATTGACAGTGCCATCATTGCGGAGTCCTGTGACGGTTCCATTATTATCATAGAAGCTGAGGTCATCAGTTACCGTTTTGTGCAGGAGATCAAAGAACAGCTTGAGAAAAGTAACTGTCCTATTTTGGGTACGATCCTGAACAAGGTAGATGTAAGGGGGCAGAAATATTACAGCCGTTATTACGGAAAGAAATACGGCTACGGCAAATATTATAAATATGGCCACTATGGAAAAGAGGAAAGAGAAAGAAATCATTAACAGGAGAGGACAGCAGCCTGATGAGGAAAATAATAGTAACAATATTAGCCGTCCTGAGTGCTATTCTGGCATGTGCCTTTTTCTGGCTGAAAGGACAAGGTGACTACACCCCGCCTGTTATCTCCTTTCCCCATAATGAGATCACTTTTACTGAAGGGGAAGATAAGGATATCCTCTTAAAAGGGGTGACTGCCATAGATGAGACGGATGGGGATGTAAGTGACACGCTGGTTGTGGAATCGGTGATCCCCATGAGGGATGAACTCAGGGCAACCGTTATTTATTATGCAAAGGATAAAAGTAATAATGTAGGGAAGGCTACACGGACCATCAGTTATCTGACGGAGGAGACAAAGGAATGGGTTGAACTTCCCACAGAAGATCCGGAGGATGAGCCGGAACAGGACGGGAAAACAGAACCGGCGAGCAGTGAAGATGGAGCAGATACAAAGCCGGACAGTGCAGGCGGAGATGTGGAAGCCCGGAACACGGAAAATGCGCCGCAAAGTGCAGAGAATCCCCCCGCCGCAGAGGAAAACACAGAAGAGGAGAGCAATGAGGAGGAACTTCCGGAGGGGAGTCCACGAATCACTTTGAAGTCGGATCAAGTTGAAGTGGCACAGGGTAGTCATATTAATTTTCTCAATTATGTTGAGGATATAACGGATGATAAGGATGACAGATCCTGGCTGTGGCATCAGATATATATAACAGGGCTGAAGAGTTTAAACTTGGATGTTCCGGGGACATATGAATTGTATTACACGGTAACAGACAGCAATAGAAATGTTTCTAACCGGGCAGAGCTTACGGTTATCGTAAAATAAGCAAAGGGCAGAATAATGTTTTTTTACAATTACAGGGTAAAGCGCCGAAGAAGATATCACCGGCACAGAAGAGAGAACTTTCATAGGCATCATCATAAAACAGGGGAGAAAAAAGGCCTGAAAATATTTTCGATCATTTTAGGCGTTTTGATCTTAATACTCTTATCCGGAATATTTTTCTGCTTTTATATGAAGTCGGCAGGGGAAAACAGCCTGATGAAGAATTCAGAGGGAAAGCAGCCGGTTATTGAAGAAAAGGAAGCCTCCTCGGACAAGATCAGGGAAGAGGAGGCAGGGATTGTCAGCAGAAATGGGAAGAAGTACCGCTATAATGAGAAGATTATTAATATTCTCTGCATGGGAATTGACAGATCTTCTGACATGACTTTACAGACGGAGGTTTCCGGGGAAAGTGGTCAGGCCGATACAATTTTCCTGCTGGTATTAAACCCTGATAAAAAAAGTATGCAGTTGATCGGTATCTCCAGGGATACAATGACAGAGATGAAAACATATGATTACCATGGAAATTATATAGGGATGAGCAAGAATCACCTGGGGCTTGCCTTTGCTTTTGGGAATGAAACGCAGTCCGGCGGGGAACTGGTGTCAGATGCGGTATCTGCACTTTTTTATGGTATGCCGATTCACGGATATGCAGCCGTAAACCTAAATGCGATTGAGAAGATGAATAATTCTGTTGGCGGTGTGACCGTCACACTTCCCGAAGACTGTACACTGGCAGGCCGGGAATACCCAGAGGGAGCGGCAGTTACACTGACAGGGCAGGAAGCGGAGAGTTTTATCAGGTACAGGAATACAGAGCAGGAAGGAAGCAACAATCTGCGTATGGGTAGACAGAAACAGTACGCATTATCTTTTGTAAATACAGCAAAGAATGCTGTAAAACAGGATATTAAACTTCCGGTGACCTTGTATCAGCAGCTTATGGAGGATATGTCTACAAGCATAAAGATGGACGAAGCGGTTTACCTGGCGTCCTTGCTGCCGGAGATCAGTTTTGATGCAGAACAAATTATGATGCTGGAAGGCACTACAAAACAAGCAGATCCTTATGAAGAGTTTTATGTGGATGAGAATGCATTAAAGGATCTGATCATTGAAACCTTTTATACTGAGGTGGAATAATTGAAAGATGATAAAAACAGGCGGCTGTTCTGGAATATAACAGCGATTGTGGCTTTTTTTGCGGCTGCATTTTGTGTGTTTTTTCTATGGAAAGACATAAGACAAAGGCAGGATGCTGCCATGCGTTATGAACAGTTAAGGGAGGAGGATGTAATAGAGGGGGAAGAAGATGAGACAGACCCCCCGAAAGAGGTTAAACCGGATACAGCAGTGAAAAAAAGTTTGAATATTCCGGTGGATTTTAAGAAGTTGGAGAATGAAAATCCGGATATTTATGCATGGCTTCGTGTTCCGGGTACGGAGATTGATTATCCTGTAGTCCAAAGCAGGACAGACGATACATTTTATATGACACATGGAATTGACAGAACGGTAAATGCTGCAGGTGCTATATTCTCAGAGGGTCTAAATAAATTGGATTTTTCGGATGCGCATACAGTACTCTATGGCCATAATATGCGGGATGGATCCATGTTTGCCGGTCTTCACGCGTTTGAGGATAATACATTTTTTGAGGAACACAGGGAAATAGAAGTGTATACAGAAGATGCAGTGCGTACATATAAAATATTTGCGGCCTATGGTTATGATGACAGGCATTTGTTGAAAAGCTTTGACTGCAGAAACCAGGATGCTTACAGGTCCTATCTGGAGGAAATAAAAGAACAGAGGAGCATTGAGGCAAATATTGACACGGAAATGGAGATCACAACAGATGACCGAATATTGACATTGTCTACCTGCCATAGGGCGGGGGATAACAGCAGGTATTTGGTGCAGGCGGTTTTGACAGTGGAATGGTAGGAATAGAAAAAGGTTATGAATTGTTCAGCAGTAAAACTTTAAAAGCAGGAGGGGTAGGGATGAAAAGGAAAGCAGCAGCGGCAATAGCAGCCGCAGTTTTGATCACATTGGCTTCAGCGGCGACCGCACTTGCGGCTCCCAGCATTGTGGGAAGTATTGATATGCCGCAGGTGAGCGCCAGCCGGGGAAGTGTGACACTGGAGGGTGTGGTTCCGGAAAAGTATGAAGAGGAAGTCAGAAATGTTATTGTATCCATTGATGCTGCTAACGTAGACAGCACTTTGAATGACGTATTTGCAGGACTGTCTTTGGCTGATCTAAATATACCAATCATCAGGATGGACAGCCAGATAGAAGTGGAAGCGGCAGATTTGAAGGAGTTTAAGTTTCTCTCTCCGGTTATGGAATTATCCATAGCAGATGCGGTGCCCACAGAGGAAAATCCGGTGGAAGTTACTTTTACGGTAAATAACCTGACGGATAATATTGAGGTGTTTGTACTGCATTTTTGTGAGAAGCATAGCTGGGAACTGCTGAGGACGGAAAAACTCAGTGATAATCAGATCAAGTCGGCATTTCATTCGGCTTCTCCGGTAGTGCTGGTGTATAGGGAGAAGGATGCGAAGATAGGTGTTACGGATGTCAGGTCGCCTAAGACGGGGGATGATGGAGTGATGTGGGCTGCTTTGGGGGCGGTTGGAATGCTTGGAATCGGGGGAGTTGCGGTTTGGAAGGGAAGAAGAAATTCCATATAGTAAGATTTCTCTTAAAATCCGGATGGGTACAAAAATATCTGATAATATAATGTAGATCATGGGAGAACAGACCAATGGAAGTCAAGTATGAATTGACAGAAAAACAGAAGAAGTACCTTCAGATCAAAAGGGCATTGGATATAGTGATCGCAGGTGGCGCCAGTGTTGCCCTTACTCCTGTTATGGGTATCATAGCTCTGGCGATAAAGCTGGATTCGCCTGGTCCGGTTTTATTTAAACAAAAACGTGTGGGAAAAGATAAGGAATTATTTGAAATATGGAAATTTCGTACTATGTATGTAGATACGCCCAAAGATACACCGACACATTTACTGAGTAATCCCCAGGCGTATATAACCAGAACAGGACAGTTTTTGAGAAGATTTTCTTTGGATGAGCTGCCGCAGCTTTGGCAGGTAGTGAACTCAACATTAACCCTTATAGGTCCCCGGCCTGCTCTCTGGAATCAGTATGACCTGATAGCAGAGAGGGACAAGTATGGTGCAAATAACATTAAACCGGGACTTACCGGCTGGGCTCAGATTAACGGCAGGGATGAATTGGAGATTCCTGTGAAGGCACGGTTTGATGGAGAGTATGTGCGGGACCTGAGCTTTAAAAGGGATTTGATGTGCTTTTTGGGGACAATAGGAAGTGTATTAAGTATGGAGGGTGTTGTAGAAGGCGGAATGGGCGCGATGGAAGAATCTGAAACCCCGGATCAGAGTGAAGAGAAAGAAGAAACAGAACTCTTTTCAGGTACATATGAACATAAGGATATTAAAAATAATATTATGGTCGGCGCTGTAGTCGTAACCGTAGTGAGTATAATTGGTATTTGGATCTTGACAGCTTTGGGAAAACATTTAAGCAGAAGGAACAAACCAAACCCTCTTTCTATTGCGGCTGTGGGAAGTACCACTGGCATTGCTGCAGGGGTTACTGCCTGTAAGAAGACACATCAGGGGAAGGGTGGCCGAAAAAAAGAATGAAATCAGATACTTGCAGAGAGGATGATAGGAAAAGAAAAAAGTATATGATCCTTACAAATCATTCTTATATGCTGTGGCAATTCAGACGGGAACTGATTCAGGATCTTCTTCAAAAGGGCAGTGTCATTTTGGTTATGCCGTTTGTAGGACATGAGGACGATTTCAGGGAATTAGGGTGTAAGTGTATTAATATCCGGCTTGACCGCCGGGGGATGAATCCAAAGACGGATATGGCCCTTTTTAAAATGTATTTAAGACTGTTAAAGCATGAGCACCCGGACATGGTTATTACATATTCAATTAAGCCCAATATTTACGGCGGATTTGCCTGCGAAAGATTAGGCATACCATATTGCTGCAATGTACAAGGGCTTGGAACCGCATTTCAGAAAAAGGGACTGGCGCAAGTTGTTGGTCTAATGTACATGGCAGCATTGAAAAAAGCAAAGACGGTATTTTTTGAAAACAAATCCAATGCGGAGGAGTTTATACACAGGGGAATTGTTGGAAATGAGAGAGTTAAGGTACTTAATGGCGCCGGAGTAAACCTGGAATATTTTGCTTACAAAGAATATCCGAGTGAAGAGAATAGTATCCATATTTTATATTTGGGCCGTATCATGAGAGAAAAAGGAATGGATGAACTGTTTCAGGCGGCAAAACAAATAAAAAAGAAATATGGGGATAGGTTTATCTTGGATCTTGTGGGATTTTTCGAGGATGAGTATAAAGATACGGTAGAAATGTTGGTAAAAGAGGGCATTATAGTTTTCCATGGATTTCAGGAAGATCCCAGGCCTTATTATGAGAAAGCTCACTGCGTAGTATTGCCTAGTTATCATGAGGGGATGAGCAATGTATTACTGGAGGCGGCAGCAACGGGTAGGTGCGTTATTACCAGTGATATTCCGGGATGTCGGGAGGCTGTTGAGGATGGGGTTAGTGGGTATCTTGTGAAGGTAAGAGATAGTGAGGATTTAGCGGACAAGATAGAACTGTTTCTTGGGGGAGATGGTCCAGATAGTGTTGAAAAGAGGTGTAGTATGGGGTGGTGTGGACGGATTCGGATGCAAAAGAGATTTGATAAGAAGAGGGTTGTTGCGGAGAGTGTTAGGTGGATTGATGGATGATAGGTGAAGGCGATATGGATACTGTTTTGAGGAGCAGAGAGGGCAATGTCTGAATACATTTTGATACTTTTATGGGTAGGAATTGCGGGTATAGTGGCATGCACAGGATGCTTTGATAGAGTGGAGGAAGTAAATGGGAGGAATGTCTGGAGGTTAAATCCGGTATATGCATTTTTGGTCCTTTTACCTTTGGCAGTTTGGAGGATAAGAGGAGTTTACTTAGGAGATACATATACTTATATCAATTCTTACTTTGGAATGCCTGAGAATTTTTCAGGGATTCCTGAGTACATGTCTATGGTGACGAAAGATAGGGCTTTTTATTTATTTGGGTGTTTGTTGAGAATCTTTTGGAAAGATAACGTGGGCTGGTATTTAGCAACCATTACGTTTGTACAAATTTGTCTTTTGACAAAAGTATATCGTAGGTATTCGGATCGTTATATGATTTCTATATTCCTATTTATAGCATCGGCAGACTATATTTCTTGGATATTTAATGGGTTACGCCAGTTTTTGGCGGTTACAATTGTTTTTGCGTGTTTTAATATGATCTTAAAAAAGAAATATATACCAGTTATTATTATTTTGTTATTGGCATCACAGTTTCATGGAAGCGCATTGATCGTAGCTCCATTTGTTTTTATATGTCAAGGGAAGGCTTGGAATAAAAGAACAATACTATTCTTAGCAGGGGTAGTATTTGCAGTGGTCTTTGTGGGTAAATTCACAGATATCCTAGACTTTATGCTGACAGAGACCCAATATACAAATGTTGTATCTGACTGGCATGATTTTAACGATGATGGGACTAATATGTTGAGAGTTCTTGTGTATTCCGTACCGGCGATTATCTCATGGTTTGGAAGAAGACAAATACAAGATCAAAATAATCCTATTATAAATTTGTGTACAAATATGTCAATTGTTGCTGCTGGTATGTATATTGTTTCTGCTTTTACAAGTGGGATTTTTATTGGACGTTTGCCAATATATTTTTCATTATATAGTTATATTTTATTACCATGGGAAATAGATAATTTGTTTTCTGAATCCGTTAGAAGATTAATTTATTGTATTATGGTTGGATGTTATTTGGTGTTCTATTATTATCAAATGCATGTTATCTATATGGTCTTTTAAGTTTAGGGAGGTTATGATCATGACATTACCAATAAGGGTACTTCAAGTTATTGGTATTATGAACCGCGGCGGTGCTGAAAATATGATTATGAATTTGTATAGAAATATTGATCGCAGCAAAATACAGTTTGATTTTGTGGAGCATACCGAAACGGAGGCCGCATTTGATAGTGAGATTTTAAGTCTGGGGGGGATTGTGTTTCATTGTCCCAGATATCAAGGAATAAATCATTTGACTTATATTGCATGGTGGAAAAGGTTTTTACAAATGCACGCAGATAAATATATTGCGGTCCATGGACATATAGGAAGTACAGCAGCAATATATTTGAGTGAGGCCAAGAAATACGGACTATATACAATTTCGCATAGCCATAGTGCTGGCGGAATTCAAGATATAAAAGGGGTTTTATATTGGATGTTATCTTATCCAACAAGACATATTGCAAATTATTTTTTTTCCTGCTCGAAGACGGCTGGTATTACAAGATTTGGAAAAAAGGTTGGAAACAGTACACGATGCAGGGTGCTGAATAACGCAATAGAGACTGGTAAATTTGCATTTAATATAAAAAAAAGAGTAGTGGTAAGACAAGAGCTTGGACTGAGGGAAGACCAGTTATGCGTGGGGCATATCGGAAGATTCGACAAATATAAAAATCAATCGTTAGTGATAGATATATTTGATAAGATACTGAAAAAAGTACCTGACGCAAAATTACTTTTTATAGGTGACGGACCGATGAGGAACCATATGGAACAAAAGGCAATAACACGTGGGATAATTTCTAATATAATTTTTACAGGCGTTAGAAGAGATGTTGATTGTTTCATAATGGCCATGGATATATTTGTATTTCCATCTATTTTTGAAGGATTTCCTTTAACTTTGGTGGAAGTACAAACTTCAGGCCTGCCGTGCGTGATATCGGATACTATTTCTGAGGAATGTATTCTTACCGAAGATCTTATAGAAAAATGCAGCCTGGACTGTGGCCCGGAAGTATGGGCAGACAGGCTGATTGGGAAAAGTCGACAGCCCAGATATAGCCACCGGCAGGAAATTTTGAAACAGGGATATGATATAAGCACAACAGCTAATTGGATAGAGGGATTTTACCTTGGGATATAAGAGCAAAGAATATAATGAGAGTATATTATTGACAGTTTTTACTCCTGCATTTAACCGTGCCCATACATTAATAAGAACATATAAAAGTCTCCAGGCGCAAACATGTAAAGATTTTATTTGGTTAGTTGTGGATGATGGTTCGACTGATAATACTGCAGAGTTAATATGTTCCTGGAAAAAAGAAAATAATAATTTTGAGATTCAATATATTTATAAAAAAAATGGCGGAATGCACACGGCACATAATACCGCATATGAAAATATATACACGGAACTAAATGTATGTATTGATTCTGATGATTATATGCCTGAAGATGCAGTAGAGCTGATTTTAGAAAAATGGAGTAAGATAAAAAATAAGGGTTATGCTGGAATTGTTGGATTAGATGCAGATTCATGTACTGGAAAAGTTATAGGCAAGGACTTTCAAAAGGGATTACAAGAAATCACATTGTCGGGTTATTATGCAGCAGGTGGTCGAGGAGACAAGAAGCAGGTTTACCGAACAGATATAATCAACAAATATCCTCCATATCCTACTTTTGAGGGAGAGAAATATTTTAGTTTGTCTTATAAGTATTTGCTTATAGATCAGGATTACAAATTGGCAGTTCTAAATAAGATTTTATGTTATGTTGAATATCAACAGGATGGTTCAAGCAACAATATGTTAAGGCAGTATTATGTAAATCCTAAAGGGTTTGCAGAGTGGAGAAAAATCAGAATGAGGTATGATCTCTCCTATAAAAGATGTATTATGGACTGTATACACTATTGTTCAAGTAGTATACTTTGCGGAAATAAAAATTATATTTCACAGTCGCCTTACAAGAAACTAGCGTTACTGTGCAGTCCCGCCGGATGGCTGTTAGCTAATTATATAAAAATATCAAATAAGAGAGATACGTTATGATACCTAAAAAAATTCATTATTGCTGGTTCGGTAAAGGTACTAAGCCTAAATTAACCGAAAAGTGTATTGTAAGTTGGAAAAAGTATTGCCCTGACTATGAGATCATAGAATGGAACGAGGATAATTTTAAGATAAATACAAACCCATATACAGAGTGGTGCTATGAAAATAAAAAATATGCATTTTTAAGTGACTATATTCGGTTGGCAGTTATCGAAGAATATGGAGGGATTTATCTGGATACGGATGTAGAGCTTATTCGCAGCCTGGATGATCTGCTTAGATATCCAGCTTATTTCGGGTTTGAAACGAATGAGTATGTAAATACTGGTCTTGGGTTTGGTGCAGAAGCACATAATGTTATTGTGCAGCAGATGATAAAAGAATATGAGAAGCTATCAGATGGAAAACATGGTACAATTGGCTGCCCACATCTAAATACAGATGCGCTGCTTAAATTTGGTATTTTAAAAAACGGGAAAAACCAGACGAATAAGTACGGTGTAATATTATCGTCTGATTACTTTAATCCCTATGATGCCCCAACCGGAAGATTAAATATAGTTAAGCAGACGTATTCTATTCATTGGTATGCAGGAACATGGATGAGCAAAAAACAAAGAATACGAAGCAATATAGGGAGACCGTTACACAGGATTTTAGGGAAGGATTTTATGAGGTTTTTTGGAAGGTAATACCTTCATATTTAAGTTGATCCAATTTAAGTGAGTAATAACGTATATTTTGTCGATTGTATCGGTTAAATAATAAATTAAAAGGATAAAAAAATGAAATATGATAAGTGATAAATTAACAATTATACAGGGTGTTCAACAAATAGAATTGGAGATAATGGACATTGTACATAAAATATGCGTTGAGAATCATATACGATATTCATTAATATACGGATCCCTTATTGGTGCGGTACGTCATAATGGTTTTATTCCATGGGATGATGATATAGATATATGTATGCCAAGAGAGGATTATGTTAAGTTTTTAAAGGTGTGGAGCGCATATAAGCTAAAGGATTATATATTACAGAATAAGAAGACAAATTGCGATTTTACTCAAAACTTTACTAAAGTAAGAAAATATAATACTACATTTCTCCAAGAAGATGATACAGGAGAATACCATAAAGGAATATTTGTAGATATATTTGCTGCGGATCGTGTGCCGGAAAGATCGGTACAAAAAATGGTTCAAAAAATATCTGTAGCAATTGATTTGTTGTATACGAAAGAACATGGCAGCGGAATACCTAATCCGATAATTTCTATGACTGAAAATTTTCTTCTCCATATTCCCCGTAAATGTCAAGTTGTGCTAAAAAAATGGGTATGCAAAAATATAATGAAGTTTGACAATAAAAATGTATTGAAATATATGATAGCGTGTACTTTAGAAGAAGTTAAAAATCTATATTCGGCAGATGTTTTTGAGAACCTTGTACTTTGTGAATTTTCGGGAAGAGAATATTATCGTTTTAGGGATTATGATTCTTGTTTAAGTATGTTATATGGAGATTATATGCAATTACCACCTGAAAATGAAAGGACCTGGAAACATACACCGATCATAGTTGATTTTTATAAAAATATTTCTGAACTGGATAATTGAATTATTGAAAAACCAAACGGATTTTTTGATGCAGTCCAGGAATGAGAAGGAGTCACAAATTGAAAAGGATTATTATTTTTTCTCATGGTATGGAAATTGGTGGTGCAGAACGGGCCTTGTTAGGGATACTTGAATGTATAGATACAGAAAAATATGATATTAGCCTGTTTTTGATGAAACACAAAGGCGAGCTGATGCGATACATACCAGACAATGTGAGACTTTTACCGGAAATTCCACAGTACGCTTCATTAGCAGTTCCAATTACAGATATAATTAAACGTAGACAATTTCGTATAGTGCTTGGAAGGATCCATGGAAAAATAGCAGCCAAGATACGCATAAAGCAGCTTAAGGTTTTAGGGGAAAATGATGTAGCCCTTGAATACAGCCATAAATATACACGGAATAAAATGCCTCAAATTAATAATCTTGAATATGATTTGGCAATTAGCTTTTTAACTCCCCATTATTTTGTGAATGAAAAAGTAAAAGCAAAAAAAAAGGCTGCATGGATACATACAGATTATACAGTTGTTCAGGTTGATGTAGAATCCCAATTAAAGATGTGGGATAAATATGATGTAATTATAGCTGTATCTGAGAATGTCAGGAGATGTTTTTTGAAAATATTCCCTTCTTTAATAAATAAAGTTCAGGTTATTGAAAATATAATGCCAATGAAATATTTGATAGAATCCACAGGAGCTTTTACGGTAGAACAAGAAATGATCAACGATGGTTCTATAAAATTGTTATCTATAGGTAGATTTTGTCCTGCTAAAAATTTCGACAAAGTGCCTTCTATTTGTAAAAAGTTACGATGTATAGGGCTGAATGTTAAATGGTATCTTATTGGGTATGGTGGTGATGAAAAAGTAATCCGACAAAAAATTGTGGAGAATAAGATGTCAGATCATGTAATTATCCTTGGGAAAAAAGAAAACCCTTATCCCTATATTAAGTGCTGTGATTTATATGTACAGCCAAGTAGATATGAAGGTAAATGTGTTTCAGTCATAGAAGCACAGATATTGAACAAGCCAGTTATTATAACTGACTATCCCACAGCGGAAAGTCAATTGGTAGATGGTTATGATGGTGTAATAGTCCCAATGGATTTTGAAGCTTGTGTACAAGGGATCGCGAGCGTGATTAAGAACAAAGAATTACAGGAGATACTTATTAGGAATACACAGGAAAAAGATTATAGTAATGTTGGGAAAATGAAAAATATTTATCAACTATTGGATAGTTAAGTTATTTGTTACAGATGTCTCAAGCTCAGATACATACCAGATACCTTGATGCTTTTAGCTGATCCATATGAGAATTGATAAAAGAGCCTAAAAAAAGGATAAGATATGGTTAGTATTATTGTTCCGGTTTATAAAGTGGAAAAATATTTGAATAGATGTGTGAAAAGTCTCCTGCAGCAAACTTTAACTGATATAGAAGTTATATTGGTAGATGATGGATCTCCCGATAGATGCCCTGCGATGTGCGACAGATGGACTTTAAAGGATAAAAGAATTAAAGTAGTACATAAAGAAAACGGTGGACTTAGCAGTGCACGAAATGTAGGACTTACTGTGGCCCAGGGGGAATATGTAGGTTTTGTAGATTCGGATGATGATGTGGAGAAAACGATGTATGAAAGGCTGTACACGATTATAGAGCAGGAGAGTGTAGATTTTGTAATATCGGATTATATCAGAGTTCCCAAAGAAGGGGAAGCGTATCTTAAGACACTGGATATTCAGGGAGGACATTACAATAAAGTGATGATAAAAGAGCACATTTTTCCAAAGCTGATAATGAAAGAAAGCTTGGAGTATGGGCCTCTCCTTTCAGTCTGTAGTTGTTTGTATAGAAAAGAATTTTTAACGAACTGTAATTTAACATTTGATGAACAAGTGCGTTGGTCTGAAGATAATATTTTCAGTGCTTTTGCAGGATATTTCGCAAACAGCTTTTATTACCTAAAAGGAGAGGGATTGTATCACTACTATAGTAATCCCGGAACAATCACTACCAGCTATCGTCCAGGGGCATGGGATGTTTATTGTATAATGAATGATCATCTGCGCAGTTTTTTTATGAATGTTCAGGAATATGATTTTGATAAGCAGTTAAAACTTCATATTATTTTTTACGCTTGTAATTGTTTGGGACAGGTTTTGGCAAGTGGAAAAAGTAAGAAAGAGCAGGGAAATCTGCGAAAGAAGATTATGCGGTCAGATACTTTAAAGAGAGCCTTTGAAGATTTTAAATTTCCAGATTGCTGGCCATTAGGCTTGAAAGTACAAGTCGCATTTATAAAGTATGAATGTGTCATGTTGTATGGAATGTTGATGGGATAGGAAAAGGAATAATGTGTAAGATATCAATTATTATGCCAGTGTATAACAAGGTAAATTACGTGGAGAAAGCAATAGAGTCTATACAAAAACAGACGTTTTTAGATTGGGAGTTGATCATAGTAGATGATGGATCTACAGATGGATCAGATAAAAAATGTGATGTATATGGTGAAGATTTTAGAATTACAGTTACACATTTAAAGCATGGCGGAGTATCAAGAGCAAGAAATTTTGGATTAAAGATGGCAAGAGGAAAATATATAACGTTTGTGGATGGAGATGATTGTGTAGACCCTGAATTTTTGGAAAAGCTGTATATTCCAGATCAGGAGATGATAATTGGCGGATTGCTTCGGGTAAACCATGAAGGCGGTATAGTGGCTAAAGTTATACCTTTATTATATGGTGAATATGAGATTACAGATGTTGCAAAGGGATTTTATGAAGAACAAAATGATTCTGGTATTTATGGATATGCAGGAGGTAAATTGATACAGAGAAAATTGATTGAAGAACATGGTATTACATTTGACGAGAAAATACCACTTGCGGAAGATTATGATTTTTTTTTGAAAGTATATTCTTTTGTTAAAAGCATTTGTTTTAGGCAATATGCTGGGTATCGCTATTTACAGGGGACCGTTAATTCCGCAGCAGCTTTAAATGATTTTGAGATTGATTTTTTTACTCAGATTGAAATACAAAATAGGGCCAAAGCATTTTTAATTGAAAAGGCATCTTTTGGGGATTTAGACAAGATAATATACTTAAGGATCGTTACAGGGTATGTTTATACGATTTTACTTATAAATAAAGGGTTAAAGTATAATGAGTTCTTGAAACTTTCTGATAGGTTAAAAGAATTAGTTCCGGTAGTTACATTAGAGATAAGCGGCCTGCAGAAATTTTGTATAACCCTTTATGATAGAAATGAAAAAAAGATGCTCTATCTGATAATGAAATTATTAGCATTAACAGGGAGATAAATATGAGGACAGTAATGTATGCGCATGGTGGAAGCAAAAACCATGGATGTGAGGCTATTGTAAGAGCAACAGCAGATTTGATAAAAGAAATAGATGATTGTCCTATACTTTTAACGCGCCAACAGGAAGAAGATATAACTTATGGGCTTGATCAGATTGTAGAAGTTAGACAGGGATCACATAATATAAATAAAAGAAAATTAGGATTTGGTGTAGCCTACCTACAGCAGAAGTTACTAAATAATTATCATCAGATGGATGCACTGCAGTATAAACAAGCAATAGAAAACCTTCCTGAGGTGGATACAGCACTTTTTATTGGCGGAGATAATTATTGCTATTCCAATGTGAAAAATTACAGCTATATCAACAATTATATGCGGAAAAAAGCCGAAAATCTGGTACTTTGGGGAGCATCCGTGGAGCCGGAACTATTGGAAGATAAAGAGATCAGTCATGATATCGAAAGATTTCATTGCATTGTGGCAAGGGAATCCATCTCCTATAAAGCGCTGCGGAAAGTAAATAAGCACACTATGATTCTTCCGGATCCGGCATTCTTTCTTCAAAGTGTTCCTGTAAATCTCCCACAAGGGTTTTTGGAATATAATATGATCGGAATTAACATTAGTCCCCTAGTGATCAATTTGGAAAAACAAAAGGATATATTGATGCAGAACTATAAGCGATTGCTTTCTTATATTCTGGAAAATTCCACATATAATGTGGCGTTGATTCCCCATGTGATCTGGGATGGAAATGATGATCGGGAGCCACTTAAATACCTTTATCAGGAATTCAAAGACAGTGGTAGAATAATTATGGTTATGGATCATAATTGTATGGAACAGAAGTATATTATTAGCAAATGTAGAATGTTTATTGGTGCGCGGACACATGCAACAATTGCGGCATACTCAATGGGAGTGCCAACTCTTGTAGTTGGGTATTCTGTAAAAGCCCGGGGAATTGCAAGGGATCTATTCGGTACAGAGACTAATTTTGTATTGGCAGTTCAAAACATAAAACAAGAAGATGATCTGGTAAATTCATACCTGTTTCTGGAGAAAAATAATGAAAAAATCCACAAACAATTGCAAGATAAAATGTATTTATATCGAAAATATCAAGGAGAATACAAGAGAAGTATAGCGGAAAAGATATGAAGGATGAGTTAATTAGCGTCATAGTCCCAGTATATAATGTGGCAAATTATTTAGCTAAATGTATAGAGTCGATTTTAGCGCAGACGTATTATAACTTGGAATTAATACTGATCAATGATGGCTCAATAGATGAAAGTGGTAAGATATGCGATAATTTTGCAATAAGGGATCAGCGAATCAAAGTTATACATCAGAAGAACCAGGGAATTGCTGCAGTGAGAAATAAAGGTATAATAGAGGCAAAAGGAGATTATGTTTTTTGGGTAGATGGAGATGATTATGTAGCTAATCATATTATCGAAGAATTGTATCAAAAGTTAGTGGAGAATCAGGCAGATATGTCCATCTGTAGTTATGTACAAGGCTCAGATCGTAATTTTTGTTTTGATAGAAAGGAAACGGCAAACACAGAGATATTGGATTATGTGAAGGGCCTTGAATGGATCTATAGAAGTAATAAATTTTCATTTGTTATGGCAGCTTCATGGGCGAAACTGATTAAAAAATCTTTATATAAAGGATTACATTATCCCAATGGAAAAATATTTGAAGATATTTATATGAGTCACCATTTAATAAGCAAATGCAGCAAAATAGTATATATAGATAGAGAGATGTATTACTATTATCAATGGCCGGAAAGTATTTTGGGAAAGAAATTATGTTTGTCAAAGTTGGATTATCTTGGCGCATTTGAGGATCGGATTCATTTTTTTAAAGAAAAGGGGTTATCTGAATTGGCTGAGACTGCAAGAATCCAGTATCTCCATGCATTAACGTGGGAATATTCAAGGGCAAAAGATATATTGCATGCCAAGTTAATGGTCAGTCATATAAAACGAGAATATCGTAAGTATTATCAACTTGGAAGTGTGAATATAGGAATAAAACATGAGACTAAAGGGTATATGTTAGCATTTTATGTGTGGCCGTTTGGAGTGGATGTGGCATATAAAATAAGAGCAAGAATATGGAGAAAATAACAAATGTACAAGCCATTGGTTAGCATTATTACGCCCTGTTACAATGGAGAAAAATGCGTAAAGCGTTATTTTGAATCAATATTAGCGCAGACGTATGTAAACCTGGAACTGATATTCATCAATGATGGTTCAGAAGATAAAACAGAGGAGATTGTATTTTTATATCAGCAAAAATTTAAAGAAAAGGGTGTTAGCTTTAAATACTTGAAACAGAAAAATGCAGGACAAGCGGCAGCACTCAATCGAGGATTAAAGCTGTTTACTGGAGAATATCTGATATGGCCTGATTCAGATGATGTGCTGGCGCCAGATAGTATAGAGAAAAAGGTGTTATTTTTGGAGAAGTACCAGGAATATGGGATGGTACGAAGTAATGGTTTCTATTATAACGAAGTAACCAAGGAAAAAAAGCGAATAAGTGAAAAGGGTTCAAATAGTAAAGAAGATATATTTGAGGATTTAATTTTATTAAAAACATATGGATGTTGCGGATGTTATATGATAAGAGCCAGTTTATTGAAAAGCATTTACCCGAAACTAGACATCTATGAATCCCGTTATGGACAAAATTGGCAGATATTACTGCCTGCAGCCAGTAAAACAAAATGCGGATATATAGATGAAGATTTATATATTGTGTATGAGCATGATGACAGCCATTCAAGAAGAAAGCACTCTAGCCAGGATGAAATTGATAGATGGAATGGTTTTACGGATATTTTACTTGAGGCCGTACAACATAGTGATTGTGATCAGGAGAGCATTAAAAAAGCCATACATAAAAATTGTGCAGAGAATCAATTTTACTATGCTTTGGGGATAAAAGACAAAAAGAAATTAAAAGAGATATTTAGAAAGTTAAGGTGTTATGGACAACCGACACTCAAGGAGTATTTGTTATATTTAAAATATATGTATGTTAGATAAAAAATCAAAGGAAGTTAAAATGTGTATTCAATTTTATATGATATATACTTTATAATGAAAAGAAAAGAGAGATTGCTCAAGGATAAAAAGTGGTATAAGGAAAGAAAATGTTTGCTTGATCACATAGAAGCATACTATAATTTATATATTGTGAAACGATATAGAAAAACGCGAAACAAAAAATTGGGGGTTGTACAAGGAAAACGAGGCCAAAAAATCATAGTGTCTTTAACATCCTACCCGAAACGTATAGGAACTGTTTGGATCACGATTGAAACAATAATGAATCAATCGTTGAAGCCGGATGAAATAATCTTATGGTTGGCCAAAGAACAGTTTAGCGGAATACAGTCGTTGCCTATAGAATTGTTGGAGCAAAGAAAACGTGGTTTGACAATTCGTTTCTGTGATGATTTGCGGAGTCATAAAAAATATTATTATACTATGCAGGAGTACCCGGATGATATTGTTTTATTGTTTGACGATGATATGTTCTATCCATATGATACAATTAAGAAGTTATGGAAACTTCATGAAAAATATCCCCGGGATATATGTTGTATTACATCACAAGTAATGGAACCTGATTTTATGTCTATCCCTTCAGGTTGGAGAAATCCAGAAGTAATAGAGCGTTTGGAGCATTCAGATAGAATCCAGGTATTTACGGGAAGTGGTTCTCTTTTTCCGCCAAAGTCGTTGAGTGAGGAGATATTTCAAAAGGATAATTTATTACGATTATGCCCTTTTGCAGATGACTTATGGATCACGTTTATGGCTTTCCGCGCAGGAACCAAGATTACATCTTTGAATAAGTGGAGGGCTTTTCCGGTATCGGTATATGGAACCCATGAGGGAAGTCTGTGGTATATCAATGGACAGGACGGAAAAAATGATGAACAGTGGAAAAATATATTAGAGTTTTACGGGGGATTTTAGAAAAAAAGTGAAAAAAATTAAGAAATTGCTGGCGTTTATAAGAACAATCCATTTACGGAATTATATATATTTAAATTACTTTTCTAAAAATGTATCCCGAAATGGAAAAGGGAAAGTTATACCCTATAAAAATGCAGTAATTGATTTAAAAAAAGGATCTAAAATAATTATTTATGATCGACCCCTGGAAATTGCTACGAATAAATTGAGAGGTTCAAAAGCAGAGACATATATTCGGTTGGGAAAAAATGCAGTCTGGAATGCAAAAGGCGGATGTAATCTTGCCTATGGCACCACTATAGAAGTTCTTGAGTCGGCAAAACTAGACGCGGGTTTTTTTTCAATGAATAGTTTTAGTACCATGGTGGTTGCAAATCATGTAACCATTGGAGATGATGTTATGATTGCAAGAAATGTTACTATATTAGACAGTGATTTCCATGAAATTATGTATAATGAAAGAAAATATAATAGAAATGAAAAAATTGAGATTGGAGATCATGTTTGGATAGCAGCAAATTCTACAGTTGTTAAAAATGTAAGATTGGGAGATGGAAGCATAATTTCTGCAGATACACTTGTTATTACTGATTCGGGTAAGCAGACGTTAGTTGGGAATGAAGTAAAACAGATCATACTACGGGAAAATGTGGAGTGGAAAAGATAGTGAGATGTTGATTAAAAAAATATTGCGGAATATAATATGGAGATTTAAAAATAAAAAAGCACCAGTTCTTACTTATATGGAGCAGTGCAGAGCCAGGGGTGTAAAAATCGGTGAAAATGTAGATCTGGTAAATGCAGAGATAGATTATTGTTTTGGACATCTCATTAGTATTGGAAATAACGTAACAATTACGAACTCGGTAATTTTGGCTCATGATGCAAGTACCAAAAAAGCCTTGGGGTATAGTAAAGTTGGTTGTGTTGATATTGGAAGCGATGTTTTTATAGGGTATGGAAGTATTATATTGCCAAATGTCAAAATTGGCAATAAGGTAGTGATCGGAGCAGGAACCGTAGTACCAAAGGATGTACCGGACAATGTGGTGGTTGCTGGTAATCCCTGCCGTGTTATTTGTACATACGATGCATATATGGAAAGCATGAAAAATAATATGCAAAAGAAACCCGTTTCCCATACATTGTTTTCTGAAAAGTCGGAAGAGGAGTGGGAAGATTTTTATACTGCTGTAAAAATAAGTGGGGGAGGGTACGATTTATAAATTTATAAAAAGGTACGAAGGCAATTGGTAATAAAAACTTTGCGGAATGGTGGAAACACAAGAATGAAAAAGTGGTTATATTTTATAGTCGAACATTATTCAATAGTTATGAGGATTTATCTTTGTATTTTTAATAAATTTGATGTAAAAAACAAAGGCAATATAAGAATAGAAGGTAGAAATATCCGGAAAAATCATGTGGTTGTACATGGTAATAGTATAATTATTATTGGCAAAGCATGTTCTATACAAAACAATACAATTCAAATAGAAGGACACAATAACAAAGTTATTTTAGGAGAGGGCGCGGAATTATATGGACAGGGAAAGAGAAGTATTTTTGTGAAAGGAGATAATAATAAAATTGTTATCGGAAATTGCAGCAAAATAGAAGATGGAAACATTTTTATTCTCGGTAATAATAATCAAATACATATAGAAAGTAAATTTTCTGGTGTTGCAGTGGAATTTCATATTGAAGAAGATAATAATAAATTATTGATTGATAAGGATACATCAATGCATGGGAGAGATAACAGAAATATTCATATTGCCCTAGATGAGGGAACGACTGTTCATATCGGAGAGGACTGTATGTTTTCTAATGATATTCAGATCAGAACAAGTGACTCACATAGTATTATAAATACGGAGAAGGAGCGGATCAATCCTGCAAAGAATATCAAAGTCGGTAATCATTGTTGGCTGGGCTTGGGATGTATGTTGATGAAAGGTACAGAGTTAGCTGATTCGACAGTAGTAGCAGCAGGGGCTGTATGTACAAAAAAATATGAGCATGGGAACGTGGTGCTTGCAGGAAATCCTGCGAAGGTTGTTAAAGAAAAAATTGATTGGGATAGAAAACTATTATAAATGTGAATTGAAAGATGGATACAGTAAAAATTATGTCAAGACAAAAGAACAGTATTTATAATTTGGTTTGGGGAATCGTTGGGAATATTATCACATCAATTGTGGCAATTATTATTCCAAGACTTTTTATTGTGAATTATGGATCGGAAATTAATGGCTTGTTAGCTTCTATTCGACAGATATATGTGTATTTGACGTTGCTTGAAGTTGGAGTGGGAGATGCATCAATTGTTGCTTTATATGGTCCAATTGCAAAAAGCGATCATCAGTCAGTGAATAAGATTCTTGCGGCAACAGATCATTATTATAAAAGAATAGGCGGGATATATGCAATTAGTATTATAATATTGGGGGTAGTATATCCGTTATTTCTAAATACAACAGTCCCATATCCAATATGCTTTGGTGTGATCGTACTACAAGGCTCCGGTAGTGTTATCAGTTACCTGGTACAGGGGAAATATAACATGCTGCTGCGAGTAGATAACCGGAGTTATGTGACTTCTAATGTAGGGACGATTACTTCTGTATTGACGGATGGCAGCAGAATTTATTTACTGTTGCATGGAAAAAGTATTATAGCAGTTCAAACTACTTATTTCATATTTAATTTGTTAAAAATGATATACATAGGCTGGTATATTAAGAAAAATTATCCTTGGTTAGATTTACATGTTAAACCGGATTTTCAGGCAGTTTCTCAAAAAACAGCAGTTTTTATTCATCAGATATCTGCATTGGTATTTAGTCATACAGATATATTGATTCTTACATTTGTTTGTGGATTAAAAACAGTAAGTATTTATTCGTTATATGCCACAATTTATGGAATGATTGACAACATTGTTACTATTACGTCAAATAGTGTGCAGGCTGCAATGGGGCAGATCTTTCATTCCGATAAGAAAAAATATTTAGATCTACAAGAATCTTTTGAAACATATTATTTAGCATTAGTATTTTCATTGTTTGCCATTGCAACAATATTTGTGATCCCTTTTATGAGGCTATATACAGTTGGGGCAGATATTAATTACATTGATCGGAAACTACCGATTTTGTTTGTTACATATAAACTATTGAATTATGGAAGGATTACCTCTAATAATATCATAGGTTTTTCTGGTGCATTTAAGGAAACGCAATGGCGTGCATGGCTTGAAACTATAATCAACTTAGTTGTGTCATTTCTATGTGTTTTCAAACTTGGAATCTATGGCGTTCTTCTTGGAACTATAGTTGCGTTGTTATATAGGGCGAACGACATAATTATTTTTGCGAATTGCAGATTACTAAAGAGAAGTGCATGGGGAACGTATCGGAGATGGATTACTAATATAATTGTATTTTGCTTAATCGTTATGATAGGGGTTGACATTCCGTTACAAATGGATACATATTTGTCACTTATATTAAACGCATTATGGGTAAGTATTTTAGTAACTATAGTTTTTTTTGGAGTAAGCAGCTTGATCGAAGTAAAAGCAAGAAAAATTGCACAGACATATTTAAAGAATATAGTATCTAAAATGCTAAAATTTAGATCAGATAATAGATGATGGACCGGACTGCTATGTGACAGACGGTCCGTCAGCCGCTATCCGGTATTTTACAGAGAACTCCCAGCATTTGGTATGGGATCGTTATCTTTCCGGAACTTCCGTGGAGCAACCCCTGTACATTTCCGAAACACCCGTGAATAATACCCCGCATCTGTAAACCCAGAGTTAAATGCTGCATCCGTGATACTATATTCCTCATCCCGCAAATAAGGAATGCTCTGTTCCACCCGGTACCTCAGCAAATAATCAAACAAAGACTCATTCATATGCTTCTTAAAAAACCGGCAACACTCACTCTTACAGATATGCACCGAATCCGCAATATCCGTAAGAGTGATCTTCTTATCATAATTCTCATGAATAAATCCCAATATAGTCTTTAACCGGGCCAATTCCTTAGGATTCAGTGACTCCGTTCCCTGATTAAAAGCCCCCTGATGCCGCAGTAAAACGAGCCAGATCTCCGACAACAGCATTTGTACCTCCATCTCATAAAAATCCGGCCGCTCCAAATCCAGTTCTATAACCTTCTTCATCTTCTTCCGGATATCCCCATGCCACTCCTCACTCCCATCAAACCAAAGGGCCGAAAACTCATGCCCGTTCACCACCAGATCCACATACTTTGTCTGTATCAGACTTTTTTCAAACCCATATACAATCTTGGGATCAAAAGTAATACTCCAGTAATGGCAGTCCTTCCCTTCGACCATATGCCCGCTGTGCAGCGTATTGGCATTGCCGAACATCACGTCCCCTTCCTTCAGATGAAAATCCGCTCCATTTACCTGATAGATCATCTCCCCATCCTCCACCAGCGTCATCTCAATTTCCGAATGCCAATGCCAGGAGAAGGTTCCAAATTCATAGTCCGTAATACATTCTTTACTCACCAATACAGGAAATGTAAAATCCCCGTGCGCCTTAATTTCCCGCTGATTCCTGTTTGTCTGTATCTGCATCGTAATTCCTCCCGGGTAAAATGCCAGAATCTCAATATGGTCCATATATACTTCAAGATATTCCTAGAAATCCACCGTATATCTACATTATAATACAAGTAAAGTTTGAGTCAAGAAAAACGGGAGGTATTTTACAATGTTTGAAAATGAAAAAGCAGTTGCAACTCTGAAAACAGTTTATGGTGAAGAGAAATTGCAGGTGGAGCAGGAGCGTTACGATCATCTGTACCGGGAATTTGTGAAAGCATTCGGCGAAGGTGAAGCTGATTTCTTCACATCACCCGGAAGAACAGAGATTCTGGGCAACCATACAGATCACAACCATGGTAAGGTGCTGACCGGAAGTATCGCTATGGATACCATCGCTGCGGCAAGAAAGAACGGCACTTCACTTGTTCACGTGATCAGCGAGAATTACGATCAGAGCATTACGGTTGATCTAGACAACATGGACACGTCCTGCAAATGCCAGGGAACCCTTTCCCTCCTGATCGGTATGTTTGAAGGATTTGTGAAAAAAGGGTATAAAGTGGAAGGCTTTGATGCTTATGTATCCACAGACGTGATCGGCGCAGCAGGGGTAAGCTCCTCCGCATCTTTTGAAATGCTTATCTGTGCCATTGTAGACTATTTCAGCAATGACGGAAAAATAGATTATGTTGAGTACGCTAAGATTGGCCAGTACGCAGAACACGAATACTGGGAAAAACAGTCGGGTCTGCTGGATCAGATGGCTTGTGCAGTGGGCGGCGTGATCACCATTGATTTCAAAGAGGATATGCCCAAAGTAGAGAGGCTGGATTTCGGATATGACCAGCTGGGATATGACCTGATCATTGTAAATACAGGAAAAGGCCATGCGGATTTAAGCGCAGAATACTCCTCCGTTCCCATTGAAATGAAAAAAGCAGCACAGGTTATGGGAAAAGAAGTCCTGGCAGATGTAGATGAAAAGGAATTCATGGAGAATCTGAACAAAGTGAGAAAAGAAGCCGGTGACAGAGCTGTTATGCGTGCACTTCATTTCTTCGCGGAGCAGAACCGTGTGGATGCTGCAGTGAAAGCCATCAAAGAAAAAGACTATGATACCTTTTTACAGTGCATCACCAAATCAGGAAATTCTTCCTGGAAATGGCTGCAGAACTGTTTTGCAACAAAAGATGAGACAGAGCAGGCCGTTCCGGTTGCGCTGGCTCTGACAGAAATGTTCATCGAAGAGGCAGGAAGAGGATACTGCAGAGTACATGGCGGCGGATTTGCAGGAGTGATCGCAGCCGTACTTCCGAAAGATATGACAGCGGACTATGTAAAATATATGACACCATACATGGGTAAAGAGAATATTTATGTAATGCAGATTCGTCAGACAGGTGCAGTACATATGGATTTCTAATAATTTGCAGTTGTAAAAAACATACGGATGTAAATAATATACGCAGGCAAAATAAACGGGCATAGGACCTGAGGGCACTCTCCTGTTCTATTCCAGGGGTTCTGTATCCCAGGTCCCGTCTTCCCGTATGGTATACTGCCCATGCCCTGTTGAAGTTTCCATTTTCTTTTCATGAAGCTGCCGATATGCTCTGGGGTTTGTCCCATAGTATTTTTCAAAGGTGCTGCCAAAGTGCTGGCGGCTGTTGTATCCTGCGTGAAATGCAATATCTGTCACAGATAAGGAGCTGTTTGTCAATAAAAAGGCCGCCTGTTCCAACCGTTTTCGGTTGACATAATCTGTGATCGTACAGTGCATATGTCTGTGAAAGAGTGACTGCAGATAGGATTTATTGATTCCGGCAAAAGCGGCCAGCTCCGGGATCCGTATGTCTTCGGTCAGATGCGCGGAAATATAGGACGTGGCCTTTTTCAAATACACGGCCCCTGTAGCCCCGGTATTTTCCAGCAGACAATGGGATAGTTCCAGCATTGTGCGGAAAAACAGCAGGCGGATCAGATAATCGGCATCAGGTGCAGTGTATTTTCGCGACATATGCACATCTTTGGAATAGGGAATCTTCTGTTCCAACTGAGAGATAAGGTCTTTCAGGGAATAGCCCAGATTCCCGGTATCATTGGTAACCCAGATCGCCTTTTTGGAACGGCAGAAACGGTCAAAGGATGCGCTTTCCCGTCTTGGTTCCAAAAGGTCCAGAGTGGTCTTTTCCTTCTGGCAGCAGAATTCCAGATTCAGCAGGGAACAGGGTGAACCCTTGGGAACCCATAACCGATGCGGAACCTCACCGTCCAGAAATATAAACTGCCGTTCTTCCAGACAATGCTTTTCATGGTTTACATAAATATGACACTTCCCTTTCGTGACATACATAATTTCGCAACTGGCGTGGGCATGGGCATGCATATCATACTCTGTCAGGGAAAGGGCATAAAAAGCGGTTATGGAGATGTAATGATGAGTAGGATTAAAGATGCTCATGGGAATACTCCTTTCTGATACCTTTATTTTGAAAGGTACATTCTTAAATGTCAAGAAAAATATATGCGGCAATATCTTGCATTTTCAATTTTGCGCAACAATACTTTCCACATCCCACAAACCCACCGTTTATAATAAACATCATAAAAACCAAGAGATGCAATAGAAAGTACATTTGCGGACTTCCTATTGCCATAAAAACGGGAGGTTATAGTATGAGTTTTAAAATAGCATTTATCGGAGCAGGAAGTCTTGTATTTGCAAGGACATTATTTACAGATATCATGTCAGTGCCCGAGCTTCGCAATGTGGAGATCGCATTTACAGATATCAATGGGGAGAACCTGGAGAGAACAAGAGCATTATGCCAGAGAGACCTGGACGCCAACGGGATCCCGGTGAAAATTGAGGCAACCACAGACAGAAGAGAGGCATTCAGAAATGCCCGTTACATCATTAACTGTGTGCGTGTTGGCGGACTTGAGGGCTTTGAGACGGATATTGAAATTCCGCTGAAATATGGTGTAGACCAGTGTGTAGGTGATACACTCTGTACAGGGGGGATCATGTATGGACAGCGGGTTATTGCTGCCATGCTGGATTTCTGCAAAGATATTCGTGAGGTGGCTGAGGAGGGAGCGATTATGCTCAATTACTCCAACCCTAACGCAATGGCTACCTGGGCCTGCAATAAATACGGCGGTGTGAAGACCATCGGCCTCTGCCACGGAGAAATCCACGGAGAACTGCAGATCGCGGAAGTTCTGGGTATTCCGAGAGAAGAGCTGGATATTATCTGCGCCGGTATTAACCACCAGACATGGTACATTTCCGTAAAACACCACGGTGAGGATATGCTGTCAAAAATCCTGCCGGGATTTGAAGCCCATGAGAAGTTCAGTGAAGAAGAAAAAGTGCGTATTGATATGCTGAAACGTTTCGGCTGCTATTCCACAGAGTCGAACGGACACCTTTCCGAGTATGTTTCCTGGTACCGTAAGCGTCCGGATGAAATCAAAGACTGGATCAACCTGGACAACTGGATCAACGGAGAGACAGGCGGATATCTGCGTGTGACCAGAGAGGAAAGAAACTGGTTTGATACGGATTATCCCAAAATTCTGGCTGAGGAACCGAAGAAGCTGGACGGCTCTGAGAGAGGAAAAGAGCACTGCTCCTATATTATTGAATCTCTTGAAACAGGCAAGAAATACAGAGGCCATTTCAATATGATGAATGAGGGCTGTATCACAAACCTTCCTTATGAAAGTGTTGTGGAGGTGCCCTGTTATGTAGACGGAAACGGCATCAGCGTTCCAAAGGTGGGCGACCTTCCTCTGGGATGTGCCGCTGTCTGTTCACAGTCCATCTGGGTACAGAAGCTGGCAGTGGAGGCAGCCGTGCATGGTGATGCAAAGCTGCTGAAACAGGCTGCATTGATGGACCCGCTCACAGGGGCTGTCTGCAATCCTCCGGAAGTATGGCAGATGATCGACGAAATGTTGGTTGCACAGGAACAATGGCTGCCGCAGTACAAGGAAGCCATTGCCCAGGCCAAAGAAAACCTGGCAAAGGGCAATCTGATTCCTACAAAAGAGGGTTACAAAGGTGCAGTCAGACTTCAGGAAAAATCTGTGGAGGAAGTTGCTGCCGAGCATGAGAAGAGAAAGATCACGGTATAGATATTACCGGAAAATTTTTTGTTGAATATTAAGAAGCATTTTGCTATATTATAGTTAGAAAAGAAACAACCGCCCACAAAGTGGTTGACTTCGAGTGACTAATAAGCCTGCCGGACGGTCAAGTACAAGGCAGGCTTATTTATTTTCGCTTGTTGTTCCTATCAATGCAGGCAAGCAGTGCAATCAGAAATGAACCGCCTAAAAATAACAGGCTTAAAGCTTCATATGTATCCATTTGCACCACCTCCCTTCTGTTTTCAAGTACGGGAGGTTACCACCTTGTAACACGGTTGTTCCATATGATTATTCTATCATGTCCAGAGCCATCAGACAATATTAGTCGTCTTCTTTGCCGTTCCGCTCTTTTCCACTAACTGTTCCAATGACTGGAACGTATACCCCATCTCTTCCCATTTTGTCAGCAGTTCATCCAAAATTTGTGCATTGGTACTGGATGTACTGTGTAAGAGCACCACAGCTCCGGGATGGATGCGTCCAATGAGTTTGCTGAATGCCTCCTCCTTGGTTGGCTGCTTATCCTGATACCAGTCCACATAGGCCAGACTCCAGAAGAAAGTTTTATACCCCAGCTCCTGTGCCATTTTCAGATTGCTTTCGCTGTATTTACCCTGAGGCGGGCGGTAAAATTTGGTCATGGGTTTGCCGGTAGTCTCTGTGTAGAGGTCTTCCAGTTCCTGAAGTTCTTTGGAAAAGGATTCCATGGTGGATATCTTCGACATATCCGGGTGGTGGTAGGAATGGTTGCCTACCGTGTGCCCCTCTTTCACCATCCGTTTTACCAGATCAGGGCTGGTGGAGATAAAGTTACCCACTACAAAGAAGGTGGCCGGGGCATTGTGCTTTTTCAGGGCGTCCAGGATCGTGGCTGTGTTTCCGTTTTCATAGCCGCAGTCAAAGGTGAGATAGATGACCTTCTCCTCTGTGTTTTCCGCATAATAAGCATCGTATTGCTTCAGCTCATCAAAGGTGGCATTTGCAACAGGCGGTTTGCCTTCCTCCTGGAAACTGAGACCCCAGTTGCCGTCAGCGGAGGAGGAGACGGATTCTGCCTGCCTGCCGTTTACTGCCTCAGCGATAAAACAGCCGGTAAAGTAGGCCGCGGCAAAGAGAAGGGTAATTGCAAGAAATTTCTTGATAGGAATGTTATGTATCATAATAAGTCCTGGAAAGGTTGTTTATTCTATCATATTTGACTGGCAGGGGATTTATGCTTTCTATTATGGATGGCTGTGTACAGCCGTGATAAAATTAGTGTCAGATAGGTTGGCGTGAACAACATGATATAATGGAGATATTTTCCACAGAGGGCAGGAATATCGAGGAGTTGTTTTGTGATGAAAGCAGGACTTATGACAAATGTCTGGGAGGTGACCCAGAAAAACCATACAAAAGCTACCGGGATCCAATTTATGTGCAGCCATCTGCATGCGGATATAGAGGATTGTTTTGCTGTTGGCGACAGTGAAAATGACTTGGATATGCTGAAGGCACCATACAAAATGAAAAGACAATCGCCGATATGATATACAAAAATGCAAAGGCCCTGGAAGTTCTGGCATGTATCTTTGACAGCTTTTTAAGATCAGAGAAAGCACAGCCTGCCCCGGATATTCCGGAGGTATTCATGGATATTTTCGACGATATATCCCAGATGCCTTCGGGATCCCCCCTATTTTCCTGCAGCGGAATATGCTGTTTGAGAAGGCCAAGGATCATCTGGTATCCTCGGCCATGAACATAAATGAAATCTCTGAGGAGCTGGGCTTCTCGGAACATGCGGTATTTACCCGGTTTTTCACGGAGAGAGCAGGTATATCCCCCAAGGAGTTCAGAAATACAGGTTTTTAAACAAGAGTGTGGAAAGCTGGTACCGGCTGGTCTTGTCCCGTCAGAAAGTTTCACCAATGGAGTGCTGCGCGTATTTGGTCTCACTCTCCAAATATCCCCTGAACTGGCTGGGGGTAAAGCCGGTAGCCTTTCGGAACTGGCTGCAGAATGCAGCCGCATCCCGGAACCCGCAGGAATAGGCGATCTCTGTGATGGTATACTGTGAGGTGCGCAGCATACTTGCGGATGTGCGCAGCCGGAGCCGCATGAGATACTGTTTGGGGGAAATGTGCTCCTCCTCCATAAATATACGGTATAGATAGGAGCGGTCAACACCGATGTATGATGCAATATCTGAAATCCGGATATTATAGCTGTAGTTGTTGTTCATATACTCCATTGCCTTTAGCAGGTACTGGCGGGGATAATTTTCCCGGCTGGTGGGTTCCTGCTCCTGCATGGAACCCAGAAGCTGGAAAAAGTGTCCTATGAGCGTCAGGCTGTTCTGCCCGGGAGAAAGAAAGGAATCCAAAAGTCCCAGGATCCGTGTAATGACAGCCTCCTTTTTTTTCTCATCTTCGGGGCAAAAATATACGCAGGAGTTCCCGAAACAGGTTCTCTTCAGTAAGTCCTCCACACTCATACCATCAAATCCCACCCAGGCATACCGCCATGGCTCTTTTGTATCTGCCTGGTAGTAGGTGGACTCCATGGGAGATATGAGGAACGCATCCCCTGCCTTCAGATGGTACGTCTCCCCGTTTCTTTTATAGACACCTTTTCCATCCAGCACCACATGGATCAGATAGTGGGGGCGGATGGCAGGGCCGAAGGCGTGCCCCGGAGTACAGGGCTCAGTGCCGCAGAAATAGATGGACAGGGTGCCCGATGGCTTTGCATTCATTGTGTTCACTCCTTTGTGTGTAACAGTTACCGTTATGCAACATTTTTACAATATTAAGAAACAAATAAGATAGAATCTTTTCTGTTCTGATTATATAATAGGAACCATCAGAAAACAACAGGAACGGGAGGAAATGATAAAATGGCTAAGATCACTTTTATGGGTGCGGGAAGCACCGTATTTGCAAGAAATGTACTGGGAGACTGTATGTGCAGCCCCGCACTGCGAGACAGCGAGATCGCGTTATATGACATTGACAGGCAGCGCCTGGAGGATTCCGAGATCATCCTCAATGCAATCAACAAAAACGTAAATGAGGGACGCGCACAGATCAAGACTTATCTGGGTGTGGAAAACAGAAAAGAAGCACTGAGAAATGCAACATTTGTTGTAGACGCTATCCAGGTGGGCGGATATGACCCCTGCACCATCACAGACTTTGAGATCCCCAAAAAATTCGGTCTTCGTCAGAGTATTGCGGACACACTGGGAATCGGCGGTATCATGAGAGGCCTGCGTACCATTCCGGTACTGGAAGGCTTTGCAAGAGATATGGAAGAGGTCTGCCCGGATGCGCTTTTCTTAAACTATACAAACCCCATGGGCATTCTGTCCGGTTATATGCAGCGCTACACAAATGTAAAGACAGTAGGCCTGTGCCACAGTGTGCAGGTTTGCTCTGAGAAGCTGCTTGAGAAACTGGATATGAAGGACAAGCTGGAAGGCCGTGTGGAGACTATTGCAGGTATCAACCATATGGCATGGCTGCTGGATATTAAGGATAAGGAAGGCAATGACCTGTATCCGGAGATCCGCAGAAGAGCTGCAGAAATGAATGCGTCACAGAAACATGACGATATGGTCCGTTTTGAATACATCAAACATTTGGGATACTACTGTACTGAGTCCAGTGAACACAATGCGGAGTACAACCCGTTCTTCATCAAATCCAGATACCCGGAACTGATTGAAAAATTCAACATTCCGCTGGATGAATATCCAAGAAGATGCATTGAGCAGATCAAAGGATGGGAAGAGGAGAGAAACAGCATCCTCAAAGACGGAAAGATCACCCACGACAGAAGCAAAGAGTACGCTTCTTATATCATGGAGGCAGTTGTCACCAACCAGCCATACAAAATCGGCGGCAATGTGATCAACAACGGCGCTATCGGGAATCTTCCTGCAGATGCCTGTGTGGAAGTTCCCTGCCTGGTTGACGGAACAGGTGTCAATCCCTGTA
Source organism: Blautia pseudococcoides (assembly GCF_001689125.2). Classification (NCBI taxonomy): domain Bacteria; kingdom Bacillati; phylum Bacillota; class Clostridia; order Lachnospirales; family Lachnospiraceae; genus Blautia; species Blautia pseudococcoides. The sequence goes on along the minus strand of NZ_CP015405.2, from coordinate 4,129,302 downwards.
GAGTGGGAAGACTTCCGGTACAGCTTGCTGCTATGAATATGAGCAATATTAATGTACAGCTGCTGACTATCGAGGCAGCGGCCACCAGGAAGAAAGAGTACATCTATCAGGCTGCCATGATGGACCCCCACACAGGTGCAGAGCTGAGTATTGATGACATTGTGAAAATGTGTGACGAGCTTATTGACGCACACGGCGATTACATGAAAATGTACAAATAAATATGGGATAGGCATACATATGCCTGCCTCCTGATTCCGTACAATATGAATATGAAAACAAATTCCGGGTGCCGCAGAATTGCAGCACCCGATTTTGCTTTATCAAGAAACTAAAGTTTGTTTTTCTTTGTAAAAATAGAAGAATCCCCTTTATGAATTGAAAAACCGTGCTATAATTATACCTTATCAAGCAGCAAATGCTGCGAGCAAGCCCCAAGATATGTGTATAACAGACAAAGGAGAACAGCAGTATGGGATTCAATCCGATAAAAATGATGCAGGCCAGAACTGCCATGGCGCAGTTCGAGAAACGCCATCCAAAGGTCAGAGGATTTCTGGAGTCCGTGTCTGCGGACGCCCTGCAGGAAGGCACCGTGGTGGAAGTCAGCGTGACCACACCTCAGGGAAGGAATTATATTACGAATATCAAAGTCACCAGGGAAGATATAGAGTTGTTTCAGAATGCCAGGAAGGTAAGCCGGGGACGGCAGCAGGAAAAAGACACCTGATCCCGCTGCCCGGTTTAACATTTTCAGAAAAACAGAGAGGCTGCGCAGTACACAAGGAGAAGTGCCATAACAGTATTGACAGCCCTGGAATGCCTGGAGAAAAATCTGCAGAAAGCAGCCCCAAACATGGACCGGACAAAGCTGCCGGAGGCCCCAAGCAGGGACAGTACGGCAGTAAATCCGGCCGGAGAACGTTTTTAATGTTATAGAGAAAGTGCATCCACCGCGCTTTTTATCTGTTCCAGTGCCTGTTTGATAACTGCTCTGGGGCTGCCCAGATTCATGCGGAAGCAGCATTCTCCGCCTTCACCGAATACAGTACCTTTGTTCATCCATACTTTAGCCTTCTGTACAAGAAACTCTTCCAGGGCGTCGCTGTCCATGCCAAGGGCGGAGAAATCCAGCCAGATAAGATACGTGCCGTCCGGCTCCATGAGTTTTACCTGGGGAAGGTTTTCTTTCAGGAATTCCCGTACCAGGGCCACATTGCCGTTCAGATATTCCAGAAGCTCGTCCAGCCACTGCTCCCCGAAGGTGTAGGCAGCTTTGCAGGCATCCAGCGCAATCACGTTGCTGGCCTCAATGCTGGCCCGGGAGATTTCCTTCTCAAACTCCCTGCGGATGTCCTCATTGGGTATGAAGATATTGGACAATCCAAGACCCGCAATGTTGAAGGTTTTGCTGGGGGCTGTACAGATGATGCTTAACTGGGTCATCTCCCCGCTCACGGAAGCCCACTCTGTGAAGGTGTGGCCCGGAAGGATAAAGTCATGGTGTATTTCATCTGCCACCACATAGACATGATGGCGCAGGCAGATGTCCGCGATCTTCTTCAGCTCCTCCTCGTTCCAGATACGGCCGCCGGGATTGTGGGGCGTGCACAGAACCAGCATTTTCACCTGTTCCTCTGTTATCTGCTGTTCCATTTCCTGAAAATCTATGTAAAAGCGTTTGTTTTCTTCGGTCTTTAAACAGTGTGTTACCACCTTTCGGTTGTTGGCGGTCAGAACGTTCTTGAAAGGGTGGTAGACCGGCTGCATGATCATTACACCGTCCCCCTCTTCGGTCAGGGCGCGGACGGCTGTGGCAATGGCGCAGACTACTCCGGGAATGCGGATCATCCACTCCTCCCTGACATTCCAGCCGTGGCGTTTCAGCATCCAATCATGGACAGCCTGAAAGTAATCCTCATGTACACCCGCATAGCCGAATATGCCCAATTCTCCTGCCTCTGCGACCACGCTGCATACCTCTTTGGGGGAGCGGAAATCCATGTCGGCCACCCACAGGGGGATCACGTCTTCAGGTACATGATATTCCTTTTTAAATGCGTGTTTTATGGAATTGGACCGCCTGCGGTCAATATATTCGTCAAAATTGTATTCAGCCATATAAATTCTCCTTTGCATTTACTGAATTTGTCATGGAACAGTATAACATTTTTTTCTGGAGATGCCTACTGTGTAAAGACGCTTTCTGCAAGTTATACAAAGATAACCGAAATTTTTCTGCAAAGTGCCGGAAGTATGTTTGTTGCGGCATGAATAAGGAAATAGTATAATAGAATGTAACTATTCGGTATGTCAGCGCATTTACTGCGCTGATCGTAAGGGAACAACCCGCGGCAGGAAAAACCATGACTCAGGGCAGGACCGCGGCCTGTGAACAGTAACGAACAGTTACAATAGGATATGATTATTATATTGTAAAACGGAGGGCAGGAGAATGAAAGTTGTAGCAAAAGATTTTGAAAAGTCAAAGGATTTTTTAATATGTATTGATTCTGACGGCTGTGCCATGGATACCATGGATGTAAAACATATGCGCTGTTTTGCGCCGTGTCTGGTACATGAGTGGGATTTGGGGGAATACCGGGACGATATTGTGCGGCTTTGGAGAAAGATCAACCTGCTGAGCAGAAGCCGGGGCATCAACCGCTTTAAGGGGCTGGCAAAGATCCTGGTAGAGATCAACGAAAATTATGTCAGAGTGGATGGTATGGATGAGCTGGTTTACTGGGTACAGACCACAGATGAATTATCAGATGAGAGTCTCAGGGAGGCCTATGAGAGAACCGGCTGTATCTGTATGAAAAAAGCACTGGAGTGGTCAAGACTGGTCAATGACTCCATTGTCATGATATCCAACAGCAGAAAGTCACCCTTTGACGGGGTGGAGGAAGCCCTCAGGCTTATGGGGGATAAGGCGGATGTGGTCATTGTCACAGCATCCAACGGCAAGGAAATACGCAAAGAGTGGGAGGACAGCGGTCTTATGGAATATGCGGATCTGCTTCTGTCCCAGGAGTCCGGTACCAAGGAAGCATGTCTGCAGTCTCTGTCAGAACGGGGGTATGAAAAGGACCATGTGCTGATGATCGGAGACGCACCTGCGGATAAGATGGCAGCCGAAAGTGCAGATGCGCTGTTCTATCCTGTTCTGGCATATCAGGAGACAGAATCCTGGGAAGAATTTACAGAGGAAGGCTTAAAGCATTTCCTGGAGGGCACATTTGCCGGAACGTATCAGGAGGCAAAGATAAAAGAGTTCTACGCTAATCTGGATATATAGAATTTCCTATAAAGAAAAAAGAAAAGAGTTCCTGTCAGATAGATCCGGTCTGACGGGACTTTTTAGTTATACAAAAAATGACCTGGGGCAGTCCCTAAAAGCAAAAAAATCTTGACAAGTATACAATGGAGAGGTATTATAATAACACAATGTTCATGAAAAGGAGAAATTTAAATTACATGAATGTACAAGAATATAATATAATGAACGCCATTATAGATAAGGGATACCATAATCAGAGAATCCTGTCAGAGAGCACAGGTTATTCGCTTGGAAAAGTGAATCAGTCCCTGGCAGCGCTGGTACGGGAAGGGTATTTAGATAAAGAATACACACTCACAGACAAAGCAGTAAAGGAAATCGCGGAGAAGAAACCAAAGAATGCCATCATTCTGGCTGCCGGATACGGTCTGCGCATGGTCCCCATCAACCGTGAGATTCCCAAGGGTCTTATAGAAGTCAACCAAGAGCCTCTGCTGGAGCGCTTGATTAAGCAGCTTCATGAGGCAGGTATACACCGGATTGATGTGGTTGTGGGATTTATGAAAGAGCAGTATGAATATCTCATTGACCAGTACGGTGTGAATCTGATCGTCAACCGGGAGTATGGGGAGAAAAATAATCTGCATTCCCTCATGCTGGCAGTTGATAAGATCTCCAATACCTATATCATCCCCTGCGATGTATGGTGCGGTTTTAATCCCTTCTCGGAAAGAGAGCTGTATTCCTGGTATATGGTTACGGATATGGTGGATGATGAGAGTGATGTGCGTGTGAACCGTAAACTGGAGCTGGTTGCTGTGGATGCGGAAAAAAGCGGTAACGGCATGATAGGCATTGCCTATATTCTGGAACAGGATGCGGAGAAGCTCAGAAACAGGATCCGGGAGCTGTCCGGGAAAAGGTCTTCAAGCAACGCGTTCTGGGAAGACGCGCTCATGGAAAAGGAGAAGATGACGGTTCCGGCCAGAGTGGTTCCCGCCAGGGAAGTGTACGAGATCAATACATACGAACAGCTCAGGGAACTGGACGAGGAGTCAAAGCAGTTAAACTCCCAAATCCTGTTGGAGATCGCAGGGGCACTGCACTGTGAACTGAATGATATTGTACAGATCGAGGTGCTGAAAAAAGGGATGACAAACCGTTCCTTCCAGTTTGCCTGCCGGGACAGGCGCTACATTATGAGGATTCCGGGGGAGGGCACAGAACAGCTTATCAACCGCAGGCAGGAATATGAGGTGTATCAGGTCATCAGGGATTTGAAACTGAGCGACACCATACGGTATTTTGACCCGGACAGCGGCTGTAAACTGACGGAGTACCTGGAAGGGGCAAGATGCTGTGACCCGGAAAATCCTGAGGATGTGAAAAAATGTATGAAGGTGCTGAGGAAGTTTCACGGAAGCGGCCTGAAAGCGGAGCATACCTTTGACATCTTTGAGAGGATCGAATTTTACGAGAGCCTGTGGAAGGGGGAACCTTCCTGCTACCGTGACTATGCAGGGACAAAAGAAAAAGTTTATGAGTTAAAGAAATTTATAGACAGCCAGCCGAAAAACTGGATCCTGTGCCACATTGACTCCGTGCAGGACAACTTCCTGATCCGGGTAGAAGGTGAGGACGAGAAGATCTCTCTGATAGACTGGGAGTATGCGGGTATGCAGGATGAGGATGTGGATATTGCCATGTTCGCCATATATGCCATGTACGAGAAGGACAAGGTGGATGAGCTGATAGACGCCTACTATACGGAAGGGTGCACCAGGGAAGTAAGGCTTAAAATATACGCATACATTGCTGTCTGCGGTTTCCTGTGGAGCAACTGGTGTGAGTTCAAAAGGCATGAGGGCGTGGAATTCGGGGAATACTCCCTGAGGCAGTACGGATACGCGAAGGAATACTACAAGTATGTAAAACAGGGATTGGGAGGAGAACAGTGATATGTCTTATCAGGCAGATAATGCAGTCATTCTGGCAGCCGGCCTGTCCAGCAGATTCGCACCTATTTCATACGAGATGCCCAAGGCACTGACCCCCGTCAGAGGCGAGGTCCTTATTGAGCGCCAGATCCGCCAGCTTCGTGAGGCAGGCATTGACCAGGTCATTGTGGTCACAGGCTATAAAGCGGAAATGTTTGAGTACCTGAAGGAAAAGCTGGGCGTTATTCTGGTCCACAACGGGGAGTATCAGGAAAAAAATAACCACAGTTCCATCTACGCGGTCAGGGAATATTTGAAAAACACCTATATATGCTGCGGGGATAATTATCTCAATATAAATCCTTTTGAAAAAAATGTGGAGCAAAGCTACTACTCTGCCCTGTACGCAGCCGGAGAGACGGATGAGTGGTGTATGGAGACGGACGGGGACGGTATCATCACCTCCGTAAAAATAGGGGGCAGGGATGCCTGGTATATGAACGGACCGGCCTTTTGGTCGGAGGAATTCAGCAGAACATTCCTGGACATTCTGGAGGAAGCCTATGGAAAGCCCCAGACAGCTGGCAAGATGTGGGAGAATATTTATCTGGAAAACATAGACAGCCTTCCCCTTAAACTCAGGAAATACCATGACAGTGTCATCTATGAATTCGATTCCCTGGAGGAGCTGAGGGAGTTCGACGGGACATACAAAGAGCATTCCGGTTCCCGCATCATGGAATACATATCGGAAACCCTGGGATGCAGGGAAGGTGATATTTACAGTATCGATCCGGCAAAGAATGCGGACGGTTCTGTATCAGGCATACAGTTTCTGGCCCCGGGCGGCGCCTATCAGTATGACTATGCAGCAGGAAGTATCGTCAGATATGCTAAGCAGGGAAGCTGCCGGTCTTAATGCGGCGGAAGGGAAACCCGGACTGATGGATGGTTTGAGAAAAAGGAGAGTATAATATGATCACAGGTTTAGCAGCAGGTATCTTCTGGGCGGCAGATACGATTATTTTAGGGATCGCCCTTGCAATGACACCGTTTGTAAGTACGGAGCAGGCAATTTTTCTGGCCCCCTTTGTGAGCACCTTTCTGCATGATTTCTGTTCTGCAGTCTGGATGCTTTTCTATATGGGGATCAGAAAGCAGATGAAACAAGTGGTCCGGGCGCTGAAAACCAGGAGCGGTAAATTCATCATCCTGGGGGCACTATTCGGCGGCCCCATCGGTATGACCGGATATGTGTTTGCCATTAAATATCTGGGCGCAACTTATACGGCAATGATCTCCGCCATGTTTCCGGCTCTGGGAGCCGTGTTGTCCTACATCTTTCTGAAGGAGAGGATGAAACCCATTCAGATCATGGGATTTATTGTGAGCATCGGCGGTATGGTGGCACTGGGATATACACCGGGAGGAAGCCAGATCAGCAATTTTGGAATTGGATTTGCGTGTGCGCTCCTCTGCGTGGTAGGCTGGGCTGTCGAGGTGGTGATCTGTGCCTACGGCATGAAGGACCCCAATGTAAATAATGAACATGCCCTTATGATCCGGCAGATGACCAGCGCTGTCTTCTATGGCGTTGTGATCCTCACGGTGATAAAAGGCTGGGGATTTACCGCAGATATTGCATTTTCCAAGACCACAGCCATTATTCTGGCATCCGCCTTCTTCGGCACAGCGTCTTACCTGTGCTACTATAAAGCTATCAATACAATGGGAGCGGCAAAAGGCATGGCTCTTGATATTACATATTCCGCATGGTCCATTGTATTGGCCCTTGTGTTCCTGGGACAGATGCCTGATGCGAAAAGTGTCATCTGCGGAATCGTGATCCTGCTTGGTTCTTTGACCGCAGCAGCGGACCTTAAAGAGATTTTCGGAATAAAACCTAAAACAGCTTAGCTTTATATAACAAGAAAATGTATAGTTTCCTCTATTTTACAAATACTACATTTAACTGCCAAAGTTACCATTCGCTTCAGGCGAAGGTGAAGTTAAAGAAGATAAATGTCATAATGTAAAATGGAGGAAATTTTTTTATGAAAGCTACAGGTATAGTCAGGAGAATCGACGATTTGGGGCGTGTGGTAATTCCGAAGGAGATCAGACGGACACTGCGTATCAGAGAGAGCGACCCGCTGGAGATCTTTACGGACCGGGAGGGAGAGATTATCCTGAAAAAATATTCGCCTATCGGAGAGCTTGGGAATTTTGCCAAAGAGTATGCGGAGAGCCTGGCTCAGGTAGCAGGGTGTATGGTATGTATCTGTGACCACGACCAGGTGATCGCCGCTTCCGGAAGCGGTTCCAAAGAATATATGGGAAAAAGAATCCACTCTGAACTGGAGGACGTGATCGCCGACAGAGGCAATGATGTGATTACAGAGAAAGGTTTTCTGAAAGTAGTGGAAGATGACAGGTCTGAATACAGCTCACAGGCGTACTGCACCATCACATGCGCGGGTGACAGTATCGGTATTGTCATTCTGCTTGGGAGAGAAGGCCAGAAGGCATTCACCGAGACAGAACTTAAGCTTGCACAGGCAGCTGCCGGATTTCTGGGACGCCAGATGGAGCAGTAGAGTTCAAAGGAAACATCATGCACCTGCCCAAAACCTGAAAGTGAGGTTTGGGGACAGGTGCATTTTTCATGTACAGATCTTATTCGATGGCAGCTTGGCCCATTTCCTCCAGGAGCCTGGATTTGATGGCGTACAGCTTGTCGGATAAATCCACGTAGACCTCCTGGGGATTTACGAGACGCATGGTCTCACTCCAGAGGGTCTTCTTTTCTTTGGTGCAGATATCCCGTATTTCCATTACGGAGGGGGAGGTGTAGACACATTCGCCCTTCAGGAAGACGGGCACCAGAAGCTCACGCAGTGTATAGGTGCCGCCGCTGATCTTGGTCTTCTTCCAGGTGGCCATTGGGTCAAAGATGATCATATCCTTCCCTGTGTCAAAAGTCTCGTCAGCCAGACAGATCAAATCGGCGCGGATCTTGCCCGTGGCCTTGTCATATATCCTGTAGACGGTTTTGTTTCCGGGGTTTGTTACCTTTTCTACATTTTCGGAGAGTTTGATCTTAGGTGCAAAGTCCTCGTCATCTTTCTCCTTGATGGCAGCCAGCTTGTATACGCCCCCGAAGGCCGGATGGCCGTTGGAGGTGATCAGGTTGGTGCCCACGCCCCAGGAATTGATCTTGGCGCCCTGGGCCTTCAAGCTGTCGATCAGGTACTCGTCCAGATCACTGGATGCGGAGATGATGGCATCTCCAAATCCTGCCTCTGCCAGCATCTTGTAGGCCTGTTTGGAGAGGTAAGCCAGGTCACCGCTGTCAATGCGGATGCCGTATCCCTTCAGCGTAATGCCCTCCTCCTGCATTTCCCTGAAAACGCGGATGGCGTTGGGAACACCGGAATCCAGCACATCGTAAGTGTCCACCAGAAGAATACAGGCATCCGGATACTGTCTGGCGTACGCCTTGAATGCTGTGTACTCATCAGGGAAACTCATGATCCAGCTGTGGGCATGGGTACCCTTCACCGGCACGTTGAACATCTGGCCTGTCAGCACATTGGAGGTGCCGATACAGCCGCCGATCATGGCCGCCCTGGCGCCGTATATGCCGGCATCCGGGCCTTGGGCGCGCCGCAGGCCGAATTCCATAATACCGTCTCCCTTGGCGGCGTATACCACCCTGGAGGCTTTTGTGGCGATCAGGCTTTGATGGTTCAGGATGTTCAGAAGCGCTGTCTCAATAAGCTGGGCCTCCATGACAGGGGCGATGACCTTCACCAGGGGTTCCCTTGGGAAGATAACAGTGCCCTCCGGGATGGCGTAGATATCACCTGTAAAATGGAAGCCCCGCAGGTATTCCAGAAAATCCGTGTCGAAAATCTTCAGGGATCTGAGGTAGTCAATGTCATCCGGAGAAAAGTGGAGGTCACGAATATATTCAATGATCTGTTCAAGTCCGGCAGCAATGGCGTATCCTCCGTCACACGGATTTTTTCGGTAAAAGGCATCGAAAACGACTACCTGGTCAGTAGGGTTCTTAAAATAACCCTGCATCATGGTCAGCTCATATAAATCGGTCAGTAATGTTAAATTCAAAGCTCTCATACTATAGTGCTCCTTTGCAATAGCTTTATCTGTCTGCTTTCCCTTAAAAAGCGGTCTGTTCTCCGGGACTGCGTCAGCCTTGGTGATATTATAGCACTTTTTGTGCAAAATGCAAGGATACACTGGCATTTTGCTGGATTCTTTCGTGTATTTTCGTCTATTTATAACAAGTGGTATTCTTCCAGTGTTAATCCGGTGAGAGACAGATAGAGGGCAAGCGGTTCCCCCACATAGCGGATGTGCCAGGGTTCATAGGGAAATCCGGTGAGGGTTTCCTTACCCCTGGGGTAGCGGAGGATGAAGCCATAGAGGGAGGCATAGGCACTGAGCCATTTTCCCTCCGGCGTCAGGGCAAAGGTCTCCTCCAGATCATAGTTTTCAGAGGGGCAGGATACATCCAGGGCCAGGCCGGTCTGGTGTTCGCTGCTTCCCGGAGGAGCTACGGCGATCATAGGTGCTTCCCCGGTTTTCCTAAGCAGTTTCTCTCTTTTTGCAAGCGCAGCCCGGTACAGCTCTTGCTGGCGGCTATAGGGGCGGTAGCCTGAGACGCCGCACAGGCGGATGCCTTCCTTCCCGGCCCGCTGAAACAGTTCCTCCGCGGCTGTGGCCGCGTCTTTGACAAGAAGCCGCTTTTTGTCACCCGGAGGCGCGGAAAACGGTATGGATGGCTCCGTCAGAGGGCTGGGGATGTAGGTTTCCGGCAGGAGATGCTCCCGGTTGACCAGTATGGAAAATTTCGACATGGATTGACCTGCCTTATTATTGGTATTCAACCAATATTCTATGCAGAAAGGGGGCAAAAAAACACAGTTCCAGGATAGTAATAGGAAATATTTTGTAGTATCCTGTACTCATATATCAGGGGAGTCAATGGGCGGTATGAAAAGAGAGGAAAACAGTATGCTCATCCCAAGCTGAATAGCCGGACGCAGTAGAAAGGTCTCCCTGTCTGCAGCGGCTTCATATAGAGTGCAGGCAAAAAGATCAAATCTGGGTTGAATTTTTTTTCAAATATGATATGATTTTTTTGTAAAAAAGAAAATAGCAGATAAAAGAGGAGAACGAGTTGTGGTAGGAGGAAGCTGCAAGGAGAAAATTTTAGGGAGAATGCACTTGCTTACCAACACGGAAGCGAAACTGGCAGCTTACATACTGGAACATTATGAGGAAGTGCTGAACTGTAATATTACGGAGCTGGCAGAGGAGGCAGGGGTAAGTGATGCGTCTGTGGTGAGATTCTGCAAAAGTGTGGGCTACAAAGGCTATCAGGATTTTAAGGTCAATGCAGCCAGAGACGTGCTGCCCAGGGATAAACATTTTAATCCAAGCCTGGAGCAGGGGGATGACCCGGAAACCATCTGCAGGAAGATTTTTGCCTCAGAAGTAAATGTTTTGAACAGGACGCTGGCCGGAATAGATCTGCCTTCCCTCATAAAGGTGGCAGAGCGGATACGCAGCGCCAAACGTCTGATCTTTTTTGGCAGCGGCGGCAGCCTTCTGGTGGGAAAGGATGCCCAGCATAAATTTATGAAAATAGGTATCCGGGCGTTTGTCTATGACGACGTGGATATGCAGCTCATGGTTTCGTCACTGATGGAGGAGGGGGAGCTTGCCTTTGGCATTTCCCATTCCGGAAGTAACTGCAATGTCATAAATTGTCTGCGGAATGCCAGGGAAAACGGGGCCGATACCGTGGCTCTGGTGAGCCAGGGGAAGACGCCGCTTTCCAAGATCGCTGATTCGATCCTGTATTCTTCGGCGGAGGAGACCATATTCCAGTCGGAATCGGTAAGCACGCGGATCGCACAGCTTGCCATGATTGATACACTGGTGGCGATTGTGGCGTTTGAGGATTATGAAAATTCTTACATGGCGATCCAGAAGACCAGAAAGGCTACATCAGAAAATAAATTATAAAGCAGGTGCTCTAAGAGCAGTCCTGTCCAGATGAAAAGGTCCGGTTTACCGGGCTTTTTCTTTTTTTATTATGAAAAAAAATTACAGAAATAAATAAAGTATGTGAAAATTAAAAAAATGATTTTCTGAAAAATATTTTACAAAACATTGTCATAATGGTGAAAAATCATGAAAATATAGCGATGTAGACAAAAATAAGGGCTATAATTGAAAATAATTTACAAAAAGTAAAAATACTATTGAAAATAATTTTTAGATATGATATGATGGCGTCAAGATAAAAAAAGGAGTGAGATAGTATGAGAGCAGTTGTTTTAAACGGGCCAAATGATTTTGCACCGACAGATCTGCCGAAGCCTCAAATCGGGGATAAGGACATACTTCTGGAGATGAAAAAAGCGGCGATCTGCGGAACGGATATGCGGATCCTTGCAGGGACTAAGACAAAGGGTGTCCGATATCCCTCAGTGATCGGACATGAGATGTGCGGCATCATCTGTGAGATGGGAAAAAAGGTGTCCGGATTTCAGATAGGGGACAAGGTGTCCATCGCCAATGTGATCCCCTGCGGTTCCTGTCCGGCCTGCCTGGCAGGGAGAGAGAATGCCTGCATGAACCGCAAGGCAGTGGGATACGAGTTTGACGGGGGATTTGAGGAATATGTACTGATCCCGGAGATCGCTATTAAAAGCGGCAATGTCATCAAGCTTCCGGAACATGTATCTTTCACGGCAGGAGCTTTGATAGAACCTCTGGCCTGCTGTATCCGGGGACTGAAAAATGCCGGGACCGGATTTAATGATACCGTATTGATCGTAGGTGCCGGACCCATCGGACTGATGCACATGCAGCTTTCCAGGATCGCAGGCGCCAAACAGGTGATCGTCAGCGAACCCAATGAGATGAGACGCCAGGTCGCTCTGGAACTGGGGGCAGACAGAGTGGTGGACCCGGTCAGAGAGGATCTGGAACAGATCATCAGCGGCGCCACAGGCGGCATGGGAGCAGATGTGATCATTATGGCCATCGGTGTTCCGGCACTGGTGAACTCTACTTTGAAGCTCTGTAAAAAAGGCGGTACTGTAAACCTCTTTGCCGGATTTGCCGGAACAGGGGAATGCACCATAGAGGTGAATACCATCCATTATAACGAAATCACCGTCAACGGAAGTACAGCATACAAGCGTGCCGATTATCTGGAAGCAGCAGACATGGTCATGACACAAAAGATCAATCTGGATAGGATCGCAACACATACATATAAAATTGATGATTTTCAGCAGGCTTATGAAATGTGCAGGAGCGGACAAGGCCTGAAAGTTATGATCGAACCGTAAACCAATAACAGTTATATATAGAAGAAAAGGAGATTAATTATTATGGCAATGTTAGGAAAAGAAGTAAGAATGAGCAGACTGGTAAACCCCAAAAGCAATAAAATGATGGCAATTACAGTGGACCATGCCACATCAAGAGGGATTGCGCCTCTGACAGGTCTGCATCACGTGCAGGATACCATTGATAAAATAATACTGGGAAGACCAGATGCCATGACTCTCACAAAGGGCATTGCGGAGCACTGCATGTGGAACCACGCAGGGGAAGTGGCAATGCTCATGAAGATATCCAACTATTCTCCCGTAGCACCTACTAAAGACACCATCTTCGGTACTGTGGACGAAGCGATCCGTATGGGAGCTGACGCGGTATCCATGGGATGCATGACACTGGGAGATTTCCAGGGAGAGCAGTTTGAAGCCATCGGCAGGGTTTCCGAGGAATGTATGAGAAAAGGAATGCCTCTGATCGGACATGTATATCCAAAAGGAGAGAGTGTGAAGCCGGAAGACAGAACTGCCTGGGAAAACATTGCGTACTGTGTGAGAAGCGCATGTGAGCTGGGTATGGATATCATTAAGACAACCTATACAGGGGACCCGGACAGCATGGCAAAAGTAGTGGCTACCGTGCCTTCTTCCTTCCGTATCGTGATCCAGGGCGGAGATGCCTGCAAGACACTGGATGACTATCTGCAGATGACAAGAGAAGCTATGGACTGCGGTGTTGGCGGTGTGACAATGGGAAGATTTGTCTGGGATTACAAAGATGTGACAGCTCTTGTTATCGCGCTGCGTTATATCATCCATGAAGGTTACAGTGTGAAAGAGGCAAAAGAGCTTCTGGCCCAGCTTGAACATGACAAAAACTACAGTGAATTCTAAGAGAGACCAATAACATACGAAACGGGTGTATAAGATGGGAAATAGATACTTATTGGGAGTGGATGTGGGAACCACCAGCATCAAAGTGGCAGTTATAGACGAACATGCTAAAGTTTTAGGAATGAGCAGCAGTTCATACCGGCTGATCACGCCGAATCAGGATTATGCACAGATTGACACGGAGGATATGTGGAGTGCCTATCTAAAGTGCATCCGGCTGCTCCAGGAAGGGAAAAATATAGACATGTCCCGGGTGGCTGGAATCAGTATCTCCAGCCTGTGTCCCGGACTTGCGGCTCTGGGTGAGAACGGGGAAGTGCTTACAGATCCCATTATATATTCCGACCGGCGCAGCACCCGGGAGGCGGAGATGATACTGGAATCCGTGGGCAGTGAAAAGCTTTTTGAGATCACAGCCAATACAGCTATGGCAGGCGCCATGTCTGGGACCTCTATGCTTTGGATCAAGCGTAACCTTCCGGATGTCTATGAAAAGACAAAGTATTTTGGCCATGTGAATACGCTGCTGGCTCAGCGGATGTCCGGAAACTTCGCCATGGATTATTCCAATGCCTCCTATACGGATCTATTTGAAACCACAGGAGGCTTCAGGTGGTCTTCATTTCTCTGTGAAAAAATCGGGATCGGCATGGAGAAGCTGCCTCCCCTCCATGCATCCACGGATGTGGTGGGAGGTCTGATCCATCCCGATTTGATCCATATGGGAATTCCCGGAGATACCCCGGTCATCATCGGCGGAGGAGATACGGCCTGCGCTACTTTAGCGGCAGGCGTGACCAAAGCCGGTCAGGTATGTGAATCCGTGGGAACCACCAATGTTCTGACGGTATGTGTGGACCAGCCCAGATTTGACAAGGGATTTATCAACCGATGTCATGTGGTGGAAGGCACCTGGATCTATCAGGGTGCCTTGTCCCATACAGGCGCATCCTACCAGTGGTTCCGGGACAACTTCTGCCGGGATTTGGTGGATAAGGCGGTAGGCACGGATAAGACGGCTTTCCAGCTTATGAACCGGGAGGCTGACGAGGCGGAACCGGGAAGCGGAGGACTTGTATTCCTGCCTTATATGCTTGGCGAGAGAAGCCCTATCTGGGACCCTTACGCAAGAGGTGTTTTCTTCGGCGTATCCCTGCAGACAACCCGGAAAGAGATGAACCGGGCAGTTATGGAGGGATGCGGGTACGGACTGAGGCAGCTCTCTGAGATCGCCGAACGGGTCACAGGACAGAGGATACAAGAATTTACGTCTATCGGAGGCGGCGCCAAGAGTGAGACCTGGGCACAGATCAAGGCGGATATTACAGGAAAAGATATCAGGATTCTGGATATGAACGATATGGCCCCCATCGGCGCTGCACTGCTTGCGGGGGTGGGAGCCGGAATTTTCAAGGATGTCTATGAAGCTGCTGATAAGGTGGAGAAAAAAGTATATAAAGTTATCCGAAGCAGCCGGGCACATGATGATATTTACAATAAGAGATATCAGGTATATACACAGTTATATCCACAGATCAAGGAACTATATAAGATTGGGAGTAACCTACATTAGGAAAAGGAGAAGAAAAATGAAGAAAAGAGTATTAGCAGCAGTGCTGTCAGCAGCTATGATATGTACCGGACTTGCAGGATGCGGAGGAAACAGCGGGAGTACCCATGCTTCCGGAAAAGCAGATGCAGGAAAGAAGACGAAAATCACCATCGCAGTGCCGGACCCTGAGTCATCCTATATCTACCAGGCAGCGCAGGAGTTCGCGGACCGCGCCGGTGAGTATTCTGAAGGCACACTGGAATTTACGGTTTCCGGAAACGGTTCCCTCTATGGCGGGGACACAGCAGCTGGTATCAAACAGCTTTCCGCAGGTTCCCTGCAAATGCTGATCCTGGCCAGCAGTGTGTATGCCAGCTTTGAACCCGGATACAATGTGATCTCTGTGCCTTACATGTTTGACGACCAGCAGCAGCTTCTGGATTACTTAAACAGCCACACGGGGAAAGAACTTATGAACCGTGTTTCCCATATGGGAATCACCACAGTGGGAAGCTGGACCAGATCTTTCCGCAAGATCACCAATTCCAAAAATCCTGTGAACAAACCGGAAGATTTAAAGGGTATGGTCCTTAGAGTGCCCAACAATGCCCTGTATGTAGAGTTCTTTGGTGCCTGCGGTGCAGTGACAACGCCTATGAACTTCAGTGAAGTTTACAATGCGCTTCAGTTAAATACTCTGGACGGACAGGAAAATCCTGTGGATGTTCCCTTCTCTAACAAGTTCTATGAGGTACAGAAATATATCTCCGGCACAGAGCATATGGCAGACGCCTGGCTGGTAGGGATCAACAGCGCTGTCTTTGACGGCTTATCCGAAAAACAGCAGGAAGCCATCACAAAAGCCGGTGAGGAAGTGCAGCAGTGGAATGTTGATTTCATGGAAAAAGAAGATGAGACTGCCTTGCAGACACTGCTGGATAACGGCATGGAGTACAATGAGATCTCTGAGGAAGGCCGTCAGGAATTTGTCAAAGTGTCCCAGTCCTGTTACGGCAAGTTTAAAGAACTGATCGGGGATGACGAACTGTTCGACGCTACAACAAAATTTTGCGGTAAAAACTAAGAGAATGGTGGAGGTGTTCTTATGGAACGAAAGAAAACAGCCCTGTCCGGATTCTTTGATGTGATTGGCGGAGTGGAGAATGTGGTTCTTGCCATTATGGTGGTGGGAATGATATTCACGATCCTGGTGCAGATCATAGGGCGTGTGATCGGACATCCCTTTCCCTGGACAGAGGAAACCAGCAGGTATCTCTTCCTGTGGATGATGTTTGTAGCACTGGCGGCAGGCTTTAACCAGGCGGAATCTTCCCGGGTCACGCTGTTTGTGGCAAAGGGACCGAAATGGCTCAGAAAGTTCAGTGAAATATTATACGCAGTGATCGTAACTTTGTTTTTTGGCTTCATGATCGTTTACGGATGGGAAGTTGTCCGGCAGCAGATCATGATGAAAGAAATGGGGACAGCCCTGATGATCCCCATGTACATAATCGGCATTTGCCAGCCGGTTGCCGGGGTACTTGGCATTATAGGCGTCCTGCAGAGTTTTATGGAATATCACGGTAATGTTGAGATTGCCGGAAAAAGTAAAGAAAACAAAGTAACAGAAGAGAAGGAGAGGTGACGGCAGATGGTGATGAGTATTACATTATTGGTGGTTTTCCTGCTGCTTATGTTCCTGGGAGTTCCCATTGCGGTCTCCCTGGGTGCGGCATCTGTGTTTACAATTGTGACCATGTCCTCTCTGCCTCTTTCCATGGCGGCACAGTCAATGTTTACCTCTATGAACAGCTTTATCATGGTTGCGGTTCCGCTGTTTATTCTGTGCGGGTCTCTCATGGATGAGGGCGGAGTTGCGGATAAGATCTATGATTTGGCGGAGTCCATGGTGGGCTGGATCTTCGGCGGCCTGGGCCATGTGTCTGTTGTGGTAAATATGCTGTTTGCGGGAATGTCCGGTTCCTCTGTGGCAGCCATTGCCTCCATAGGCAAGATGAGCATCAACGCTCTGGAGAAGAAAGGCTATCCCAAGGATTATGCCACAGCTATCAACCTGTCCGGCTCCATGCTGGCTTCGGTCATTCCGCCAAGTATCCTGATGATCAACGCGGCAGCCACGGCGAATGTCTCTATCGGGCAGGCCCTGCTGGCAGGATTGATCCCCGGGATCATCATTGGTCTGATATTCATGGTTTACAATTACTTCTATTGTAAGAAGCACAAGATTGGCGACCGCACTCCTTTTGAGGGAAAACGACTTGGGAAAGCATTTGTAAGTGCCATCCCGGCACTGCTGACTCCGGTCATTCTGCTGGGCGGCGTATATACAGGTTTTTACACCCCCACAGAAGGCGCGGCAATTGCTGTTGTCTATACGATCCTGGTTTCCGTTTATGTGTATAAGAACCTGAGATGGAGGGACATTCCCCGCATTATCTGCAAGAATGCCCGCTCCACAGGAACCATTCTCTTTGTGGCCATCGCAGCAAAGCCCGCCTCTCTGATCTTCGAGCTGGACGGACTGCCAAGTGCAGTGGCAAATATGATAACCGGTATTTCCGACAACCGGATTGTCATTATGTTTGTACTTTACCTGTTCCTGATCTGTGTAGGCATGTTCATGGACGCCACAGCAGCAATTTTCATCTTAGTACCCATCCTTCTTCCTGCAGTGCAGGCGGTTGGTGTATCCCCGTTGTTCTTTGTGGTATTCCTGGTCATTACCCTATCCTTCGGACTGATCACCCCGCCGGTTGGCGTATGTCTCTATGCGGCGCAGAATGTTACGGGACTTGAACTTGAGAAGATAATCAAGGCATCTGTGCCATGGATCATCCTTATTGCAGTTGCCTTATGTATCTTTATTGTATTCCCATCCATTATTACAGTACCAGTGGGACTCATATTCGGAACCTGACAGAGAAATATTTGAGGAGGAAATGTTATGAAAATTGTAGTGTTAGACGGATATACGGAAAATCCCGGCGATCTAAGCTGGGAATCTCTAAAACAGTATGGGGAGCTTACGGTCTATGACCGTACTTCCTATGTGGACTCCCCTCTCATTGCCGAGAGAATTGGAGATGCGGAGATTGTAGTGATGAACAAGACTCCGGTTACCAGGAAGACCATTGATAAATGCCCAAACATTAAGCTGATCGCTGTGCTGGCTACAGGCTATAATGTGGTGGACTGCGCGTATGCCAAGGAAAAAGGCATTCCCGTGGTCAATGTTCCCACTTACGGGACACAGATTGTAGGCCAGTATGCAGTGGGACTTCTTCTGGAAATCTGTTCCCACTATGGACACCATGCGAAGACCGTAGCGGAAGGCAGATGGGAGAACCATGCGGACTGGTGCTATTGGGATTATCCTATGATAGAGCTTTACGGCAAGACAGCAGGGATCATCGGACTGGGTAGGATCGGCCAGGCCACTGCTAAAATTCTTCGGTCCATGGACATGAAAGTGCTTGCCTATGATGCTTACCAGAGCGAAGCTGGCAAAAAGCTGGCAGAGTATGTGGATCTGGACACTCTGTTTGCCCAGGCAGATGTGATTTTCCTCCACTGTCCGCTCTTTCCTGAGACAGAGGGCATCATTAACAAGGAAAATATTGCAAAAATGAAGGACGGGGTGATCCTTATAAACAACAGCCGCGGACAATTGGTAGTGGAACAGGATCTGGCAGACGCCTTAAACAGCGGAAAAATGTATGCGGCGGGCCTGGATGTAGTATCCACAGAGCCGATCAAAGGTGACAACCCGCTGCTGAAGGCAAAGAACTGTTTTATCACCCCCCACATATCCTGGGCAGCGCAGGCATCACGCCAGCGCATTATGGACATAACGGCTGGCAATATCAAAGCTTACCTGGTAGGCAGTCCTGTGAATGTTGTAAATATGCAGTAATTGTGAAGATGTCCAACAGTTACATAAGTGAAACTGCCGGCTCGGCAGCCCTGTGTAGACAGGTATACAGCGGGGCTTATGATAGAAAATCGTTTTCGACAGTTTGAGAATAAGAAAGAGAAGGAATCCTGCTTAAACACTGGATTTTCTTCTCTTTTTGTTATAAAAAAATGTTTTATGGAGACCGTCTCAGGAAATTAGATGCATACCTGCAGATAGGGTTTACTAAAACTGGAAAATGAATCAGCTGCCATACGGGCTAAGTAAATGAATGTACATGAGCCGTGAGACTGAGGAAGGAAGGATCGCCCCGGATCTGTATAGAACGCAGCATTTTTGCAGTGAAATACTTTGATTATCCGGATAAAACCTTTTGTTTTTAACTTTAAAAGCATTTCATGCAGTGAAACCTGCATTTAGGGATGAAGCTGAATTCCAGGGGTAAAGTTATGATAATATAAAAATACGATTAGATTATGGTTGTATAACTGTTCTTTGGAAATAAGCAGTCATTAAGGTTTCGATGGGAGACAGTACAGTATGAACAAAGGGGAGTTTTGATAAAATAACTTTTGGGAAAGGAGAATTGAGTACGATGAATGCGCCTAAAAAGAAAAATATGTTTAGGATCCTGGCGTTGTTTTTGGGCATTATATTGATTCTGACAGATCCAACAGGTTATTGGACGGTACATGCACAGGAGGAAACCCTGTCTGAACCTACAGTAAAACAAGAAGCGCGAGAACAGACCATAAGCGGGGAGGAAACGGTAGAGCCGTCATCTGGGAACGGGACGGATATAGAAGAACCTCAGGGAAATACATTAACAGAAGCATCCCAGGATGAGACAGCGGCAGAACAACCTCAGGATGAGACAGCGGCAGAACAACCTCAGGATGAGACAGCGGCAGAACAACCTCAGGATGAGACAGCGGCAGAACCGCCTCAGGATGAGACAGCAGCAGAACAACTTCAGGATGAGACAGCAGCAGAACCGCCTCAGGATGAGACAGCAGCAGAACCGCCTCAGGATGAGACAGCAGCAGGACAGCCTCAGGATGAGACAGCAGCAGGACAGCCTCAGGATGAGACAGCAGCAGAACCGCCTCAGGATGAGACAGCAGCAGGAAAACCTCAGGATGAGACAGCAGCAGGACAGCCTCAGGATGGGACAGCAGCAGAACAGCCTCAGGATAATATAACGGCAGAAGAATCACAGGGGGAGGATACTACTCAAACGGCTGGGGAAGCTGAAGATATTCCGGCAGCCGATACAAGTGATCCCCCTCGTCAAATGACAATCCGGGAACTGAAGTCAAAAGAGGGAGAAGCAGATGCCGCTATTCCGGTCCCTATGTATATTGAGGGAGAAATCACTCCCCGGCAGGAGAAGTATTCCTTTGCCGGTGGAGAGATTACAGGTATTGAAGATCAGAATTGGGATGGGTATCCATATAAGTTCCTGCGGGCGGAAATTAAGATTCTGAATGGGGCGTCCGTCTCATCATATCCTATCAATTATTACGATGAATATGAGGGGATTTATTATTATTCGGTGGCAGGAGAGGATGATGCACCGGCCCAGGATATCGACATCGCATATGAGGTGCCGGCTGGTGCAGAGGTGGCTTTTATATTCGCCCTCAATACCAAGAAATATGATATAACGGTTGACAATAACAAGGCAAATGAAAATCCGGAGTTTAAAGTAAGAATTATCAGCGGTATAGAAGACGTTGGTGGCAAGTGGAGTGCAAATTCTCATTCGCCGGTAAAAGTAGAACTGACCTATCCTATAGGGTATTACGTGAAGGATCCGCCGGTTGGTGCAGAGGCAGTTGGGATTAAATTTAATTTTAAGGATCCGGCTCCAAATATAAACGTGGATGAAAATTTTGAGAATAGAAGCATCACTTATGCTTTCGATTATCCGGCCCAGGATGTAACTATGACGGTCGTGGGAGATGAGGACACAGGTACTCTCACTTATGGATTATTTGATGGAAACCCTGCGTTCCAGAACAGAGAAAAAGGTAAGGGGTGGTGGAGAAAAATAGATGCATCTGGGAATTATAAAAAGGGAGATCCCTGGTATGGGGGATGGAGTTGGCGGAAGGTGGCCGATGAGACCCTTCCAGCCGACAGTCAGATGCAGGTTAAGGTTGTTCCGGGAACTCCTTCAAAAACTATAATGATGGACGGAGTAACAAAAACGATTTCGGGCGGGGAATTTCAAAAGGATACAGAATTAAATTTTCAGTACCTTTTTTTTCGTATAAAGACCGGAGCAGCGGCATATTTTATGTGGCCGTCTCCAACATTGAATTTGTGCTATTTTCCAAATGGTGAAGATTTTAGCACAGGTACACCGATTGTTGAATCATTTAAGATATGGGATGCCAGCTGGATAGTTGATCCGAAGAAGCCGGATGAATTTCCAGAGAAAACACTGACATATTCGGTAGGTAATGGTGCGCAGATTGAGATTACAGTTAAGAAGACCATGTGGGATAATTATACTATAGGTTATGATGCACCTGTCTATAGTGGTGATAGGTATCCTCAGTATGAAGCATATGTGAAAATAACAAATATGAAAAACAGCTTTTACCTAAGAACACAGGGCGCAGGCAGTGTACAGGGGCCTCACTACTTCCGTGGACTGTATGATATTTCAAATGAATCTAATGCGCTAGGTTCCGATTCTTATTTTTTAGATACTGGTTCTGCGGAACAGGGCGGTGATAATGGAGGGATTACCAGCAATATTATTAAAGGCGGCACTACGTTTTTAGATAAACTTGCTATCTATAACAGGAATTTGGGTGAAAGTAAAGTGCCTTGGGCAGCGGATTCGGCGGCATTTTTCAAATTCGGTATCACACCAAAATGGGGATATACGATACCCACAGTAGAAAGTTATGGAAAACCGACTGCTGATCAGCCGGAGTCCGATAATCTAGTCATGACGAATATGCCGATTGAACTAAAGAATAAGGCGGACGGCCATAATGCGGATCTTCAACTGGGAAAGTATTCCTGGTTTAATGTAAATCAGAACCGAAAAGAGGTTAGTTCTTTTCAATATGTTCTGTACATGCCTGTTACCTCCTTGACCGGCAGTCATGATATGCGCGCCCTTGATGTGAAGACGCAGAAGATTAAAGTTGACGTGACAAATAATACACAATATGCCGGCGGTACGGATAACCATATAGTCAGCGGAGGTGTTGGAACCAACGGGGCAGCCTTTGATCTGCTGGAGAATGATAAAGTAATATTCAATAGGGATTTTAAAGCTCCTGAGATAGCAAATAAAACCTTTGTTGGGTTTACCGGTACGATCACGGCACCGGATAATACCTTATTACCTGAGGGTTATAACTTGACATTGGCAAAATCTTTAGATAATACAGTGTACTTCAAACCCGGTGACTCCATTAATCTATCTAATTATTTCCGGCGGGATGCGGCTGTATTGTTAGATTCCTGGACGCAGAATGGAAGGTTAAATGAGGCAGAGCAGAAACGCTTAAATCTTCTAATGTTTTCTGCAAATTTAAAGATTAAGATTAATTTGGTATATTCGGACGGTACAACCAGCCAAGGCAAAACTTTAACATGTTATATAAATAAGTATCTGCAGGATGTTAACGCGGGGACTCTTACATATGACACTAATACAGCGGTTGCAAGCAAAAGCGTAAGCATAATTGAAAATTCCAATATTATGTTCAGCAGTTTTGGTGAAACCTTTAAGAAGGAGAATAGTCCAGATCCTTATACTTATTACTATAATAAGGACCAGACAACTTCCAAACATCAGATAACCCAAGACTTAGACGGTAAGGAGATTGCGTCCGTAAAGTATGACCGGGGATTGGAGGTTATTTATCAAGATCCGGAGAACAGCGCTCATCCGTTTAATAATATCCCTGTCAAGGATGATACCATCTATAAGACTTATGACGGAAGCAACCAGGCAACGATTCAATTCCCTACAGTGGCGCAGTCTCCGGTGGGGAAGGTATTGGATTATTGGCAAGTGGAAGAGCTTAATGCTGACACCGGCCAGTGGGATTTAAATCCTGATAAAGAGATTCGTGCAGGTGACTCTGCTTATCAATTCGCATCCGGTACGGATGGGAATAATAAGAGTATACGTTTAACGGCTGTGTGGAGGGATATCTCACCGGATTCCTATATTTCCATACCTAAGAATATTGTATTAACTGAGAATAATACTAATTTAGCAAAAGGCGACTATGCGGGTGCAAAGGTGACGGTTTCCTATCAATCTGTGAATGGCAGTGACAAGCTGGTAGATGTAAAGGTATTGACCTCATTTAAACTTGCTTTAACTAGCGATACAACAAAGCAGATTGAAGTTTTCACATATGATGTGCAGGGCAACAAATTAACGCCCACAGTGGCAGGCAGTAAATATGCGCAAGTCGGTACATTTGGTTCAAACCCTGATGAGAGTAAGTCGATCTGGTTTAATACAAAATCACAAAAGGGCAATGAGATCTACCAGGGGAAATTCTACAAAAAACCA
This sequence comes from Blautia pseudococcoides, assembly GCF_001689125.2. Taxonomy (NCBI): domain Bacteria; kingdom Bacillati; phylum Bacillota; class Clostridia; order Lachnospirales; family Lachnospiraceae; genus Blautia; species Blautia pseudococcoides. The sequence goes on along the minus strand of NZ_CP015405.2, from coordinate 4,105,759 downwards.
GGTGACCAACCAGCGGATGAAAGTACGCTCTTCTATATCTCAGCCGCGGCAACGGGAGGTGGAGGCTGATGAAGAAAATGTTAAAAGTCGTCCTAATCGCTCTGATGATCACATGTCTCGGCACTCCTGTTTTTGCTGAAGGGAGCGCCGGCGGGAGTAAGGACACCACTACCGGGACGGGACAAATAACAGTAAGATATACAGCGGACAAGAGACCTCCCATAAAGGAGTTTCCAAAGGGGAACGGAACAAAGGTAATCAGCCCCAAGACAGGGGACATCACTTTGACAGAACTCTTACTATTATTGGTAACTGCATCGGTAAGTATGCTGATGTTGATTATATTTATAACAAAAAGGAGAATATTATTATGAAAAAAACAAGAATTTTGGGCTTAGTAGCTTTAGGCGCCGTGATTAGCACAACTGCAGTACCAGTTCTCGCAGCAGCAACAGCAGACGGAACCACAAATATTACTTATTCGGCGAATTCCGCATCCTCAGATGATGCTGACTGGGTAATGTCCTTTCCAAAGTCAGTTACCTTAACAGACTTCAATAATGCTAAGGAAAAAGGCCAGTCCCTGAAGTTTGCAATCACAGACAAAGCGGATCCAACGAATCCTTACTCAGGAACCAGGACGGTATCAGTAACTGCCGGAACTACTGCTGCACCCTATGATTCCACCACTGGTCTCGCCCTGACTCGCGGCCAGAATGCAACTGGAGATGCGGTTATGCATTTGACAGACAGTACGAAGGCGGATCTGACTGCTGGAAACAAAAAAATAGTAGACTTAAGCAAGGATGCTGCTGATAACGCAGGTTATGCATACTTAACAACTACAAATGCGGATGGTGATTTCTCAGGGACTGTCAGCTTCACATTCACAGATAATAGCACCAACTAGTCTTAGGCCTATGGTTTAAAATTCACAGAACGTTATGGAGTCAGTCGTTTCATGCGACTGGCTCCCTTTTGAATTTGGGCAGAGGAGGAATGACCTATCAATTATAAAGTACGCCCTATGCTTTCTGCGTCACATGAGTACAAAGATCACAGGGGAGTTTTATGGAAGTATATCAGCGATAAAGAATTACATCAAATGTTTCCAAACGGAGGGTTCAAGATATTCTCCGACATGGGAAAAAAGGACAGTCCCGAAGGGACAAATATCCTTGAGGCTGAGGGGGGGAGGGCCAGCCTTTACCCCTATAAGAAAAAACTGCCCTGGCTGAAGCTGGTGACAGGGTATATTCCTGCGGCGGATGAGGAAGGGGAAGAAGGCTTTATCCGTATCATTGGCAATGCCTGGTACAAATTGCTGTTCCTGATTCTCGCCCTTCTGGTGTGCAGCATTATCTTTATCGGGGGCATATGGTTTGCCGACAGGGATAAAGTACCGGGGCTGGATAAAACAGCGGTTTCCTATCATATTGAAGGGGTTAAGAATACAGACAGCGAATCCATTCTTCTTCCCGGAGTGAGTGTGCTGAAGGTAAAAGAAAAAGAAACCCATATTAAAGCAGCCCTTGTGAATCCGGACGGGAACGGATGCTACTTCAAATACACCGTCAAGCTTACAGATACCGGCGAGACACTATATAGCTCCGGCCTGATTCCTCCGGGGAAGGCTGTGGTAGAGTTTGACATCAGCCGGACCTTTGAAGCCGGGGAGTATCCCATCCAGGTAGGCATTGAAACACGGGATATTAAGGATCAGGATATAGAATACAATGCCGGGAATATTGACGCAAAGCTAAAAGTAACAAAATAAGATAAAGGAGATACTTATGGAATATCGGTATATAAAGGTGGAAGAGACGCAAAAGAAACTAAAGGCCCGGGACGGCAGTATTTGGCCGTACATACCCCAGAAAACATTTCTGGAAAAGGAGATGGATAAAGAGAGCATTATTTTTGGTGATGTAACAGGGCAAGTTGACGAAAGCGCGCCGCGGCTTATCAGTATGCAGCAAGGGGAGGAAAAAAGGACTATGAGGATACGTCTGTATCGCAGCAAGCTGTCTTTTTTTGACCAAGTGTCAGGCTATATGATGGCTATGGCTCCAACTGGTAAGGAAGGGTATGTGCGTGTCCGGAAAAAGTCGCCCCTTAAGATTTCCATTGCCATAGGACTTCTCCTTGTTGTATTGGCCGGGGGGATCACTGCAGCCCTGTGGGACAGGGGACCGTCTCTTGATAAAAATGCCATCGCTTACCAAATGCCCGGGGGAATCAAGAATACAGATCCGGAATCCATTATGCTGCCTGGATTCGACACCCTGGTAATGAACTACGCCACACAAAAGGTGGATATAGCCCTTCTGAATCCTGAGGGAAATGAATGTCTCTTCAAGTATCACATTATCCTGAAGGACAGCGGCAAGGAGCTGTATAAGACAGGTCTGATAAAGCCTGGTACAGCTGTGACAAGCTTTGAAGTCCAGGAAAAATTAGAAAAAGGGAAGTATCCAATCGTTGTCAAGGTGGATACGGCCGATTTAAAAGATCCGGAAAAATTATTTAACGGGGGAGCCGTTGAAGCAGTCTTAGAGGTGAAATAGGGAAATGAAAAAAGTTATGGGGTTGTTTTTATTCCTGCTTATAGCCTTAGGCGGCTGTGGGGCGGAGATCACAGCGGACCAGGAAGCAGATATAGGTCCTGATGTGAAAATGGATATGAATGGGGTTACTTTTTCCATAGATAAAGCAGAGAAGCGGAAAGAAGTAAAGCCTGAGAAACCAAACGGATATTATAATTATTATGAGGAAAAAAAGGGGTATACATACTTTGTGGTAACGGGTAAGGCAGAAAATAAAAGCGCAAAAAACCTGGATACGGACCACATTACGGTGCGGGGATTTCTGGATTCCGCAGAATATGAAGGAAGGCTGCTCTTTTCTAATACAGAGGAAAGTGATTTGGTTAAGGAATTGGGAAAGGGTGAGACCCAGACCTTTTATTTCATTTTGTTGGCCAAAGATAAGCAGGCAGCCCCGGATACCCTGGAGGTTTTTTACAACGGCAATTTTGAAAAAACAGAGAAAAAAAATCATTATGAAGAGTCCATACGCTGGACATTGCCCCAGTGGGAATGAAAGTATTTAGCAGAAAGAATTGTAAAATTGCACAATTCTTTCTGCTTATTTTTGTCCAATATGAAAGAGTATTTTAGGATGGTTTCATGGCATAATATGTTATGAAAATTTCATAGGAGGCAAGAACATGAAGACACAAAAGTATGGATATGTGCGCGTATCCACAAAAGACCAGCATACAGACCGCCAAATGGCTGCTATGGAAAAAGAAGGTATTATGCCAAGCCATATATATGAAGATAAGCAGTCGGGTAAAGATTTTAACCGTCCACAATATAAAAAGCTCATTAAAAAATTAAAAGCCGGAGATGTATTGTATGTGAAATCTATTGACCGCCTTGGGAGGGATTACGATGAGATCATTTGCCAATGGCGGAAGCTGACCAAGGAAATGAAGGCAGATATTGTGGTGATAGATTTTCCACTGCTAGATACAAGGGTAAAGGAAAATGATATTACCGGCATCTTTATAGCGGATCTTGTACTGCAGATCTTATCATATGTAGCACAAATCGAGAGAGAGAACATTCGTCAGCGGCAAAGAGAAGGGATTATAGCCGCCAAGGTGAAGGGGGTACAGTTCGGACGGCCAAGCAAAGAGCTGCCAACAGACTTTATCAAGGTCTGTAAGGAATGGTCGGAAAACAGAATCAGCGGAAGAGAAGCGGCAAGGAGACTGCATGTGGATCATAAGACATTTTTTAAATGGGCGGGTCAAAAAAAATTATAAATCGTTTGTTTTTGGCGAAATTGGTAGACTTTTTTCCTCACATGTGATAAAGTTACAAATATAGTAAAGGGTAACGAACCGAGAACCGACAAGAATATTATTGGGAAAAGCCTTGTAATGAAAAGATTCCAGGGTTTTCTAATGACTGACCGTGGATAATTTCCACAAAGATTCTGGCCTATCTATGGCCTGTTATTTTTATGTATTTTAGTTGAAGAAAAAAGTCTGATTTTTTCTCCAGAGTTTCTATAGTTTAAGAAAAGAGTTGGCAGAAATGAAAAAATATACAAGTGAGAGGCCCTCAATGTATTCTATCCACATCATGGGGGATGTGCAGACGGGGAGGAAGAACCTGGGGCCTGAGATGCCCGTGTTTGTTTACCGTTTATTTATGTATAGTATGAGAGACACGCTGGAGCGGCAGTTTGGAGCGGAAAAAATGATCCAGATACTAAGGGAATGCGGAAAAAAGGCAGGTATGGAATTTGCTGAAAAGGTGCTGGATTTGTCCTTGGATATGGATTCTTTTCTGATCCGCCTGCAAAAAACGCTTTCTGATCTTAAAATAGGTATTTTGAGAATGGAATCCTTTGATGATGAAATGCATAAAGCGGTATTTACCATCAGTGAAGATGTGGACTGTTCCGGATTTCCCATACTGGGGATGGCAATCTGTAATTATGATGAGGGGTTTCTCAAGGGGATTCTGGAAAAATACACCGGAAACTCCTATACAGTAACAGAAATTGACTGCTGGGCAAAGGGCGACCGTGTCTGCAGATTTGAGGCTGTGGAAGGCGGCAATTAAGGTTAGTAAAACAGGTAGCATTTATGGATAAAAATATAGAACAGATGGAGAAATATGTAAATGATGTTCTTTATAACCATCCCGCAGCTTATCTGGATCCGGAGCAGCTAGATCCGCAGTACAGAGAATTTTCCGAATCACTGCTGTTTTTAGGGAAGGCAGTATTAGACATGTATCAATATATATGTGAGATGTCCGATGGGGTGCTGGACAGGCAAATGGAAAGACAAAATCCCCTCCTTGGCCCCCTGAAGGATCTCCAGTCCAAGCTGAGCCATATCGCATGGCAGACCAAGCAGGTGGCCAGGGGAAACATTGATATCCAGATCCAATACCTGGGAGAGTTTTCAGATTCATTTAAGAGGATGGTGGAACAATTGAGAAAACGGGACGAGGCAGCAAGGCGGAATGCGGAAATGGAAAGAGAGATACTGGAAACAGAAAAGCGGCTGCTGCAGCATGAGATGGAAAACCAGGTAAAGCACTATAAGTCTGTTATCAGCATGAATCAGGAAATCCGGGCATATCAGCATGATATAAAAAACCATTTATTATGCCTGGGCAATCTGCTGGAAGACGGGCAGACGGAAGAGGCCAAGGAATACCTGGAGGAAATCTCCAAACGGGTTTACCATAAGGAGAAGATTCTCCATACGGAAAACTACATTTTGGATGCCCTCATAACCGAAAAAGCCCAGATAGCGGAAGAAAAAAATATCCGGCTGACCATGGATCTGAAATTGAAAAAAGAACTGAATATCCGGCCGGCTGATTGGTGCGCCATTTTTGGAAACGCCCTGGACAACGCCATCGAAGCATGTGAAAAGGTGGAAGAGGGAGAGCGGTTTATCCACATAGCGGCAAGCTGTGAGGGAAGCCTGCTGAAGATAAAAATTGAAAATGCCATGCAGGGTACTCTGGACGCAAACGGCCGTGGATTGGAAACTACGAAAAAAAGAAAAGATTATCATGGATTTGGCCTGAAAAATATAGAAAAAACAGTACACAGATATGACGGCATCATGGAGCTGACTGCAGAAAACGGAAGATTCATGATGCAGATACTGCTCTGTGATATTATGGGTCAGGCTGTTTAAAGGTTTCAAAGGAACAGGGAGTGCTATTATGGTAAACATTTGTTTATGCGATGATAATACCGTAATTATGGGAATATACGAAAAATGTTTGAAGAAAACCGCAGAAAAATATGATTTTGATATCTATATTAAAATATTTAACAGCGGGGAGCAGATAATAGAATATTTTGACATGGTTACGGAAGGCGGCATAGATATTATTTTTATGGATATTGTCATGGACAGTATAAACGGCGTGGAGACATCCAGGACGCTGAGAGAAAAGGGATATAAAGGGGAGATTATTTATCTGACCGCCAGCAGGGAATTTGCGGTGGACGCGTATGACACCTTTCCATTTTTTTATTTGATGAAATGCGAATACCAGGAAAAACTGGAAGAGGTTTTTCTCCAGGCTGTAAACTATAAAAAGGAAAAGTTTCAAGAGGGAATCTTGTGCAAAAAGGGCAGTGTGATCAAGAGGATCCAGCTGGATGATATTCAGTTTATGGAGGTCTATGGAAGGAATATTATCATCCATATGCAAAAAGAAGTGTTTGAATTTACAGCAAATATGGAAATGATAGAGGAAAAGCTTAAAGACAAAGGATTTTTGAGAACCAGCAGGTCTTTTATTGTTAATTTGAAGTATGTGAAAAATATATTGAGAAATGAACTGGAAATGTATTCCGGGGATAGGGTTCCCTTAACCGGGAAAAACTGTATGGCGGTTAAGAGGAAAATCCTCCGGAGAAATCCGGATAGCTGAATATAAAGACTGCCAAATATAGAAGCGGAAAGGATAACGTGACCATGGGCGGCATCTTAGATTCAGGATTAATTACGGAGGATGAGACACTATATATTTTATTATGCAACGCTTCTTTTTATCTGCTGCAGGTTTACGAAAGCCTGATTCGGTATATAGCGCACAAGTATGGATATCACACGAAATTACTGCTGTATGAAAACGGAAAGGAAGCGGTTTTTTGTAAAGAGGACTGGACACAGAATTTAGATATTGTTGTAATTGGATGGGAATTTGAGAATACAAAAGGAATTGAAATCGCCAGGGAATTCCGTAAAGATGACTGCCAGGCCCGGATTATATTCCTGGGGAGCTGGACAGAGGATATTATTACATCTTATGAGGTGAATCCTTTTTATTATTTTATAGAAAACGAGGTTACTCATAAAAAGATTGAAGCGGTGATGAAAAAATGTTTTCAGACGGTTATGAAAAGTAAGAAGAACTCTCTGAAGTTTACCAGCAATGGAAAAAAGCAGCGGATTCCATTAGAACAAATCTTGTATTTGAGTGTGGAGCACCATATGGTCCGGGTAACATGCAGGGATAAGAAAGAGATTGTTTTTTTTGACAGTTTAAAAAATGTGGAAGAAAAAATTAAGAATGACACATTTGTAAGGACTCACAGGGGGTTTATTGTGAATCTGGCGTATGTGGATTATTTAGATAAAGATGAATTGCTTTTAAAGAGCGGAGACTCTATTCCGGTTACCCGGAATTACAAACAGGAAATTGTGGAACGGATAATGGAGCAGGAGAAGAATATCCTGATTTAGACGTTCTGCTTCTTGCCATCCATAATTATTTGTGGTATATAAGCACATTATCATATATAAATTAAATTTTTTAAAAAAAAATAAAAAAAGGGCTTGATTTTTTTTGAGATATACCTTATAATTCATTTTGTTGTAAAACAATGGGCTATCGCCAAATGGTAAGGCAACGGACTCTGACTCCGTCATTTCAAGGTTCGAATCCTTGTAGCCCAGCTAAGAATCAATATCCCAGACAAAAATGTCTGGGATATTTTGGTATACAGGAAAATGATCTGGTACAGGTTTTTTGTACCTGGGAGGCAAAAATGAAATATTCTTTTGAAAGTTATGTGCGCTACAGTGAGATTGGGGAGGATAGGAATCTGACCCTGAATTCCGTTATCAATTATTTCCAGGACTGCAGTACCTTTCATTCGGAACATGCGGGTGTGGGGATTGATCATCTGCAGGAGAAGAACCGGGTATGGGTGCTGTCCTCCTGGCAGATCATAGTGGAGCGGTACCCTAAACTCTGCGAGAGAATTAAGATAACTACCTGGCCTTACGCGTTTAAACGTTTTCTGGGCAGCAGGAATTTTACTATGGAGGACGAGCGCGGTGCCACTGTGGCATACGCCAACTCTCTCTGGACTTATCTGGACCTGGAGACAGGTATGCCTGTGAATGTGTCAGAACAGCAGATCGCAGCCTATACACTGGAAGAAAAGTATCCGATGGAATATGCGCCCAGAAAGATCAGGATGCCGGATGATACTGTGGAATATGAAAGCTTCCCGGTGCGCCCCCATCATCTTGACACCAACCACCATGTGAATAACGGACAGTATGTGGCAATGGCGGAAGAATATGTGCCGGCTGATTTCTGCGTTCACCAGATGCGGGCAGAATATAAGGGACAGGCAGTGCTTGGCAATATGATAGTACCAAAAGTGAAGCGTGAACAGGGATTATGCACCGTGGCTCTCTGCAGTGAGAACGGCGGACCCTATGCGGTTGTGGAATTAAAGGAGAAAAGAGAATGGAATTAGGTAAAAAACAGAAACTGGTTGTTGTGAAGACCGTGGATTTCGGTGTATATCTGGGAGACAGGCAGGATGCCGGGGAGATGGACCGCGTGCTGCTTCCGGGCAAAGAGGTGCCGGAGGGTACCAAAGAAGGGGATCAGATGGAGGTGTTTCTCTATAAGGATTCCTCGGACCGGCTGATCGCCACCACAAGGACGCCTGAACTTATGATGGATCAGGTGGGATTTCTGAAGGTTGCCCAGGTGACAAAAATCGGTGCATTCCTTTCCTGGGGACTGGAAAAGGACCTGTTCCTTCCATATAAAGAACAGACAAAGAAGGTCCATGAGGGGGAGGAAGTTCTGGTATCCCTCTACATTGACAAGAGCAGCCGTCTGTGCGCAACCATGAAGGTATACCATTACCTGAAAACCAAATCTCCCTATATTGTAGGGGATACCGTTACCGGTGTGGTGTATGAGCAGAGTGATAATTTCGGTGTGTTTGTGGCTGTGGACGGGCAGTATTCCGGCCTGATCCCAAAGCAGGAGGCCCAGGGCAGTTACAAGGTGGGTGAGGAGCTGACACTCCGCGTGACACTGGTGCGGGAGGATGGAAAGCTGAATCTCAGTGCCAAGCAGAAGGCCCACATCCAGCTCCATGAGGATGCCCAGAGTGTATATGAGATCATTCAGGATTTTGAAGGGGTACTGCCTTTTGATGACAAGGCCTCCCCGGAGATCATCCAGCGGGAATTCGGTCTGAGCAAGAACGCGTTCAAACGCGCAGTGGGGCATTTGCTGAAAGAAGAGAAAATCCAACTGAAAAACCATAAAATTTATATACGTTAGATGCTTCACGAATAGGAAAAGGTATGATATACTTGTACCGTAAATCAATTTATCAAAGTAACTATAATACACTCACATAGTTACTTATCAAATTCTTTATTTTATACTTGTCCAGAAGGAGGAAAATAAGTGGACTCGATAGATTATTATGACCGATACGCGGTACCTTATTATGAAGAAACTGTGGATCTGAGCATGGAGGAGCAGTTGGAGCGCTTTATGGACCTGCTGCCTGAAAATGCTGAAGTTCTTGATTTGGGCTGTGGTTCGGGAAGAGACACCTTGTTTCTCGAAGACGAGGGATTCAGCGTAACCGCAATGGACGGCTCCGCCAGAATGTGTGAACTGGCTGAGATCCATACGGGCAGGGATATCCTGCATCTGTGCGTGGAGGACATGGAGTTTGACGATGTGTTCCATGGCATCTGGGCGTGCGCCGTTTTGGGCCATTTTCCGCCGGACAAGATCCAGGACATGATGCAGAAAATTCTGAATGCACTGAAGGATGACGGGATCCTGTATTTTTCTGTGCGCAAAGGCGACAGGAACGGCAGATACAACGGACGGTATTATTATGACTACAGCAGGGACTCTCTGGACAACCTTCTGGATTCCATACCGAACATCAAAGTGCTGGATATTTGGAAAACCAGCGATGCCCGCGGGGAAGGCCACAATAACAGGTGGTATAACGTGCTGCTTCGGAAAGTAAAAAGTAAAGAAGAATAGACGTGACCATGTAAATACTGCATAGTTACGGTTAGACACCATACAGGAACAGTAAAACAGAGGAGAATAACAGTGGAGTTTACCCATTTACATGTACATACAGAGTACAGCCTGTTGGACGGTTCTAATAAAATAAATGAATATGTAGCCAGAGTAAAAGAACTGGGAATGGATAGTGCAGCCATAACGGACCACGGTGTCATGTTTGGCTGCATAGATTTTTATAGGGCGGCAAAAGCTGCAGGGATCAAGCCCATTCTGGGATGTGAGGTCTATGTGGCGCCCGGTTCCCGGTTTGACAAGGAGATTGGCAAAGAAGAGGACCGTTACTATCATCTGGTACTTTTGGCTGAAAACCAGGAGGGCTACCAGAATCTCATTAAAATTGTATCCGCCGGATTCGTAGATGGATTTTATTACAAACCACGTGTGGATCTGGAGATCCTGGAAAAATATCATGAAGGAATTATTGCATTAAGTGCATGTCTTGCAGGAGAAGTTGCAAGAAATATAACAAAAGGTTTTTATGAGGAGTCAAAAAAGGCAGCTCTGCACTATGAAGAGATTTTCGGAAAAGGGAATTTTTTTCTGGAGCTGCAGGATCATGGAATACCGGAACAGCAAAGGGTCAATCAGCAGCTTGTGCGTATGAGCAGGGAGACCGGGATAGAGCTGGTGGCAACCAATGATATCCATTACACCTACAGCACAGACGCGGAAGCCCATGATATTCTGCTGTGCGTGCAGACCGGCAAGAGGCTTGCGGATGAGGACAGAATGCGCTATGAGGGCGGCCAATACTATGTAAAATCCGTAGAAGAAATGGCGGCTCTGTTTCCTTATGCCCCCCAAGCCCTGGAAAACACCCACAAGATTGCCAAGCGATGTAATGTGGAAATTGAATTCGGCGTGACGAAGCTGCCGAAATTCCATGTGCCGGAGGGATACAATGCCTGGGAGTATCTGAATAAGCTCTGCTTTGACGGCCTTGCCGCGCGTTACAGCGGGGATATGGAGGAATTGGAAGAACGCCTGAACTATGAGCTGAATGTTATCAAAAACATGGGGTATGTGGATTATTTCCTGATCGTGTGGGATTTTATCCGGTATGCCAGGGACCATGACATTATTGTGGGACCGGGACGTGGTTCCGCCGCGGGAAGTCTTGTATCCTACACTCTTGGGATCACAAAACTGGACCCCATCAAATACAATCTGCTCTTTGAGCGTTTCCTGAACCCGGAACGTGTATCCATGCCTGATATCGACGTGGATTTCTGTTTCGAGCGGAGGCAGGAGGTCATTGACTATGTGGTGGAGAAGTACGGCAAGGACCGGGTGGTGCAGATCGTCACCTTCGGTACCATGGCTGCCAGAGGTGTCATCCGTGATGTGGGCCGGGTCATGGACCTTCCCTATGCCCAGTGTGATTCTATTGCCAAGATGATCCCCACAGAACTGAATATCACCATTGAAAAGGCCATGAAAATGAATCCGGAGCTCAGAGGCCTCTACGAGGCGGACGAGACGGTGAAAAAGCTTATAGACATGAGCAGAAGACTGGAGGGTCTGCCGAGGCATACCTCCATGCACGCAGCGGGTGTGGTTATCAGCCAGAAGCCTGTTGTGGAATATGTGCCGCTGTCCAGGGCATCGGACGGGTCTCTGGTGACACAGTTTACCATGACTACCCTGGAGGAGCTGGGGCTTTTGAAGATGGACTTCCTCGGCCTGCGTACCCTGACGGTTATCCAGAATGCAGCAAAACTGGTGGAGCGGGACAAGGGTGTGGTTCTGGATATGGACCATATTGACTATGATGACAAGAAAGTGTACGCCATGCTGGGGGCAGGCAAGACGGAAGGCGTGTTCCAGCTTGAGAGCGGCGGGATGACAAGCTTCATGAAGGAGCTGAAACCGGGCAGCCTGGAGGATGTCATTGCCGGAATTTCCCTCTACCGCCCGGGTCCCATGGATTTTATCCCACAGTATATCAGGGGCAAGAACAACCCGGACAGCATCACTTATGACTGCCCGGAACTGGAGCCCATACTGGACGCCACCTATGGCTGTATTGTATACCAGGAGCAGGTTATGCAGATCGTTCGGAACCTGGGCGGATATACTTTGGGCAGAAGTGATATGGTGCGCCGTGCCATGAGTAAGAAGAAAACGTCTGTCATGGAAAAAGAACGGCAGAATTTCGTCTACGGCAATGATGAGGAGGGCGTTCCGGGCTGTATCAACAAGGGGATCAGTGAGAAAGTGGCTAACAAGATCTTCGATGAAATGATAGATTTTGCCAAGTACGCGTTCAACAAATCCCATGCTGCGGCCTATGCGGTAGTGGCCTACCAGACTGCGTTTTTAAAATATTATTATCCGGTGGAATTCATGGCGGCCCTCATGACGTCTGTCATTGACAATCCATCCAAGGTATCCGAATATATTCTTTCCAGCAGAAGGATGGGGATCGCGATCCTTCCTCCTGACATCAACAAGGGAGAGAGCTCCTTCTCCGTGGACGGAGGTTCCATACGGTATGGGCTTTCAGCCATCAAGAGCATTGGCAGGCCTGTCATTGAAGGGCTTGTGGAGGAGAGGAACCTGCGCGGTGGATTCAAGACGCTCCGGGATTTCATAGAGCGTATGTCCGGGCGGGATATCAATAAGCGGACCATAGAGAATTTTATCAAGGCAGGGGCATTTGACGGGATCCCCGGCAACCGGCGCCAGAAGATGATGGTGTATGTGCAGATATTGGATGCTGTGAACCAGGAGAAAAAGACTGCCATGACAGGGCAGATGAGCCTGTTTGACCTGGTCTCCGAGGAGGAGAAGGAAGCTTACGAGATCCGTATGCCGGATGTGGAGGAGTATCCAAAGGAAGCGAAGCTGGCATTTGAAAAAGAAGTGCTGGGTGTGTATATCAGCGGTCATCCTCTGGAAGAATATGAACAGAGATGGAGAAACAACATTACGGCAGTCACCACGGATTTTCTGCCGGATGAGGAGACGGGAATGCCCAGGGTCATAGATGATTCCAAAGTCACCGTGGGCGGCATGATAACAGGAAAAACCATTAAATACACAAAGACCAACAAGGTCATGGCGTTCCTTACAGTGGAGGATTTGGTGGGAACTGTGGAGATCGTGGTATTTCCCAGGGACTATGAGAAGAACGCCCAGCTCATGGAAGTGGACGACAAAGTATTTATCCAGGGAAGGGTATCTGCAGAGGATGAGAAGGCCAGCAAATTGATCTGTGAAAATATACGTTCTTTCGATGATGTGCCCAGTGAATTATGGGTGCAGTTTTCCACAAAAGAGGAGTTCCTGTCAAAGGAGGAAGACTTTTACCGGCTTCTGAATGACTCAGATGGAAGGGACTCTGTGGTGGTATATATCCGTTCTCCCAAAGCAGTGAAACGCCTTGGCCCGTCCAGAAATGTAAAGATAAATGGTGAACTTCTTGGCAAACTGTACGAAAAGTACGGGTCTGACAACGTAAAAGTTGTGGAAAAGAGTATTGAAAAACTTACCAAAATGCATTAAAATAAGGAAGATTAGAGATAATTATTCAGTCAGAGCTGCGCATTTACTGCGCTGATCGTGCATAGGACTGGCGGCAGCAGGTATTCGCCCCATCGCGAAGCGATTTCAATGGGTGGATACCCATAGCTGTTCATATGTTTGAACAGCTGCGCTCAGAGGTCAAGAGGGAACAGATGAATTTACAGTAATGGAGGAGAAAAATGGCTGCGAATAAAGAGATCAAGACAATCGGTGTTTTAACCAGCGGCGGGGATGCCCCGGGAATGAATGCTGCCATCCGTGCAGTTGTAAGACGAGGCCTGAGCCGTGGCATTAACATGAAAGGTGTTTTAAAAGGATATAACGGATTACTGAATGAAGAGATAATTGATTTGACAGCCGTTGACGTTTCCGATACCATCCAGAGGGGCGGTACGATTCTCTATACGGCACGCTGTGCAGAATTCCGTACGGAGGAAGGACAGAGACGCGGTGCTGAAGTGTGTAAAAAGCACGGTATTGATGGTCTTGTAGTCATCGGTGGTGACGGTTCCTTTGCCGGTGCACAGAAGCTGGCCAACCTGGGGATCAACGCGGTAGGCGTACCGGGAACCATAGATTTGGATATAGCATGTACAGAGTATACGATTGGTTTTGACACTGCTGTGAACACTGCCATGGAAGCCATTGACAAGGTACGTGATACCTCAACCTCCCATGAGCGTGTCAGCATCATTGAAGTTATGGGAAGGAATGCCGGATATCTGGCACTGTGGTGCGGTATTGCCAACGGTGCGGAGGATGTTCTCCTTCCGGAAAAATATGATTACGATGAGCAGCAGATCATAAATAATATTATTGATAACCGTAAAAAAGGTAAAAAGCATCATATTATCATCAATGCTGAGGGCATCGGCCACTCAGAAGCTATGGCAAAGCGTATCGAAGCCGCAACAGGCATTGAGACAAGAGCCACCATCCTGGGACATATGCAGCGAGGCGGAAGCCCCACATGTAAGGACCGTGTATATGCCTCTATTATGGGAGCAAAAGCGGTGGATGTCCTGCTGGAAGGCAAGACTAAGAGAGTGATCGGATACAAGAATGGTGAATATGTGGACTTTGACATAAACGAAGCACTGGCCATGAAGAAAACCATTCCGGATTATCAGTATGAAATCAGCTATTCTCTGTCACACAACTACAGCAAGAATGTATAAATGATGGTAACTGTGAGGGATCTTAAGAAGAGGACCTTCATACGGTCAGCGCGGTAAATGCGCGGGCCTGCTGAACAGCTGCCAAATTATTTTCTGCCTGGATCTAAGGGCAGAGGTAAGGTGTGTATATGAGAAAAATGCATGTTAAAAAGACAAAATTTAAAACTGCACAAATCATCGCGCTGGGATTTGCAGGCATTATCCTGCTGGGAGCATTACTGCTCTCCCTTCCCATCGCATGGGCACCAGGGCATCAGATTAAGTTCATTGATGCCCTTTTTACGTCCACAACTTCCATCTGCGTGACCGGGCTTGTGACAGAGTCCACATATGCGGCATGGTCTGGGTTGGGACATGCGGTCATCCTTCTCCTGATCCAGCTTGGAGGCTTTGGCGTCATAACCTGCGGGACCCTGGTGGTTCTGGCGATGGGGAAACGCGTGAGTATCCGTAACCGGAGACTGATCCAGGAATCATATAACCTGGATACCTTGAAAGGGCTGATCGCCCTTGTGCGGAAGATTGTATTGGGGACCCTGCTGGTGGAGGCTGTAGGGATGATTTTGTATGCCTTTCAGTTCGTTCCCGAGTTTGGGATCCGAAGAGGAATGCAGATCTCACTGTTCAATGCGGTATCTGCCTTCTGTAACGCAGGTATGGATATCATCGGTGACAACAGCCTTGCAAATTATACAGGCAGCCCGCTGGTAAACCTCACCACAATGGCTCTTATCGTGCTGGGCGGTATCGGCTATCTGGTCTGGTGGGATCTGATAAAATGCGCAAAGCGTCTGTATCGCCGGGAGATGGGATTTCGCCAGGCATTAAGGGCTCTGGAACTGAATACTAAGATTGTGCTTACAGCTACGTGTATTCTGATCTTTGGGGGTGCTATCCTGATCCTGATCCTGGAGTACAGAAATCAGGGGACACTGGGAACTATGCCTTTCTGGGAGAAATGTATGGCCGCGGTTTTCCAGTCCGTGACCTGCAGGACCGCGGGATTCTTTACCATCCCCCAGGAAAATCTCCAGGAGGCATCAGCTATGGTCTGTATGATCCTCATGTTCATAGGCGGTTCCCCGCTTGGAACAGCCGGAGGTGTGAAGACGACAACAATTGCGGCGCTGCTTCTCACCGGTTCATCTTTCTTCAAAGGCAAGGAGGATACAGAGGTATTCAACAGAAGAATACCGGAGACGAATATCAGGACAGCCTGGGTGGTGGTCATGCTGGGACTGGGCGTTGTGCTGACATCCACGATCGGCCTGGCGATTGCCACGGAGGGCATGGCGGAGGGCGCGTCACTGATCAATATTATGTATGAAGTGACTTCAGCGGGAGCCACGGTGGGACTGACAAGGGGTCTTACCCCACTGCTTCCTGCGGCGGGCAAGCTGATCATTATACTGACCATGTATATCGGGCGTATCGGCCCCACAACTCTGGCTGCAGCGCTTACCATGCATGGCGAGAAGAAACCTTCGGGTATGCATCTGCCGGACCAGAAAATTTTTATCGGCTAGGAGAATGAAGATATGAAGAAAAAAACATTTGCAGTCATAGGTCTGGGAAAATTCGGCTATGCGGTGGCAGAGACACTTGCGAAGGCCGGGTATGAGGTTCTTGCGGTGGATGGGGACAATGAGAGGATACAGGCAATCGCCCCTTATGCATCCTATCCCCTGTGCGCGGATGTGACAGAGCCGGGCGTGATGGAATCCCTGGATTTTTCCAATGTGGATGTGGCGGTCATCGGTATTTCTGACCACATGGAGGCCAGTATTATAGCCACTCTTTACGCAAAGGAGGCCGGAGTGTCCTATGTTCTTGTCAAGGCCAACGGTATGCTTCACGGGCATATTCTAAAGAAAATCGGTGCAGACGAGGTTATTTTTCCGGAATATAATACCGGTGTGCGTGTTGCCAAGAATTTTATATCCGGCAGGTTTAAAGACTTCTTTGAACTTTCAGATGAGGTGAGCATGGTGGAGATGCATGTGCCTGCCTCCTGGGTGGGAAAAAGCCTGATCCAATTGGATCTGCGCGGACGTTACGGGATCAATGTGATAGCTGTCAAGGAAGGGGAGAATGTCACCATTGAGATGGATCCAAGTGAACCATTAAGAAGCGGGCAGACCTTGGGGATTGTAGGGAAAAATGAGATTCTGTCCCGGATCAGTGAGTCAAATTATCAGGATTGAGGTATTTTATATGATTACGAGCATGTCGAATTCTCAGATGAAGCATATACAGCAGCTTATGAAGAAAGCAAAAGTCCGCCGGGAAAGCGGGCTTTTTGTGGTGGAAGGGATAAAAATGTTCCGGGAGGCTCCGGGAGAGAGGATAGAGAAAGTGTATGTATCCGCATCTTTTCTTAAATCGGGGGATAACCGGGAGATTTTGGAGGAGAAGGGATTTGGCGCGGGAAGTCCCGGGACCGAGGTTGTGGAGGATAAGGTGTTCCGTTCTCTGTCTGATACGGTGACGCCCCAGGGGATTCTGTGCCTGGTCAGACAGGTAAGTACGCCTCTTTCTGTTATGCTGGAGAGTAAGGGGGAGGGCAGGGCGCCTCTTCTTATGATATTGGAGGATCTGCAGGACCCCGGGAATCTGGGGACGATCCTTCGTACAGGGGAAGGCGCGGGAGTGACTGGGGTTGTATTGAATAAGAATTGTGTGGATCTGTATAATCCTAAGGTGATCCGGTCTACTATGGGGTCGGTATATCGTATGCCGGTGCTGACAGTGGAGGATATAGCGGAAATCCTGCCGGAACTTAGGCGGCAGGGGGTGTGGTCGTATGCGGCGCATTTGAAGGGGGAGAGGTTTTATGACCAGGAGGATTTCAGGGGGAAGACAGCGTTTTTTATTGGAAATGAAGGGAATGGATTGACGGATGCGTTGACGGGGGAGGCGGATCGTCTGATAAAGATTCCTATGCATGGGGAGGTTGAGTCGCTGAATGCGGCTATGGCGGCGGGGGTTTTGATGTATGAGGCGGCTAGACAGAGGAGGGGGCAGGATATCTTGATCTCCCTGGCGCTCCACTGAGACATCTCTCACAGGCATATGGCCTCCCCGGCGCTCTCCCATCTGCTTCCTGGCTTTGGCTGTAGGCTTGGGGTGTTCGAGGATTTCATGGATGGTAGAATTCTTTGGATTTGTTTTGTGCTTGGGGTGGCGATAGGGATGGCGGTCGCTCTGGGGGATGGGATGATGAGACATTTTTAGAGGGGCTGGCGGTGGGGTGGTTGATTCTGGTTGTTGGTTTTGTGGATTATTTTATAGGGAGGGGTTTGTTTGAGGAGAGGGCGCATTTTGGGGTGAATTTTTGAGTTTGATTTTGGGGTGTTTCTGCAGGAAGAGACGGTTTTGGGGATTGTGGTGTTATTGGAATATGGGGATGGGAAACCGTAGCCGGAATCACGGGGGTGATTTGCGGGCTGCGGTTTTGTTTATTTTTTGGTACAAGCGATATATCGTCTTAATGCTTCATAAAATGATTGGCTTTCTGTAAATATCTACAAATTGTTACAAAAATTACCCGCTTGACAATAAAATGTAATCTTGATACAATAAGTCCGTAACAAAAATTAATAAATTTGTAACAAATAAAAACAAATGGACTTATAGGAGGCCCTTTTTTATGAAAGAAAGAATGCGACGTATTTTATGCTGTATGGGAACTGCGGGTGTCATGACTGTTATGATGGCGGTTCCGGCGATGGCGGCAGATGTTACGGAAGATGATCAGAATATAGAAGTTGTACAGGAAGCAGAACAGACAGTGGATGAGGCTGATGTTCAGGATGAAAGTGAAGTTCAGGAGACTGAGGTTCAGGAAGATGCACAGGCTGAAGATGCACAGGATAGCAGTTGGAGCGACAAGGTCGCGGCAAATGTTCTTACATATGCCAATATCCGTGAAGGGGCAGATGTGAGCAGCCAGTGTATCGGCCGTCTTCCCTCCGGAGCTGTGGCAACTGTGGTCGGAAATGATGAAGGATGGCTGCAGGTGACTTCCGGGGAAGTCAATGGGTATATCAGAGAAGATTTGGTGGTTTCCGGTGACGAAGCCAGAAATTTATATGAAGCTATGTATGGAGCAGGTGATATCTCTGCAGAGGCCGTAACTGTGGACGCGGAAGCGGAAGCAGCGGCAGCAGAGGCAGCAGCCCAGGCTTCACAGGTGTCTGCCGAGGCGGTTCAGCCGGAGCAGGGACAGGCAGCAGAGGAAACAGAGGCGGACAGCTCCCAGGCAGCAGCCCAGGAGGTATCAGTCTCAACATCAGATCTGGATTTGATGGCAGCTATCATCGAGTGTGAAGCCGGCGGTGAATCTTATGAAGGAAAGGTTGGCGTCGGAGCTGTCATCATGAACCGCATTAGAAGCGGGGAGTTTCCAAATACATTATCGGAAGTCATCTACCAGAGCGGCCAATTTGAGCCTACATGGACGGGCAAACTGTCAAATGTGCTCTCACGGGGAGCAAGTGAGGCATGTTATGCAGCCGCTCAGGATGTCTTCTCAGGAGCAAATACGATTGGAGACCGGCTCTTCTTCCACGCTGGTGGCGGAAGCGGTCTGACTATTGGAAATCAGACATTTTACTAAAATATTCGAGTAAGGGCGGAACGGGGAAAACCTGTTCCGTTCTTTTTTTCTGATTGTTGTCCAAAATGTAAAAGTGTATTAAAATAGGGAACAAAGGAGACTAGATCATGCTGATACAGATCGTAGAGGATGACAGGGCACTGAGTGACGGAATTGTGCTGGCTCTTGGGGAGCAGGGAACAGAATTTATACAATGTACAGGTGTAAAAGGCGCCAAGCAGGTTTATGGGGAGAAGCGTCCTGAGTTGATCATTCTGGATATCAATCTGCCCGATGGGAGTGGGTATGACTATCTGAAATGGGTCCGCAGCCAGGCTGACACCCCTGTTTTGATGCTGACTGCAAATGATATGGAGATGGACGAGGTGATGGGCCTGAGCCTGGGGGCTGATGATTATATGACAAAGCCCTTCAGCCTGGCCGTTCTCAGGGCCAGGATCCAGGTGCTTCTGCGCAGGCGGCAGCAAAGGCAGACAGACCGCTTTTTTGTGGATGGCTTTCTCTTTGATTTTGGCGGCCTTGTTTTTGAGAAGAATGGGCAGGAGATATCCCTCAGTAAGAATGAGCAGAGGCTGCTCAGACTGTTCCTGGAAAATGAGGGGAGGGTACTGTCCCGGGCGGTCCTTGTGGACAGGCTTTGGACAGACGGCGCGGAGTATGTGGATGAAAATGCCCTCTCTGTTACAGTGAACCGGCTGCGGGGCAAGCTGGAAGACAGGAGGGAAGGGGTTACATATATCCAGACTGTCTACGGACAGGGATACGTCTGGAAACGTGAGGAGACGGGGGAACAGGGAGATGCGGGGAGGTAAGGAAATAAGGAAAGTGGAGGAAATGCTGGATGCGGCTATCTCCGGGGAGTTCAGGGAATCGGATTTTAATGAGACAGAGCTTTCCAGGGTGGAGACTAAGTGGAAACGCTTTCTGAGCACCTCCGTGCTTTCCCGGGAGAGTCTGGAGCGGGAGAAGGAGAATGTGAAAAGCCTGGTATCAGACATTTCCCACCAGACAAAGACCCCTGTGGCGAATATCAGGCTCTATACGGATTTATTGAAAGAAAAGCTCAGCCGGGAGGCGCACACACCGGACAGGGAACAGGAACTCAGAATGGCAGAGGAAATATCCAGGCAGGTGGAGAAGCTGGAGTTTCTGATCCAGGCTCTGACAAAGATGTCAAGGCTGGAGAGTAATATACTGACAGTCAAGCCCCGGGAACAGGGCCTGGAGAGGCTGATCCGGGAGACCGCCGGGGATGTGATGCCAAAGGCAGATAAAAAGCAGATTCAGGTTGTCAACACTTGTGTGGATAACATCCGTGCATATTTTGATTTTAAGTGGACAAAAGAGGCGCTTTACAATGTTCTGGACAATGCGGTGAAGTATTCAAAGCCCGGAGGGAAAGTAACGCTTTCCGTAATGGAATATGAGTTGTATGCGGCGGTCAGTGTAAAGGATGAGGGGATAGGGATCTCAGAGGCGGACACACCTAGGATTTTTGGACGATTTTACAGGGCAGAGTCTGTCCGGCAGGCAGATGGTGTGGGTATCGGCCTCTATCTGACCAGAGAGATCCTGAAACGGCAGAACGGATATATTAAGGTAAAGTCAGCGCCGGGAAAAGGCTCGGAATTTATTCTGTATATCCAGCGCAGCAGGCTTTGACAGAAAAATGCCCGGGAGGGAAACCATGGCGGCAGTTTCCCTTCCGGGCATTCACAGTCCGGCCGTACGCGAAAGTGCAGCGGCCAAGGTGCTGAACAGTTACGCTGAAATTATATCATGATATATTTAAATATAAACAGCACGGCAAGTATATACATCAGTAGACTGATTTTTTTCTGTTTTGCTTTTCCGGTAACCAGATTGATGATCACGTAGGAGATAACTCCGAAGGAAATACCCTCGGAAATGCTGTACATGAATGGCATTGCAATAATGCAGATAAATGCCGGGATGGCTTCCGTATGATCCTGGAAATCAATTTTTGTTATAGATGTCAGCATCAGGAATCCAACGATGATCAGCGCAGGTGCGGTTGCAAAGGATGGAATCGCCAAAAATATAGGTGACAGGAACAGGGATAGCCCGAATAAAAGAGCTGCTGTCAGGCTTGTAAGCCCTGTACGTCCGCCTTCTGCCACGCCGGATGCGCTTTCCACGAATGTGGTGGTTGTGGAGGTACCAAGTGCTGCACCGGCAGCAGTACCAACCGCGTCTGCTAAGAGGGCGCCCTTGATCTTTGGAAGTTTGCCGTCCTTATCCAGCATATCCGCTTTGGATGCCACACCGATGAGGGTTCCAAGGGTATCAAACATATCTACAAACAGGAACGCAAACATAATGATTACAAAATCCATAGTAAATACTTTTGAGAAATCCATATGCATGAAGGTGGGTGCAATGCTGGGAATAGATATCCCATTGGAGAAATCCGGCAGCAGGCTGTAGAATCCGGCTTCGGGGCTGGGTACATAAAGCCCGGCAAGCTGGCAGACGATTCCCAGCACCCATGTGCCAAGAATACCCCACAGGATATTTCCTTTTATGTTCTTTACAAGCAGGATCGCTGTGATCAAAAGACCGATAAGAGCAAGCAGCACGGTAATGCCCTCTGACTGGAAGGTGCCGTTTTTGATGGAACTCTTAAAGGAAAACACAGTGACAAGCGTTGAGGAGTCCACAACGATCTTGGCATTTTGAAGACCGATGAACGCAATGAACAGTCCGATTCCTACGGACACCGCGTGTTTCAGGTTCATGGGTATGGCATTAAAGATGGCCTCCCGCACATTGGTCAGTGACAGTATGATAAAAATAATACCTTCCACAAATACTGCGCTCAGCGCCATCTGCCAGGAAAATCCCATGCCCATAACAACCGTATAGGTAAAGTACGCATTCAGCCCCATGCCGGGAGCCAGTACAAAGGGATAGTTGGACAGCGCAGCCATCAGACACGTTGCAATAAAGGACGCCAGAGCCGTGGCGGTAAAAACCGCCCCCCGGTCCATACCGGATTCTGAAAGGATGTTGGGATTTACAGCAAGGATGTACGCCATGGTCATAAATGTGGTGACACCCGCCAGAATCTCAGTTTTCACATCTGTGTGATTTTCTTTTAAATGAAATAATTTTTCTAAACTCATAAACTTTCCTCCTGCCTCCACTCATAGTACGAGCTACTGTTATTTTTTATGGACGAATTGCTGCTGGAAAATACCCGGAATCTGCCCCCCTTCCCTAAAAAATCCGTAAAAAATGCCACTGTCAATAAACTGCTGATTTCCGGCACAATCCTTCATGCGGAAATTTATAGGCAGCTATTACGGTAGCTGGTAGAGACGCTCAACCAATTTTGAGCCTATATAAACTTCACAAATATTTTATTTCCATAAAAAATTTATTAAGACTTTATAATGTTAGCATACTACATTTTTATTTAAAAGGCAATACCAAAAACAAGAATTCTTTCGGTCATTGTTCCAGGACCGGAACCGTTCAGACAGGTATGTCCATTTAATTCTTTCACAAGTGTTAGATTTCCGAAATAATGTGGTAAGAATAGAATGTTAGGATAAAGACAGAGAAAAAACAAAAGGCTTGGCTGTCTTTATTTTTGGATATATCCGGACAGCAGAAAGGTGGAGATATGGAAGTATTAAAAACAGAAGGGCTTAGAAAATATTACGGTTCAGGGGAGAATCTGGTGAAGGCCCTGGACGGTGTTGACATGTGGGTAAAGCGGGGGGAATTCCTGGCCGTTGTGGGGACCAGCGGAAGCGGAAAGTCAACATTGCTGCACATGCTGGGAGGGCTGGATTGTCCGTCAGGCGGGAAGGTGTATGTGGATGATAAGGATATTTCCACACTGAAGGAGGATGCGTTGTGTATCTTCCGGAGACGCAAGATCGGGTTTATTTTCCAGAGTTATAATCTGGTGCCGGTTCTGAATATATATGAGAATATTGTGCTGCCTGTGGAGCTGGACGGAAATGAGGTGGATAAAAGTTATGTTAATCAGGTTATTGAGGTGCTGGGCCTTGGGAGTAAGCTGAACAGCCTGCCCAGTCAGTTGTCCGGCGGACAGCAGCAGAGGGTGGCCATTGCCAGGGCGCTGGCCGCAAAGCCGGCAATTATTCTGGCTGACGAGCCTACGGGAAATCTGGACTCCCGCACCAGCCAGGATGTGTTGGGGCTGCTGAAGGTCACTGGGGAAAAATTCGGTCAGACGATCGTTATGATCACCCACAATGAGGAGATTGCCCAGATGGCGGACCGTATTATCCGGATCGAGGACGGAAGAATAGCAAAGGGCGGTGAGGCAGATGCGTAAAGTGAAGAACCGAAAGGCTGTCCGCCGGGTGGCTGACAAGACCAGGAAGGCTGCAAAGAGCAGAAATCTTATAGCCGTGCTTGCCATTGCACTGACGGCTCTGCTCTTTACCTCTGTATTTACCATTGGGGGAAGTATTGTGGAGAAGCAGCAGGAGGCCACCATGCGCCAGGTGGGAGGGAGCGCCCACGGAGGCTTTAAGTACCTGACACAGGAAGAATACGATATTGTCAAAAGGGATAAGAAGCTAAAAGAGATATCCTACCGGATCGTTGTGGGGGAGGCGGTAAATGAGTCCCTGAAGAAATTAAGGACAGAAATAGGATATTACGAAGATTTAGAAGCAAAGTTCAGCTTTTGTTACCCGGAGGAGGGGCGTATGCCGGAGGCTGAGGATGAGATCGTGACCAGTGACCTGGTTTTAAAAGCCATGGGTATCCCCTGCGAAGCCGGCCAAAAAGTCCCTGTGGAATTTACCGTGAATGACAGGAAATATGAGAAGACATTTACCCTGTCAGGTTTTTTCAAAGGAGACACCATATCCATGTCACAGATTATGCTGGTGTCAAAAAAACTGGCAGATAAAGTGGCGCCCACGCCCACCGTTTCAGCCATGGAGAATGATATAGACGCATCTGACTATGCGGGAAGGATCATGGCGGATTTTAATTTCAGCAGCAGTTTTGATCTGACAGGTAAAATGGAAGGACTTGCAAAGCGGTGCGGATTTCCAAAGGAGACCGTGACAGATGGGATTAACTGGGCATACCTTGGCATGGACTTCAATATAGGAGATATGCTTCCGGTCGCTGCCCTCCTGTTGGTGATATTGGTGTCCGGTTACCTGATCATATATAACATTTTCTATATTAATGTTTTCCATGATATCCGGCACTACGGCCTTTTAAAGACGATCGGCACTACGGGAAAACAGCTTCGCAAAATTGTGCGCAGGCAGGCCTATATGCTCTGCCTCTATGGAATCCCCCTGGGACTTCTGCTGGGAGGCGTGACGGGAAAGTGGATCCTTCCTATTGTTATGAGGAATCTGGTGTTTTCCAGTACGGCAGATACGAAGGTGTCACTGGAGCTCTGGATATTTGCTGCTTCCGCGCTGTTTTCTCTTCTGACTGTGTATATAAGCTGCATCAGGCCGTGCCGTATTGCCTCTTCAGTATCTCCGGTGGAGGCACTAAGGTATACGGAGGGACAGGATAGGATATGGGATAGGGAAAAAGGCAGAAAGACTAAGAAAGTGAACCCCTGGACCATGGCAGCAGCCAATATGCGGAGGAATAAAAAGAAAGTAGTGATTGTGACAACATCCCTTTCTTTGGGCCTTGTGCTGCTGAACAGTGTGTACGGGCTTGTAAATGGATTTGACATGGATAAATTTATAGCGTCCTCCACAGTCAGCGATTTTTCTGTGCGGGATGCCGGGCTTGATAACCCCACCATCTACGATAAACCCCTGGAGGGTGTTACCGGGGAATTCCTGGAGGCGCTGTCAGAGCAGAAAGGGGTGGAGGATGTCTGCAATATTTATATGAATCCCATAAACAGCCCTAATTTTACGGAGGAGGAGCGGGATGCATTTAATGAAAAGATTTTAAATAATCCCAAAGCCAGACCGTATCTGGAGGAATACTTTGGGGGTGAGGACTTTTGGGAAGCCGTGGAAAACAATTCATTTGACAACATTGACGGCAAAATATTTGGTGTGGGACGTCTTGCTTATGAGAAAATGGTGCTTACGGAAGGAGAGCTGGATTGGGAAAAATTTAAAACCGGTAAGTATGTGATAACCTCAAAATTCGGCTATCTGGGTTCCG
Organism: Blautia pseudococcoides; assembly: GCF_001689125.2. Taxonomy (NCBI): domain Bacteria; kingdom Bacillati; phylum Bacillota; class Clostridia; order Lachnospirales; family Lachnospiraceae; genus Blautia; species Blautia pseudococcoides. Next base: position 4,080,338 of record NZ_CP015405.2, on the reverse strand, counting down.
CCGAAAACCAGATAAACTATTATGAGGTGGGGGATAAGGTCACGATCCATTTGGATGACGGAACCAGCAGGGAGTACGAGGTAATGGCAGTAGGGAAGCTTCCCTATTCCTGCGAGCTGCAGAGCTACAGTGTATTTGAGTATAATTTCGTGCTTCCGGACCAGGAGTACCTGGATCTTTATGGTGACAGGCTGCCCATGAGAACCTTGTTCAATGTGGAAAAGGATAGGGAGGAAGGCGTGGAAAAATGGCTGGCTGATTACTGTGAGAATGTGAATTCAGATTTGGATCTCACGTCAAAGTCCACCGTGGCCGCTGAGTTTGAAGCAGACAAGAATATGTACGCCATAGTGGGCGGCCTTCTGGCGCTTATCCTGGCAGCGATCGGCATCCTGAATTTTATAAATACCATGGTGACGTCGGTGCTGTCCAGGAAACAGGAGTTTGCCATGATGGAGGCTGTGGGAATGACAGGGAAACAGCTCCGTCAGATGCTGGGATGCGAGGGGATCATGTATGCGATTCTGACAGCCGCGGCCTCTCTGGTCCTGGGAGGTATCCTGAATGTGACGGCAGTCCGTAGTATAGGGAATATACTCTTTTTCTATAGCTGGCGCTTTACCGTAATGCCCATATTAGCCTGCATTCCTGTTCTTGTGGTGATTGTGCTTGCAGTCCCGGCTCTTTGCTATAAAGGCATGTGCAGAACCAGCGTCACGGAGAGAATGAGAAAAGCAGAATAAAAATATTGTTATTTTCAGTCTTTTACGATATAATATCAGCAAATGGATATATTATTTGTAAAGGACTGATTTTTTTACCTGAAATCATCCGGAAAGGAGAGGTGGGTATGTGGACAGCAATTACAGCAGGGACCATATCAATCATTTGGCTGATTCTTCTGGCTGTGCTCCTGGTGATCGAGATCATCACGCTGGGGCTTACAACCATCTGGTTTGCAGGAGGAGCGCTGGTGGCATTTTTGGTATCCATAGCCGGCGGACCGTTATGGCTGCAGATCTTATTGTTTCTTGCAGTATCAGTGGTGCTTTTGATCTTCACCAGGCCGCTGGCAGTAAAGTACATGAACAGAAATGTGAATAAAACAAATGTTGACAGTCTTCCCGGCGAGAAAGCCGTGGTTACAAAAACCATAGATAATTTGAGAGGAACCGGGCAGGCTGTGGTAAACGGACTGGAATGGTCCGCAAAATCCAGGGACGAAACAATTATTGATGAGGGAGCAATCGTCAGAATTGTGGCGGTCGAAGGAGTGAAACTTGTAGTAGAGGAGGAAAAATAATATGAATGTGGGTACAGTGTTACTGATTATTGTAGTTGTGCTTTTGCTGCTGGTCATTGCGTCCTGTATCAGGATCGTGCCGCAGGCCCATGCCATGATCATTGAACGTCTCGGCATGTATAAAGAAACCTGGGGAACCGGACTTCACTTTAAGTTACCGTTTGTGGACCGTATTGCCAAACGTGTGAATTTAAAAGAGCAGGTGGTGGACTTCGCGCCCCAGCCGGTTATTACCAAAGATAATGTTACAATGAGGATTGATACGGTTGTATTCTTCCAGATCACAGATCCGCGTCTCTTTGCTTACGGCGTGGAGAATCCAATTATGGCTATTGAGAATCTGACGGCCACTACACTGCGTAATATCATTGGTGATATGGAGCTGGATTCCACACTGACATCAAGGGAGATCATCAATACAAAGATGCGTGCATCACTTGACGTGGCAACAGACCCATGGGGAATCAAAGTAAACCGCGTGGAGCTGAAAAACATCATTCCTCCGGCTGCCATCCAGGAAGCTATGGAGAAACAGATGAAGGCAGAGCGTGAGCGCCGTGAGTCCATTCTGAGGGCAGAAGGTGAGAAGAAATCAACCATTCTGGTAGCAGAAGGTAAGAAAGCATCCATGATCCTGGACGCTGAAGGTGAGAAGCAGTCAGCAATCCTCCGTGCAGAAGCGGAGAAGGAGAAGATGATCAGGGAAGCGGAAGGACAGTCCCAGGCAATCCTGAAGGTGCAGCAGGCGAAGGCAGACGGTATCCGTTTCATCAAAGATGCCGGTGCGGATGAGAGTGTACTTACCATCAAGAGCCTGGAGGCATTTGAACAGGCTGCTGACGGTAAGGCAACGAAGATTATTATTCCGTCCAATATTCAGGGGATCGCAGGACTTGCAGCGTCTCTGAAAGAGATTGTTACGGATAAGGAAAACTAAAAATACCCGGGGCAATAGATGATTCAGGATGTACTTCTATTGACAGGGATTTATATGCAGAGGGGCGGTTGCAGTTATGTGACAGCCTCTCTGCGGCATTTTACCCGGAAGTAATTTGGAACCTGAGGCTATGCGCAGGTAGACAGCGGCCGGTCATAGTGCCGGTCACCGGGTTTCATCACAGGTAAGAGGAGGCATCACTCATGAAACCGGTAATTGACCTAACAAAAGAATATGGCCTGGTTCTGGAAGGCGGAGGAGCAAAAGGCGCGTATCAGATAGGTGCGTGGAAGGCCATGCGGGAAGCTGGTGTGAGGATAAAAGGTATTGCAGGCACCAGTGTGGGAGCACTGAACGGTGCCCTCATCTGTATGGATGATCTGGCTAACGCGGAGAAGGTCTGGGAAACAATCTCTTATTCCAGTATTATGTCCGTGGAGGATGAGAAGATGGAGCTTTTGTTCCAGCAAAAGAAGCTGGACGTGGACCTGCTGAAGAGTGTCTTTGATTTTATGAAGGAAGGCGGCATTGATGTGACGCCTTTGAAAGAACTCATAGCGGAATGTATAGACGAGGAAAAAATCATCAGCTCTCCCGTGGATCTGTATATCCTTACATTTAATGTGGATGAGAAGAAGGAGCTCGATATTGACGTGAAACAGTGCAGGCCGGAGCTTATAAAGGACTTTTTACTGGCAAGCGCTTATATTTTTCCGCTGTTTAAGAATGAACGCCTTCACGGCAAGCGGTATATTGACGGCGGGGCGATCAATAATGTACCCCTGGGCTCTCTCGTGGACCGCGGATATGAGAATATTATTATGGTGAGGATTTTCGGAATCGGGCGGGAGAAGAAGGTAAAGATTCCCGATGGGACCACAATTTATACAGTGGCTCCCAAGGTGAGCCTGGGGAGCATCATAGATTTTGACAGAAGAAAAAGCAGACGCCATATGAAACTCGGGTATTATGACACCATGCGGCTTATATATGGGCTGAAAGGAAAAATATATTATATTGATGAATCCGAGGAAGAGTGTTATTATTTAAAGCAACTGACAGATTTAGATGATTTGGTCTGTGAATATCTCATGGATACTTACCAGCTTTCCGGGGATCCGAAGCTGTTCCTGCGCAATATGACGGAGGTGATCCTTCCGGTTCTGGCGGAGGAGATGAAGCTTTCCAAAGAATGGGATTACCGGGAACTGTATCTGAGTATGCTGGAAGCCACTGCAAAGCTCTGCAGGGTGTCAAAGTACAGGATTTATACCTTGTCCCAGCTTCAGGAAGCGGTATATGGGAAACTGTACCGGCTTCACGGTACGGATGTTCCTGCTTTTGTACAGGTGATATCCAGGGATGTTCTGATTTGACAAAAGAGATGCGCGGCGGGACCGCGGCAAATGAGGAGGAAAAGTAAGATGGATTTAAAAGGTCGCAGTTTTCTGACACTGAAAGATTTTACGGCAGAGGAAATTGAATATCTCATTGATCTGGCTGCTGAGCTGAAAGAAAAGAAAAAACAGGGTGTTCCTGTAGATACCTTGAAGGGCAGAAATGTAGCGCTTATTTTTGAAAAGACCAGCACCAGGACCCGCTGCTCCTTTGAGGTGGCGGCTCACGACCTGGGTATGGGGACCACATATCTGGACCCCAAAGGATCCCAGATCGGCAAAAAAGAAAGCACCCGTGATACGGCCAGGGTTCTGGGAAGGATCTATGATGGGATTGAATACCGCGGATTCGGGCAGGAGATTGTGGAGGAGCTGGCAAAATACGCAGGAGTGCCGGTTTGGAACGGCCTGACAAACGAATATCATCCTACACAGATGCTGGCTGACCTTCTGACGATACGTGAACATTTGGGCAGAGTGAAGGGGGTTAAGCTGGTATACATGGGGGATGCCCGCTACAACATGGGGAATTCCCTGATGATCCTCTGTGCCAAGATGGGAATGCATTTTGTTGCCTGCGCCCCCAAAAAGTATTTTCCAAATGATGCCCTTGTAAAAGAGTGTGAGGCGTTTGCAGAGGAGTCCGGAGCCACGATCACGCTCACAGAGGATGTGGAAGCCGGAACCAAGGACGCTGACGTTATTTACACAGATGTATGGGTGTCCATGGGTGAACCGGATGAAGTATGGGAAGAACGTATCCGTGAGCTGACTCCTTACAAGGTGACAAAGAAAGTTATGGAGAATGCCGGAAGCCAGGCTATTTTCCTGCACTGTCTGCCCGCGTTCCATGACCTGGAGACCGTTATCGGTAAAGAGATGGGAGAGCGTTTCGGCCTGACAGATATGGAAGTGACAGATGAGGTGTTTGAGTCTGCCCAGTCCGTTGTTTTTGACGAGGCTGAGAACCGCATGCATACCATCAAGGCGGTTATGGCGGCGACGCTGGGGGCATAAGAAGCATGGAGTTAAAGACCGGATGGCTTGGAAAGCCGTGGAACTTTGCAGAGGAAACAGATTCCACCAATGACTGGGCGAAAAGAGAAGCCGGGAAAGGCGCACCCAACGGTGCGGTTTTCCTGGTGAGGAACCAGACAAAAGGAAAAGGAAGAAGGGGCAGAAGCTGGGCAGATCCCAAGGGGAGCGGCCTTGCCATGTCCCTGCTTCTGCGTCCGGATATGGCTCCGGAGCGTGCGCCCATGATGACAGTGCTCATGGGACTTTCCGCGGCTCAGGCAGTTGCGGATGTGACAGGTAAGGAAGCGCTGATCAAGTGGCCAAATGATCTTGTCATGTCAGGAAAGAAGCTGTGTGGGATCCTGACAGAGATGTCCATGCAGGGAACGAAAATCGCATATGTGGTCATAGGGATCGGCATTAATCTGACTGTGGAGAAATTTCCGGAGGAGATAAAAGACAAGGCCACATCCCTGAAGCTGGAATGCGGCGAGGCGCCTGATGTGGAAAGGATGGCAGCAGCGGTTCTGGAACGTTTTGAACAGAATTATGAAAGCTTTCTGGCAGCCGGTGATCTAAGTCCTTTTAAGGAAGAATATGACAGGCTTCTTGCCAACAGAGGGCGTGAAGTGAAGGTTCTGGAAAAGGAGCGGGAGCTTGTGGGCACCTGTCTGGGGATTGACGAGGCAGGGGAACTTCTTGTGCAGACACCCGGCGGGGAGTGTAAAACTGTTTTTGCCGGAGAGGTGTCTGTGCGGGGATTGTATGGATATGTGTAATAGTATAAGGAGAGTTTATGTATAAGGATAAAATTGTACTGTGCGGTGCCAATGCATATGAGAAAAAATATTATTTTAATGAAGATTTTTCAGCACTTCCCCAGTCCATACAGGACGAGCTGCATATTATGTGCGTACTTTATACAGAGGAGATCAGTGGAATTCTTACCCTGGAATATGATGAGGACGGCAGACTGGAATTCAAGACAGAGGCGCTTGAATCAGACGCCATGTACGATGAAATAGGCAGTGTGCTGCGTATCAAGCAGCTGCGGGCAGAGAAACAGGAGCTTTTGGAATCCCTGGAACTGTATTACCGGGTATTTTTCCTTGGGGAAGATGCAGAGGAGACACGGAAGGAAACGGAGGAATAGGACATGCTGTTAGTTATTGATGTGGGCAATACCAATATCACCCTGGGGGTGTTTGACGGCGAAGAGCTGAAGGGAACTTTCCGTATGACCACCAGACAGAACAGGACCTCAGATGAGTATGGAATCCTGATGTGCAACATGCTGGAATACAGAGGGATTCCAAAGGCTGCGGTAAAAGATGCGATCATCAGCTCTGTTGTGCCGGATGTGATGCATTCTTTGGCAAGCGGTGTCATAAAATATTTTAACATCTATCCCATCCATGTGGGACCTGGATGTAAGACAGGCATCCGCATTACGTCTGTGAACCCAAAAGAGATTGGCGCGGACAGGATCGTGGATGCTGTGGCTGCCTATGAGCTGTACGGCGGGCCGGTTCTTGTACTGGACTTTGGGACAGCCACCACCTATGACCTGATCACAGAGGACGGCTGTTTTGCGGCAGGCATCACCTCCCCCGGAATTGAGATCAGTGCCAAAGCCCTGTGGCAGGATGCCGCCAAGCTTCCTAAGATTGCCATAGAGAAACCGGATTCCATACTGGCAAAAGAGACCATCAGCAGTATGCAGGCAGGACTTGTGTATGGTTATATCGGGCAGGTAGAGTATATTATCAGAAAAGTCAAGGAAGAGTCAGGGATTGAGAATCTGAAAGTGGTGGCAACAGGGGGGCTGGGCAAGATTATTGCGGATGAGACAGAAATGATAGATGTGTACGATACACAGCTCACGCTCACCGGCCTCAGGATTATTTTTGAAAAAACGAAGAAGAGCAGAGGTTAATATGAAACTCACGATCGGAAATGTAACCCTTGGGAACAACCTGATACTCGCACCCATGGCAGGAGTCACGGACCTGCCATTTCGTTTGCTCTGCAAGGAGCAGGGCGCAGGGCTTTTGTGTACGGAGATGGTAAGTGCAAAAGCCATTTATTTTAATAATAAGAATACCAGGAGTCTGATGCAGATCCTGCCCGAGGAGCGGCCTGTGTCCCTTCAGCTTTTTGGGTCGGAACCGGATCTGATGGGACTGATCGCCCGGCAGATCGAGGAGGAGTCCTTCGACATTCTGGATATTAACATGGGCTGCCCGGTGCCAAAAGTGGTCAACAACGGAGAAGGCTCCGCACTGATGAAAAATCCAAAGCTGGTGGGGGAGATCGTACGGAAGGTATCCTCCGCTATCAAAAAGCCCCTGACTGTAAAGATCAGAAAAGGGTTTACCGGGGAGTCCGTCAATGCGGTGGAGATAGCAAAAATCATAGAGGATGCAGGAGCTTCCGCAGTTGCGGTCCACGGAAGGACCAGAGAACAGTATTATTCCGGCAAAGCGGACTGGGATATCATCCGCAGGGTGAAGGAGGCGGTATCCATTCCCGTGATCGGCAATGGGGATGTGGACTCGCCTGAGAGTGCAAGGCGTCTTCTGGAGGAGACGGGATGTGACGGTATCATGATAGGCCGTGCGGCCAGAGGGAATCCTTGGATCTTTGGCAGGATCTCCTCTTATCTGGAGAATGGTACAATGCCTCCGGGGCCATCCATTCCGGAGGTCCGGGATATGATCTTGAGACATGCACGGCTTCAGATTGAATACAAAGGGGAATATACCGGTATGCGGGAGATGAGGAAGCATGTTGCGTGGTATACAGCAGGAATGCCACACTCAGCCGCAGTCAGGAGGCAAGTCAATGAAGTGGAGACTTATGAGCAGCTGGAGCGGCTGGTGGAGACCTTTTACTGAGAAAAGTTACAGGAGATCTGCGGACGCCTGGCTTTTTTACGGGAAACAGAAGATATTTGCCGGGAATAGCAGATTGTTCTTGACATTCTGATGGCTTTTTCTTATAATATTATGACTGTTAAGGTTTATGGGACCTGAAAAAGATGGATTATACTGGGAGAAGAATCTGGGACTCTGTGTGGCCTTTGGTCATGACAGGCCCTCTTCTTGCTTTATAATATAGAAGAAAGGGTGTATAAAAAATGGAAGAGAAGAAAAATATTCTTACTTATGCGGGACTGAAAAAATTAGAAGATGAGCTTCATGATCTGAAGGTAAACAGAAGGAAAGAAGTAGCCGGAAAAATCAAAGAAGCCAGAGAGCAGGGAGACCTGTCCGAGAATGCAGAGTACGATGCTGCAAAAGACGAGCAGCGCGATATTGAAGCAAGGATTGAAGAAATTGAGAAAATATTGAAAAATGCTGAGGTCGTAGTGGAGGATGAAGTAGACCTGGAGGCCATCAGTGTTGGATGTAAGGTAAAAGTATTTGATGTGGAATTTGATGAGGAAATAGAGTTTAAAATTGTAGGTTCCACAGAGGCAAACAGTCTGGAAGGCAAGATCTCCAATGAATCTCCGGTAGGCAAAGCGTTGATCGGAGCCGGAAAAGGGCAGACTGTACAGGTGGAAATGCCATCCGGAATTATGGAATATAAAGTTTTAGAGATTGAAAGAAATATTTAACAGCAGTATCATCCGCCTTAGATTTGTGCGCGGAATGATGGTTAAAAAATAAGGAGAGTGTGAAAAGTGGCAGAGCAGTCAAAGAATGTACAGGAGCAGGACATCAACCAGTTATTGAAGGTCCGCCGTGAAAAATTAGCTGATTTACAGGCAAACGGAAAAGATCCGTTTCAGATCGTCAAATTTGATGTGACCCATCACAGCCAGGAAATCAAAGATGCTTTTGAGGAACTGGAAGGAAAATCTGTAACTATAGCAGGGCGCATGATGTCCAAACGTGTTATGGGCAAAGCTTCCTTCTGCAATGTTCAGGATTTACAGGGTAACATTCAGTCTTATGTTGCACGTGACAGTATCGGACAGGAGTTCTACCAGGATTTCAAAAAAATGGACATCGGTGACATTGTGGGTATCACAGGCGAAGTCTTCAAGACTAAGACAGGTGAAATCTCTATCCATGCTTCAGCGGTGACACTGCTCTCCAAGAGCCTTCAGGTTCTTCCGGAGAAGTTCCACGGCCTGACCAACACAGACCTGCGTTACCGTCAGAGATATGTGGACCTGATCATGAACCCGGAAGTGAAGGACACCTTCATCAAACGCTCCAAGATTATTAGCAGTATCCGTAAATACCTGGACGGACAGGGATTTATGGAGGTGGAGACACCTATGCTGGTGGCAAATGCAGGCGGTGCTGCGGCAAGACCTTTTGAGACACATTTTAATGCGCTGGATGAGGATTTCAAGCTGCGCATTTCCCTGGAGCTGTACCTGAAGAGACTGATCGTAGGCGGTATGGAGCGGGTATATGAGATTGGACGAGTATTCCGCAATGAGGGCCTGGATACCAGACATAACCCGGAGTTTACGCTGATGGAGCTGTATCAGGCTTTCACAGACTACAAGGGAATGATGGACCTGACAGAGAACCTGTACCGCCATGTGGCACAGGAAGTCCTGGGAACCACCACCATTACTTATAATGGTGTGGAGATGGACCTGGGCAAACCTTTTGAGAGAATCACTATGCTGGATGCTGTCAAGAAGTATGCTGGTGTTGACTTCAATGAGATCCATACGCTGGAAGAGGCCAGAGCCGCTGCAAAAGAACACCATGTGGAGTTTGAGGAGAGACATCAGAAGGGTGATATTCTGAGTCTGTTCTTTGAGGAGTTTGCAGAGGAACATCTGATCCAGCCTACCTTTGTTATGGACCATCCCATTGAGATCTCTCCGCTGACCAAGAAGAAACCGGAGGATCCGGAGTATACGGAGCGGTTTGAATTCTTCATGAACGGCTGGGAGATGGCAAACGCTTATTCTGAGCTGAACGACCCCATTGACCAGAGGGAAAGATTTAAAGCGCAGGAAGCACTGCTGGCACAGGGTGATGAAGAGGCCAATACAACGGACGAGGATTTCCTCAATGCTCTGGAGATTGGTATGCCTCCTACCGGCGGTATCGGATTCGGAATTGACAGGATGGTCATGCTGCTCACGGATTCGGCTGCCATCAGGGATGTGTTGTGCTTCCCGACAATGAAGACCGTCAAGGAATAAACCCAGTAAAATCAAGGGTTTCCGGCTGCTCAAATCCAAGTTGACAACAAATTGACAACAATTTTTCATATCAATACGAAGAATTGCGACGCAGAATGAATAGCTGGAGGCTGAAACGCAATACAGCACACATCGCTGAGAGAACACTTTTTGAAAGAAATTTCAAAGGTGTTCTCTTTTTTCGTTTGGTGCAACTCTCTGTCAAACAACAAATCGAATGGAGGATTCATTTTATGATTAGTGACAAGACGAAAGCCTATTATGAATTGAAAAAGCGAAATGATGTGCGGGAAAGTGCAAAAAGATTGCGCAGACAGTTTCTCCGGTATAAGGATGCGGAAATAGTTTATAGCATTACACACAAGAAGCTGTTGGAACTTGCTGGTAAAGCGGGAGCCATATATCGAATGGATGGAACCGTTCTGATTAACCGGGATATTTTTGATGAGTATCTGGAACAGTTTCATGAGCCGAGTACGTTGGTTTCACAGGAGGATAAAGAATGAGCGGAAATCTATGGATGTTTTCGGATATGTTGGACGATGAGGATGCCAAGATGATACAGCGTGAGTTCGTTACCTATTATGAAGGCGCTGATTATTACGGACTGGGCTTGAAAGTTTTTACAAGATTGGCTCATGAGGCAGGTGCAGTGTATAAGATTGGAAAGCGGGTTTTAATACGGCGAGATATTTTTGAAGAGTATCTTAGAATCTTGAGGCGCAAAGATGATGCGTCTGAGCAAGATGAAAGTATGAAAAGTGAGGATAATGATATGAGACAAGGAGCATTAACTTTAGATGCCCAGACTGGGCGAATGGACATTCGATTTGATTTGGAGGATTATTATGGAGGTCTTCAGTGTGGGGAGCGTATGGATGTCTTTATCAATGGAGACTGGAGGCCTGCCAGAATTGAAATGGGGAATGGTTGGTATTTAACTGGGATTAAGACGGACAGGCTTGAAGGATTAATTGTAAGGATTTAATTAAATTATATCGCCGGGCGGTTTCTTTAACAGGAACCGCCCTATTTTTATGCCCATAATTATGAAAGGAGGGAACCTAAGTGAAATGTTTGATGAAATACCAGTGGGTAAAGCTGCCCAGAAATTATCTTCCTGAGGGAAAGGGGATTATGGGTGCATGGGCGCGTCTGGCATCCCGTGCAGCATTTCGCAAGGGACAAGCCCTCTACTGCGGGCATATAAACGCTGTAAGCCCCGGGATGTGGTCAGGAGGCGTTGTAGGGCTAAAGAGTATTCTCGGCCTAAAAAGCCGTCAGAAAGCTCTGGAGGCGCTTCAGACACTGTCTGGCTTAGGTTATGTACAGTATACGCTTGACTCTAATACGAAAAAGCTGACCTATCAGATAACAGACTGGGTAGTGAAATGTTCCGGAGAAGAATGTATGCAGGGTGCTGTTTATGCAACGGATGGATATGGTTTTCTCTGCCTTCCTCGCAATATCACAGAACGCCTTGCGGAAAAACAATATATCTTTGAAGAAGCTGACGCTTGGATGGATCTCTGGTGCCATTCCGTGTATGAAGATCCGAACAATGCGTTTTCTTTTATGGCTCCGGTCATCCAGTATGGAAAATACGGAGCCTTACTCACGTTGGAAACCTTGGGACAGCGTTGGGGTTGGGAAAAGACGAAAGTATGGAGATTCATGAAAAAGTATGGGGATGTCTTTGCGCTATATGGTCTTCCAGGTTCCTATGGCTGTCTCATTTTTAATAAATTGTATCCGACAGGATCAGAGGTTTCAGTTCCAAACCAGGAGGAAATACAACGTATTCTTGATGAAATACGCATTTATGGCGCAGGTACGCATAAAACGGGTTCAGACCATGAGCATATGAACAAGCTCATCACATGGTACAGCCGCAGACTGACCAGAAGCAACCTGCCAGATGCAGACACACAGAACGCTGAAAATTGCGTTGCACTTTCAGACCCTATAATACGCGCGTATCTTTCTCCGTGTAGGAATTGTAAGAATTGTGGATATGACTGCCAAGGTAAAGGTTATATAACACAGGCAGTGATAGAAACGAGTAAAATCCGCGGGCCATGTGAGCCGGTGGATATCACGAAAATAGCAAAGGAGTATTTTACATATGAGCAAGCAGGATGAAAAAAAGTTGTATGAACAACAGGAAAACAGGATATTAGCGCAGTCAGACGCATTTATTTCCCTTCTTACAAAGCGAGGGATTCTTGGAGACCAAAAAATTGATGATGAGAAAGTGCGTGCTGCTCAAAAGGAGAAAAAGCGAAATGCTTATCACAATACCCAGATGCTCCTCAAGAATTACCGGAAGATGGTCTGGGTGTTTAGTTGTTACCCAGAGGAGATTTTGCAGGAGCTGGAGGCCCCGTTTGAAAGCTTTGACCGAATGGTGGACAGGCTGGATCTGGAGATGGCTATTGGGAACAAACGGATGGAGAGCCGTCTGGAGGCAGCGGCAAGGTCAAGATTGCTTCTGGATCGGTTTAACGAAGCGATGGCAGTTCTCCGCAAGGAGCCGACACGGGGCGAAAAGTTGTATCAGCTGATCTATACGGCCTATCTGGCACCAGAAAAGCTGAAACTGGAGGAGATTCTGTTTCGGCTGGACTTGTCACAGAGGCACTATTACAGGCTTCGTGAGCAGGCAATCTCCATTCTTTCCATTCGCCTGTGGTCAGCTCCAAGTGAGGATGTGGATGTATGGCTGGAGCTTCTGACGCTTTTTGAACATTTGGAATGACAAATTCAGGGTGAATAAATTGGCACAAAAATGGCATAAGTTCTGCCGATGACAGGGGAATAAAGCCGTGCTATACTTGTATCATCCCAAACTGGGATTGGGCAGACAAAGATGCCGTTTCTAAAGCTGAAATGCTTTGAGAAGCGGCATTTTTTATTGCCTAAAATCAAAAAAGGAGGTACTCGGCATGGTTAAACAAATCAAAAGAGGCGGAGGGCGTATGAAGACAGCCTACTGGTCGTTGGTCAGTATGGCGTCTGCAATGCTTATTTCGCTGCAGCCTGTTATGGCTGACACAATCTGGAACCGTTTTTCGACAATCATGAAGGATGTTTACGGCCAGCTGGTTGGAATCAGCACGATTGTGGCGGTTACAGCGGCGGCCATCGCATTGATTGTCAGGATGATTTCCAGAAACCAGCGCGCAGTCGATGAGGCAACGTCATGGCTTAAACGAATTGTAGTGACGTGGATTGTCCTCAATTCCCTGGGGTTCATCGTCGCCTATCTGCAGCCCCTTATTGCTGGTGGCAATTACACAGGATAACCAAAAAAGAGAAAGCAGATGGAGGAGGTGATGATAGATGCTTGATTGGATTTTTGAAGGAATCGTGACGTGGATCAGCAGCATTGTTTCACAAATGATGGATGCAGTATCCGGTCTGTTCCTTCAGGCGCTGGGAACAGATATGACAGCGATGGAAGAATATTTTCCGTTTGTGTCTAAGGCATTTACAGTCATGCAATACACAGCATGGGCGATTCTGTTCCTTGTAACGGTATGGCAACTTTTCCGTGTCTTTGGAGGACCAATCACGGAGGCAGAAAATCCGTGGGTGCTTTTGGCAAGAGGTTCTATTTTTGCTCTATTGATCGGCTATGCAAAGCCGATTTTTATGATTGTGCTGGATATCGCCCGAGCGCCATATACGGCTTTGATGGAGATTACCATGTCGGCAGAGGATTTTACTTTTGCGGGTGTGGAACAGGCACTGTCTAATGGTTTGACAACCATTGTAGCCATCGTATCAGTGGTAGGGCTGCTGCTTCTCATTATTTTAGAGATCGCTCTTGGCTGGAATTATTTTAAGTTGTTACTGGAAACCGTTGAACGCTATATTGTGGTTGGCGTGCTCTGTTACACCTCCCCTCTGGCTTTTTCCATGGGTGCTTCCAAAACAACAGCGCCGGTTTTCAAGAGTTGGTGCCGTATGGTGGGATCACAGCTTTTGCTGTTGGTGATGAATGTATGGTTCCTCAGGGGCTTTAATAGTTCCATGGGACAGTATATCGGAAACGGCGGTGCTCTTTCCACAGGTCAGGGAAGCATTTTTCTCTGGCTGTTCTGTGCATTGGCTTTTTTAAAAACGGCACAGAAATTTGACTCCTATCTGGCGGCCATGGGGCTGAATGTAGCCCAGACTGGTTCCAGTATGGGCATGGAGCTTATGATGGCAGCGAGGGTGATCAGCGGTGTTGGAGGCGGTGTGAGAAATGCGGGCAGTATGTTCCATAGTACAAGCACTGCAACCGGAACGGGTGCAGCTGCAAGCGGATTTGCTTCCGGGTTCGCATCACGCTTCAAGCCAAATTCCTTTGTCCGTGATGCGGTTGTGGATGGCGGAAGCCGTATGGGTGCCGGCGGCAGCATCGGTTTTGTCGGTCGTGCCTTTGGTGGCATGGCGGCACGCAACGGTGTCACGCTTACAGGAGACTCCATTTCTTCTGTAGCTTCAAGAAATCCCGGTGTTTCCGGAACGATTGCCGGTGACATTGCAGACAGAAGCCTTGGCAACTATATGCCTCAGATGCAGGGTCAGCAGCTGAAAGATACCCAGATTACAGGTGGTCAGATCAGTACAACTTCAATTGGCGCAGATGGAAAGAGTACAGCGCTTGAAATGTATAACGCATCACAGTTTGAGAAACCGGATGCACCGCATTCCGTTGTTACAGCTTCCGATGGAAGCCAGTGGTATCAGATGGCAAGCGGAGCCGGAGCAGGTGCGTTTTATGATGCGCCGGCATTTATGGGAAGTCCGTCAGAAGCGGCACAGGTTGCAGCGACTTTCCCCGATGCTTCCGAAGGAACGACCCTCAGGACGGTTGGCGATGGCGTAATCGAAGCAAGTTCCGATTCTGGCAATACCATGTGGTACAACAGCGCTTACTATGATGAGCCGGATGCACCACATACGATTATGCAGTCGGCAAACGGTGTAGACTGGTACGCTATGCAGCAACACGCTGAAGCGCCTGTATTTGAGCAGGGCGAGGCTGCTTTTGCATATAATCAGGCACAGTTCCAGGCATTTATGCCAGGATATGAACAACAGGTATCCTCTGTTGATGGATCCGGACGTATGGATGGTCATTTTGAGGTTCGCCATGAAAATGGATCGGGAACCATGTTCTATGATACATCTCAGTATGCGGCTCCCCGAGGGGACTATCAGGTGTTTGAAGATGCCCGCGGAGGGCAGTGGTTCGCTATTCGCGGCGAAGCCGCTGTGGAACGCAAACCGGTTTATCAGGATGGAAAACCGGTTTATGATGGTGACAGTGTACGGACAGTATCTGTGGAAACTGTTCGTTATAAGAATACGCCATCACGCTTTGGAGATCCAAAGCCCCGCAGCAAAGGGGAAATTAAGCCGCCAAGGCGGAAACGGTAAAATAAGTGCAGGCAGCCGAATCAGAGAAAGATACTGGTTCGACTGTTTTGCATTTTTGATGTTGAAATAACGCTGCTCTTGCAGCAGCTTGATATAAGGAGGTGGATTGCATGGCTGAGCCAGAGAAACAGCAAATCGGTGATGGCTCTGATAATTATGAACAGGCTGCCGGACAAATGGCAAAAGCGGCGAAGCAGGCAGGCCAGGAAGCAACAAAGCAAACGGCAGTAAAGGGCGCAGAGGCTACAGCTAATGCGGCCGCTGCTACTGTAAAAGCCAGTGTGGAGGGCGGAAAGGCAGCTTCAGAAATCGCTGCCGGTACTGCGGCTGGTGGTCCGTGGGGCGCTATCCTGTCTGCGGCATGGGCAATGCGCCATACTCTTTTCAAGATACTGATATGTATCTGTTTGTTTCTGTTGTTCCTGATTACCATGATTGTTTCCTTGCCGACGATTGTATCAAACAGTATTTTTGGGCTGGATGGTACGCAGCCGGCGGAAGGCGCAACTCTGATGTCAGCCTATACGGAGATGTCAGGTGCTGTTTCCGATGTGGTATATGAAGGATATAACCAATCGCTTGCCTATGCGGATAAGTTGATTACAGACGGTGGATATGATTACGATCTTTCTATGGATGCGTTGGTCAATTATGCACAGAGTTCCGCCGGATATGATGTCTGTTACATACTGGCGGCTTATTCAGCGTCCATGCAACAGCAAAACACTGGCAAGGACGATATGGTATCAAAGCTCAGAGGCTGTGCTGGAGATATGTTTCCCGTTACAGCAGAAGAAAAGGAAAAAGAGATACCCATTCCTGTTTCCTATTACACCTATAAATCAGTAACGCTCACTGTGATTACAAACAAGGTGCAGACAGGTACGATTAACGGCACACCCCAATACCGGTATGAGACAGCATCAAAAACTTTCTATCTCCCGGATGAAGCACATAGCAGTGATACGGCTGTCACGGTGGATGCCTATAAAGAGGTAGCGGTGGATATCCCTGTTTATTCCGGTGGGAAGATCACAGGCACAACCACAGCAAGTTATTATGTGGCAAACGGGCAGGAAACCCTGAGCCCTGGTACTGAGATTATCAAATATCTGGAGTGTACCATTCATCCGTTTGACAATACAGTGATTTCCAAAGCGTTTGGCATTGACCTGAATGCAAAATATGATCAGTTTAACCTCACTTATGGCGAGGTAATTCAGAACATGGCGAATGCGTTAAAACGGACGCTGTATGGTTCTGTAGGCAGTGGACAGACGGTTCCTCTGACGGATGCCGAGCTGATTGCTTTTGTGAACCGACAGAATTGTAATGCGACAAGAAAGCATATCCTCAGCACCGCCCTGTCCCTTGTGGGCAAGGTTCCATATTTTTGGGGTGGTAAGTCGGCACCCGGTTGGAACGATGAATGGAATACGCCAAGGCTGGTAACAGCTGCAGGGTCTTCTACAACAGGCACAATACGCCCTTATGGGCTTGATTGTTCAGGCTTCAGCACATGGGTATTTAATACAGCTGTGGGTGTAGATATCGGAGCCGGTACGTCCGGACAGTATCCAAATACCGTTGGGGTATCAGCAAGTGAGCTGCTTCCCGGTGATTTAGGATTTTTAGCAGAATCTGATGGAAACGGATGGAACCATGTACTGATTTTTGCCGGGTACGGTGAGAGCGGAGAACGGATGTGGGTGCATTCTTCTGGCGGACAGGGTGTAATCCTGAATACGCCCAGTTACGAAGCATCGCTTTCTTTACGTCGGCCTGTCAATGTGGATTTTGATGCGCCGGTATCCGGTGAGGTTTCAGGAACACCGATTTCTACTTTAGAAGTAGATGTTACCCATTACTGTGCATGTGCAAAATGCTGCGGAAGCAACGCAGACGGGATTACTGCCAGTGGTAAAAAGGTGGCTCGCGGCATGGTTGCAATGTCAAGCCATTATCCGTTTGGCACGCAGATTATGATAAACGGAACCATGTATACCGTAGAAGATCGCGGTGGTTCCGGCATTGAGAATGATATCCATCGTGTGGATATTTTTGTGCCGGATCATAACGAAGCATTACGTTTGGGCAGATACAAGACAACAGCTACAATTTACAGGATAGGCAGGTGAGAAATCTTGGATGAAAAAGAGTACAGTAATATTTATGCTATACCGGCAAATTACACAGATTCCGGCAAGATTTTTGGCGGAATGCTGGAGCCGAGAAATGCAGTAGAAACAGGGATATTGTTAGTTATTTTGGGATATCCGGAACTGATTCTGATTCCCATGTCCGGAACGATTCGCATTGTTGTCATGACTCTTACACTTTTACCTCTTGCGGTTCTTTCCATGATGGGGATTGACGGCGATTCGCTGTTTCAGTATATCGGACATATCATCCGATATTTTGCGAGCAGGAGAAAACTACATTACAGAAGGGTGGGATACAGATATGATCCAAAACAGCTCCGAAAAAAGAAAAAAGGCGGCAAAGCAAAGAAAAAAGGCAAAAAAGCCGGAAAAGCTGGAGTTCGTCCAGGACTTCATTCCAGTTAAAAGTCTCCAGCACGGTATTATTGAAACGACCGATGGGAGATATATTCGGATTCTTGAAATTGAGCCGATTAATTTTATGCTGCGTTCCGGAGAAGAACAATTTAATATCATATCGTCTTTTGCCAGCTGGTTGAAAATCTCTCCTATGCGGCTTCAGTTTAAGAGTATGACAAGAAAGGCAGACTCAGATAAACATATTGCCATGATCCATGAAGAACTGGAAGTAGAGGAAAGTGAAGAATGCCGACATCTTGGAGAAGGCTATATCTGCCTGATTAAAGATGTGGGAAGTAGAGAGGCGCTTACAAGGCGCTTCTTTTTGATTTTCCAGTATGAAGAGATTCGTCGTGGGGATGGGGATGATTTTTCTCTGATTTATGGCATGATGCAGACAGCGGAGCAGAATGCCCGCGCTTATTTCCTGCAGTGCGGGAATACGATTCTCCAACAGAAAGACCCGGATGAGGCAACTGCGGAGATTTTATATATGTTTTTTAACCGCCGGTCCTGTGTGGATGAGCCGTTTTCGTCCCGTGTGAACCGTGTGGTCGTGGATACGATGGCGGCGAAAGACAAGGTCATTGGCGTGGATCCTATCCCGCAGATTCGCATGGCGCACTTTCTGTCGCCGCGTGGAATTGACTTGACCCACTATAACTATGTCATGATGGATGGGCTTTATTATTCCTTCTTGTTCATAAAAGGGAATGGTTATCCGGGTATGGTGCGGGCAGGATGGATGTCGGCCCTTATCAATGCCGGGGACGGGATTGACATAGATATACAGCTGAGGCGTGAGAACCGAAGCAAGACCATTGACAAGGTGGCGCAGCGCATCCGACTTAACAGAACAAAGCTGAAAAGTATGCAGGATACAAGTACCGACTATGAGGAATTGACCAATTCCATACAGGCAGGCTACTTTATCAAGAACGGAATTGCCAATAACAATGAGGATCTGTTCTATATGTCTGTGTTCATCACAGTTTCCGCCAAAGGCTACGAGGAACTGATGTGGCGTAAGCAGCAGATCGTGGATATGTTAAAATCCATGGATATGTACGTAAGTGATTGTAGATTTCAGCAGGAAGCGGCACTTCGCTCCGTGATGCCGTTTTTGAAGATTGAACCATCACTGGAAAAGAAGTCGAGACGGAATGTGCTGACCAGCGGCGCCGCATCTGCTTATATGTTTACCTCTTTTGAAATGTCGGATGATACGGGTGTGTTGCTTGGTATCAACCGGCACAATAACTCTTTATGCATTGTTGATCTGTTCAATACGAAAAAGAATAAGAACGCTAATCTGAATCTGCTTGGCACCAGCGGCGCCGGCAAGACCTTTACTATGCAGCTTCTGGCGCTCCGCATGAGAATGAGAGGGATCCAGTGTTTTATCCTGGCTCCAATCAAGGGGCATGAATTCCGCAGGGCCTGCAAGAAAATTGGCGGCGAGTTCATTAAGATCGCCCCTGGTTCTCCGCACTGTATCAATATCATGGAGATCCGGCATACCATCTCCCCGGAGATGGAATTGATAGATGAGATTGATTACAGCGAAATGGATTCTATGCTGGCTCGTAAGATTCAGCAGTTGATGACTTTCTTCTCACTCTTGATACCGGATATGTCCAATGAGGAGGAGCAGATGTTGGACGAGGCTTTGATTCAGACCTATGCGAAGTTCGGCATTACTCATGACAATGATTCACTGTATATAGATCGCAGCGTATCTCCGCCAAAGATGAAGAAAATGCCGATTATCGGGGATCTTCACAAGGAACTGTTGGAGAACCCGATGACAAAGCGCATTGCCATTATCATCAGCCGATTCGTGACAGGCTCAGCCCAGAGTTTCAACCAGCAGACAAACGTGGATCTCAGTAATAAGTATATCGTGCTTGACCTTTCAGAATTGAAAGGCAAATTACTTCCGGTCGGGATGTTTATTGCATTGGATTACGTCTGGGATACGGTCAAGGCAGACCGTACCAAAAAGAAAGCCATAATGATTGATGAAATATGGCAGCTGATTGGCGCCAGTTCCAAT
The DNA here is from genome assembly GCF_001689125.2 of Blautia pseudococcoides. Taxonomy (NCBI): domain Bacteria; kingdom Bacillati; phylum Bacillota; class Clostridia; order Lachnospirales; family Lachnospiraceae; genus Blautia; species Blautia pseudococcoides. The sequence continues at coordinate 4,060,452 of NZ_CP015405.2, read as the reverse complement.
CGGATGGCGGCAGAGTTCTGTCTGACCATCTTTAAAACCATAAGAGGGTTCGGAGGAGCAGCCGTCTCTGCGACACAGGATTTATCTGACTTCTTTGGGCTTGAGGACGGCAAGTATGGACGTGCAATCATCAATAACAGTAAGAACAAGATTATTTTGAATCTGGAGCCGGATGAGGCCAAGTATGTGCAGGAAGTTCTGAAGCTGACAAAAACAGAGATCCGTTCTGTTACCCGGTTTGAACGGGGTGAAGCGCTGGTCTGCTCCAACAATAACAAAGTTCCTGTTGTAATCAAAGCTTCCAAAGAGGAGCAGGAAATGATTACGACTGACCGGGCTGAGTTGGAAGCGTTGCTAAAGGAACGCCAGCAGGAGCAAACGCATTCTGCGTAGAATACGCATTTTAAGGAAAATACTCACAAAAAGGAGGTGTTGCCTATGTTGCTGCAAGATGAGCAGTATGTTGTAAAATGGCTCTCACAGTACGGAGCCTTGCCGAAAACTCAGATTACACGAATGCTGCAAAAGCCAGCCCAGACCGCAGATAAAATCCTGCGGAACCTGAAGAAGCAGATGCGGATTGCGGATGTGTCGAGCGGCTATTATATTGGGCTGGATGCAATGGATAAACCGGATCAGAGAACGATTCTTGCCGTATGGGTTCTTTTGAAATTCATTGATTATGTAGACCCGATGGCACATTATCCGGCGGTTTATCCATCTCAGCTTTTTTTCTTAAAGGAGAATACCGGTTACGAAATCGTGGTGTTATACGAAGGTGAGCAGAACCTTTTGAAACTGCTCCAGCCTCAGGAGGATTTGAAGTATATTATCGTTCTTCCCCGTATTTCTATGGCATATGGGATGCGGCTTCCTCACGCTCCCTGCCTGTTTGCTACAGTGGACTTTCAGGGGGACGAGGAGCCGGGGGTTACTTTCTATTCAGAGGAGGCAGTGAGCGATGACGAAATTTCTGGACACGTTGGATAAGATCGGGAGATTGGATAAGAAATTGCAGGAGCAGCTTGCTTCTGTACAATGGTTTTGTGAAAACGGGAGTATCTATGAAGTTTATCTGCATTCTCTTAATCTGGAAGAAACGGTGGAGCGGCTGGTGCTTCTGACGCGGGTGCTTCCCGCGTATACCGGCGTGCGGAATGCAAAGCTTGAGGTGGAGCACCGGATAAAGGATTGTATTCCCGTAGAAATTGGTTTTACAGAGGAGCGTTGGTTTTGCCTTCGCATCCCAGCATTGCTCCCAAAGAAGGCGGGCGGGTCAGCGGATTATATCCGCTCTTTCTTATATCCTGCCATGCGAGCCTTTTTTGAAAAGCGACCGCCTGTGCGGTATCAGGATTGTGTTCTGATTTACCGTCATGTATATGACAGAGCCAGACCCGAAAGAAAAATGCGGGATCATGATAACATTGAAATCAACATGGTTTCAGATATTGTTGCCATGTATGTGATGCCGGACGACAGTCCGGCGGTATGCTCTCACTATTACTGTAGCACAGCAGGACAGGAGGAACGGACGGAGGTATATGTGGTGCCGAAGAAAGAATTTCCTATATGGCTGGCTATGGAAAACACAATGCCGGATGAGGGGGTGGAACTCTATGAAAAAAGGTAAATTGAGCCGTAAAAACCTATGTAAAAACGGAACTTTTTTGGACAAGAAAAATTACATATATTCCAAAAGGAGCAAAAAGCCCAGTATAGCAGCGATTTGGGGACGTATTTACGCCGGAAATTCCGACAAAGAGAGCAGTCATGTTGTCGGAAAATGCTTATGAGCGGAGGTGAGTGCTATGGTGCATTTTCGCCCGGGCAGTCAGGTCTGGCAGCTCGTCATGCTTCTCTCATTTTCGGGAGAGTTCCCATTTCATAGCCTTTCCCTGCTTGGGAGTGAGCGGGTCTATAAGGCTCTCGTTTCCAGGCTGACTACGCTTCAGACGATTCGCAACTATCATTCCTGTGATGAAATCACCTGCCGCCTGCTGACCATATCTGGAAAAGGGGCAGGAAAAAGCATCCGGCTCTATAAGGGTGCACTTCCCATACTGGAATGGCTTTATCCGGGTGTGTATGAATATTATATGGACTCATTCTGGGAACATCGTTTTCCGGGTGATGCCTCGCACCGGGATAGGAATCATCGTGTTTCAGAGGCTGCGGCAATGTGTATGAAAGCCGGTATGGAGGCAAGACCTTATCTTCTCCCCAGACTTCAGAACCGGGAGATGCTGCAGGTTATACCTGACAAGCCCTGTTTTTATCTGGCAAAGGATATGAAAAAAGTCGGAGAGACAGAGATGAACAAGACGATGTTCACCCGTATGGCCGGCGCAATATTTTCTTCCAGCAATTGTTATGCTGTTTATAATACAAGGGATGCCGTAATGAAGTGGAGCGGCATGGGTGAGTTTAAAGCTCTCCACAGCCTGATCGAGCTTACAAGACTGAATGCCGGTATTTCTGAGGTAGACTCAGCGATACTATTTGGCCGGTCTGGAGAGATAGCCCTGCGGACACTGTTAGAATCAGACAAAACCAGGCGGTTGGAGTTTCGTTTCGATTCCATTTACCGTCATATCCATTTTATCCCAATGAACGGGGATGGCATCCGGCAGCTGCGTCTCTTTTCTGTACCAGACTGGAAAGCGCAGCTCCTTGAACTTTTATTTGAGCCTGAGGTCAGATCCTACGACCGAGGGCTTTTTGAATATGACGCCTGTGTGGACGGCGTAAATATCTTATCGCATCTGGACGGGGACATTTCAAGACTCATTCGTTTTCGGGAAGCAATTGAAAACCGAACCGGACAGTTTGAGGTTCTATGTTTTCCCCATCAGACGCACTTCCTCCGGGAATACTTGGGCGGGCTTGCCAGCATCAAAACCATCGGAATGGACTCGGTGGAAGAGGAGCTTTGCCCAGAAAGGAGGAATTTGCTTGAAAGATAAAAAAAGAACGGCTGCCATTGTGGCGGCCATCATACTGGGATGCGCAGCGTTTTTATATCTTGGTGGAATGCTTGGCCAGTTGTTTACAAACTATGTAGCATGGATGCAGGCAGACGGGCTTGCAGGCGAGGCCGCCATGAAACCGGTCAGCTGGAATCCTGCGGTCTGTTTCCCAATGGCGTTTACCCCAGACGGGCTGAAAGGAATGCTTGGAACCCTGATCCTTGGCGGAGGGATTTTTGCTTACATCAAGCTTCACGATAAGTTTGATGGAAAAAGCTATGACCCCAGAGGCTTCACCAAAAGCAAGTCAGGGATTTACGGAACCGCCTCATGGATGGAAGAAAAAGAAATGCGTGAGGTACTGGAGGTGTCTTCTGTTGATAAGGCTGAAGGAACGATTCTGGGTGAGTATAAGGGAAAAGCGGTCTGTATGCCAAAAGATACCAGACTCAATCGACACATCGCCATATTTGGTGCGTCGGGCACCATGAAATCCCGGGCAATCATCCGGAATTCACTGTTTCAGGCAATAAAGCGTGGCGAATCCGTGATTATCACAGACAGTAAAGCCGAACTGTATGCAGACACAGCAGAAATGTACCGGCAGGCAGGCTACGAGGTGAAGATTTACAATCTCGTCACACCTGAGCATGGAGATTCGTGGAACTGCATGTCAGACTTAAACGGTGATACCCTAATGGCACAAGTGCTGACCAATGTTATTATCGGCAATACCAGTTCTGGTAAAGGAGATCACTTTTGGGATAACGGCGAGGGCAATCTTTTAAAGGCTCTGATTCTTCTGGTAGACCAGGATAGAACCCGTAGTCCGGACATGAAACATCTTACTGCAGTATACCAGCTTCTGACTCAGAACAGTGAGCGACAGCTGACAGCCATGTTCGATAAGCTTCCCCTTGACCATCCGGCGAGGGCGCCTTTTAATCTGTTTGCCCAGTCCAGCGATACTGTAAAATCAGGAATCATTTTAGGTCTCGGCACGCGGCTGCAAGTGCTGCAAAACCAGGCAGTGCAGCGGATTACAAGTCAGTCTGACATTGATCTGACCTCTCCTGCCAGACACAGATGCGCATATTATATTATCCTGAGCGATCAAGATGCCACCATGGCATTCCTGTCATCGCTCTTTTTTTCGTTCATGTTTATTAAATTAACTCGCTATGCAGACAGCCGGCCAAACGGCCGTTGCGATGTGCCCGTAAATTTGATCTTGGATGAGTTTAACAACGTGGGTCGCATCGGTGGCGCAGAAGACGGATCAGATTTTGCCCGTTCTCTTTCGGTGGTGCGTTCCAGAGACATCCGTGTGATGCTGGCAGTGCAGAGCCTGGGTCAGTTACAGAACCGGTATCCAAATAATCTGTGGGCCGAAATCATCGGCAACTGCGACATCCAGCTGATGCTTGGATGTACGGATGAGGTTACGGCTGAGTATATCTCAGCAAGATCTGGAGATATGTCCGTGCAGGTAAATTCTACTATGACGGTGAGGCATACCATTGCAGTCGCTCAGGTCATACCCCAGTACCGTCATACTGAGGGTCAGGGACGAAGGCGGCTTCTGACTCCGGATGAGGTCCTACGGCTTCCAAACGAAGAAATGCTCTGCGTCATACGAGGCTGCAATCTCTTGAAGCTTGAAAAACTGGATTTTACAAAACATCCCATGTCAAGACAGATTGTGAGAGCATCCATCATGGATTACCAGCCAGCAACAATATTTACTGCACCGATACTTAGTGAACCAGTTCCAGTAGCAGAGCCGGAGAAAAAGCCGGCACGTAAAAAAAGCCTTTACAGCTCGGCAAAACCGCCGGCTGAATTTTAAATTTACAGGAGGTACTAATTATGGCAACAAAAAAACAAGAAAAGCTTTCCGGTGAGGAAATTCTGCAGGAAACAACCCCTCAGACTGATGGGAATCCGGAGCTTGAGGAGCTGTCCCAGCCTGAAGACGACTCCCCGGATCCGGAGCTGTCCCAGACTGATACAGAGGATTCCCTGGAGAGAGTCTCTTCAGAGGAATTCAGAGATGCAGATTCTGAAGGTGAAATTCTCCCTCAGACTGATATGGAAATGGCTGATGGGAAGCCGCCTTCGGAGCCGGAAGAGAAAATATCTTCCCAGACCGATGCAGATTCTCCCAGAGATGATATCTCTTCAGAAAACGCGTTAGGCGAAGAGCCCTCTCAAGGGGATGTTTCTCAGACTGAGCCGGAAAAGGTGAAAAAGCCCCGCGGGCGTAAGAAGACTAAGGAAAATACATCTCAGTCTGACACAGAAGCAAATCCCGAGGGAAAAAATATCGCCGACGGCGTCGAGGAGGCGCCTAAGCCAAGAAAAAGGCGTGTATCTGTCAGACCGACAACACCGGTGCTGGCCATTGATGACCAGCTCAGCGTCGAGACGGATGCTGAAAAAGCCAAAAATGATTTGCTGGATCTGCTGGAATCCCAGAAAACCGGGCGCATTCTGACTGGAACCATTCAGGGCGTAGAGCGTCCCGAGGACAACCCATCCCGTTCTTTCGCAGTCATTTACCACGGTGAGTTCAAAGTCATCATTCCTGCAGAGGAAGCGGTAGAACCGCCAGCGGATTATCGTGGCAGGCTTCCGGAGGACGTGCTGCATTACATGCTTACTAAGCGTCTGGGTGCGGAGGTGGATTATATCGTCAGAGGAATTGATCCGTCATCCGGCATTGCGGCAGCGAGTCGTCTGGAGGCGATGAAGGCAAAACGCAAGCAGTATTATCTGGGTACAGACAGGGATGGGAACAATCTGCTTTACTCAGGTGTGTGTGCAGAAGCCAGAATCGTATCAGTGATTCGTGCTGGCATTTTCGTGGATATCTTCGGGCTGGAGATTTACATTCCACTCAGGGAACTCAGTTACCAGAGATGGATGGACGCAGCAGCGCATTTCCAGCCCGGGCAACGTATCCTGGTAAAAGTGCTTGAGGTGGACCGCAGTGATCGGAACCATGTCAAGGCAACAGCCTCGGTCAAGCAGTCTGGGGAAAACCCGTATGAGAAAGCACTGCGCAGATATTCCGTCGGCAACCGCTATGTGGGTACAGTCAGTATGGTGGATACCAACGGTGTGTTTGTGGCATTGGATGGCGGTATCGACTGTTTGTGCAGTTATCCCAAGCGTGGCCGTCCGCCCAGAGGTTCGAGAGTGACCGTCAGAATTTTGGGAATCAACCATGACTCCAACAGGATTTGGGGCGCCATCACACATATCGCTGCCCCCAGATAATATATGAAACTCAATCTGAGAGAAAGGAGGAAATCCATGAACCATTGTGATCTCAGCCAGTCTGAGCAGAGGAAGCGCAAAGAGATTGCCGAGCATACACGAAAGATGATCCTGTCTGAACTGGAAATCGAAAGTCAGGACGAAATATCCCTGATGGCAGGATACCGGGATTATTATCTGCAGATTTCGTTTTCCGAGCTTCATCCACTTTTGGTATTCTGCCTGGCCAAGGCACTTGAAAAGCCGAGCACCGCCAGACAGAGACAGATGACAAACGAACTGAATCTGCACAGTATTCTCGGCAGCCATGCCATCAATGATGAGGTCGGCTGCTATTCTTACCGTGCAACTCAGTGGCTTGATGCAGAACTGGATGCGCCGCGTTTTTTTGAAATACTTGACCGGTGCGTTGATGAGGCGGACCGTGGATATGTAAAATTAACAGCATAATCAGTATAGAGGCAGGAACCCCGGTTTAATTTCCGGGGTTTTTATTCTGTCATGCTACGAATTAATTATTAAAATCAGGAGGAAACGTATGAAACTTAAAAGAATGTTTAGAAAGGCGGCAGCCATGCTGCTTGCCATAGTCACAGCTTTTTCTGTGATACCGATCCAGAATGTATTTGCTGCAACAGGTGATGCGGCGGTGATTACATTCTCCTATACTTATGATTCTAATGGCAATGCAATGCATTACAATTCCAGCGCTGTCATCAATGGTTATACTGCCGGAGGCCAGGGAAAGTACAAATACAGGATGTTTGTGGACGGTGATACCGGCTTTTGTATCCAGCCCGGTGTTCCATTGCATACAGGGGACAACCTGAAAGAAGCATCGTCAAAAACATGGGATGCCCTTTCCAATGCCCAACAAAAAGCAGTCGGAATGGCGCTCCTGTATGGGTACCAGGGAAACAGGGGCAATCTTTCCGGTAGTGATGATGAGAAATGGCTTGCTACACAGACGTTGGTATGGGAGTTCGTTACGGGATGCCGTGAAGCCACAGGTTCATACAAACAGACCAGCTCCACGGTGTACAACCTCCATTTCGGCTCCAATTATCCCAATAGTGGTGCAAGGGCAGCTTATGATCAGATTGTATCCCTGCTGACGAAACATAACACGATTCCAAGCTTTATGTCCGGTTCAACAAACGGAGCCACAAAGGAATTAAAATATTCCAATGGGAAATATACGCTGACTTTAACGGATAGCAACGGCGTGTTAAGTGATTACAGCTTTTCTTCGTCTAATTCTTCCGTAAAAGTAACCAAGTCGGGGAATCGGCTGGAGATTACCTCGGTGCAGGCATTTGAGGGCAGCGTCCGCATTTCGGCAACCAGAAATAATATACCGGCAGTAAGTGAAAGTGCAAAATTGATTGCTTATGGAGACGATGCTCTTCAGGATGTTGTGACCGGTGTGGAGAAGGCCAATCCAGTTAATGCCTACCTGAATGTGGAGACACCTGTCGGAACGATGAGCCTGAAAAAGACCTCGGAAGACGGAGTCGTGGGCGGCATCCAGTTTACAATTACCGGAAATAATTATAATAAGACCGTGACAACACAGGAAGATGGTACCATTACTGTCGAGGGCATGTTCCCAGGCACTTATACGGTAACTGAGGCTGGTTATGATCGGTATGAGCCTCAAAAGAGTCAAACGATTACTATTGTCGGAGGAAAGACGACGGCGGTAACGTTCGACAATAAACTGAAACGGGGAAAGCTGGAAGTGACAAAAACGTCTGAAGATGGTCTCGTAGAGGGAGTTACCTTCCGGTTATCGGGTACTTCCCTTGCAGGGCTTGCCGTAGATGAGTATGCAGTCACAGATTCATCTGGTGTAGCTAGGTTTGAAAATGTACTGATCAGTGGTACAGAGCCCTATACACTGGAAGAAACTGACACGGCAGTGCGATACGTGATTCCTGCAAACCAGATGGCGCAGATAGAATGGAATAAAGTAACAAAGTGCAGTTTTGAAAACATCCTGAAGAAGTTCCGTGTGGAAGTGAATAAAAAGGATCGCGTAACAGGCTATGCTCAGGGTGATGCAAGCCTGGCAGGAGCAGTGTATGGTTTGTATCAGGGTGATACATTGGTTGCTTCATATACAACGGATGCCGAAGGTTCCTTTATCAGTGACTATTTTATCTGTGATTCCGATTGGACGCTGAAAGAAATCAGTTCTTCGGAAGGCTATCTTTTAGACGAGTCCGTTTACACTATCCCTGCAGACCCTGGTAATTTTGAGATAGAGCTGAATCAAATTCCTATAAATGTTACCGAGCAGGTCATCATGGGTCGCATCCGTCTGATTAAGCATATTGACAAGGAGCAGGAGGATATTGAGACCGTTAAGGAAACGGAAACTGCGAAGGATACTGAGAACACTGAGAATTCATCTGCTTTTGGTGTACAGGTAGCGGAGCTTCTCATGCTTGCAGCGGAAAGCGGCAGCGACCCTCAGAAGGATGTCAGTAGCAGCGATCCCCAGACTGAGGCTGAAACCGCAGAAGCGGAAGATAATGGTAGCAATGTAACAGAAGAATCAAAAGATACTGCAGTAAGCGACGGGAATACCCAGATGGAATCGGAGACAGAAACAGTTCCAGAGGAGTCTCAGGCACCAGATACCGAAGAAACAGTTCCTTCAGAAACAGAACCTGAAAAAGATAAATATGAAACCACCCCGATTCCGGAAGAGGATATTAAGGCACCCGGACATGAGGGCATTATTGAACAGCCGGAGGAAGGCGCCAAGTTCCAAATTTATCTTTCCAGTGCAGGCAGTTTTGACAATGCCCGCGAAGCGGAGCGTGATATCCTGACAACAGATGCAGATGGATTTGCTGTTTCCAAGGATATGCCCTACGGTAGGTACACTGTCCATCAGATCGAAGGCATGGAGGGCCAGGCATTTGTTCCGGACTTCACTGTGTACATCCGTCAAGATGACCAGACTTATTCCTATATCCTGAACAACCTGACCCAGGCTAGTTTTATCCGTATTGAAAAACACGATGCAGAGACTGGGAAAATCATCCCTGCCGCCGGCGTTGGATTTCAGGTGCGCGACCTTTCCACGGGAGAACTGATTTCGCAGAATGTGTATTATCCGACCCCTGTTGTAATCGATACGTTTTTTACCAATGACGAAGGCTGGCTGATGCTCCCCTGCGAGCTCCCTTATGGCTGTTATGAGCTAATAGAGGTGGAAACGTGTTACGGTTATGTTTTGAGTAGCGAACCTGTATCCTTTCAGGTGGATGGAAGTCAGGACGTGGTGGTAGTAGAAAAACAGAATATGCCGCAGAAGAGCAAGATTCATATCACCAAGAGTGGCGAGATTTTTTCCACGGTTATGGTAGAGGAGAACAAAGGATTTTCTGACCGCTATACTCCAGTCTATGAAACCCGCGGGCTGGAAGGTGCAGTTTATGAAATCTGTGCAGCAGAAGACATTTACACGCAGGATGGAACGCTCCGAGCTGAAAAAGGTTCGGTAGTTGATACCATTACAACGGATGGCAGCGGGCAGGCATCCAGTACCCTTTTATATTTGGGAAAATATACAATTTCGGAGGTCCAGTCGCCGTATGGAATGGTTCTGAATATAAAATCCCAGTTAGTGGAACTGTCCTATGCCGGACAGGAAGTCGAAGTGACAGAAACTTCAGCCAGCTTTTATAATGAGCGCCAGAAGGTGCTGATCAGCCTGGAAAAAGTGATGGAACAGGATAAACAGTTCGGTATTGGAATGAACGGTGAGGTCCACAGCGTTATTTTTGGGTTGTATGCGGCGGAGGATATTGCAGCGGCAGACGGAATGGTCATTCCGGCAGATGGGTTAATCGAAATACTGGAGGTTCAGGAGGATGGAACCGCCACAGCACAGACGGATCTGCCTTTTGGTAGCTATTACCTGCGCGAAGACGGTACGGATCCTCATTACCTGCCAACTGACAAAAAGTACCCTGTGGTATTTGAGTATGCCGGGCAGGAAACAGCATTGGTACAGATTCTGGCCAATGATGGAGAAGCCATTGAAAACACTTTAAAATACGGCTCCATTTCCGGAAAGAAACAGGATGAAGACGGCAACGCATTGGCAGGCGCAAAGATTGGTCTGTTTACGGAGTCCACAAAAGAATTTACGGAAGAAAATGCCATTCTAGTGACTACATCTGCCGAGGATGGCAGCTTCGGTTTTGACAAGGTGCCATACGGAGCATGGATTGTGCGTGAAATAGAACAGCCGGAAGGTTTTGTCCTATGTGGGGAGTCTTTCTCCGTTGAAATTAAGCAGGATGGGCAGGTTGTCACATTGAAGATTACCAATGAGTTTATCGTGGGCAGTATCCATTTGACAAAATATGATGCAGATTATCCAGACCATAAGTTATCGGGTGCAGAGTTTGAGGTTTACCTTGACAGCAATGGCAACAAAAAGCTTGATGATGAAGATGAGCTACTTGGAACACTGGATGAAACAGAGCCTGGTGAGTATCAAATGACTGATTTGCGTTTCAACGGCTATCTTGTAAAAGAATCGAAGGCCCCGGAAGGTTTCTATTTGGACGAGGGCGTCTATTATGTCAGTATAGATACAGACGGAAAAGTCTATGAGGTGGAGAACGAAGCTGGCAAAGGATTCCTTAATCAGGCCAAGAAAGGCAACCTGAAGATTATCAAAACATCCAGTGACGGGGTTGTAGAGGGATTCAGTTTCCATATTGTCGGAGATGATTACGATAAGACGTTCAAGACGGATTCTAACGGTAAAATCTATATTGAGGACCTCCGGATCGGAAAATATACAATCACCGAGGTGGAAGACAGCCTCAGCGCCGGATACAAGCGTCCTGCGCCTGTGGTAGTCGAACTTGTTGCGGATGAAACCTTGACAGTCAATGTTCATAACGATAAAGTTACGGTGGATGTACCAAAGACAGGCGATGACTTCAATCCGTGGATGTGGATTGGCTTAATTGCTGCCAGCGCCGCTGGACTTGGCACAAGCATCTTCTGGGCCAAAAAACGCAAGAAGAAAGATACGAAGTAAGAATCTGTAAATCAGAAAGGAACTGGGCAGAGATTCTCTGCCCGGTTCTCAATTTAGACCCTTATGTTGATATGAAATCAAAATAAAAAAAGTTTTGGAGGACAAATATTATGACTTAAAATCGTAAATGATAATAAATGAAAAATCTATTTTGAGTTAAGTTGACAAATCAAAATAACGGAGGTATAATAAGAGTGTTATTTTGATTTGGAGGTGTCTTTTATGGGAAGAGCGGGAGAATATGTCAAGAATTTAAGCGGAGAGGCAGAATACAAATCTTTTTGTCCAGCACCACTTCCGCCGTTATTGGAGATGGATGCGGATATGATTACTGCTTTAATTGGGGCGACAAAAGCACTGGCTACACTGGACACTCTTTCTGCTAATATTCCCAATATGAGCCTTTTTATCTCCATGTATGTGCGTAAGGAAGCGTTGTTGTCCTCCCAGATCGAGGGCACACAGGCTACACTGGAGGATGTGCTGGATCCACTCATTGAACAGAATGCAAACCAGAATGTGTCGGATGTCATCAATTATATCAAGGCTACTGAATTTGCACTGAATCGGTTAGAAACTCTGCCGCTTTGTAATCGGCTGATTAAAGAGACCCATGCTGTTTTGATGGAAGGCGTCAGAGGCCAGGAAAAGAGTCCGGGCGAATTCCGGATCTCTCAAAACTGGATCGGAGCTGCAGGAAGCACGCTGAAAAATGCGAGATATATTCCGCCGCGCCCAGAAGACATGCAAAAAGCAATGTCGGATTTGGAAAAGTACATCCATTCGGATGATACGCTGGATATCCTAATCCAAGCGGCTCTTCTTCACTATCAGTTTGAAACGATCCATCCGTTTTTAGATGGAAACGGCCGTGTAGGGAGACTTCTGATTACTTTGTTTTTAATTGAGAAAAAAGCCCTGAAAACACCAGCTCTGTATATTTCCTGTTTTCTGAAGAAAAACCGCATCGAATATTATGACCGTATGAGTGAAGTCAGAAACAAAGACAATTATGAGCAGTGGGTCAGGTTTTTCCTGCAGGCAGTGAAAGAATCTGCTGAGGATGCAACGGAGGCAATCCATAAGCTCTCCGCTCTGCATGACCGTAACGAGGCGGTTGTTAAGCAGATGGGGCGTGCAGCGCAAACAGCAGAAAAACTGTTTTCCTATCTGGAGCAAAACCCGATTATTGATATTAGGAAGACAGCAGATGAATTAGGACTCTCTTTTAGCACAGTATCCGCAGCAGTGGGCAGGTTTGTGAAAGAGGGAATCTTAATGCAGACAAACAATGCAAGCAGAAACAGGGTATTTGCTTATCAGGAATATCTGGATATTTTACGAAAAGACACTTAAAAATTCATATGATTATCATGGGCTGTCCTTAAAAGGGCAGCCTTTTTTAGGAGGAAATGACCATGAAAGTAAAATTGTTAAAAGGAATTCTGACAGTCCTTTCTCTCATCTGTATCCTCTGCATTCCGGCCACACCGATCTATGCGGAGCCGCAGGGAACGGATGGAACGGAAATGCAGGTCATAGAACCTGAGAAACTGGAAATTCAGCTCGGTGCAGACTGGGCTGGAGTAGAATTTCAGCTGAAAACGGATTCCGGGATGTACCCTGGAACCATAGCAGTTGGCGAAGACGGTGTCCTGAGAATGGAACTGGGCGGCAGCAAATCCTATGTGCTGACCTGTATGAATTCCTCTGTATCTGCTCCACAAGCAACGCAAGTCCCTGCCACAACAGAGGAGATGCAAAATGAGAGCAGTGAGAACCAGAAAAGCAATGGTTCAAATAGCGGGCAAGATACAAAGGGCACAGTTGCAGGCATCCCGGTACTTCATCTCGTACTATTTGCAGGCGGCATGGTTTTGGCTGTCGGCAGTTTAGTCGTCATGCAGGTGATGAAAAAACGCAGTGAAAGCGATGTTGAGTACGAGGATGAATATGGAGAGGATTAGTCTCAGACTGATTTCGGAACACACGAGAAATCCTTATAGGAATAATTTGAACAAAAAATTAAAATAAATATTCCTATAAGGCTTGACATGCAGATTTTAATTTGCTATACTATAACCGTGGCAGGGACTTGCGTTCAGGCTCTCGGTACGTTTGTGGTATAGCGTCAGACCTGATTCAAGGGAATTAGGGAACCGTTACGGATTCTGCGCATTGAGCGGATCCATAACAACGCAAGTCATTTGAATATTAAAGCCGGAAGGCTGCTTAAATACTTACAGAGTCAATTTGCTGGATGAGACATTGAAATTCCAGTGCTTTGGCTCTGTATGCTTTTTTGCAGACCTTCCGGCTTTTTCTTTTATCCAAACGGAGGTTAAGACGATGAAAAAACAAAAAAAGAAAAGAAAGGGATTTCAGGCAGGTTCTATGCGTTGCCCTTATTGTGGCAGTCCGGTTATTTATCGGAGTGCGGATGGGATTTATCATGATAACAGTAAAAAAACAATGCTCTATGTATGCGGCCGTTATCCGGAATGTGACGCTTATGTACGAGTCCATGCTGGAACCAATATCCCAGTGGGAAGCCTGGCCAATCATGAACTTCGCACCCTCAGGCGGACCGCACATCACTATTTTGACCAGCTGCACCAGTCTGGGATGATGAGCAAACAGGATGCTTATCAGTGGCTGGCAGACTTAATTTGTGCTCCTTTATCGGAGGCACATATTGGCCATCTGGGGGAATATTACTGCAAACAGGTTATTGAAGAGAGCCGCAGGCTGATGGAGCGCCGTAAATCCGGAAAGAACAGATACCGATTTCGAGCATTAGAAGGGGGCGTGGCAGCCTCATGATATTAACAGGAAAAGAACAGGAGAAGGTTGCAAAAAATATCGGTCTGATACATAGAGTGATTCAGGATAAGCTGCAGCCCCCTTATCAGGTGGGTATGTATTCCTACGAAGATCTTTTTCAGATTGGAAGCATTGGCCTATGCAAAGCTGCTGCAACTGACAAGGGCGGCACGTTTTCCACCTATGCCTATCGGCTGATCTGGCATGAGATCTGTGATGCCATGGTTTATGCTACCCGAAGACAGGCGAAGGAGATTCTCTCCGATGTGACCCCATATATTGCAGCAGAACAGGAAACTCCGGAGGAACTATCGGATTTTCGTATGGACATCAATCGTATACTCGAACAGGCAAAGGCCGAGGCACCGCCTTCCACCAGTAAAGGCATAGACGCCATCTGCATGATGTCAAAAGGATATACAAGCAGTGAAATTGGAGTAAAAATGAATGCTTCAGCAAAACTGGTTTGTGCTTGGGTATCCAAAGCACGGAAGTTCCTGAAGAGCCGGCCGGAGTTTGTGCAGCTTGCAGATGCCTATCATCTGGAGGGGTGACGGGCAGATCATATGGGATGCGGATAGCCTTGATTGGTTTACAGCATCTCGCTTTTTTTTATTTTTGGAGGCAAATTATGAGTAGACTGAAAAAGAGCACATGGAAATGGATAATTCCGTTTCTCATTATGATCATTACATTGATTTTATTTAGGATGATATTTTTGTTGGGTTATGTACCTACGGAGTCTATGGAACCGACATTGAAAAAAGACAGTTATATTGTTGGAGTCCGGATTTATTCCAAACTTGAAACAGGCGATATTATTATTTTTCATCATGACGGGAAGCTGCTGGTCAAGCGGATTGCAGCGGTAAAAAATGAACATATAGAGCACAATGGAATCAGTGTGGCAGTACCGGAGAACTGTTATTATGTTCTTGGAGACAATGCAGGGCATTCACTGGACTCCAGATACTGGGAAGAACCTTTTGTGAGGGAAGAGGATATTATGGCGAAACTGATTTGGCCATAAATTTTTTATCATATTTCAGGCTGTAACAGACATTATGGAAAAGAATGTATTTGAATTAGGGGGGGAGTGGCTCTGACAGGGAAAAAAGTATGAATATAGAATGTTCTGAGGATGGATTTAGGAACACAGAGGAGATAATAAGAAAAAAGCAGCCAATCCGTGTGACCACTTTACTTTTTGCTGTTCAGTTCTTTCATAATGCCGAGGATATATGCCATTAATTTTGGATCCAGTTTCTTTGCTTCTGCAATAAATTCCTGCAGGGTTTCTGGATAAAGATTTTCTTCATCAAAGAATTCCTTTGGTGTTACGCCAAGATATTCACAGATATAGAAGAAGGACTGCATGGCAGGAAGTGATTTTTTGTTTTCAATGTTATTGATGTAGTTGTTTGCCTGCCCCAACGACAATGACATATCGCGTGCAGATACACCTTTTTGTAATCTCAGCTTTGCCAGCCGTTCCGGGACGAATTCTTCATACATCAGACCCACCTCCTACTCTGTAATAGATTGTACCTCATACATTACTTCTATTCGCAAATAGAAAAAGGGTATTTGCGTTGACTTGAAAAAATAAAGCTATTATAATGATGATAGATACAAAATTAAATCTATTAAACGGAGGAACCTAATGGAAGAAAAGACCTGTTGTGTCACAGGACACAGAGATATACCGGATGAACAGATAGACGCGGTAAAATATGCTTTGCGGCGTGAAATTGTAAAGGCGGTTTCGGATGGTTATACCGGATTTATGACCGGATTTGCCAATGGTGCAGACCAATACTTTGCGGAAGTTGTAGTGATTCTGCAAAAGGATTTCCCTGAGCTGCGGTTGATTGCGGTGCTTCCATACTGGAAACGGATGGACAGTCTGTGCCAGAAGGAACATACAAACGCCCTTCTGGATGCCTGTGCAGAGGTTATCGTAATTCAGGATGAATACAGGCCCAATGTCTATGCCAAACGCAACCGTTACATGGTGGAACATTCAGACCGTGTAATTGCAGTGTATGACGGTCGGGAAAAAGGCGGTACAGTTAAGACGATTCGTTTTGCGCACCAATTTCGGAAAGAACTGCGGGAAATACCCGTAGGGTTAAACTTGGACAAAAGCAGGATAAATCTTGGACAAAACCGGAAATGAAAAAGTGGAGGTACAGGCTGCTCTATGGTATAATAAATATTCAACCGTGAAGACCAGTGTCAATTCGGTTGGATTTGAATAAATAATCAATCAACTTATATGAAAATGGGAAACCACAGTTTGAAAGGAGTATTTGCATGAAACACGTATGTATGCTTATATCTGTGGCTGATATTAACGCCGCAAGAAAATTTTATGAGGATCTGTTTGGATTAGAGGTGTTCCAGGATTATGGCAGAAACATTGCTTTTACCTGCGGCCTGGCACTGCAGCAGGATTTTGACTGGCTTGTGAATCTGCCGAAAGAAAAGATATTAAAGAAATCTAACAATGCGGAAATCGTCTTTGAGGAACAGGACTTTGACGGTTTTCTAAACAAGCTGAAAGAATACCCGGACATCGAATATCTGGGAGAAGTGATCGAACATAGCTGGGGCCAGCGGGTGATCCGGTTTTACGATTTGGATGGCCATATCATTGAGGTCGGCGAGGATATGAAAATGGTGATAAAGCGCTTTCTTGCTTCCGGCATGACAATGGAAGAAGTCTCTGTGAAAATGGACGCTTCCGTGGAGGATTTGACAAAACTTCTAAATAGCTAATATATGATGGACGAATAAACAAATCGGGATTTGTGGAGGCGATATTATGCTTGAAAATAAACCATCTCAATCAATTATGACTGAATTACTTGGACAATCCTTGTATGAAGTTTGGCAAGCGCTATGTACGGCTATTGATGAAAAATACGATATGGAACAGTTATGGAATACTGGTGGTAAGAATTGGACTTACGAGTATAAATACCGAAGAGGGGGAAAAACCCTCTGTAGCTTATATGCAAAACGTAATTACGTTGGTTTCATGATTATTTTTGGAAAAGATGAAAGGGTAAAATTTGAAGCGATAAGGGATACTCTTTCTAATGCTGTTTGTAAGCAGTATAATGAGGCGAAAACCTATCATGACGGGAAATGGGTTATGTTTGAACCGACTAATACGGCTGATTTTGATGATTACATGAAATTATTGGCTATCAAAAGAAAACCGAACCGAAAATGAAAAATTTCCGTTTATCGGGAAGTTACAGAGAACAAAAAATCGGAATTTGAAGGGAGTATGCAGGCTATGGATAACTGGTTTACAATAGATAGAGTAGATGATAATACTTATATTATCAGTGAATATCGACATTGGGAAGAAACGCATTGCTATTTATTAAATGGAAGCGAGCGAAGCCTACTTATTGACACAGGACTCGGCATTTCAAACATATACGATGAAGTTATGAAATTCACATATAAGCCTATTACGGCAGTTGCGACACACATTCATTGGGATCATATTGGCGGACATCAATATTTTCCAGTTTGCGCCACAGCCCCGGCAGACCATCGCGCAGCGATTTTGTTCAATCGGGATTTTTGAAACATTCATTAAAGCAGAGGAGGATAAAATGCCATACACATTTCAATCAGTGAAAGACACGGAAAAATTAACAGATAGCAGTAAACTATATAATTTTATTGAAGGCTTTGCAGATTATAAAAATCAGTTTTCTCTTATATACGGTAAAATTAAAGCGTTATTTGGTCAACCAATCTATGAGACAGAAAATTTGGGAAATCTTTTTTTATATCGCATTTTAACGACATCGGATGAAGGGGAAGAAATCCACTTAGAGATTTACTGTGCAGGCTCAGGTCCCGCAGTTGGCGGTATGCAGGATGAAAAATCCAGAAAAGCGGCAAAGGCTTTAGTAAATTATGTCTGGCAGGCCGAACCGGTTAACTACACACATAAAGCTTACTATTTCGACGGACCTACAGTTCTTGAATTCGGAATCAAAAATGGCTCTCCTTATTATAACGAAACGGAGTTAAGACTTTCGGAAAAAGAATTTACGGAACTGTATACACATTTATCGTAAAACCTCAAAATATGTATCCTTTTCCTTTGTTTTTGCCTTTATGAAAGTTCATAACATGAGGGAAAAGGATATAATAGTTAATAAGTGCTATAAATTAGGTCTTATCAAAATTTCAGTTTGTCAAGTTCTTTCAAACCTTTCTTAACTCCTTTAGTTAAGAGACATCGTTTGCAATAGATCTATGGAAGTTTTGTAACCAGGTAGTTGAAGCCAATGGAGGAAACATATATGGGTATTCAGAAAAATATTTTGACTGGCTTGTGAATCTGCCGAAAGAAAAGATATTAAAGAAATCTAACAATGCGGAAATCGTCTTTGAGGAACAGGATTTTGACGGTTTCCTGAACAAACTGAAAGAATATCCGGCCATTAAATATTTGGGAGAAGTGATCAATCATAGCTGGGGCCAGCGGGTAATCCGGTTCTACGATTTGGATGGCCATATCATTGAGGTCGGCGAGGATATGAAAATGGTGATAAAGCGCTTTCTTGCTTCCGGCATGACCATGGAAGAAGTTTCTGTGAAAATAGATGCTTCCGTTGAGGATTTAACAAAGCTTCTGAATAGCTAATACATGCTGGACGAATAAACAAATCGAAAGTTGGAGAGGTGGTATCTATATGGAAATTAGAACGATAGACAATGAACAAACAGCTGATGCAGTTGCACTTATATGGACAACATTTTTACAGTTTGAAGCCCCTGATTATTCTGATGAAGGAATACAATCGTTTAGAAATTTTATTGAAGATAAAGCCATTTTGAAATACACTTGCATAAAATGATTGGATTGAAGAGTACAGATGATGTTGCTATGAAAATAAAAGCATTGCTGTAAGTTCTGGTTACAGAACTAATTTAATGTCGCCTTATTGGCAAAGAACGATGAGCCGCCTTAGGCGGAGAAAGCGTATGTCAAGATGGAAGAAAGGCCGAATGTAAATGAAAGAAATTATTAACTTTATTGAAATGAATGTGGATGGCAGAACGCTGGTTACAAAGGAATTGGTTTACAAACTGGAAAATGGTGCGTTACAGGGCGTATATGCTGACCAAATATCCTTTTCTAATCTGAAATATTCGCAAAGTGGATTGCAGATAGATATGTTTATTGTATCTAACGAGAAAATATGGCTTGTTGGTAAGGATGGGAAACGAGAGAAATTGAGAAAGGATTTTAGTGCTGTATCCCTGTTTCGTTTTGAACTGGCGAGGCGAAAAAGCACGAATGCAATTACAGGTTGTTTTCGTTTTATTTCAGCTTCAGGAAAAAATGTGGCGGCAGAGGCTATTGTAAGTGGAATTTATGATGTGCGCATTGAAAATGGTGTGTTGAAATTGTCGGAAGATCAGGCGCTGTACCGGGATCAGCCTATACAAGGTGAGCGTTTTAAGCCTGTTGCTTTTCAATCAGAACATCGTTTTTATTGCGAGGACGGAAAACTGCACTATGAATATGATGGCAGAAGTTTTGACGTAGACGCCAAAACTATGCAGCGTTGCGATAGTTGCGATGCATTCCCTCCGTTTATTTCAATCGAGAAGTAAGCCAATCAATTCCAGTTTGCTGAGTTCTTTCAACCCTTTTTTCTAACGATGTTTTGTAACCAGTGATTGTAGCCAATGGAGGAAACGAATATGGATATCCAGAAAATTATCAGTTTAGTAACAAAAACGCAGGTATTAATAAAAAACCGTGAAATGGCCGCTCATGTAAAAGAGAAGGGTCTTGCAGACTACGTAACGCAGGTAGATATTGCCGTGCAAAATTTTTTAAAGAAGGAGCTGTTTGCCCTTGCGCCGGATATTCAATTTCTCGGAGAAGAAACCGGATTGCAGGAAATAAAGGCGGATCGCTTTTGGATCTTAGACCCGGTTGACGGGACTACCAATCTCATGCACGACTATCAGCATAGCGCTGTATCGTTAGCGCTGTGCCGTCAGGGAGAAATTGATATGGGAATCGTATACGACCCTTTCCGTGAAGAAGTGTTCTCAGCGATTAAGGGAAAGGGCAGTTTCCTTAACGGACAGCCCATACATGTATCAACCGCAGAAAAACTATCCGACACGATGGTTGGGCTGGGGACAGCGAAAAGAGAGCTGGCTGATGAAAACTTTGTCCGATTCCGCAGAGTGTTCGGCCAGTGCCAGGATGTCCGCAGGATTGGGTCTGCCGCTCTGGAACTGGCATATACCGCATGTGGCAGACAGGGAGGCTATTTCGAGATATATCTGAATCCCTGGGATTATGCTGCAGGTATGCTGTTAATTCAGGAGGCGGGAGGGCGGGTAACTGATTTTACGGGAAAGCCGCTTGATCCGCGAAAAGGCGGCAGCGTAGTGGGAACAAACGGATACGTCCATGCGGAACTGTTAAATCAGTTGTGAGTTGTGTGTTCCCCTTTCGGAAACTGGTGAGAATATAGTAATACTTTTAAATAGCTAATACCTCGTGGACGAATAAACAAATTGCATTTTGGAAGAGATGGAAATGGAAACTAAGCACCCATCTATGTTAGACTTGTTGCTTGAAACACATATTGGATTGGAGAGCCAAGGCCCCGGAAGTTCCGAAGTCATCGAACAGGCTCTTGGATTTATTAAACCACTAAATAAGTTTTCACGAATTGCAGATTTAGGATGTGGAACTGGGGGACAGACTATTCATTTAGCGCAGCATCTGCCCGGTACTATTACTGGCTTGGATATGTTCGCTGACTTTATAGAGAAATTGAATGAAAATGCAAAAAGCATGAATTTGGGAAATCGAGTAAAACCTTATGGAAAACAGCGGAGCTGTCCATCAACATGGTTTGGAAAAATTCATGGAGGAACAGAAAGAGAAATACATCTGCCAAAAATGTGGTGGAATCATTTCTATTCACGATAGAGAATGTAGTGAGTGTCAAGAAAAAATGAATTAAGGAAATCCGAATGGGAGGAACGCAATCATTGTCAGATAGAAAAGTCATATTACAGTTTACAGTTTTAACCTTTTGTATTGCATATGGTGTATCTGGTGTTTTGATTGCTCTTGGGCAATTCGGATATAAGGTTTATAGTTTGGTTAATTCTTTACAACAATTTGCAATGAATATACCTTTTGCTATCTATATTTTATCTCCCGCGATTGCCTCTTATGTTGTTCTGAAGAAGAATAACAATGTAACAGGTTTTCCAGAATGGTTAAAAACAGTCTTTTTTGCAAAAAATAAAATTTCCGTCTATTTGTTTATTGTAACAGGGATTGCTTTGTATTTTGGGACACACATAATTGTATCGGGCTGTGATGGAATAGCGCTTCCCTTTTACATGTTTTTTCTGTCCTTGCCAGGGAATTTCATCATTGGCGGCATGGAGGAAGCGGGGTGGATGTATGTATTGCAACCCAGATTGGACAAAAAATACGGCTTTGTTCTTTCTTCTTTTTTAGTTGGAATGATTTGGGCATTTTGGCATATCCCTCTCTTTTTTATTCCCGGAACGAATCACTGTGACGGGCTGATTAATTTCTGGATGTTCAATGTTCAAGTCATGTCGTTAAGTTTTTTTAGAGGGGCAATCTACAAAATAGCAGGAAAAGGCTATGTGTTTGTGTATGTGCTTTTCCATACTATGTTCAACGCTGCATCCTCTCTGTTTGGCTCCATAATGATGACGTGGACGGGAACGATTGCCGCAAATGCTGTAATGATTCTTTTTTCAATAACAATCATTACTGTATACAACAAATCTAAGAAAATAAATTAAAAAATTATGATTTTAGGAGGTACATATCTATGAAGGATAGGATTGCATACTGCGGATTGGACTGTGAAAAGTGTGACGCATATCTTGCAACAATCAATGACGACCAGGCGTTGCGTGAGAAAACTGCAAAACGATGGGCCGAGTTAAATAATGCTCCCATTTTACCTGAACATATCAACTGTGAGGGATGTCGGGTTGATGGAATTAAAACTGTATTCTGCGATAGTCTTTGCGGAATTCGCCAGTGCGCATTGAAAAAAGGTGTGACGACATGCGGTGACTGTTCAGACATGGAAAAATGTCAGACTGTTGGGGAGATTATCTCAAATTGTCCCGAAGCTTTGGATAACCTGAAAGGGTAAACAAGATACTCTGACAACTTTCATTTTATTGAGGATAACACAAATGAATTTAACTTTTAGAAATGCAGAACGGAAAGATACTTTGTTGATCCTGCAATTTATCAAAGAACTTGCAGATTACGAAAAAAAGCTGAACGAAGTAGTGGCTGACGAGGCCACGCTTGAAACATGGATTTTCGATAAACAAAAGCAGAAGTCATTTTTGCTGTTGAAGATGGAAAAGAGGTTGGATTTGCGCTGTTTTTCCAAAACTTTTCTACGTTCTTAGGACGAGCCGGTATTTATCTGGAGGATCTGTATGTCAAACCGGAATGCCGCGGGAAAGGTTATGGAAAAGCTCTTTTGAAAAAATTAGCATCCATCGCTGTGGAACGTGGCTGCGGACGGCTTGAATGGTGGTGCATTGACTGGAACAAACCCAGCATTGACTTTTATCTGTCGCTTGGAGCAGAGGCCATGTCTGATTGGACAGTCTATCGTATTGCAGGCAATACATTAACACAGCTTGCTGAGTAATATCAGTGACATGGCAGACAGAGAGGCCATTTTGGGGTATTCTGAATCCTTGGGATTATTGGTTAAGGCGGTTTTCAAGATGAATGAAAGGATGGGTGCTTAATGAAAGAAATTATAAACTTCATTGAAGAGAATGTAAATGGCAAAACGCTGTTTACAAAGGAATTGGTTTATGAACTGGAAGATGGTACATTACAAGGCGTATACTCTGACCAAATATCATTTTCCAATTTTAAATATTCGCAAAGTGGATTTCAGATAGATATGTTTATTATATCTAACGAAAAAATATGGCTGATTGGTAAGAAAAGAGAACGAGAAAAATTAAGAAAGGATTTCAGCTCTGTATCCTTGTTTCGTTTTGAATTGGCGAAACGAAAAAGCACAAACGCAATCACGGGTTACTTTCGTTTTGTTTCTGCTTCAGGGAAAAATGTGGCAGCAGAGGCTATTGTAAGTGGGATTTATGATGTACGTCTTGAAAATGGGGTGCTGAAATTATCGGAGGACCAGGCTTTATATCGAGATCAGCCGATACAAGACGAGCGTTACAAGTCTGTTGCTTTTCAATCGGAACATCGTTTTTATTGCATAGACAGAAAACTGCACTATGAATACAATGGACGGTCTTTCGATGTGGATCCTGAAACTATGACGCGCAGCGATAGCTCCGATACATTTCCGCCGTTTATTTCAATCGAGAAGTAGACCAACAAATATTTGAGGCGATTCTACGAAAAAGCCGCTTGATTCGAGAAAAGGCAGCAACGGAGCAGGAACAAACGGATATTTCCATACAGAACTGTTGAATCTGCTTTGAACTGTGTGTTTCTTTTACGGAAATTGACGAGATATAGCAATACTTTTAAGGAGCTAATATCTCAAAGAGGAATCGACAAATCACAATTTGTGGAGAGATTTCTTGAACTTTCCTTATTTTACAGGCTTTCCAGCCCCTTAGATAGTGAAATGATATGTATTTTCCCTTATTTTTGCCCTTATGCGGAATCCGCAAGGGAAATAAGGGAAATTTTTAGTTAAGCATTGCTCGCTACTTTATCAAGAAGTCTTGCGGAATCCCGCTTTGCTTTTCTTGTTGAGTGAGCGTAAATATTCATTGTGGTACTGACATCAGAGTGTCCTAACAGTTCCTGTACATCTTTCGGAGCAGCCCCATTGGAAAGCAGGTTGCTGGTGTAAGTGTGACGCAACTGGTGAAAATGAAAATCTTCAAATCCTTCCAGCTTCTTTGCCACTGATCTGCATACAATGCTGAGTGTACTCGGCAGTTCCAAAGAGCCATCTGGTCGCAGGCAGACAAAGGAGATTTCTTTGTAGTCGGCTGGGACTTCCTGTGTTCCGTCAAGATGATAGTATTCATAATATATCCTGTTTTTTACATGCACTTCTTTGTAGTAATTGCGGTGATATAGTTCACCATATTGCATCCGGTTTTTGAGCTGTTCTTTTCTGACAGCTTTCAGTATTTCAGTCAGAGTATCGCCAAAATCAACAATCCTTACTTTCTTTCGCTTTGTTGGTCCGATAATATTTTTGTGTTTCATTCCGTCGTAGCGGATACTGCGTTTTATGGTAAGGCATTGTTCCTCAAGGTTAATGTCCTGCCATGTAAGGCCACAGGTTTCCCCGATACGGAGTCCGGCATAATATGCAATCTGGATTGGCAGAATGGCAGGTGGATTTTTCTTTTCCAGATAGTTGATAAGTCTCTCATAGTCTTCGTGTGAAATTGGCTGTGTGCCTTCTTCTACTTCATCATCGGAAAACAGATCGACTTCTTCAGCCTGCCTTTTCAACTTGATATATTGCATCGGATTGAAGCTGATTAGCTGTTTTGGAAATACCGCAAAACGGAAAGACTGCTGTAACACTGCGGAAAAAGAATGGATATAATCTTTGCTGTATCCTTTTCTTACTTTTCCATCAGGAAATTCGCCACCGAATGTAAGCAGATCGAGGAAACTCTGTAAATGTTCAGCAGTAACCGTTTTCAACTTGCGTTCTGCAATCGGGTGTTTCTTGATACATCGGATTGCACCAAGATAATTTTCCACTGTACTATTGCTGAGTGTTCCAACTTTCAGTTCTTCTTCCGCCCACATATCCAGAAGTTCTCCTACCGTAAAACTGTCTGCCTTTGCGACAAACTTCTTATTTTCATAATCTTCCAGTGCTTTGCGGAGAAGCTTTTCCGTCTCACTTTTGCTCTCGGTTCCGGCATATTCCTTCTGAACCATTTTACCGCTTGCGTCCTCTACATAGAAGCGATAGTACCATTTTTATCCTTTTTTTTTCTAACAGATCCTTTTGCCATAATCGTATGTCTCCTTTCGATATCAGACAATCGGAACTGTTGAAATGCTTCTTGCGTGTAGGCATCTTATGGACAAGTCCATAAGCCAATTCGCCACTCGTCAAATCTGTAAACAGCTTGACTCGCTTGCGCTCATTTTATCATAACTCCGATTATCTTACTATACCGATTCAGAATCTTCGTACATAACTTCGGATAAAAGATTTGCAAGCCTTTGTTCTGCTGTTTCCGGTTTCTTGGAATAGAGCCTTACAATATCTGCCATGTCGTTAAATGCGTTGACAGTATGGGTGATCTCCCTGAGAAACATAATCTCGTTATATTCATCGTTCGATTCAAACCCCATTACTTTGGCAATGTCCGCTCTTTGGGATTGCCCTTGTAATTCTTGCAGGCGTGCTGGAATGAATCCAGAAACAGTTCATATTGCTTTAACATTAATAGCAGTAAGTCTTTAGAAAAAGCATCTTCTGTTTTAGTAAGGTCAAGAGGTAACTGTTTGAGAATATCACTCATCGCATCACGAATCTGTAATTCCCTTTTATCCGTAATGTCGGTTTCATATTCATCGGTTTCCCCTTTGAGCCATTCAATAGATACATGAAGTGCTTCCGAGAGACCTTCCAGCACCATCTTTTTGGTATTGTCAATCGAACCGTTCTCATAACGCAGGATTGTAGAAGCTGTAACTCCCATCTTCTCTGCGAAAATTGAATAATGCAATTTAAAAGGAAGGTGATCACATGACGCAAAGAAAGCTTGCTTTATCTATTGAGGAAGCTGCTGATTATACGGGAATCGGCAGGAACACCCTGAGAAAACTGGTGGAGTGGAAGAAACTTCCGGTATTAAAGGTCGGGAGGAAAGTCCTGATTAAAACGGATATGCTGGAACTCTTCATGGAAGCCAACGAGGGCAGGGACTTGAGGGATAAGGGAAATGTGAAAGCAGTCACAAGAAACGGTTCAGCTTAAAAAGGCGGTTTCCGAAGAAACCGCCAAAGGTTCTATCAGACCGAAGTCATGATATACCTACACGCAAGCAGATTATACCATGTATTTCGTCTGACGGACAACAGGAAACTTATGTTTGGAAGAAAAGAGAAAGGACGATGATATTTATGGCAAGATCAACAAAGAGTTATGAGGAGCGTATGCTCCAGTTGGAAAAGAAAGAACAGGAAAGCCTTGAGAAAGCGAAACAGTACGCAGCACAGAAACGGGAACTGAAGAAACGTCAGAAATATGTGGAAACGAAAAAACGAACCCACAGGCTCTGCCAGATTGGCGGTGCGGTGGAATCAGTGCTTGGCTCTGCGATTGAGGAAGAAGATATTCCAAAGCTGATCGGCTTCTTAAAAAGGCAGGAAGCAAACGGAAAGTTTTTCTCAAAGGCAATGCAGAAAGAGCCAGTTGCAAATACGGAGGAAGTGTAATGCCGGAGGGAGTGGGTTTTCCATTCCCTTCATTGCTTTTTCATGAAGGGCGCACTTATGGACAACCAGAGGTTGTCCGTATAAGTTTGCCACAGGTGGCAACCGGTCTACGCTTACGCTTGCCGGGCTCGTTCCGTCGGCGGGCATTTCATGCAGACCTGCTCATGCCGCAGGAGGCACTCTTCGCCAGAGGGGCGCATTCCATGCAGGCTGTTATGCACAGGGCACTCTTACGCAGAGGGCGTTCCGGCAGATACTATTTTCTTTTAGGAAAAACGTTACTTGCCGGAAATCAAAGCCGGATACGGCAGAAAGGGGGAAACAGATTATGGCAATCTTCCATTATACAGTAAAGATTGTTGGACGGAGCAAAGGAAAATCTATCATATCAGCGTCTGCCTATCTTAATGGTGATGTGATGAAAAATGAAGAAACAGGCAGGATCAGCTACTACACTTCAAAAAAAGAAGTTGTTTATGCCAGCCTGATGATGTGTAAAAATGCACCGCAGGAATGGCAGAATGTACCTGCTGAAAATATCAAGTGGTTTCAGAAATCTGTCCGATATAAAAGGGCAGATAACAAAGAAGCTGCACTGGAAAAATTCAAACTTACCTTTCAGAAACAGCGTTTATGGAATGAAGTTTTGAAGATTGAGAAAAATTCAGATGCACAACTCGGCAGGTCGTTTGAGTTCTCACTTCCGAAAGAATGGAGCCGACAGGAACAGATTGAATTTACAACGGACTATATTCAGAAAAACTTTGTAGACAAAGGCATGTGTGCCGACTGGAGCATACATGATAAGGGTGATGGGAACCCACATGTGCATCTGCTTGTAACCATGCGTCCCTTTTAGCCAGATCATTCGTGGGGAAATAAAGAAGTCAAAGACTGGGATTTTGTCAGAGATACTGACGGAAATATCGTGGTTGATGAATCCCATCCTGACTGGTGGCAGGATAAAAAGAACCCTGACCGCCATGGAATCCGAATCCCAGTACTGGACGAAAACGGCAATCAGAAAGTCGGTGCAAGGAACCGCAAACAATGGAAACGGGTGCTGACTGATGCTACCGGGTGGAGCAATCCCAGAAACTGCGAATTGTGGCGGAGCGAATGGGCGAAAGTCTGCAATGCACATTTAGCGGTGGAACAACAGATTGACCACCGGTCCTATGCAAGACAGGGAAAACTAGAAATCCCTACAATTCATGAAGGTGCGGATGCAAGAAAGATTGATGAGAAATTCCAGAATGGACAGGTGCAGACCGCTTCATGGAAAGTAGAGGAAAACCAGATTATAAAAAAACAAAATTCACTGCTGAAAAAGATACAGACCAGTTTCGGAAAAGTGTCTGGTGCATTATCACAGTGGAAGGAGCGATTGAATGTCCTTAGAAGAAAGCCGGGAAGTCATTCCCATGATGGAGACAATGATAAACCAGATCGAGGAACAGCAGAACCTTATGGCAGAGATGGTAAAGGAATTGCAGGAACGGGACAGACAGCTTTTGTCCTTTCAGGAGCAGAACCAAAGTTTGCAAATCTTAAACAGCGAGTTATCCAGGCTGCTGAATCTTTTGCCAGATACAGAAGAACTGCTCTCCCAGATCGAACAGCAGAAAAACAGAATCGAACAGTTGGAAAACGAGAATCAGCAATGGCAGGAATTAACGCAGAAGCTGAACAGAGAGAACAGTTTATTGCTGAAACAGAACAGCGAATTGCTGACCTTAAACAGCAGATAGAGAAAGCGAGGGAGATTGATGAACGGATGCGTAAACTTAGAGAACGTCGGGCAGGTGGAAGAGCTTCTGCTGATGACGGAACAGATGCAGGACGAACTGGATCAGAAAGACCAGACGATTATGGAACTGAACAGGCAGCTAAGCGAATCGCTGACCTTGAACGAGAAATTGAACAGCGAAAACAGAGCCGAGAATATCGAAGCATTGCGGACAAGATTAAAGCAAACAGAGGAACAATTAACCAGCGAGACAGACAGCAGGAAAAGAGCCGACGCAGAAGTCGTGGCATGGAAATTTAGATACAAAAAAGCAGAACAGGAAAAATGCTATGCACAGACACACCAAAAGATGGTCGAGATACCTGTTGAGAAAAAGGTGCCTTATGAGAAATGCAAAAAATGTGACCGCACTGCTTACCAGAAAGCAAAAGAGAAATGCGATAACCGTAAAATCCAGCTTGAAAAGAAATATAAAAATATGATGGTTGGTTATGAAAGTCTTATGTTTCTGTTGGCATGGTACAGCATAGCAACAACACTGTTTACCGCTGTTCTTTCTCCGGTTTTCCTTAACGATTGTATCACCTTTTTTGGTGCGTTAGGAAAAGGAATTGGAGGTTTGTTTCGAGAGCTTGTGACAGGTGCAGATTCTTTCGGACAGTTAAGTAGTGGAATTCCAAACCGTATCGTTTCCGGGATTGTGTACTGGCTGATTGCTGGTGTTGTTATTGGAATTTTATTCGTAATAACAGGATTACTGATAATCGGGATTGGATATCAGGTAGGAAAAATCTACCGGAAATATTGTTGGGATATCATCAGCATCATTGTGGCAATAATGAGTACAGCTATTGCAATCTACTTTGGAGACTGGATAAAATCTGTTATTCCAATAAATCTTATTACGTTGTTACTACTGGTGCATGCGATTTATATAGGGATTAGATGCTATGTGAAAGATTAGCGGGACGAACGGGATATTATTAAAATTTAATTTTTCATTGGTGCTATTTATATTTACTTTCGTGCTAATGTGTATTATTATATTAGCATGAAAGGGGATGCTATATGACTCAATTTGAAAAATTAGATTTGTTGTTGCGTGAATGTGGGGGGACAATTCAGACATTTCAAGTTATAAATAATGGAATTAGTAAATCTATGTTTTATTCATATGTGAAGGAACGAGGATTAGAACAAGTTGCTCATGGTGTGTATGTATCGCCGGATACATGGACAGATGCGATGTACATTTTGCATTTACGTTGTAGTCAGGCTGTATTTTCTCACGAAACTGCATTGTTTTTTCATGATTTAACGGACAGAGAGCCTTTGAAATACACCATAACAGTAAGAACTGGATATAATCCAAGTCGTTTGCAGGAAGA
This sequence comes from Blautia pseudococcoides, assembly GCF_001689125.2. Lineage (NCBI taxonomy): Bacteria > Bacillati > Bacillota > Clostridia > Lachnospirales > Lachnospiraceae > Blautia > Blautia pseudococcoides. The sequence continues at coordinate 4,030,655 of NZ_CP015405.2, read as the reverse complement.
CGGTTTTCAAGTGTATACAGTAAAAAAGGATTTACATGAAATAGGGATTACGACTATGCAGACATCATTCGGGCGTTCAGTTCCGGTTTATGATATGGAGAGAACGATTTGCGATCTGCTTCGCAGCAGGAAAAATATTGAGATGCAGGTCTTTCAGGATGCATTAAAGCAATATGCTAGACGCAAGGACAAAAATTTGCGGATGCTTATGAAATATGCCTCCATGTTTCATGTTGAAAAGATACTAAGACCATATTTGGAGGTGTTACTTTAAATGATAACAACGGCAAGACAATTAAAGAATTTGATTCGTAATCTGTCAAAGAAAAAATCTGCTGATGCACAGATTTTGATGCGGAATTATATGATGGAACGTTTTTTGGAACGAATTTCTTTATCCGAGTATAAAGACCGGTTTATATTAAAGGGTGGAATGTTGGTGGCAGCAATGGTTGGTCTGGATGCCAGAGCTACCATGGATCTGGATGCAACTATAAAAGGCGCTAATGTTAGTGTTACGGATGTAGAGACGATTATATCAAAAATTATATCAATACCTATAGATGATAGTGTTTCATTTCGTATTAAACGAATATCAGAAATCATGGAAGAAGCAGATTATCCGGGGGTTCGCGTAAGCATGGAAACCAAGTTTGATGGAGTGATCACACCATTAAAGATTGATATTTCCACTGGGGATGTAATTACACCAAGAGAAATAAGGTATAGATTTAATCTTATGCTTGAAGATCGTACAATTGAAGTGTGGGCATATAATATGGAAACCGTATTGGCTGAAAAATTGGAAACTGTTATCAGTCGAAGTGTTACGAATACACGCATGAGAGATTTTTATGATATCTATATTTTACAAAAGTTATATGGAGAACAGTTCCAAAAAGAAGTATTATGGAATGCACTTGTGGCTACAGCCAGAAAACGAGGAACATTGAAACAGATAGAATCTGGGGACACAAGAGAAGTGTTTGATGAAGTTGAAACAAGTTCTATTATGGAAAGTTTATGGAACGCATACCAAAAGAATTATTCTTACGCTGCTGATATTCCATGGCATAGCATTATGAAATCAATCCGAACACTTTATGAAGAGATACACAGAGAAAGGATTTAAAAATGAGTAAAATATTTCTTTTAGAAGATGACCTGAGTCTTATAAATGGTCTTTCATTTGCTTTCAAAAAGCAGGGATTTGACACCTGCATCGCCAGAACGCTAGGAGAAGCATATGAACTATGGGCAGATGGAAAATATGACTTGCTGGTGTTGGATGTATCATTGCCGGATGGCTCAGGATTTGAATTTTGTAAGAAGGTACGACTTGCATCAAAGGTACCTATCATCTTTCTTACTGCTTCAGATGAAGAAACAAGTATCATTATGGGGTTGGATATTGGCGGAGATGACTATATCACGAAACCTTTCAAATTGGGCGTTCTCATTTCAAGAATCAACGCTCTGCTTCGCCGGGCAAATTCTTTTCAGGCAATAGATACAGAATTACAATCGAATGGTATTAAAGTTCTTTTGCTACAGGGACAGGTTTTCAAAAATGGGGCATTGCTTGATCTGACTGCCGCAGAATATAAGCTGCTGTGTCTGTTTATGAGAAACCCGAACATGGTACTTACCAAAGAACAAATTTTAGATAAGCTATGGGACTGCGATGGAAATTATATTGACAGCAGTACCCTTACCGTATATATGAGGCGGCTGCGTATAAAGATCGAGGATAATCCGAGTGAACCACAAATGCTTCTGACAGTTCGGGGAATGGGGTACAAATGGAATGTGATTGGGTGAGGTGGACTATGAAAATATTTGCAAACAAAGAAATCAAAAAATTGTTTCTTACAGTATCCGTTATTTGGGTAGCCTCCCTTCTGTTGACACAAGGGTTCTTATGGTTGTGCTATCAGCGGTTTTCTTTGTTCCTATTGCTCGTTTTCGTATTGGCAGGAGGGGCTATATTGGCGGTGTGTTGTTCCTATTTCAAAAAACAAAATCAAGTCCTGGAACAGGCGGTATCACAGCTTCATGAGTATCTTGACGGCGATTACAATGCCCGTATTGAATGTGATGATGAGGGCGAACTATATCGGTTGTTTCATACTGTCAATTCTCTGGCGGCTGTCTTAAATGCTCATGCAGATAACGAACTCCGGGAAAAGGAATTTTTGAAAAATACAATCTCTGATATTTCCCACCAACTGAAAACACCGCTGGCTGCTTTGAATATTTATAATGGTCTGCTTAAGGACGGGGATATGGAATTGAGTGCGGTAAAAGAATTTGCTGATTTATCCGAACAGGAACTTGACCGCATTGAAACACTGGTGCAAAACCTGCTCAAGATTACAAAACTGGATGCCGGTGCCATCGTGTTGGAAAAGACCACAGAGAATGTGGCGGATATGATGCGGGATATTGAACTGCATTTTGCATATAGAGCCAGACGGGAAAAGAAGAAAATCATTTTGTCTGGCTCGGATCATCTTTCTCTTTTCTGTGATCGTGATTGGCTGTCTGAGGCAATCGACAATATTGTGAAAAATGCGTTTGACCATACGGAAAGTGGTGCTACTATCCGCATTGCGTGGAAGGCATTGCCATCCGGTGTTCAAATTGTGATAAAGGATAATGGATGTGGCATCCACCCAGAGGATATACATCATATTTTCAAGCGGTTTTATCGCAGCCGTTTTTCCAAGGACAAGCAAGGGATTGGACTGGGTTTACCTCTGGCAAAGGCAATCGTTGAAGCACATAACGGCACCATTGAGGTTGACAGCGAATTAGGCATAGGGACAACCTTCACAATGAATTTTCTGATTCCTACAAAATTGTAGGCTGGTTGTAGGGTTACAGTAATATTCAGGTGCTATTCTTTCAAACATAGGCAGGACAAATAAAGACAGCCTGCCTATACGGTAAAATCATTCAGAAAGAGGTGTTTGCACTATGAACTTATTAGAGGTCAAAAATATAAGTAAGACCTATGGCAGCGGAGAAACCGCAGTCAAGGCATTGAAGGATGTTAGCTTTTCTGTCCCAAAGGGCGAGTATATAGCAATCGTCGGGGAATCCGGTTCCGGTAAAAGTACGCTACTGAATATGATTGGTGCTTTGGACACGCCGACATCGGGCAAGGTGCTGATTGATGGCAAGGACATTTTTTCCATGAACGATCGGAAGCTGACCGTGTTCCGACGCAGGAACATCGGTTTTATCTTTCAGGCGTTCAACCTGATCCCGGAGTTGACCGTGGAACAGAATATGGTTTTTCCGTTGTTGCTGGATTACCAAAAGCCGGACAAGAGATATTTGGAGGAACTGTTGACGGTGCTGAATTTGAAAGAACGTCGCAATCATTTGCCCAGTCAGCTTTCAGGTGGTCAACAGCAGAGAGTGGCGATTGGCCGCGCATTGATTACCCGCCCTTTTCTGATTCTGGCAGACGAGCCAACAGGAAATTTGGACTCCCAAAACAGCAGCGAGGTTATCGCATTGCTCAAAGAAACATCGAAAAAATACGAGCAGACCATCATTATGATTACTCATAACCGCAGCATTGCGCAAACGGCAGACAGGGTATTACAGGTATCGGATGGCACTTTGACTGATTTTGGGAGGTGCCGTGAATGAAAAGTTATCTTAGTCTCATTCCCATCTCTGCTAAAGTCCATCGCCGTCAAAATCGTATGACGCTGCTTTGCATTGTATTTGCTGTATTTATGGTGACAGCAGTATTCAGTATGGCTGAAATGGGTGCTCGGATGGAGTATACGCGGCTGCTTGGAAAGCATGGTAAGTTGTCCATGACAGATTTACTTGGAAGTTACATGGGACAATCGCTTCTCCTGGTCGCTTGTGTCCTATTCCTGCTGATTCTGATTGCAGGTGTTTTGATGATTTCCAGCAGCATGAACAGTACTGTCGCACAACGGATCAAGTTCTTCGGGATGATGCGTTGTATCGGCATGAGTAAACAGCAGATTGTACATTTTGTGCGGCTGGAAGCATTGAATTGGTGCAAGACCGCCGTTCCCATTGGCCTTGCGCTGGGCGTTGTTACGACATGGGGGCTGTGTGCGGTATTGTGTTTTCTGGTGGGCGAAGAATTTTCTAACATTCCGCTCTTTGGTATCAGCATCATCGGCATTGTCTGCGGTATCCTTGTGGGCGTTATTACCGTTCTTCTCGCCGCAAATGCTCCGGCGAAGCGGGCTTCCAAAGTATCCCCTGTTGCAGCGGTGTCTGGAAATGTGGGCAATGAGAAAACAATCCGCCATGCAGCCAATACCCGCTTTGGAAGAATTGAGACGATCCTTGGTATCAACCATGCTGTTTCGGTGAAGAAGAACTTGATTTTGATGACAGGCTCTTTTGCACTCAGCATCATTCTGTTTTTGAGTTTTTCCGTATTCGTCGATTTTGTGGCCTATCTGATGCCGCAGTCTGTTGCCACATCAGATATTGATATTGCAAGTGATGACGGCAATACGATTCCCCATGAGCTGCTTGTTTCTATTCAGGGAATGGACGGTGTAAAAGAGGTCTATGGACGTCGGAGTGCGTTTGATCTTCCAGCTTCCATTGATAAGAATGTAAGTCCTTCCGATACCGTCGATTTGATTTCTTATGACGATTTCGATTTGCAGAGCTTGAAAAAAGACGGCGATTTGAAAAAAGGCAGCGATCTGTCCAAGGTCTACGGAAATAGCAGCTTCGTATTGGCCACATCCGATGCGGACAGCACATGGAAAATTGGTGATACGATTCAGATTCAAGGGGAAACTCTTACGATAGCCGGACTGCTGAAAAATGATCCGTTCAGCAGTGATGGTCTGACAAATGGTAAAATCACGCTGATTTCTTCCAGCGATACCTTTGTCCGCCTGACTGGAGAAGAAAATTACTCGCTTGTGATGGTACAGACAACAAGTGATGCGACAGACGAAGATGTTCAGGCAATTCAAACCGCCGCAGGAGAAACATTCAGCTTCCGTGATAAGCGTGACGAGCGTACATCAGGAACCTATATGGCCTTTGTGTTCTGTGTCTATGCGTTTCTGACAATCATTGCTCTGGTGACGGTACTGAACATTGTCAATAGCATTTCCATGAGCGTATCCGCAAGGATGAAGCAATATGGAGCGATGCGGGCAATTGGAATGGACGAACGGCAAGTGACAAAGATGATTGCAGCTGAAGCGGTGACTTATGCTACGCTGGGGTGTGCTACGGGCTGCATCATTGGCCTGCCGTTGAGCAAACTGCTATATGATTTCCTTATTGCTGAGCATTTTCCTTATGCCGTTTGGCACTTCCCGCTGGAATCACTTTTAATCATTCTCTTGTTTGTTTCGTTCGCAGCAATCGTGGCATTTCTCGCCCCGTCAAAGCGCATCCGCAGTATGCCAATCACAGCGACGATCAATGAATTATAGTTTCATATTTTGATCTGCCGGACGATAGCAAAAGAAAAAAGTCATCGTAAAGTAGGCAATTTGAAACGGCGGCTTTGAAAAAAATCAGAGCCGCTGTCTCTTTGCATTTATACAAACTTATGATGACTTTTGGGATACAGTAGCGATATGCAGTTAATATGGTATATTTCTTTGGACATTAAAAGATTTCCAAAGAATCTTCAGCATCTACCCATATTTGCATATTGCCATCAAGATACAGTCTTGCATATTCAAGTGGTTCATCAATGGCAAGTGCGTTCAATGCATAGTCTGAACCGGGTGTTGTTTTTAAATACTTTTCTGCTTCCCAGCAGTCAATGCGGAGCATGTAGCCAGCGCTTGTATAAACATCAATACTGTTTCGCCGGGGATTGTATTCTGCAAATATTGTTTTCATCGTATCTAATCTCCTTATCGCTCAATCAATCATTAGTTACAAAAATTAGAAGCATTTCAATCAGTTCACCATGTCATTTTCATTTTGTGTTATAATATGTTATCAGATTTTTTTGCCCTTGTATTTGCCCTTAACAGAGTTCGTAAACACTGGTGGGAGGATATAACACAAGGAAAACAATAAGGGAAAGCTCACCTGTCACAAACTTAGTGTTTTCAAGGGCTTGTGAGGAATTTGATAACAAATCTTAACAGTTATTAAATTCTTTTGAACAGGTGAAATCTCAATCAGAAGTTGTAACAAAGATTATTTATATAATGTATGGAGGTATACCTTTGGAAACAGTAGAATTAAGATTTCAATATACTCAAAGTGAATATATAAGAGCAGAAAGGCAATATTTAATTTCTAGTAAAATTATACATAAATATGATATTGCTTTAGTCGCTGTATTTTTGCTGCTGTCGGTAGTTTATATGCTGTTCACCTCTTTTAGCATATTTAGTATTTTAATATTTGGATTGATAATTGTTGTAACTGCATTGGGAAGCTATTTATATATTCTAATGCCTATACTGAAATTCAAGCAAACTGCAAAATATCATGAAGAATATACGCTGGTATTCTCTAAAGAAACAATTGAATTTAAAACACAAAGCATTGAATCAGAAATGAAGTGGGATATTTACTCTGCACTATGGGAAAGCCATGATTTTTATTATTTAATTCAAGCACCACGAATATATACGTTAATTCCAAAAAGAGTTTTTAAAGACCTAAATGAAAAACGGCTATTTGAAGAAATTGTACAATCAAGAGTAAAAACAACAAAACATGTATAATGAACATACCCCACAATGTGAGTTCCAGTCTGTCGGAACTTTAAATAGAGCCGAAAAATGTGATTTGAAGGGAGAATGACTCAATGAAAGAATTTAGTCGAGAAGCAGAACAGATTATGATTGATCGTTTTGGAAAAGATACAGTTATAGCATTGGCAACAACAGTAAATGAAACACCTTATGTGCGATACGTCAATGCCTATTACGAAAATGGGGCATTTTATGTCATTACCCATGCACTCTCAAATAAAATGAAACATATAAAAGATAACCCTGTTGTTGCAATCGCCGGCGAGTGGTTTACAGCACACGGGAATGGCGTCAGTCTGGGTTATTTCGGGAAAAAAGAAAACTGTGTGATTGCTGAAAAGCTGAAAAAAGTCTTTGCTGAATGGATTGATAACGGTCATACTGATTTTAACGATGAAAACACCATCATTCTGCGTGTGGAATTAACAGATGGCCTGTTGCTCTCGCATTGACCGCCGCCGGGGAGCAGCCGAGAATAACGGCAATATCCTTGTACTGATACCCTTTCCAAAAGGCCAGTTCAATCGCGTACTGCTGCCGGTGCGTCAGGCAGCGCAAACCATTGGCCAGTTTTTCATTTTGAACAGTATCAATGAAATCTTCTGCGAACAGTTGCAGGGCAAAGTCCTCCTGGATATACAATGACCGCTCCTGATATGTAAGTTCCTCGCTCATACTCTCCAGAGAGTAATAATGGTAGCGGAAACGGCGGTCTGAATTTGCAATAATACGATCCTCCTCTTTAAGAATCGCAGCCCAATCTTTTTCGGCCATAAGCCATTTCTCCTTTCTGGTGTTTGTCTGCCTGGGCGGGTAGGCAAACGGCGGAGAACGGCATCCTACGGAAACACATGGTAGATAATAAAAAGCGTCTGACTGTTCTCTAATCAGCCAGACGCTATCTAATGGTGCGCCCGGCGGGTGCACGTTTCAAGGGGTGCAAGTCCCCAATCCGCCCGGTAGTGGGAAGGGTATAGCCAATGGCAAGGGTGTCCATCGCGAGGTGGAATCTGAAGGAAGCCGGATGGCAAACCTCTGGTCTGACGAACAGAAATCACATAAGAGGCTAGGCATGAGGATAAGGCTGCCTTACAAGTCGAAGTCCAATAACTACACAGAATCATGTTTGGTAAATGTGGCAGATAGGTGGAGGGAAGGAACGTGTGAGTACCCGGGGAGGTCTGTATGGTATGTCTTGAAAGAGATAACCGTTATCGCAAGATAACGCTGAACATACAGAAGTCAGCAGAGGTCATAGTAGCCGAGAGGTGAAGGACCAAATCAATAGGAGTCTTTAGTATGACCGAGGAAGGAGGAATGATTGATGAAAGCAGAAAACATGGATAATAATGGCTGTTCGCAGAGAGATAGTGCGGAACACGAAGGGTATGCGAAAGTGCGGAGGTCATTCCATTCGATATGGAAAGAAAGAGACAGTGCACAGCCGGAACTCTTGGAAAAGATACTGAATAAGGATAATCTTAACAGAGCTTATAAGAGGGTAAAGGCAAGCAAGGGGGCACCGGGAATTGACGGAATGACCGTCGAGGAAATCGGGGCATACCTTCGGGAAAATCAGAAAGCACTTATCGAGGGAATAATTAAGGGAAAATATACCCCTGATCCGGTAAGACGAGTTGAAATTCCAAAAGCAGATGGTGGAGTACGAAAGCTTGGTATTCCAACAGTCAAAGACCGCATTTTTCAACAAGCAATCACGCAGAAGTTAATGCCTATATATGAACCAATCTTTGCTGATTGTAGTTTCGGATATCGACCGGGACGCAGTGCGAAAGACGCTATTGTGAAGGTGAAGAAATATGCAGAGGAAGGTTACCGCTATGCAGTCGTATTAGACCTCTCAAAGTACTTCGATACGATTAACCATGAAAGATTACTGAACATCCTACGTGAGAACGTAAAAGATGAACGGGTAATCCAATGGATTAAGCGATATTTAAAGAGTGGTGTTATGGAAAACGGTGTAGTCACAAAAACAGAGGAAGGTTCGCCCCAAGGAGGAAACCTATCACCATTACTGGCAAATATCTACCTCAACGAGTTTGACCACGAGTTACAGGTCAGAGGTGTGCCTCTGGTTCGCTACGCTGATGATATTGTATTGTTGGCGAGAAGTGAGCGAGCCGCAAGGAGATTGCTGGAGAGCAGTACCAACTATCTTGAGGGGAAACTAAAACTCACAGTCAACCAAGATAAAAGTAAAGTGGTAAGTGTGTTTGCAATCCGCCATTTTAAATTTCTAGGCTTTACATTGGGAAAGGGCAAGAACGGTATCTTTGTTCGTGTCCATGCATTAGCCTGGAAGAAGATGAAGTCACGTCTGAAAACCCTCTCTTCCCGGAAGGGTGCACAGAGTATTCGACCGGCACTAGATAGAATCAAGGTGTTTATGCGAGGGTGGCTGAATTATTACGGAATTGCAGACATGAAGAGTAAACTCGAAGCCCTCAACTCGTGGCTATATCACAGAATTCGCATGTGCATTTGGAAACAATGGAAGTTGCCTAGAACGAAGAGAAGAAATCTTATTAGATTAGGCATTCCGGAATACTTTGCCCATATGACTGCCAACAGTCGAAGAGGATATTGGTTTGTGTCAGGCAGAGGAGCGGTTAGTAGAGCTTTATCAAAAGAAAGACTGATAAACAGTGGCTTTTATGATTTAGCCATTGCCTATCAGTCTATGCACGTCAACTATTGAAACCGCCTTGGTACCGAACGGTATGCCAGGTGGTGGTGTGCCATGCAAGGCATACAGAAGATGAAGGTAGGTCCTTCGACAGGAATTGAACAGGCAAGCCTGTCAAATCACTCTAATGCTGCTGTGATTCAGGTCATGGTAGTGAGCGATTAGAGAAAAGGTTGTACAAACAATCAGATATGATACATGAAGATGAATGAAAATGAACCATTGAAGAAGTGTCGAAAGCGTAAGATTTCTGCAAAACTTACTTTTCACCACTGAGTAAGGATGAGGATGGAGGAAACCTGTAAAGCTGACCATCCGTGGAACGGCATTAAGATGGCATGAGCATGTATCAGGCTTCTGTGTGAAACATGGGAACCTGTAGAATAATGAAAATCGAAAAGATTCAAGTCACAGAAAGATAAGGTCGAAAGTAGAGACGTATTCTACAGGGGCGGAGTTACTCGTAGTAGTGTTGAAGTTGTTGTAATGACAATGGAGCAAAGGGGTAACATCATTCTGCTTGATACTGAAAACAACTAGGAAACTAGGAGGATTTGATGAGCGAGAGCAAACAATACGAAATACCAAAGAAAGTGGTTATTGAAGCTTATAAGAGAGTAAAAGCAAACAAAGGAAGTGCGGGAATTGATGGTATAGATTTTGAACAGTTTGAAAAGAAACTGAATAATAATCTATATAAGATATGGAATCGAATGAGTTCAGGAAGTTATTTTCCATCTCCGGTATTAGCGGTAGAAATACCAAAGAAAACTGGTGGAACCAGGAGATTGGGCATACCAACTATTACAGATAGAATTGCACAGATGGCTGCAAGAATGTATGTAGAACCTGTGGTAGAGCCCATGTTTTGCGATGACTCATATGGGTACAGACCAAACAAGTCTGCAATTGATGCAATAGCAACAGCAAGAAAGCGATGTTGGAGATATGATTATGTCATTGAATTAGATGTAAAAGGATTGTTCGATAACATCGATCATGAACTTCTAATGAAGGTTGTAGCAAGGCATGTAAAAGAAGAATGGATATGTCTCTATATAAAACGATGGCTAGAAATTCCGTTTGTAACAAGAGAGGGGCATGTAATTGAGAGATTGTCTGGGACACCACAAGGAGGAGTAATAAGTCCAGTTTTAGCAAACATGTTTTTGCATTATGTATTCGATATGTGGATGGAAAGAAATTTCCCACAAGCACCATTTGAAAGATATGCGGATGATGGATTAATACATTGCCGTACAAAAGAGGAAGCTATCTTCATAAAAGAAAAGTTAGCAAATAGACTTGAGGAATGTAAGCTAGAACTGCATCCTATTAAAACAAGAATAGTGTATTGTAAGGATAAGGACAGAACCAGGGAGGAAGAACTTACAGAGTTCGATTTTCTTGGTTATACATTCAAAGCAGTATACATCATGTGTAAAGATGGAAAAATCAGACATAACTTTATTGCATCTGTAAGCAACTCTTCATCTAAAAGCTTTCGAGAAAAAATAAAGGCTATGGAAGTTCATAAGAGGACAGGGTGCAAAATAGACATCATAGCAGAAATGCTGAATCCCTTAATTCGTGGTTGGATGAACTATTTTGGTAAGTTCAATCCATCGGCAATGAAGGGAACGTTACAATGTATTGAAAGAAGACTTGTGAAATGGGCTATGTGTAAGTACAAGAACTTTCGAGGTAGACGACGTAGAGCAGAGAAATGGCTCTACACCGTGAGACAGCGAGAGCCAAAACTGTTTGCTCACTGGAGCAATTTATATTCGTATTGTTGAATGATAAGAGCCGTATGAAAGGAGACTTTCACGTACGGTTCCGGGAGAAGTTTGAGGTGAAAGTCCTCTTACTTACTCGACAGAGAGGACGGGAGTTAGTCACTCCCTCCTACTTGATTATTTTGAAATCTTTCTTCAAATAGTGCTTTGTAATTATTCCCCTGTCCAGGGGAAGTGCTTTTTTGGGTGACGCATACCCTGTCATATTTTGACGAAACACTTTTTGCTTCATGGCGGTTCCCTCCTAAAGCCGCCGTGATCTTTAGCGCGTGGTCGTCACTCCTTTCGTGAGGGCATAAAGGAACGGCGGCCTTGATTTATTCAAAGCCGCCGCGATTTCATCAGGGCATGGGTATTGGCTGCTGCACGACGGCTTTTTTCTTTTGCCGTCGTCCGGCAGAAACACATCTATTTGTTTTTATTTTATAAGGTTAATCTTACTTCCAAGTGACATCTATCTTACTCATAAGTAAGATAGATGTTCAAAGGCTGGCCATCCAAGGAAATGGAAGACCAGCCTTTGAAGATTGCTACTTGATGAAATTATTGCTGGAGCTTAATTGTGTTTACGATTGCCATTCTGCTAATTTGCCGGATGGGGCGTCTAATTGCAATCGCCGCAGATGCAAGGCAGAGGAACACGATTAGAAGAAGTGAACCCACAGGAATTTGCCATGAAGTTCCCCATTTATCTGCAATCAAGAACTGGAACATTAGCTTATTCAGCGGCAACCCTAAAACGCATCCAACAACACAGCCAAGTGCCGCATAGGTAAAGGCTTCCGCTGCAATCATCTTATAAAGCTGATTTGCCCCCATTCCGATAGAACGCATAATGCCGTACTGCTTTGTTCTGGACGCTACACTGGCGTTCATGCTGTTAAAAATGTTAAACACTGTGATAAGTGCAATAATGATGAGGAAGCCATAAATAAATACCGCGCCTGTATAGTAAGAGCTTTGGGACTCGGAATTGGTAATTCTCTTGTCTGAAACAGTACTGTCGGATGGGATCATGTTCCGTATTGTGGAAACAGTATCATCCCCACCAGCAGAGGAAAACTGAACATCAATCGTTATATAGCCCAAATCGCCAACCAAAGCGGCAAATGTCTGCTCCGAGCAAATCATATATCCGCTGCTGCCTGCGCTGTTGACTGTGCTGGCCGTAGCTGTTGACAGTATTCCAGCAATCGTTACCTGCTTATCGCCGGAAGATGTATGAAGGACTATGGTATCTCCAACATTCCAGTTTACGCCATCCTGATAAGTAACCAGAACACGATCTGTATTTTCCATAGCAGGCGCGATACTGCCCTCATTCAATTCTTCTTTTGCCCACCTGAATTGGTTATCATCATAGGAAATGAGTGTGACGGTTCCTTCTCCCATATCAGAGGAGACAGAAAGGCCAGCCATTTCCATACGGCCAAAAACTTTGTCAACACCTTCCGTTTCGCTGATCTGTTCCACCAGCGACTTGTCCAGCGGTGTATTTCCCATTGTGATAGATACATCCGCTGCCGATGGAGAGAGCGCAGGCATCCCCTGTTTGAGAAAGACTACCATTACCTGAAACGACAGGAACATCATAATACTGATAGCAAATGAGCAGGTCATAAGGAATACATTCTTTTTGCCGGATAGTGCATGGAAAAATCCCATGCTGGTTTCAATGTGGAACAGCTTTGTATTTGCAGCCCTCTTGTTCTGCGTAAGCTGTGTACTGCCGCTGATTGCAGTTACCGGCGATACTTTAGAAGCCTTTTTCGCCGGGGACAGGGATGCCAGCAGTACAATCAGAAAACCGATCACCGCACCAGCAATCAGACCGCTTACACTGAACTGAAAAAGCGGTATCTCTGAAAAGCGTTCCCCGCTGATGGATTTCAGCAAAAGGCAGGCACACCATGTAATGATCTGTCCGGCGACCAGCCCAATCGGTACACCCTTTATACTTTGGCGCAGCCCTTGAAAAATGACGAAGTGCTTTACCTGTACTTTGGATGCCCCCAGGCACCGCAAAAGGCCATAGAACTGAACCCGTTCCAGAACATTTGTGTTAAAGCTGGCGGCAATCATTACTGCACCGGCAATCAGCACCAAAAGGACAAGAAAACCCGCAACGATATATAGGGACTGCATTGTGCTGTTCTCACTCTGTCCCATCAATCCAAGGAGCGCCGTATTTTCGCTTACCTGACTGTCTGAAAGGCCATATTGTGCTTTTATTTCCTTTATGGCTGCCTGAATGTTCACGCCATCTTTGAACTGAACGCGGAAAGTAGTTCCGTCTTTGGCATTTTCATCCGCAATTTGGCGAAAACCGTCCTCGGTCAATACCATGCCATATACATCCGCTTTAAGCAAACTTCCCATATCGGCAAGGACGCCGGTAATGCGGTATTCCCAGCTGGAGCCATCCGGCACTGTAACGGTCACGGTGTCACCAACCGCAAGGCCCAACTGTTCCAAAGACGATTGGTTCAATAATGCTTCATCGGGCTGGGTAGGGTATGAACCGCTTTCCATATCCATTTCTGTCAAAGTGGAAAAGGTATCCTCATTCGCACCTGCGAAGCTGACCGCTTTAGAGCCGATAGAGCCGGTAGTTCCCTGATAGGTCCATCCGCAGAGGGCAACATCTATCCGCGCTTTTACAAGTTCCGCCGTCTGTTCATCAATATCGGTCAAGCTGATATGGTATTCACCATTCGTCTTGATAAAATAATTTTTCTGTGCGCGCAGCGCCATATCTGCCATACTGAAAATAGCAGTTACCAGCAATACCGAAAGGACAATGCAGAGAACCGAAATTCGATTGTTCTTGCGGTGTACCTTTTCATACTGCGGCACCAATCCAAGATAGCTTTTCAACGCGACGACACCCCCAAATCTTTTAACACGCCATCGGTCATACGGAACACACGATCTGCTGCGCTGGCGTGATTTTTGTTGTGGGTAATCATCAAAATAGTCTGTTGATACCTGTCCGACATGGTTTGCAGCAAAGCCAAAACTTCCTGACTGTTTTTGCTGTCCAGATTTCCGGTCGGTTCATCTGCCATAATCAGGGCGGGGCGTGTGACTAATGCCCGGCCAATCGCCACACGCTGCTGCTGGCCGCCAGAAAGCTGGCTGGGAAGGTGTTTTCGGCGCTCGCTCAACCCAAGCACCTGTAACAATTCGTTGACGAACTTTTGATTTGGCTTTTTATAGTCAAGCAGCAGCGGAAATGTGATATTCTGCTCCACATTCAGCTCCGGGATCAAATTAAACGACTGGAAAATAAATCCGATGTGCTGCCGCCGGAACACAGTCAATTTCTTCTCCGGCATCGAAAAAATATCCTGTCCATCAATCCATACCTTGCCGGAAGTGGCGCTGTCCAGAGCGCCGATCACATTCAGCAGGGTACTTTTGCCGGAACCCGACTCTCCAACAATGGCGATAAACTCGCCTTTACGGACAGAAAATGATACATGGTTCAAAGCGTGAACTTCTGTTTCACCCGTGCCATAGGTCTTGCACAGGTCTTGTACTTCAAGAATATTCATATTCAAAACCTCCTTACAGACACATCATACCCCACATGACTTACTTCTAAGTGACATCTATCTTACTCATCTGTAAGGTTTAGAAAATTCAATGTAAAAGTGGTTCCTGCGTCTAAACTGCTGGTTACGGAAATGGTTCCGCCGTGAGCCTCTACAATAGATTTAGCCAACGGTAGCCCCAAACCAATTCCGTGAACATCCGAAGAAAAACGACTGCGGTAAAACCGTTTGAAAATATTATACAGATCTTCCGGGTGTATTCCTTTTCCATCATCGGAAATTTCAATTTGTGTCATCAAGGGGGATTGGCTCCACTTTACTCCGATATGACCGCCGTTCTCTGTATGCTCCAAAGCATTTTTCACAATATTTCCGATAGCTTCCGATACCCATAGAGCATCACATGATAAAACAACATCTTTTTTGCCAGAAAGCGTAATTGTTTTATGTTCCCGTTCTGCCCAGGTTTCAAAGCGTTCCAGAACATCCTGCATCAGAACAGAAAGATTTTCCGGTGCCTTTTCCATCTGGATAATTCCTGCGTCCAGCCGCGCCAGTTTTAGTAAGGTGTAAATCACATCTTCCATCCGCTTGATCTCTCTTTGAGATTTTTCGGTGAAGCTGCTCACGGTTGCAGCATCATCTTTATGGCTCTCCATAATCTCATGGTACATTTTTAAGGCAGACAGCGGTGTTTTCATCTGATGTGATACATCCGAAATAATGTCCTGCAAAAATTCTTTGGTCTGTCGCTCGTTCTCGGCATGAGCAGAGAGGATAGCCGCCATTTCATTTATGTCATGAAAAAGACTATACCAGTCCCCAGCCTGGGAACATTCGATGCGCGACGTAGTATTGCCATCAAGAAATTGGCGGATGGTATTTTCGGCGTTATTGAAAGCCTTGTGCTGGCGGCGGAAATAGAGAAACAGCGATAAGTAGATTGCCCCGAACAGGAAAACCAACAGCAGAAATACGAAAAGCATCGCCTGATTTCGGTATGACTGGACAGCGGGCAGAAAACGCATGGAAACTGTTTCATCATATCCAATAGAAGCCAAAGCCTCCCTGCCACATTCTATATCATTCTCGTTTGGCAGCGAAGTAAAAGCGGAGATTGACAGCTCGTTTTCATTGTTCATCAAATGGCCCGCGACACCATAATCATGGAGCAATAATTCCTGCTGAAAATTTTTTGCCAGAAGTGTGGCAATCCCTCCTGCAAAGAGAAAGGAAACGAGGCAGATAGCAGTAACAGCGATTAACAGTGTCTTTGTTTCTTTCCCTAATTTGCCCATAAATCCGCCCTCACTCAACAACCCACTTATATCCAATTCCCCGTTCGGTCAGCAGATATTGGGGCGCATTTGGTGTATCTTCAATTTTGTTTCGTAGCCGCCGGATATAAACGGATAAAGTATTATCATCTACAAAATTCCCGTTGCCATCCCACATCCGGTCTAAAATCATTTCCCGTGGCATGAGATGATTAGGATTTTGCATGAACAGGCACAAAAGTTTGTATTCTACCAGAGGCAGGTCAATCGGCTCGCCATTTTTCCAAACAAGCCTTTCGGCGGTATCTATACGAATACCATTCGCCTCCAAGATTGCCTCTGCTTTAGAAAATTGTAGAGAGCGCCGAAGAAGTGCTTTAATTCTGGAAAGCAGCTCATTGAGTTTGAAGGGCTTTGTGATGTAATCATCCCCGCCCATGTCAAGGCCCTTAACAATGCTGATTTCCTGATCGGACGCAGTTAAAAATATAATCGGGATAGTTGAATTGCTACGCACCTCTTTACAAATATCGAAGCCGGTTCCATCTGGTAGTGTAACATCCAGAAGTAACAAATCGTAAGCATTTTGTTTGAATAGTTCTAATGCCTTTTTTATAGTCCGGGCATTATCCACGGTATATCCGCTGGTTTCCAAAGTATATTGCAAGCCATCAATCAGACTTAAATCATCTTCAACATAAAGTATCTTCTGCATTTTTTAGCTTCCTTCCTTGTTTTGTCCTACCGTCTATCGGCTTTTCCGCGTTTTTCGGGATTAACCAGATTGTTCCCATTTTTATGGCTCCGAGAATACGGCCAGAGGAACAATAATAATTTATCCAGCGGGGCGTTACGCCCCATATTTCACTTGCTTCTTTCAGCGTCATATAGTCCATATCTGCACCTCCAAACTCATTATAGTTCGTTTTCTCGAATAATACAAGACACATGGACAGCTTTTTAGTAGCTACGCAGAGTAGCCGCTAAAAAGCTACGCTCAAATCATTTTGAATACCTCACATTCACAGTACAATACTATATGTGAGGTGACGGAGCGTGGCTAAAAAAAGCAACAGACCGTTTATTACTTCGGTTCCTCGCATCGGCGTGCAAGAGAAAAACGGGAATACACCCGTGAGCAGATTGCTGAACGGGCGGGAATTAGTCCTCGTTTTGTTTCTGCGATAGAGAATGACCGTCGTAAGCCAAGTTTGGATGTACTAATTCGTCTTGTTCATGCTATTGGAACATCCTTTGATGAAGTGCTTATGCCGCAGACAATTTCAGAGGAATATACCGCCGATAGGATTAAACGTCTTATTACCCAGTGTAGCCAGCGAGATCAGGAACTTGTACTGGCACTTATTGACCAAATGCTGGATAGTAAAGAGGAGAAGCAGTGACACGGGTATGAATTTATTCACCTGTGTTACTGCTTTTTGTAATATGATGGAAATGTTGAATTTGTGAGCAATCTAAAGAAAATTGAGTATCTGCGACCTTTTTTGCAAGCAATGGAAAGGAATATCCTTTCCTGCTTGTTGGGGCGTTCCCCAAACCCCCGGCCCGACATAGAATGTGCGGGCCGAACACCACGCGAGCGTGGTGGCTTGCGCGTCCTTTTGGACGCTTCCATGCCAGGGGCATAGCAAAAGCCGGAAACGGGGTCAAGGGTAAAATAAATGCGCTACGCGCACCCCTGACGCCGCTTCCGGCCTTTGCTTTTTGGCAATAGGGCAAACTGGTTTTTACAGCCTTGGCCGCATTGATTTTGGGGAGTTTTTTCATCGCGCCACCTCCTGTTGCTTATTCCTGGACAGGGATTGCGCCATCTTTTTAACGACTTCCTGAAGCTGCACAAGCTGGCGGCGAATGGAGGGTTTGGCCTGGGTCTGATGCTTGACTACCTTGCCGGAGTATTCCGCAAAGGCAGCAGTCAGCGCGTCCGCGTCCTTTGACTTGAAGAACACCAGATAGCGGGGCGGCTGACTTGTTGTGTCCTTTTTCAGTGCAAAATCCACGCCGTATTTCCGGGCCACACGTTCAAAGGACTTAATATTTCCGTCGGTCACTTCGATATTGGAAACACCCGCGCCCTGCCGGACAAGGTGCTTCACACTCTGTTTGCCCCGATAGATTTTCGGGTTTTTCTGGCTTTTCTCCATTTCAGCCAGGGCTTTGGTTATGGCCTTTTTCAGCAGATCAGCGGTCAGCTTTCCCGCCTTGACGCTGATTGCCACGGTCTTTCGTTCCATTTCTTCCTGCATTGGGCGATTCCTCCTTTCCGGCAGGGTGGAAGTGGAAAAGGGGAACGGCTAAGGCGGCACCACCAGCCGATGCAGCAGGAAGCGCATCAGCCGGTGGAGATTATCAACAGCCCTCCTCATGGCCCTGGCTCCTGATTTTCAGAATACCGTCCAATGTGGTGGCCGTAATGCCGAGGCGCTGCGCTACGGCAATATCATTTTTTACGGCTTCGTCCACTTCCTCGCCGCAGACAATCAGGACATGGCTGCGACGCAGCAGTTCCCGCGCCATATCAATCCCGTCCTTGTGTTCGGCGGGGACTGTATCATTCAGAAAATGCGGCAGATACAGGATCGGGCAAATCGGGGTAAAACCGGCCAGATAAACCTTGCGGCAATAAACCGCTGCCTGGTCGGTGTCGGTAAATTCCTGGCCGCTCCAGGCGGCAGAAATATATGCAAAAGGTTTTTTCACGGGGGTTGCTCCTTTCTTCGGCAGTATGCCGAGTGGCAAATGTCCGTCCCCGTGTCAAGAATAAAATGAACGCGCACCGTGCGCGTTCTTGACACAGTGCCGTTCATTTACAGTTTGGTAGTTAAGGCGGGCCGGATAAGACCGGCTCGCCACCCTTATTTGAGTATAAAAAAACAGTTACCCGCTGCCGTAGAGGTCGTGATTGACCAGGGCAGTAAAGTAACTGCTTATGGTGGTAGGCGCATTGTAAAGCGAGGTCAGGAGGTATGCGCGGATATTCCGAACCTTTGTCGTGTTCTCCCGCAAGCTGCTTATCACATACTCGATATGTTCCGAGTCCAGCTTGAGCAACCGGCTTCTTACAACCTCCTTTGGGAAGTCCTCGCCCCCAATGCGTATCATTTTTCGAGTGCTGCATACCGTGTCTACCAGGATTTCCAGAATTTCATCCAGTATGTCCCTGTCATAGCCGAGTTTCTGGCAAAGATGGTCATACTCGATATTCTCTTTCAAAATCTCCCGATAGGCCCGCATCGTATCCATCGTATCAGCCGCCGTAGGCGGTCTATCTTCCGGGGGCCTTGCCGCCGGATAGTTAGATGGATCAGTATCACTCAAATCAGTCTTATTCTTATCAGTATTGATTGTGTCCGATTTTCGGAAGTCAAGAGTTCCGCTTTCGGGAAGTGCAGACTTCCGTTTTTCGGAAGTCTTGACTTCCTCTTTCCGAGTGAAGTTCTTGACATAGATTTTAGTGGGTCGGCCCTGGCCCTGCTTCCTGCGCTCAATCAGGCCCACCTTATCCAGTTCGGTAAAGAGTGCCACCGCCTTGTTATGGCCGCAGCACATCGCGTCCATCGCTTCCTCCAGGGTAAAGTAGATGAATACCCGGTTTTGTTCGTCCAACCAGCCGTTGCGTATGGACAGCCCCATACGGTCTAACATCAGGCCGTACAGGATTTTTGCGTCTGCTGTCATTCGCCGGAAGCCGGGGTCGGTAAACAAAACCTTTGGAATCCGATAAAAGGTGTATTGCTCTGCCTCGGCTCCATAGAAGTAATCCAATGCACCCGGCTCGGCCATGTTCTCGCCTCCTTTGTCCTTGAATTTACAAAACAAAAGGTGCTGCCCGAACGCAACACCTTTTGAAATCTTTTGCGCCAGAAACGGCGTAGTTATGCGGTTTTTTGATGATAAACCCTACAATTTAGCGGCGGCCTGTCTGTGTGTATTTATTGATTGGTGGAGGGTATCCCTATGGCTAGTTTGCTTTGCGATTATTATTTATACGGTATGAAAACCGATTATTATGAAACAGAAAGCGTGGCACAGCCACCTGAAAATCACGCCGGATTCCCCGGACTACATCAAAAGCGTTATCAGCGTTGGTTATAAATTTGAAGTGCCGTAACAAAGGCCACAAGGTAAGTCTCTGCTTGCCCTGTGGCCTTTATTAGATACGGTAGGTGGTGAAGGAACATTAGGAGACTTTACAGCTTGTGCTGCAAGGAAAAATTATCCCGAACATTTCTTCCCCAAATGCCTCTGTTGCTGGCTTTCTATGATATATTCGGGATAATCAGACTTTCGGTATAACCATTTAGCGGCAACCCGGAAAAGCCTGCAAAAACAAAAAAAACTTGGTACATTCTCATATCACCCATATATTATTCTACATTTCGGGTTAAGTTATGAGAACGAAAATAATTTTATGTTTTAGTAGTATTTTATTTCGTCAAACACTGGGTATAATGTAAATTAGGAATTTCTTAATATTCTCGCATGCAGAAAATAGCACATACTACACACCCAAAATCCTTTCCATCCTGTGCGTTGCGATTGCCGCTCCGATTTTTTCAAATGAATATCAAACGGGAGCCGACAGTATCCTGCGTGCAACAAAACACGGGCGTACTCGGTTAGCAATTACAAAGATTTCTGCATCAAGTACAATTTTCGTTTTAACCTTTATTTTTGGAATAACGATTCATTTACTGATTTTGAACATGGCTTTCGGAACAGAGTGCTTAAAAACTTCGTTTCAAATGCTTTTCTCTGTCATAAATCTATCCAATATCAATTTGGGACAGTTAGAAATAGTTTTGACATTGGTGGGATTACTTTCTATGTTAGCAAGCATTAGCTGTACACTATTTCTGTCCGCAAAATGTAAAGATTCTTTGACTGCGTTATTGGTTTCACTTGTTATTGTTCTTCTGCCAATATTTGCCTATACTGCATTGGGCGCATCATGGATTTCTTGTATTTTGCCATCGGCAGGAATTGGGTTGCAGAATAACTTTCTCTACCAGCTTGCAAATTTTAACTACCTGCATATTGGAGGAATGAGTTTTTGGACGCCTTATGTAATATTGATTTCAGCAGTGATTGAGATTTCCATATTTCTGTTTTTGACGGTTCGGACTTATTGTAAGCATCAAGTTGCTTAATAGTTGAAAAGCTGCTCTACGACGGCAAAAGAAAAAAAGCCGTCGTAGAGAAGACCTATTAACATGCCTATACCACCTTTCGGCGGCTTTGATTTTTCAGATTCGTGTCTGTGTCTCCTGACGAGCTCTACGAGCGCAAAGTTACCATGCAGGAGCTCCTTGCAGCAATCGCCAGTCTGCCAGACAAACAGGAAAAGCGAGTTTACGCTCACTTCATTCTTGGCATGACCCAGACGGACATTGCCAGGGTGGAAGGTGTCAGCAAAATGGCCGTGTGCTATTCCATCGAGCGGGCATTGCAGACGATGGAAAAATTTTTGAAAAATCGTCTGTGATGACTTTACAGAAGTTCCAAAAATGAAATGGCTTATGAAAGGTATACAGTCTCGGGCCAACTTGGGTCTGTTGACAAAGTAGCGCCAAACGCGCCCGAAATATGATATAAGCCAGTTGCTCCTGTGTTATCCCCTTGGCTTCTCTTTTGCGCTTGATCCCCAGCCCTATATCGTGAAAATCAAACTTGCGTTCATCGCGTTCAAACTTCATGTCATCACCCAAGGTAATTCTACATTTCAGGTGATAGTATTTGAACGATGTTTCTTTTCATGTAATAGACTGTTTAATTTCACAAACGGTACAGATTGACTGAAACACACCCAAATAATTGAGATGGATTTGAAATTTTGTTGACAAGTATGGCAGAAGTTATTATAATAATAAACAGAACAATATTCTGTTTATTGCGGAGAGGTGAATTGATATGTCGAGAAAAGCTGTTTTAGAGGGTGGAAAGCGCGATGAAATCCTAAATGCTGCGTTAGAATTATTCTTAAAAAACGGATATGAGGCTACTTCTATCCGAATGATTTTAGAACGGGTCAACGGGGAAGTCGGTATGTTTTATCACTACTTCAATTCCAA
Organism: Blautia pseudococcoides; assembly: GCF_001689125.2. Taxonomy (NCBI): domain Bacteria; kingdom Bacillati; phylum Bacillota; class Clostridia; order Lachnospirales; family Lachnospiraceae; genus Blautia; species Blautia pseudococcoides. Next base: position 4,008,462 of record NZ_CP015405.2, on the reverse strand, counting down.
GCAAGAAGTATTTGATAAAGCCGTCGAACTCTTTTTTAAGAAAAGCGGAGAAAGATTTTCGGCCATAATGAATAAATCCGCAAACCACATCACCCCTCGATCAAGACTGGAACAGCTATATGATTGTTACACCAACAGTATGGCAGAACTAACTCAATTAGCAAATGGCTCAATTCATTGGTCAATATTGTATGCACTACATGAACAGACTTTAGAAGCAATGCTACCTGCTTTCCAGGTAATGATACATGAATTTCTGCAAGCGGCGGGCAAGGATGACTGCTACGGCAAAGAATATCTTGCCTCTTTTCTTCTGAAAGGAATTAGCGGTTTAGTGCATGATAGAGTATTCTCTACATTGTCCCTCGAACTTAAGGCGCAGGAAACCATGGAACTCATATGCAGAACATTGCAAATTCCGCACGATATATTTGAAAGCGAAGGGAGGCATCCTCTATGAAACAATATATACTGACTGAAAGGGCTCATCTCATGTGTCCTAATATGCACTTTGGCATCAAGGCAAAAATCGCCGCAGGATACGACGAGGGGAAATTTCACGATGCACTTCGGGCGCTTGCGTCTGCACATCCATTTTTGAAAAGCAATGTTGCCCGAGAAGCTAAAAGCGGAAAGCTGTATTATTGCCAGCATCAGGAAATAAAAATCCCAGTTTTTGAGAAAGACAATGCTTCCCGGTGGCAAGATGATTATAGCGATATGACAAGATATGGCTGGGACGCTTTTAAGAAGTGCCTTTTGAAGCTCATAGTTTACCCAGATAGAGAATCATTTGAAGTTATATTTATCGCGCATCACCTTTTGGGAGATGGACGCAGTATATTGAACTTGGTATGCGAATTTGCCAACTGCTATCTGTCCGGGAAAACGCCTACGCTTGCCGAAGAAAGCCCTATTTTGTCTATTGATGAACTTCCAAAAGGTAGCCAGCTTTCGTCAGTAAATAAGCTGATTATTGGCTATGCAAACCGCAAATGGAAACATGAAGGGCATACCGTCAGTTATGAGGATTACAGAAAATTTGAAACGGAGTTTATTGCCGACAATCCGGTTTCCTATCTGGAGGAGGTATGGGAGCCAAGGAAGACCGAAGAAGTTTTAAGAAAATGCCATGAACACGGAGTATCATTGAATGACTACCTTGTTGCCGAGATGATGCGTAAAGAGAAAACGAACCGGGTCGTGGCCGCAGTAGATATACGCAGACATCTCTCTCGCTATAAGGTAGGTGCGTTGGGTAATTATGCCTCTGCAACTGCAATAGAGGTTTCCAATAAATCCGAAGATATTTGGAACATAGCGAGGTCAGTTTCGGAAAGGCTCAAAAAGAATATAAGTAATCCAGGAAAATTGATGATGATCCTTGCCTGTTACCTCTATATGGAGCCGGAACTGATTGATGCTGCCGCAATTTCAGCTATAGGCAGATTTAACAGCAGCGCGGGAAAATTTATTGGGTCGGCAATCCTTGGGTATAAAAAACGCAATGGCTACAGTGTCACTAATCTTGGAAATGTGGATAATCCAAACATTGTTGAAGCGATGTTTATTCCTCCGGCATCCCCTGCGAATGTTAAAACAATGGGTGTCCTTTCCGTAAACCATCGTTTGAAGAAATGTACTGCCCATTATCAATAAGATTGGGTAACTTTGGCCGGAAAGAGTGATTACTATTTGACAGCATTTTCAAATGCAGAAATTTCTGCTCTACAAGAAAAATATAGGAATGAAGTTATCGAACGTTGGGGCAGCACCCATGAGTATCAAGAGTTTTCTTCTTTTTTTCAGCCAGAGCCAAAAAAGAGAGAAATCGGAAGTGGAATGATTTTTTAATATATTCCCAAAATGTCTTTGAACGACTGGCGGAATATAAGGCAGAAACACCTGCTTTACCTGCCATTCAATCCATTGTTGCAGAGTGGCAGGAGATATATCTGAAAACTTCTATCCCTGTTCGGATGCTATGCTGATGTATCTGGGCGAATTTTATCAAACAGATGTTCCCCAACAAAAAGCGCAATTGCTCTGATAGTTGTTTCCACACTCACGTTCCCTATTCCTTGATTTTGGTTACACTGTTAATGTTCTCTTAATAAGCGGTGAAGATAGTTCAGAGCAACGCTAAAGAGCGATATGATAGGTACTCATCTTGCATTTTTTAGTTCACTATGCTACGATTGGCAATCAAATGTATGGCCTTCGGCTGTTAATAAATACCTACCAAATAATAGGCAGACCTTAACCTATGCCTTTATTAAAGGGATTATACAATATGGAAAGCATAATAAATTTTAATGACATATTAGCTTTATCAAAAAAGTTGGAAACGGAACGACTAGACCGTGAATTAAGTGTAGTTATGGTGGACGAATATAAAATAGATGATCAGTTACGGAAGTCACTTAAAAATGACACCTATCAATTTCCAGACACTTTTCAAACGAAAACAAATAAGCAGATTCTAACAAGGGTACAAGATCAATTTTCGGCGAAAATACATATTAAAAGAACGCCCGTATATTTCCATAAACACGATTTTGTGGAAATTCTTTATATATATAAGGGACACTGCAAGCAATTTATAGAAAATCTTGAAACCTGTATAGTATTGCAGGAGGGTGATTTATTTATGTTAAACCAGAATGTTATTCATGCCTTACAGCAGGAAGATGAACAGTCTGTTTTGATTAAAATGATTATCCCTATGGAATGGATTTCCTATGAATTTATCCAGGATATAAACCATAAAAGTGCCTTGTTTGATTTTTTCGTAAGTGCAAAGTCTCCGCAGAGAGAATATTATAACTATTTACAATATTGTTGTGTGGGTGATGAGCGGCGTCTCATAGAAGGGATAATGACAGAATACTACTTGAAACAACGCTACTTTGAGGCTGCAATAAAAAGTTACCTGCAGCTTCTTATGATCTTTCTTGAAAGAGAACAGAAAAAATACAAGTGTTGCAGGTATCGCTTATCCCATAGCTCTTTGCAAGCCGGAGAGATTATTCAATATATTTACAATCACAGTGAACATATTACATTGGAAGAATTAGCCCATGTTTTTTCTTTCAATCAAAGTTATTTAAGCCGAGTTATTAAAGAAAATTGCAAGATGAATTTTCATGAATTAGTCAGAGAAAGCAGGTTGGAAAAGGCGGCTGTCCTTTTAAGCAGCTCTGATTACTCGGTGGAAAAAATTGCACAAGCAGTAGGCTATCAAAATGCTGTCCCCATTTATCAGGGGATAAAAGAAAAATTTGGGTGTTCACCTGCTGAATACCGGAAAAGCTACGGTAAAATGAGTATAGAAAATTCCACAAATCAATGAATAGAATATCAATTCCCTTATATGTAAAATGTATGAGTAACCTGATGAAAAAACACTTTCCAATACTTTTACAGTGAGGATTTTGTATTATGGCAGAGGAACAAGTTAAAAATAGGCTGGAACAAGATTCTATTGGAAAACTCATGCTGGAACTATGCACACAGACAACGCTTTCCATTATGATTTATAATATCTATACCATTACAGATACGTTTTATGTATCAAAGGGAATAGGAAGTGTGGCAAGCGGCGCTATTGGGATTTTTTCGCCGGTTTTACTCTTAGTGAATGGCGTTAGTTCCACTTTGGGAACGGGGGGAGCCTCCATCATATCCCGCAGGCTGGGCGAGAGAAATCCGGCTGGTGGAAAAAAAGTAGTAGGCTGCATGATGTGGCTTTGGGTTCTGTGTTCCTTGACAATTACGATCACAGGACTTGCTTTTTTAGAACCGTTATTGGAATTATTAGGCAGTACCTCTGAAATTTATCCATATGCAGTAGAATATGGGCGGATCATGTTGATAGGTACTATCATTAGCACAGGGTTCTCTGGTATTATGCGGGCAGAAGGGGATATTTTCTATTCTACGTTACAATGGTGCTGTCCCGTAATGATTAACCTGCTCTTAGACCCGCTGTTTATATATGGTTTTCATATGGGGATTTCCGGTGCCGCAGTAGCAACTTTAATTGCACAGCTTTTTTCTGCTGTAAACAGTATTTATTACTTTTTTATTCGGAAAAATACTCCATGCCGGGTAGCATTGGGCGATATTAGGTGGAACAGGCAGGCATGTAAAGAAATATTATATATTGGGTTGCCTGCTTTTCTCAATAGCCTCGGAAACAGTTTGACGGGTATGGTTGGAAACCAGATATTAGGACAAGTAGGAGGCACACAGGCAATCGGCACCTATGCAGTTATATCAAGAATACAATCCTTTCTTTCTACGCCGTTCTCTGGCATTATGCAGGGGATTCAACCTATGCTTGGTTTTGATTGGGGTCGTCAACAGAGAAAAAGAGTAAAAAGGACAGTGGCCTATGCAATATTAGGTGGAGCTGTATATGGAGGCGTTATTGCAGTATGCGTATATTGTGGAGCGGGTGGCATTGTAAAATTATTTTCTGTAGATTCTGAAATTACCAGTATAGGGAAAACGGCATTACAGATCATATGCTTCTCTTTGGTAATTGGAGGCATAATGCCTGTAATTCAGGCTTATTTTCTAGCATTGGGATATGGAAAAAAGGTCTTGTTTTTGTCATTGGAAAGTATTTTTGCCATTCGCTTACCGCTTTTACTGATAGCATGGCGGCTAGACAACCTTGACATTATATGGTGGATACTGGTTTTAACGGAATGGCTGATTGCAGGATTGGCCGTATATAACTATAAAATCGTAAGAAAGGAACGGTAAGATGGAGAGCTTGACAAAGAACAAACAGAACAGAGAAACTATATCGAAGATGGTGGAAAAATATTTCTCACCGCTTAAAATGAAAAACTATCGGGAATTGACAGAGGGTTATTTTAATATTGCCTATGAAATTCATTTGAGTAATGAGGAACAAGTGATATTGAAAATAGCCCCATTAAAAGAAATGCGTGTTATGACTTATGAAAAAAATATCATGTCCAGCGAAGTGGAAGCTATGAAATTGGCTATCCGGCATGGTAAAATACCTGTACCTAAAATGCTGGGGTATGATGACAGTTGTACCATTTGCAATTCACCGTATTTCTTCATGGAAAAGCTAGAGGGAAAAAGCCTTAATACTATAAAAGACAGCTTATCATTAGAACAGATAAACCGTATACATGTTGAAACAGGAGAAATAAACAAAAGAATAAACGATATACTCTGTCCTGTGTTTGGGTATCCCGGACAGCCTGAATTTCAGGGAAAGGAATGGTATCCTATTTTTCGTAAGATGATGGAGGCGGGGGTAAATGATGCACAGCACGGAAATGTAGATTTAAAAATACCAATCGACCAGATGTGGCTTTGTCTTGATCGAGATAAATCTATTTTTGAAGAAGTGTCAGAGCCAAAGTTGGTACATTGGGATTGTTGGGACGGAAATATCTTTATTCATTCTGGAAAAGTAACAGGAATCATAGATTGGGAACGGAGCATTTGGGGAGATCCTCTCATGGAAGTGGGGTTTCGTACTTACGCTGAGAATACCTGCTTTCAAAAAGGCTATGGGATTAAAAGACTAACTAAAAATCAGGAACGCAGGGCCTTATGGTATGATATATATTTAATGCTTTTGGTTGCATTGGAGTACGAATATAGAAAATATGAAACGATGGATAGCTATTATTACGCAACACAAATGTTAATTAAACAGTTTGAAAAAGTACAGGGATAAAAAACTGTTTACAAAGGAAGCGGAGGACGTTTATTCCTCCCCCGCTTCCTTGATTCTGATTTCCCTGTCAATGGCTCCCTCGATAATCGGCAAATACGGTTCGGGACACAGCTTTATTTTGTGGCCGTTTCTCTGGAGTTATTTGCTCGCCAGCTCATAAAGTACCGGAATAATGGGAAGATAGCCGCTGTTTTCAATATTTACAAGATACCGGGGATCAATACTGATTTGTTCAGCCAATGCCCTACGGGACAATCCCAATGCATTACGCGCTTCTTTGATGCTGCTCCATGCGTTTCAAGGCCGGGATATTTTGTTTCTTTCGCCATAGCGTTTCACCCCTTTACATTGAATTATGTAATGTACTCCAGTAAAGAAAGTGGGAAAAAGCGTGGAACCATTTCAGTTCCGTATGACCGAGCCAGTTTCGGATATGGCTTGCACGCCTCGCAAGAACCGTCTGGCCAAAGTTGACAAGGCGGCCCTTGACGAGTCCCCATCCCCCGGCGTGGGGAGTTCCCCAACAAGCATTTTTGCGGACTCCGGCCACGCAAAAAGAGCAAGTATGTCCAAACTTGCTCTGCTTGCCGTTTGTATCGTGAATTCCTGATAACCAGGATGGTTTTACCTGTTCTGATTTTTACGGGGGCTTTGAATAAATCAGGGCCGCCGTAAAGCGAGAATAGCTATTGTCTGAATTGCGTTAGCTTAAATGAAGCACATTATTCTTAACTTGCCGTACACTTGTCAAGTTTCTTGCGTTATAATATAGGCGGAGGTGTACGGTATGCAGATGAACAGGTTGTTTCAAATTGTCTACTATTTATTGGAAAACGGAAAATCTTCGGCTCCTGAATTGGCAAAGAAATTTGAGGTTTCTACTCGGACCATTTACAGAGATTTAGATACCATTAGCGCGGCAGGAATCCCGATTTATGCTACACAGGGAAAAGGCGGCGGTATCTCTTTGTTGGAAAATTATGTTTTGGACAAGTCTATATTTTCAGAAAAAGAGCAGGAACAAATATTGATTGCCTTACAGGGCATTGCATCCACAGAAGGTGAAAATGCGGATGAATTGCTATCTAAATTGTCAGCACTCTTTCAGATTAAATGGACGGATTGGATAGAAGTTGATTTTTCAGACTGGAATAAAAATAAGGCGGATCAGATATTTGCCGAGGTTAAAAAAGCGATTTTTGACAGAAGAATCATCACCTTTTCTTATTTTGGTAGCGACGGTCAGTATCTATCACGCTCTGTGAAACCGATTAAGTTGGTTTTCAAGGGTAAAGACTGGTATTTATATGGATTCTGTCTGTTAAGAAGTGACTACCGTTTTTTCAAGTTGACGCGCATACAAGACTTGGTAACTTCTGCCGAAACATTCATAATGGACATGTCGGACTTACCAAAGGAAAAGATGAAAATGCCTCATTACAATAGCGTTTCTGTAACTTTGAAATTCTCCCCGCAGGTTGCCTTTCGCGTACATGACGAGTTTTCTGATGCCATTACAACAGACGAAGAAAATAATCTATATGTAACCGCAAATTTACCAGACCATGAGGTCATTTATCATTATCTGCTTACTTTTGGAGAGCATGTCGAGGTGCTTTCCCCGGCGCATATCCGGGATGGGATAAAAGAGAAAGTATGCTCCATTCTAAAAAAATATGAAACATGACACAGGATTTCAGGTTTTGTTTGTTATACTTGTTTTAGAAACAGAAAACTTTTGGTATTCAATCAAAATAAAAGAATGAATACCTGCATTGACGGAGGAGGTGATAACATGGGAAATTAGCTGTATTTGATATATCTGAATCGGGCGGTAAAATTGCAGAAAAACTGCTTATGCTGTTAAATACCCGTCAGAGGCAGGAGTTAGTAAATTATCTTCTTGCTTTAAAAGGGCAACAGAATAATCCGGCTGATATCCCATGTGATATTCCCGATACTTATAGGGTGCAGGGAGCCATTGAGGAACCTTTTACAGAGATCCGCATGGGGGATTTATATTTCTGCCAGGAGCAGCGGCTTGTATGTATTGGCGAGCAGATAATTGAATTAACTGCTAAGGAATTTGACATCCTTGCTTTGCTAATTACACACCCGAAGCGGGTATTTACCTATGAGCTGATTATGGAATTGGTTTGGAATGAGGATCATTCGTATTACTCTCGCAAGGCAGTCAATAACCATGTAAGCAATCTGCGGAAGAAGTTGAAAATTACGCCGGATTCCCCGGACTACATCAAAAGCGTTGTTGGCGTTGGTTATAAATTTGAAGTGCCGTAATATGACTATGGAATCAGATGACAGTTGGATACATCTAAGGTGTGGCTGCTATATCTATCTGTTTCGCTTAATGTGAGGAATCGTCAAGATTAGGAATGCGTTGTCTTGACGATTATCTATCATTATGCTGATAATGTAACAGCGTTTTGGTACATAATAAAGATAGATAGTTTGGGCAGGAAGGAGCAATGCAATGAATGAAAAAATTTTAGTGGTGGATGACGAAAAAGGGTTGGCAGATTTGGTTGAAGTCTATCTGAAAAACGATGGATATACCGTTTATAAATTTTACAATGGTACGGATACGTTAAGGTGCATTGAGTCTACCCACTTGGATTTAGCCATATTAGATATTATGCTCCCGGATATTGATGGCTTTCAAATTTGCCAGAAAATCCGGGAGAAATTTTATTTTCCTGTGATTATGCTGACAGCAAAAGTAGAAGATGGGGATAAAATCATGGGGCTGTCCGTTGCGGATGACTATATCACGAAGCCGTTCAACCCATTGGAAGTGGTTGCCCGCGTGAAAGCGCAGTTAAGGCAGTATATGAGATACAGACAGCCGCAGATCAAGCAGGAGGATGAATGCAGCGAATATGATATAAGAGGAATGACAATCAGTAAGAAAAGCCATAAATGTATCTTGTTTGGAAAAGAGCTTCAGCTGACGCCGACAGAGTTTTCAATTCTCTGGTATCTGTGTGAAAATCAGGGGAAGGTTGTCTCAACGGAGGAATTATTTGAAGTGGTATGGGGAGAAAAAACTGTGTGGGGAGTGGGATATACCATTGAAATCTTGGACAAAACCAGAGAAGAAATAGTAGAGATACAGGCTGCTCTATGGTAAAATGAACTTTCAACAGTTAAGGCTTGTGAAGATCCGGTCAAAAATAGGGAACCACCACAGTTTGGAAGGAGAATTTGCATGAAACACGTATGTATGCTTATATCTGTGGCTGATATTAACGCCGCAAGAAAATTTTATGAGGATCTGTTTGGATTAGAGGTGTTTCAGGATTACGGTAAGAACATCGCCTTTACCTGCGGCCTGGCACTGCAGCAGGATTTTGACTGGCTTGTGAATCTGCCGAAAGAAAAGATATTAAAGAAATCTAACAATGCGGAAATCGTCTTTGAGGAACAGGACTTTGACGGTTTTCTAAACAAGCTGAAAGAATACCCGGACATCGAATATCTGGGAGAAGTGATCGAACATAGCTGGGGCCAGCGGGTGATCCGGTTTTACGATTTGGATGGCCATATCATTGAGGTCGGCGAGGATATGAAAATGGTGATAAAGCGCTTTCTTGCTTCCGGCATGACCATGGAAGAAGTTTCTGTGAAAATGGATGCTTCCGTTGAGGATTTAACAAAGCTTCTGAATAGCTAATACATGATGGACGAATAAACAAATCGGAGATTGTAGGAATGAACATGAAAGTGATTATTAAGAAGAAAATGGAAGAATTATTATCAAAGGAATTTTATTACAGTCCGGATGAACTAAATGGAAAATCAACGGTGTATACTGTTAACTTCAATGCAAAACCACCATATATTAAAATACTAGCCTATAGAAATTGTGTTGTGGTTTGTACCTCAGAGAATCTGCGTTATAAAGTTCAAGAACTTTTACAAAGCAAGAATAGAGATGAAATATTTGAACTTCCTTTGGTTTATGGGCAGACAATACATTATGTTCCTAATGATAACTATACAGAAGAGGCATTGATTTCATTGGATTGTAAGTGCGAGTATCTTTTTGGCAGAGATATTTTCCCTTACTGGATTGACTGGTTTTGAAAATTCCTTAGCATTTGATGAAAATGGTTCTACATCAACAAAAGGTGTTTATATTGCAAAGGACAATAATAAAATTATTGGAGTAGCAGGCGCCGCAGAATCATCAACAGATGGTGTATGGGAAATAGGTATAGATGTTATGGAAGAATATAGAAATGCCAGATTGGGAACGTATTTAGTGAGGGGATTGACAAAAGAATTACTGGCACGAAATATTATTCCATTCTATTCTGCTTCTATAACGAATATTGGTTCGCAGATGGTAGCAAGTAGGTGTGACTATATACCGTTATGGGTTGATACATTTGGAACTATTCTTGATGGGAGTTCAGTATACAATGATATGATTAAAGGTTTATCATTGTAATTTGCTGAATGAAAACTTCCAGTTTGTCAAGTTCTTTCAAACCTTTCTTAACCCCTTTAGTTAAGAGACATCATTTACAAAAACTCTTATGGAAGTTTTGTAACCAGGTAGTTTAAGCCAATGGAGGAAACGTATATGAACTGAAAATTATCAGTTTAGTAACAAAAACGCAGGGGTTAATAAAAAACCGTGAAATGGCCGCTCATGTAAAAGAGAAGGGTCTTGCAGACTATGTAACGCAGGTAGATATTGCCGTGCAAAATTTCTTAAAGAAGGAGCTGTTTGCCCTTGCACCGGATATTCAGTTTCTCGGAGAAGAAACCGGATTGCAGGAAATAAAAGGCGGATCGCTTTTGATCTTAGACCCGGTTGACGGGACTACCAACCTTATGCACGACTATCAGCACAGCGTTGTATCTTTAGCGCTTTGCCGCCAGGGAGAAATTGTTATGGGAATCGTATATGACCCCTTCCATGAAGAAGTGTTTTCAACGATTAAGGGAGAAGGCAGCTTCCTAAATGGACAGCCCATACATGTATCAACCGCAGAAAAACTATCCGACACGATGATCGGGCTGGGAACAGCAAAAAGAGAGCTGGCTGATGATAACTTTGCCCGGTTCCGCAGAGTGTTCGGCCAGTGCCAGGATGTCCGCAGGATTGGGTCTGCCGCTCTGGAACTGGCATATACCGCCCGCGGCAGACAAGGTGGCTATTTCGAGATATATCTGAATCCCTGGGATTATGCTGCCGGTATGCTGTTGATTCAGGAGGCAGGCGGTCAAGTGACTGATTTTGCGGGAAAACCGCTTGATCCGAGAAAAGGCGGCAGCGTTGTAGGAACAAACGGATATATTCATACAGAACTGCTAAATCTGCTGTGAGCCGTGTGTTTCCTTTTTGGACATTGATGAGAATATAGCAATGCTTTTGAACAGCTAATACCTTGTGGACAAATAAAAAAACTGGAATTTGTAGGAATAGATATTCTGGAAAATATAGTGAAAACTGCGCATTTGTGGGGATGATACGAATCGTGTCACACATGTGAAAGAGCGATTCTTTCGTCATTTTACGTTTTTTGATAAGGTGAAACTGTCGAAAAGACAAACCAATTATAGAAAGGACGTAGAATGATGAAAAAAAGTGGAAAACAGGTTTTATTATTTGGAGGAATACTTATTGTAGCGTTTACAGTATGGACAGCTTTGATCCAGATGGTAGACGTGCAGCCGCTGGGTCAAAACGGAACCAATATTGGATTTGCAACATTCAATTGCTGGTTTCATCGTTTGGCAGGTGTCAATATGACAATTTATACGATTACCGATTGGATGGGACTTATTCCTTTAGTTGTATGCCTGATTTTTGCAGGTATTGGAGTGGTTCAGTTAATAAAGAGAAGAAGTCTCTTCAAAGTGGATCCAGATATCATTATCCTTGGAGTTTACTATGTTGTCGTGATACTGGCATATTTGATTTTTGAAATGATCTCAATCAATTACAGACCGATTTTAATCAATGGAGTTATGGAGGCTTCTTATCCTTCTTCAACGACATTACTGGTATTGTGTGTGATGCCGACTTTGATTGAACAGATTCAGCGTAGACTGTCAAGCATTGCAATGAAAAGAATCGTTACGATTCTGGCAATCGCTTTTTCGGCATTCATGGTTATCAGCAGATTGATTTCCGGAGTACATTGGGTTACGGATATTGTGGGCGGCGTATTGTTAAGTGCCGGATTATTTACTGTCTATAAGGCGGTAGTTATGCTGTCAATAAAAAAATGAAATAAAAAAGGGGGTGCAGGAAGTGGAATTCCATGAAAAGCTTCAGGAATTAAGAAAGAGCCGAGGTTTGACACAAGAAGAGCTGGCCGAGGCTTTATTTGTCTCCAGAACTGCAATTTCAAAATGGGAATCTGGAAGAGGGTATCCAAGCATAGATTCATTAAAGGAAATATCCAGATATTTCTCTGTGTCTATTGATGAGTTGTTATCTGGAGATCAGTTGGTTTTGATTGCGGAAAAAGAAAACAAGTCAAACCTAGGCGGTCTATGTGACTTGTTATTTGGATTTGCCGATTTGCTTTCTTTGATGCTTATTTTTCTTCCATTGTATCCCAAACCGGTTGGCGGATATATCTATTCGGTCAATCTTATTGAGTATGTAGATAAAGAAATTTGGGTTTGTACGACATATTGGGGTCTTTTTATCGCATTAACGATTGTTGGAATTGTGAAGATTTTAATGGTCAATTTCAAATTTGAAAAGGGAAAAAAGGCGATTACTTTTTTATCTGTTGGGCTTAGTATTATTACTGTTTTGTTTTTGTCGATTGCGAGAGAAGCATATGCAGTAACAGTGGCTTTTCTGTTGTTACTTATAAAAGGGGGGCTGCTTTATAAACGAGCCGCAGCAGGCCGATAAGAGGTTGGGCCATACAACTTCCTGTTTGTCAGAGAGTAACGCAACAGAAAAGTAAATGGAAATTTATGGAGGATACGATGCTTGAAAATATACCATCTCATTCAACTATGACGGAATTGCTTGGACAATCCTTGCTCGAAGTTTGGCAAGCATTATGTTTGGCTATTGATAAAAAATACGATATGGATCGAGTATGGAATACTGGTGGTAAGCAATGGGATTACGAGTATAAATATCGCAGAGGCGGTAAAACACTTTGCTGCCTATACGCTAAAAGTAATTGCATTGGATTCATGATTATCTTTGGAAAAGATGAAAGAATAAAATTTGAAGATATAAGGGGTACTCTTTCTGACGCCGTTTGCAGGCAATATGATGAGGCAAAAACCTATCGTGACGGAAAATGGGTCATGTTTGAACCGACCAATACGGCTGATTTTGATGAATTTGCGCCACAGCCTGGCAGGCCATCGCGCAGCGATTTTGTTCAATCGGGATTTTTGAAACATTCATTAAAGCAGAGGAGGATAAAATGCCATACACATTTCAATCAGTGAAAGACACGGAAAAATTAACAGATAGCAGTAAACTATATAATTTTATTGAAGGCTTTGCAGATTATAAAAATCAGTTTTCTCTTATATACGGTAAAATTAAAGCGTTATTTGGTCAACCAATCTATGAGACAGAAAATTTGGGAAATCTTTTTTTATATCGCATTTTAACGACATCGGATGAAGGGGAAGAAATCCACTTAGAGATTTACTGTACAGGCTCAGGTCCCGCAGTTGGCGGTATGCAGGATGAAAAATCCAGAAAAGCGGCAAAGGCTTTAGTAGATTATGTCTGGCAGGCCGAACCGGTTAACTACACACATAAAGCTTACTATTTCGACGGACCTACAGTTCTTGAATTCGGAATCAAAAATGGCTCTCCTTATTATAACGAAACGGAGTTAAGACTTTCGGAAAAAGAATTTACGGAACTGTATACACATTTATCGTAAAACCTCAAAATATGTATCCTTCTCCTTTGTTTTTGCCTTTATGAAAGTTCATAACATGAGGGAAAAGGATATAATAGTTAATAAGTGCTATAAATTAGGTCTTATCATAATTCCAGTTTGTCAAGTTCTCTCAAACCTTAACTCCTTTAGTTAAGAGACATCGTTTGCAATAAATCTATGGAAGTTTTGTAACCAGGTAGTTGAAGCCAATGGAGGAAACATATATGGGTATTCAGAAAAATATCAGCTTAGTAACAAAGGCGCAGGAGTTCATAAAGAACCGTGAATGACCGCTCATGTAGAAGAGAAGGGCCTTGCAGACTATGTAACGCAGGTAGATATTGCCGTGCAAAATTTCTTAAAGAAGGAGCTGCTTGCCCTTGCACCAGACATATAAACAGTTAATACGTGAGGGACGAATAAACAAATCGGAATTTGTGGAGAGATTTCCTGAACTTTCCTTATTTTTCAAGGCTCGCAGAGCCTTATATGATGAAATGATATGTATTTTCCCTTATTTTTGCCCTTGTGAGATAATCGTGAGGGAAATAAGGGAAATTTCAATTTAGTCGTTGCCCGCTACTTTATCGAGAAGTCTTGCGGAGCTCCGTTTAATGTTAGTGTAACAGATGTGGAGACGATTATATCAAAAATCATAGCAATCCCCATAGATGACGGTGTTTCATTTCACATTAAAAGAATATCGGAAATTATGGAAGAAGCAGATTATCCGAGAGTACGAGTAAGTATGGAAACTAAGCTTGATGGTGTCATTACACCATTAAAGATAGATATTTCCACAGGGGATGTAATTACACCAAGAGAAATAAGGTATAGATTTAACCTTATGCTTGAAGATCGTACAATTGAAGTGTGGGCTTATAATCTTGAGACGGTATTGGCTGAGAAACTGGAAACTGTTATCAGCCGAAATGTTACGAATACACGAATGAGAGATTTTTATGATATTTATATCCTGCAAAAATTGTATGGACAACAACTCAAAAAAGAAATACTATGGAATGCACTTGTAGCGACAGCCGGGAAACGTGGAACATTGGAGCAGATAAAATCTGGAATATAAGAGAAATATTTGATGAAGTTGAATCAAGTCTGGTTATGGAAAAGTTGTGGGAAACATATCAAAAAAATTATTCTTATGCTGCTGATATTTCATGGCATATAGTCATGGAGTCTGTTCGATATTTATATCAAACTGGATGTTCGTCGAATTCTTGAAATAAACATACTCTCTCCAACAAAAATTCAAGAAAAAATGCTAATCTATAATATGGAGGTGAAGTAATGCAGAAGATTTTAATTGTCGAAGATGATGCTGATATTCAAGATATACTGAAAAACCATCTTATTGATGCAGGATATGAAGTTGCTGTCGCTTCTGACGGCGTGGCTGGGATAGCAATGTTTGACGATGCAATCGACCTTGTATTGTTAGACATTATGCTTCCTAAAATTGACGGTTATGGTGTATGTGAGGTCATTCGCAAGAGGTCACAAGTCCCAATCATCATGCTTACCGCGCTATCAGATGAAGAAAACCAGTTGAGGGGCTTTGAACAACAGATTGATGATTACATTCCAAAGCCCTTTTCTCCCAAAATACTGTTATGTAAGATTGCGGCTATACTTCGGCGTAGAACTACTGAAAATCAAAATCAATCCCTACTTACCTATAAAGAGTTGAGTATAGATATTGACGGATTTCATGTGTATCAAAGTGGAAACGAAGTCGTCTTGACCAGTAAGGAGTTTTCACTTCTTAGGCTTATGATTGAAAATCAAGGAAAGGTTTTTACTCGGCAGATGTTACTTGAACGATTGTGGTCGGATGATTTGGAAGTCGAAGATCGGATTGTTGACAGCCATATAAAGAACATTCGTAAAAAGCTAAGTGCCGATTATATAAAAACAATTAGAGGGGTGGGATATAGAATTGATAAAGTGCATTAAAAGGCGGCTATCTGTCAAGATTTTTATAATTACGTTTCTCTTACTGGGGGCAGCTTGTTGCGGAACATATTTCTTTATATCAAAGCTACTGCCTACGACATATTCAAATTTTATAAACTCGGCTACGGAGAAAGCCGCCATGCACCTTGCCGAGCAAATGACGGATTTTGATAATATAGACGATTGTGAAAATGAATTGACAGATTTTTCAGCGGAAACAAATGCTACTTTTTGGATTGAGGACAGCAACGGTTACATTATCTATCCAAATGAAGCATCAACGGAAACATCTACCGTTTCGGCAGACCAAACAGTTACATTTGATGAAGATGCGTCGTTCATAGATATGCAACCGTCCGGGACAACTACGACGAACTTTTATCCGATTACTCTAAAAAACGGTACTACTTATACATTGGCAGTTCAAACGGATTTGTACGTTGTACAGCAGGCAACAAAAGTATTGCTGTCCATACTTCCGTATGTCATCTTAATGGTTTTTCTGCTAGCGCTCCTTTGTGCATGGCTCTATACATGGTACATTACTCGACCTATTGTGCAACTGAGCAGGATTTCAAAACAAATGGCGGAACTGAATTTTTCCGGTCAATGTAATACTTCGCGAGAAGATGAATTGGGCTGTTTGGCGCAAAATCTAAATTCGTTGTCGGCTTCGCTCTCTACTGCATTGAACGACCTTCAAACTGCAAACCGGCAGCTCAAAACAGATATTGAAAAGGAACAAGCATTAGAGCAACAACGGGTAGAATTTTTCTCGGCAGCATCCCACGAACTGAAAACACCGCTGACTATTTTGAAAGGCCATTTGGCGGGGATGCTGAACGGAGTCAGCGGCTATGAGAACCACACAGAGTACATGGAGCGTTCCATTGCGGTTGTTGACAGGATGGAAAAGTTGGTAAAAGAGTTGTTATATGTTTCTAAAGCGGATGGAACTCAAAAATGCGAATATAAAACCGTTGACATTGCGGAAGTATTTCGGGTACAGATTGCTACAGTAACAGATTTATTGGAAAAAAAGAAACAGAGCCTTGAAGCAAATATTCCTGACCGACTTTACTGTGAAGTGGAACAAGTGCAGATGGAACGGGCAATTCAAAACATATTGGTAAACGCAATTCGGTATTCTCCAAGTGGCGAATTGATTCGTATTTCTTTGTCTGAAATATACGGTACGATTCGTGGTGAAATTGAAAATACAGGTGTCCATGTGTCTGATGATGCTATCCCACATTTGTTTGAAGCTTTCTACCGGGCGGACGCATCTCGTAACCGCAATACAGGAGGAACTGGATTAGGGCTTTATATTGTTCGTAAAATCATGGAAATGCACCATGCAAAGTATGGTATCTCAAATACAAGCAATGGTGTACTGTTTTGGTTTGAATTGCCATGCAAGCAGCCGATAGACAACTTCATCTAAAATCCATAATTCATGCAAACTATATCCAAGTTGCATTGTTATATTATAGCTGTCCTCAAGGGCAGCTATAATTTTTAGAAAGCGAGGTCTTATTTATGAAGAACAAAAAAATTTGGGCAGTAGGCTTGTGCGGAGCAATCTGTTTAAGTGTTGCAGGATTTACTTATGTAAGTGCATTGGCTTCGGACACGCCAAAGGTTTCGACATCCGAAACCGAAAATACATCCGGTGTAGATATTCTCTATCAGGATACCGATGGTGGTCAAATCAGCACTGACGGTAAAAGCTGGATTGCCGAGGTAGATTACGAAAAGAACAATGCAGCACCGGATGTGCAGTGGTGGACAGCCGACGAGTACGAGGCTTGGATGAACGAACAGAAAAAAGAAATGGAATCGTTGATTGGAACCGGAGATGGTTGGTATGATGGGCAAGGCGTATTCCATGAATTTACGAAGGAAAGTGTGGATGCTATGATGACCAGCTATAAAGAAACTCTGGAAAGTATTAAAAATGGAGTATTGTATTCCAAAGATAGCGGTGATGGTGATACCTATTCAATGATTCCACCTACCGATGATGTGGTTTCCGATTATAGCGTTGACATTACAACGGATAATGGTCAAAAGGTACACATTGGAAATTACTCAACAGTTGAAGAATTGAACAAAGCAATTTCTGACGCTGTTAAAACTGGACAGCTCACCCAAGAAGAAGCGGACGCAGCTTTCAAGTAAATATGCGAGGCTTGTCCTAAAGCAAGACAAGGAAGCTGTCACTCTCTGAGACACTGGGAGTGACAGCGTAATCATCATAGATAAAATGAATCTTCTGCATCCACCCACATCTGCATATTACCATCAAGATATAATCGTGCATATTCAAGCGGTTCATCAATAGCAAGAAAGGGAAATCTGGTTATGGACGATTGGTTTACAATAGATAGCATAGATAAAAAAACTTATGTTATTAGCGAATATCGACACTGGGAGGAAACTCATTGCTACTTGTTGAATGGAGATACCCAGAGTCTGTTGATTGATACAGAACTCGGTATTTTAAACATATACGATGAAGTGATTAAGTATACGGACAAGCCCATCACAGCGGTAGCGACACACATTTATTGGGACCACATTGGAGGTCATAAATATTTTCCTGATTTCTACGCTCACGCTGCTGAATTAGATTGGCTAAACGGTAAATTTCCCCTGTCGATGGAAACAATTCGGGAGATGGTAGTTGATCGCTGTGATTTACCAGACGGATTTGATGTCGGTTCTTATGAGTTTTTCCAGGGAACGCCGACAAGGATTGTAGCCGACCATGATATGATTGATCTTGGTGGACGGCAGATCGAGGTGCTACACACCCCTGGACACTCGCCAGGACACCTGTGTTTTTGGGAAAAAGAGACAGGATATCTTTTTACCGGCGATTTGGTATATAAAGATGTATTATTTGCCTACTATCCATCTACTGATCCGGAGGCATATCTCACCTCGTTGAAAAAGGTTGCGTCTTTGCCTGTTAAGAGAGTATTCCCCGCACATCATTCATTGGATATACAGCCGGAAATTTTAATCCGTATGCGAAAAGCATTTGAGGAACTTGAAGAAAATGGGAAACTTTGTCACGGCAGTGGCACATTTAATTATGGCGATTGGGGAGTTTGGTTATAAAAATCCCAGTTTTATAGAATTGAACAAATTGGAATTAAACTTCATAAATCGTATAGCTTGACATTTAAGTGTAATCGTAGTAAAATAATTACGGTATAATGCCAAATAATAAATGTGAGGTGAGAATATGGACAGTAGTAGTTGCAGTTGTAACAAGATGAATATGGTATTCCTATATTTTCAGAGATCGTATGTCAACTTGCTGTCTGTGTTCTAACTGCGTTTTTGAAAATATTTGAATGCCATTGTTTGCTTCAACACTACTCTACACAAACAGAAACAGGCTGTGTAGATGTTTTGTGACTAACAATGGTATTTTTATGCCCATTTTTAGCTATCAATGAATGTTTGCACGCCTGCCATTACGAATTCGTGTAAAGGAGGCACTAACAATGAACAAGAATATTTTCATTCCAGTAACCACAAATGCATCAATTTCTGAGTTTGCTTCTGAAATCATCAGCATTATCCGAAGCAATCTGACTCCTGGGAAATTGCGAGAGGCGATCGGCGAATATCACGAAAAAGACATTGCCGCTACGCTTACCTCGCTTACCAAAGAGGAGTGTCAGCGTTTATTCCGCATTATGCAGCCGGAGAATATTGCTAATGTTCTGGAATATGCGGAACACAATGATTCTTATTTTGAATTATTAGGAATCAATCAAAAAACAGAAGTTCTTTTCTTTATGGAAACATCTTCAGCAGTAGAATTGCTCCAAAACCTTTCCAAAGAAAATCGGACAACTTTACTGGATCTGATGCGACCGGATATTCGGGCTGAAATTAAGTTAATCAGTTCTTTTGATGAAGATGAAATCGGCAGCAAAATGTCAACGAACTTTATTGCTGTATCGAACAACTCTACCGTAAAGGTAGCTATGTCGGAATTGATTTGTCAAGCAGCGGAAAATGACAATATTTCCACTTTGTACGTGGTAGACGAAAACAAAACCTTTTGCGGTGCCATTGACTTAAAGGATTTAATCATTGCACGTGAAAACACACCGCTTTCTGACATTACGACACTGTCCTACCCTTATTTGTATGCAAAAATGGAAATACAAGATTGTATTCCTTTCCTGCGTGATTACTCTGAAAACTCAATCCCTGTGTTGGATGACGAAAACAAACTGCTCGGCATTGTGACTTCACACGATTTTATTGAAATCCTTGGAGAAGAACTCAATGAGGATTATGTAAAATTGGGTGGTCTGCCTTCAGAGGAAGATTTAGCGGAGCCGATTTTTTTGAGTATCAAAAAAAGAATTCCTTGGTTGAGTATTTTATTGGTATTAGGATTAGGCGTTTCAGCAACAGTAGGACTCTTTGAATCCATTGTTGCACAGATACCGATCATTATGTGTTTTCAATCTCTTATTTTGGGTATGGCAGGTAATGTAGGAACCCAGTCCTTAGCTGTTGCCATTCGTGTTTTGATGGATGTACAAATCGACCATAAACAGAAAGCTATGCTTGTATGGAAAGAAGTTCGTATCGGTTTTCTGAATGGCTTGATTTTGGGAGTATTATCCTTTGTTGCGATTGGTGGATACCTGTGTATAAAGGGAAATGCCCCATATTTCTCTTTTGCAGTTGCCGGTTGCCTTGGAATTGCAATGAACCTTGCAATGATGATATCCTCTTTATCGGGGACTGTTATTCCAATCTTCCTCAAAAAAATCGGTGTTGATCCTGCGGTTGCGTCTGGTCCGTTGATTACGACTATCAATGACCTTGTTGCAGTTGTATCATACTATGGTTTGTCTTGGCTTATTTTACTGAACATTATGCATATAGCCTAAGCAACATTGAATGGTGTTCCATAAGAAACTAAAAATATCAATAGCAAAACACGAAATACCGTCCATGGTCTTGATGAACAGTGCAAGCACTGCCATTGACGGTATTTCTTTATTTTGTTTTTAATCAATCAAGGGTGGTAAGCCCCAAATTGGCTTACCGGTTTACTTGTTCCAATGGGCGGAGATTTTGACTTTATGGATGAACATTCCCATCACGCTGCAAGCGGACTGACAGAGGAAGAATCAAGAAACCGGGATGTTCTAAGGCATATCATGGAAAGCAGCGGATTTGAAGCCTACTGTAACGAGTGGTGGCATTATGTTCTGGCAGATGAACCGTACCCAAATACATATATCAATTTTAGCATTTCATGACTAACTGAACTGGTATACTGATGATATTCGTCATTTCCAAACGAAAAGCGGAGAGTGATTTCCTCTCCGCTTTTCGTTTCAATTACTTTATTTTGTCACGAGGGGCTTTCCGTCTTTGTCAACTAATGGGCAAATGCCCCCGCCCGTTCCAAACTTTGCGACAAGGTAATTAACGCCGTTTCTCTATCTACTACCACATAAAAG
The DNA here is from genome assembly GCF_001689125.2 of Blautia pseudococcoides. Taxonomy (NCBI): domain Bacteria; kingdom Bacillati; phylum Bacillota; class Clostridia; order Lachnospirales; family Lachnospiraceae; genus Blautia; species Blautia pseudococcoides. The sequence goes on along the minus strand of NZ_CP015405.2, from coordinate 3,987,337 downwards.
CCCTTAACGCTTCCCTCGGTTTCTGTAATTTCAAATCTCTTGCCTTCCATAAAAGACACCTCCTCTATAGGTTAAAATCAAAATTCCTGTCTTGTAAAGATATGATAACTGATTTGGTACATTACATAGCACCACGCCAATGCAAGGAGCGGAGAACAGCACAGCAGGATAAAAACAAGCTGGTCTGTCAATTCAACGCCCAGTATGGCAAGAAGCTGGTATATCCCAAAACAAATCCCTGCCGGAATGAGAAATGATACTAATAGCAGCACACGGCCTTTTTCGGCCCCGAATTTGAACACAAGGGGGATTGACATACTTCCAAAGATCAGGGAGATCACCCATGCTGCCAAAGCCAAAAATAACAGCTCCCCAATTCCCGCCAAGTCAAAAGTGATTTTTCTCATAGCAAATCCACCGATGGAACCAATCACCAGACCAAACAGGCTGCCGACAGCACAAAAGATTGTTAATACAACAAATTTTCCGACCACTAACTCCTTCTTTGAAACGGGCATTATCATGGCATATCGTGTCCATTTGGAATTGTTATCAAAAGAAAAGGTTGTTACGATCATCATGCTGCATAAAATTGCACATACAAATATATATCCCTCTACGCCGGAAAATGGGATAAGCGCAATTGCAAAAACCACGAGAATGAACAGCATGGATTTCGCATTGTGGCCGATATTGAATAAATCTTTTAAAATAAGGCTTTTCATCTGGCTTGCTCTCCTTTCACATACAGCAGCAGAATATCGTCGATTGTTGCGTCGTCTACTACTGCATTTTTATATTTTCTTCTGACTTTTTCTTTATCCGCTACAAGCACATTCCATTGATAATCATCTTTTCGGTATGCCAAAATTTCTTCTTTATCGAGCTGATCGAACATTGCAGCTCCACAACGGAAAATACCATAGTGGTAACGAAGTTCATCTTTTGTTTTACAAAAAAGCACTTTACCCTGATGGATAAAAGTAATGTAATCCGCAACCTTCTCTAAATCGGTCGTGATATGGGACGACATCAAAATGGAGTGGTTTTCATCCTGCACAAAATCAAGAAATACGTCAAGAATATCATCCCGCATCACGGGGTCAAGACCGCTGGTAGCTTCATCTAAAATCAGCAGCTTTGGCTTATGGGAAAGCGCAACGGCTATACACAATTTCATTTTCATTCCTTTGGAGAGTGTTTTAATCTCTTTATCTGGTGGAAGCTGAAAGCGATTCAGAAAATCCTGATATAAATATTCGTCCCACTGTTTATAGGCGGCACTTGAGATTTTTCCGACTTTGGCAGGAGTCAAAGTATCATAAAAATTAATGCCGTCGAACACAACGCCTATATCCTCTTTAAGCTGCCTAGATGAGGATAATTCCTGTCCCCAAAAAGTAACTGTACCATCGTCTTTATGGATAAGGTCAAGAATTGCATTGATCGTTGTACTTTTTCCGGCTCCATTTTCGCCAATAAGCCCCATGATAGTTCCTTTGGGAACAGAGAACGAAACATGGTCTAACATAAAACCGGCGTACTGTTTTGTCAGATTTTCAACCTGTAAAATAGCGTCCATAGTCACTCCTCCTCTTGATAAAAAAGCGATAAAAGTTCAATTAATTTTTCCAACGATATTCCGCTTGTTCGTCCAATATCAGCAGCTTCCTGTAAATGTTCCTCTGCTAACCGCTGCTGTTCCTCTTGATAAAAGTCCTTATTCTGCGCTGATACAAAACTTCCTCTGCCGACAGTTGTTTCAATGAATCCGTCCCTTTGTAAATCCTCATACGCTTTTTGAACGGTAATCACGCTTACATGGATAGATTTTGCCAACGCCCGCATAGAGGGAATAGGGTCGCCTGTTTGTAATTCTCCGCTCATAATCAGGGCTTTTATCTGTGAAGTTATCTGCTCATATATCGGCTTGCTCGTATTGCTGCTTATGATAATTTCCACAATGTCCCTCCCCGTGTCCATTAATGTACTTATCGTACAAGTACATTATATTCATTTAAAACGGGTTTGTCAATAGGATGATGAAAAGATTTACCGTATCTATGGCCATCAGAGTGGGGTAACAATTTACTGTGACCGGGTAAAGGGAGACCAAGCGGCAGAGGTAAATATCCTCATAGTTGTAGAGATACTGCATTTATATAAAAATTCACAAAAAATAGGATGATAGCAGGACAAATCAGGAAAGAAAACAGAATCCTCCCTGGTACAATTTACTCAGCAAAAGCGGATGAGATCTGCCGCATAGTCAGGTAAATTGTAAGGGAGGAGGGGCTGTGTATATATAGAAGATAGTAAATCTCCTTACATCGTTATCCGTGGATCGGCGAGGCTCACAAAATGCCATGAGTGGGTATTTTGCTGCGGATATGGATCGCACAGTGAGTACACAGTCCCACCGTGAGGATTCGATATTCTCACAGCAATAGGATATGTATTTATAGCTATTGACTTTCTGTTTGCAATAAGCTATAATATGACCATAAAATTAAAACGGTCATATTGGAGATATATGGTATGTATAAAGAAGTTGATATTTCTTCAAATAATGTTCCGATAACACTTTCTATCTGGTATACAGAAAGAAGCTGTCCTACCATTGTTTTTTTGCCGGGTACTATGTCACACCCTCTCATGTATGAGAATTTTCTATGTGGATTGAGCGAAAGAGGGTTTATTATAATAGGTGTTCACTATCTTTCACACGGAAAAAGCCCAAAAATCAAAAAAAATTATATAATGGAAGATATGTTGCATAATGTATATGACGCAACAACTTACGGAATAGAAAATTTCGGCGAAAACATAGCTGTCATGGGTTCCAGTCAAGGCGGGATTTTAGCTGCAATGGCGGCAGGTAGGGACACAAGGTTAAAAGCCATTTTTCCACATAATATCATGCTGACTACATTAAAAGAAACTATGAGCTTAACAAAATATCCCGCATGGTCGTACCGTTTTATGGGGCTGATACAGTGGGGCTTTCGTGTAGGTGGAAAATTGCTGCCTAACTACAAGGTTCCAGGAGACGCTTATTTAGACTATGACAGAGTATTTTATAGTGAACAGGCAAAACAAGATTGCTTAAATGACCCTATGCTTTTACCCTATTATCCTTTAAGATTTGTCGCCAGCTTATTTAATGCTGACTTATCGTGCTTGGAGAATGGAGCTATACAATGTCCTGTTATTTTAATTACTGCCAAAGGCGACCCGCTTTTTAGCTTTGATTATACCAACAAAGTATTTGATTTAATTCATGTACCGCAAAAGGAATTACTTGCTTTAGAGCTTAATCGTCACATGATTTTTAATGAGGACACGGACACTACAATAAACGCATTGGAAGCTACCTTGCATAAATATCTTGGATAGCATATTGATTATATAATTAATAAATGTTATACTTTTCATGACGATATAAATATTTTAGTCATAAGGAGGTTATGAGTTTGCCACGATTTACGGAACAAGAAAAAGAAATCATAAACAGTAAACTTTTGATAGAGGGAGAAAAGCTGTTTGCATTACACGGCTTAAAAAAAGTAACAGTTGATGATTTAGTAGCTGCTGTAAACATATCAAAAGGTTCTTTCTATGCTTTTTATCCCAGTAAAGAACATCTATATGTTGAAATCAATTTTCGCTTACAAAAAGAGTTATTTACAAGTATAGAAACAACCGTTAAAAAGAAAAAGTATAAGAACCATAGAGATTTAGCAAAGGACGTTATCATGCTAAGTTTAACGGGGGTGATTACTTCGCCTATTCTTTCACAGATTGATTTATCTTTAATGGACTATCTGCAAAGAAAAATATCGTCAGATATTTTTGAAAATCATATGTACAGTGATATTCGTATATTGGAGATATTGGAGGATTTAGGGGTTGTATTTTTGGTTCCGCATACGGTTATTATAAAATCCCTGTATTCTGTTTTATCCTGTTTGGAACAATTCAAAGAGGACGAAGAACTGAATATGATACAAAATCTTTTAGTGAATGGTATTATTCAGCAAGTAGTAGCAGAGTAACAATCTTGTTTGGTTATTTGACAGGCAGATAGCCAAACATATTTTTTATAATTTATATGACTATATATTCATATAGGTCATAAAGTCTAAGGAGGACAAAATAATGATTGATGTGAAAAAACTGTATTTTAGCTATACCGACAAACCGTTTGTCGAGAATGTGAGTTTCCATGTTGGGAAAGGAGAAATTTTTGGATTTTTGGGCCCCTCTGGTGCCGGAAAATCAACCATTCAAAAAGTTTTGACCGGACTTAATACAAGATATAAAGGCAGCGTAAAAGTTGCAGGTACAGAAATTCGGGAGCGTACAAATCGGTTTTATGAAAATATTGGAGTAGACTTTGAATTTTCAACCTGCTACGAGAAATTCACAGCACGGCAAAATCTCGCCTATTTTGCTTCGTTGTATGAAAAGCAGCCTCGGTCTATTGATGAACTATTGCATATGGTTGGATTGGAAAATGACGGAGATAAAAAGGTTGGCGACTTTTCCAAAGGTATGCGTTCCCGCTTGAATTTTATCAAAGCGTTGATACATGACCCAGACATATTATTCCTTGATGAACCGACAAGCGGTCTTGACCCTACGAATAATCGTTTGATGAAAGATATTATCCTTGCAGAAAAGAAACGTGGGAAAACGGTTATCATCACTACTCACAACATGTTTGACGCAACAGAGCTATGTGACCAGGTAGCCTTTATCGTTGCCGGAAAAGTAAGCGCATTGGATAGTCCGCATAATTTGATTATGTCAAGGGGAGCTGCAAAAATACAATATACCTACTATGACAAAGGTGAGAAAACGGGAGAATGTCTGCTTGATAGAACCACAGAAGATAAGTTATTGAAAAACTTAATTTCCGAAAACCGTCTGCTTTCCATTCATAGTAGTGAGCCTACATTAAATGATATTTTTGTAGATATTACAGGGAGGACACTTCAATGAGATTGGGACGTTTAGTTTGTGGTGATATACATTTCCAATGGAAATATGGTTTCTATTTTATCTACTTTATTTTAACAGTTTTATATGTGTGCGGGATTGGCGCTTTGCCGGAACATTGGAAAACGGATATTGCTTCTATTATGATCTACTCTGACCCGGCAGCAATGGGATTGTTTTTCATGGGAGCGATTGTTCTTTTGGAAAAAAGTCAAAAGGTATTAAATGCTATGGTGGTATCCCCTGTAAAAATATCGGAATATATACTTTCAAAAACAGTTGCGTTGATTGCTATTTCTACGGTAATCGCATTGATATTAGGGGTAGTTTCCGGCAGCAATCATTTACTGGGTATCGCAGTTGGTACTGCTTTAACATCAGCAATCTTTACTATGCTTGGAATTATTGCAGCTACAAAAATTTCAAACTTGAACCAATTTCTCATTGTGATTATGCCAATAGAGATTATTTGCTTTGTACCGCCTATTGTTGGGTTGTTTGTAAAATTGCCAGATATATTTTCCTTTTTCCCCTTTATCGCCTGTATGAAACTTATAACCGGGAAAAGTTCTTTACTATCGTTTGATATGATACTTGTATTTGTTACATTGATTATCCTATACATGGTTGCGCGGCATACAGTTCAGCATATGTGGAGGACGTTAGGAGGTGTAAAGCTATGAAAAAGATATTATCCAGTACCATACAGGTATTTAGGCAAATCAAGAGCGACCCTATGATGTTCGCAGCCTGTTTTACGCCTTTTGTCATGGGAGCTTTGATTAAATTCGGTATTCCATTTATTGAAAGGATAACAGCTTTTTCTTTGCAAGAATACTATCCGATTTTTGATTTATTACTTTCTATCATGGCTCCTGTATTGCTTTGTTTTGCATTTGCCATGATTACGTTAGAGGAAATTGATGATAAAGTATCGCGGTACTTTTCAATTACCCCTCTTGGTAAGGCGGGGTATCTCTTTACAAGGTTGGTAGTACCCGCAATTATTTCAGCGGTCATCGCTTTTATTGTACTGTTGCTTTTTTCATTAGAAAAGTTGTCCATTGGAATGACAATATGTTTGGCGCTTCTCGGCTCAGTACAGGCAATTATTGTTTCACTTATGATTATCACATTATCAAGCAATAAATTAGAGGGTATGGCAGTTACAAAACTAGCTGCACTTACATTACTCGGAATACCAGCCCCCTTTTTTATTGATAGTTACTACCAGTTCGCGGTTGGCTTCCTTCCATCATTTTGGGTAGCGAAAGCCATGCAGAATGAAGCGGTTCTTTATTTCTCCATAGGATTGGTGGTAGCTTTAGTCTGGTACTACTTCCTTGCAAAACGTCTGTTTCGGAAGCTGGCAGGATAAGGAGGCATATTATGGAAAAGGGTAGACTGATTAATTCTTTATGACGCTCACTGAATTGCCGAAGAAGTCCATCAGGCGATTGAACACAGCTTTCCACAATGTAAACATTGTATGGTACATGTTAATACGAATGAACTTTCCCATTCTGCATAGGACGGGGAAGATGATTTAAGGTCACTGAAAGGAGGTGAAGTAGGTTATGGAACGATACTGGCGGATTGTCATTGTTGCGGTTTTGATTGTCGTTGGCTTACTTAAAATTGTAATTATGAAGAAGTTTAACCAAAGGAGAAATTCTAACAATTGTTCAAAAGATAGCGAGGACGACAAGATGTATTAAGGTTTATTGAAATCTGTAAAAATTCACAAAAAATAGGATGATAGCAGGACAAATCAGGAAAGAAAACAGAATCCTCCCTGGTACAATTTACACAGCAAAAGCGGATGAGATCTGCCGCATAGTCAGGTAAATTGTAAGGGAGGAGGGGCTGTGTATATTATAGAAGATAGTAAATCTCCTTACATCGTTGTCCGTGGTTCTGCATAAGTCGTACAATTGAATATTGTTTGGCGGCCTGTTCAAAAGCGTAAACAACAAAAGCACGATGCCTGGTTTTATATTGGGTATCGGTGCTTTTACTTTATTGCTGTTCAGGATGAAAGGCGAGCCATTTAGCTTCATAAGTATCTAAATAAAACCGGTTTCCATACTCATTTTGAACGTAATGTTTTTTTACCTGATACCAACCGCGTAATTCAGTCCGCAAATCTGAGTCTGGGGAAATGGGTTCCAGCCATATCTGAGTAAATTGCCGGATCTCAGATAAGACAAGAGGCTTTCCGGATGGCAGACTCGGCTCGGAAAACAGCTGCGGCAGCGTAAACAGCTTTTGGGCATCAGAGAACGGAATGGTTTGCCCGTTTGAGAGCATCAGAGTATGATTGATGGTGTTGACCAGCATCCAACCATGCTTCGCGGACCAAACCGGTTTTCCGTGAAAAATTGGAAGCGACTCTGAAGGAACTGGTACAGATTGAACTGAGATTCCCTGCTCCGACCGTCCAAGAAGAAAATCGGTTGTTACGCCGTAGAGATCGGACATTTTCTCAAGTCCTTCAACAGAGGGGGATTTGCGTTCTCCCTCCCATGCACTTAGAGTTGGTTGGGAGATGCCGAGTTTTTCGGCAGCCTCAATTACTTTCAAATTATTAATTTGCCTTGCTTTCTTAAAATATCTCGGCATTTGCCCACCACCTTTATCTTAACAATCATCTGTTATTCAAGAGTCCAGAATCTTCTTGCTGCGAACGTTTTCTCCTCCAGCTTTTTGATTCGTGAAAATACTGTTGAATGTCAGTCTACTATGTACATATTATTGTAGATATCGAGAATCGAATCTTTGGAACGGGAAATACCGATATCTGTTAGCCTAATATCAGTTTCACGTATCTGGGCAATAAAGTTTTGGATGTCCTCCCCAACGGAGGATGGTACTGAAATCCTCAGGTCTTCCCGAATTAACGGAAAAAGGCGAAATACATCCAGACGATGTTTCCGAATGTCACGGGGACTCACATAGAATCCCTGCGCCTTTTTGTCCTTGAGATCGAGCCAAGCTTTCATTTTCAAGGGAATGATGTGCTCGGCATCTAAGATGGATATCCCATCCGTGACGGTTCGGCCATCTAAAAGAAAATGATAGTAGTCGTCATTAAGAAGAATTGCGGACAGACTGGATACCTCATCATCAATATGCAGGGGCATGAGATGGGTATCAGCCTGAAGCTCCACATGATTCTGCGGTCTGGAGAAAAGCTCTATCATCTTAGGGTAAGAGGGATTGGCCGGGTCAATGAAGCGATAGAATTCAGGCTGTCCTGTGCTTCTCTGTCTGGCATGATAGCCGCCGGCTTCTATGAAATCCCAAAATGCTTTTGCAAATTCTGTTGTCAGTGCCTCCACGATAATTACCATGTCGATATCAGCGGTCTGGCGGAAGTCAAGTCCGGCATCTGACATAAGCAGATCGCAGGCAAATCCCCCAATAACCGTATACTGGTCTTTATAATTGTCGAAATGTTCTCTGAAAATATCTATTCCGTTTACCATGTGTGTTTCTCCTTATTATTCCTCATGCTTGATTGGAAGTACGTGTTTTTCTCTTATATCGTCCAGACCCATTTGAATCCGTTCATTTGGATTATCTTCCAAACTTAACAGCAATGAGATATCATCAACCCGCCCGTTATTTGCCAACAAAATCGGATCATAGCGCCATACTTCAAGAATGTGCCCTCCAAAATCCCGGAAATCCTGCTCAGAGATAATTTCTGCAGATGGGATTTGTGTGCCGGCTTTTTTTGAGATGGCAGTTGCACCATCCTGTTCGTTTGCCCCAACCATTGAAATATCCGCCAAAGCAAGGACACCGCTTTTGGGCAATGCTGAATCATGGAAGGGGGTTCTGACGTATATAAGTCGTTCTACAGGTGATTTTAAGCGGGGATAACCTTTCTTTAAAAATTCAGGCTTATTAAAGGATGGAGAAATCCATTTGTTTGTTCCCTCGGTCTTGTAAGTAATTAGGCCGGATACGGTAAGATCATCAATTGCTCTGGTGCAGGTGGCTTTGGAGAGCAGAAGATCTCTGGATATTTGCGTCAAATTGACGGTATCAGTAGTCTGCAAATAATACAGATACAGGAACACGAGTTGGGTTCCGGGCGCCATTTTGTCAGGAACAGTTGTTTCCGTTTTGAATTTTTCCAAAAAGGAACAGCCCCAGAATGGGAGATAAACCTGTTGGGATGGTGAAATAAATGGTATATTGCTTTCAATCAGATTACGCCGCTGTTTGGATGTTATGTTTTCAAGACACAGCGCGCAGGGGAATTCGCATATCTCCTGAAATTTAATTAACTGCTTTTTTAATGTTGGAAGTCTCCATGAAGAATCAATAGGAGACAGTAGTACACACTGGCTTTTATTCCAGGACAGGCTTTGAATCTTATATCCGTCACGAATATAAAAAGGTGTTTTGGCCGGACAATCAAATTCTGAAACTTTTATATTGTCCCCAAATATCGTTTCCAAAAAATCAAACATATTTTTCCCCCTTTCAAGACTCTGCAAAAATGTTTCATTAAAAATGACATTATACCATATATAATGAAACTTGTCAAATGCGAATGAAACAATATGGAGCTTTTAAGAGTCTTTTATTATAAATTTTATATCTATTTTTTGATAATCCGCATAAACACTATACTTTCAAGCACTTTGAAATATAGGAAAATACTCATTTTACCACGATTGAATGAGCCTTGATATGACACTGAAATCAATATGGGAGATAGCACAAACATCTGTGTATCTCCCGTTTTTTATTCGTGTAATATGATTACTTTACTCTGATTTCAAATTTCAAGATTGCTTTCATCATTTCTGTATAAATTTGACCTTTTAGATTTTACCACTTTCAGAGTGGTAAAAAGTACGCAAGCATAATTTACAGATATAAGCGTCATAGAATTTCAAAATTTCCTTTATTGCGGTTTCACTTTCAATTTCAAGAGCAAACTTTGACAGATTAAAGTCTTTTCCAAAACAAAATGGCATTAAAACATATTATTTACAGCAAGAAGCATAAATAAGAAGGCAACTACTAATACAGTACATACCATTGCTATTCGATTTAATATCTTATGTGTTTTATCCTTTAAAACAATAGATAATACATATACTAATGCAATTCCAATTATACCCCCTAATGTGTTGCTAATTAAGTCTGTAATATCACTTGCTCCGATAGCAAATATAAATTGAATTATCTCATATACAAAGCTAATTCCTAAAACAGAACCTATTGCTTTTAAAACAGATTTATTTTTAAAAAGCAAACTGAAATATGCACCTACAGGGATAAAAACAATGACATTGTTTATAATTTCATCGAAGTCAATTTTTCCATTTGCAATAACTGAACCACCAAAAGGAAGTAAGTTTATTTGTCTTATGTGGTCTAACGCAGAAAATGAAAATTGTAGCTTAAATAAAATAATCCATGATAAAATCAATAAATAAACAATGAGCAATGCGACTGTAATTTTTTTCTCATTCTTCATAATACACACCTACTTTCAAAAAAGATACTATCATATATTCTTACTTAACTAATACTGAAAATAAAGGGCAACATTCAAGCATACAAGTTCTTTATGACCTTGTATGCTTGGATGTTGATGAATTTTTCTGCCAATGATCTGGCAAAAAGCACCAGACGATTACAGGTAGAAAAACTTATGGATAACTTCACTGATAAAGAATTAGCACTTCATTGATAATTTTCCATAGTATTGTTACCTCCTTATGTATCAAAACTGTTGAATTGGAATTTGTCATAATGAATTAAGGATATTATAGGTTTAAGTAGTAGCAAGACTTTAATAAAGCAGAAAAGCCTCAATTGAATTTCTATACCAGATTAGTTACTGTGTATAACCTCCATATAAACGTCCTCTTCCATCATTTGTTCTTTTGATTTTTTATCCAGATATAGCAGATAACCACTCCGATTAAGGCTATCCCTCCCGTGGTTATATATGGTAATTCAATATTGCTTTCATACAGATACCCAGTTAATAAAGGAGCAATAACTTTGCTAAGATTTCCGGCGGTACTGGCAAATCCCATCAGTGTTCCTTTATGCTGATTGTCAGTTTTTGAAAGGGTTGCGTTTAATGTGGGTACTGTAATAGCAGAAGATACCGCAAATAAGCCAAAAACCACCAACACACTAACAAACCCAGTTGTCAATACCATGGCAAACGCTACTAAGGCTTTGCAAAACACACCTATCAGTATTAGTGGCTTCTCACCAATTTTTTTTGCTAAAGGACCAGTCAAAAAGCCTTGTACTACAATCAAAATACCTGCTAGAGCCATCCAAATAACACCAACTTGCTTAGTGGAAAATCCAAACTTATCTACGACATACAGCCCCGTAATTCCTTGCAAGCCTGTTTGACAGAAATGCACGACGAAAATAAGTATCAAAACCATTCCTGCTGAGCCAAAAATTATGTTTTTCAGGTCTGAAAAATCAAAGGGTTTTCTTTTTTCCGTCTGTCCTGAACGCTCAATTGACTCTGGCAAAAGTGTTAGAATTAGCAGAAAGGCAATAAATGAAATGCCAGCTCCGGTAAAGAATGGGAGCGCAAGCGAATAGCCTGCAAGAATGCCTCCCAATAATGGTCCCATCATTACGCCAACGCTCATTGAAGCTCCAAGTTGACTCATATTCTTGCTTCTTTCTTCCTCCGAACTGGAATCTCCAACATATGCCAAAGATGCAACGGACGTAGCAGATGACAAAATACCCGATAAACTGCGAGCTATAAATAGTGTCCAGAAGGATGAAGCCAAACCGAACAGGAACAAACTGATGGAATATCCTATAATACCAATGCTGATAATCGGCTTTCTACCAATTCGGTCGGACAGTGCACCCCAAAAAGGTGCGCATACTGTTTGTGCCAGAGCATATACGGCAGTGAGCCATCCAAGCTCACGACCGCCAGCACCTAGATTTTCCATGTAAAATGGCATGACAGGAAGAATTAAGCTATATCCTAACGCAATCACCAAAGTAGCAAGATTTAAAGCGAAAATCGGCTTTTTATTCATCAATCGTCACCGTCCCCTCCGAGCCGTCCACCGTTATCATTTGTCCATTTTTAATACTTCTCGTGGCTGTGTGTGTCGCCATAACGGCAGGGATACCACATTCCCGTGCAACAATACTTGAATGACTGAGAGGACCTCCAATATCCGTTACAATTCCACTTGCAGAGGCAAATAGGGGTGTCCAAGCCGGAGTTGTAGTAACGGCAACCAAAACACTTCCTGGCTGGAAATTTTTAAAATCTGCCGGACTATTTAGTACGCAGGCACGAGCTGTCACGACACCAGAACTGGTTCCTATACCCCTCAACACGGTTTTTCCATCTTTTTGTTTCTGTGGTGCATGTGATATGCTTTTTACTTTCTTCTCAGGTAACTGAGCTGGTGGCATATAGCCCTGATACTTTTTGAGTTCCGCTTTTCGCTCAAGTATCGAATTTCTTCTATCGGATAAAGGTATATTTTTGTCTAACTGTACTATGAGTTTTTCCAATTCCAATTTTGTGAGCCAATAAATATCATCTATATGCGAAGTAGCTCCGCCACGTATAAGGCGTGCTGAAATTTCATGAAACATCTGGCGAATCAGAGGATGCCCCATTCCCATGCAATAAATAGCATTTTCACGCATAGGAGCAGTTTCCTGCGCCCAATGGAGCAACTTCAAAAACAGTTTTTTGCGTGAGCTATCTATATGTTGTAAAATTTCTTCTTCTGCCTGTTTCCTATGCTTTTCAAATTTGGATTGACGTAAAAAAGGACTTTCACCTTTGCCTTCTACAAAGGTTTTTATGGATTCAAAGGTTGGTGTAAGTGTTTCCTGCGGTGTGGAATATGCAAAATCAAATTCATAAGCGGTACGACCAAACTCTTTAAAATATTGATTGATCCGATTTTTCCATTCTATCCATACTTCCAGCGAAACTTCGTCAGGCGGAACTGAGGACATAAAATTTTCCGCTATCTTTGCTGTTGGATTACTTTGCAGATAAAGGTTGAGAGTTTTATTTTGCTTTACCCATTCCGAGAGACTCCACAGGTTCTTTTCGGCTTGCAGAGCAATCGTATCAAATCCAAGCAGGAAAACAGAAGTATCTGTCATACCAGCGCGACGAGCCGCTCCCTGAAAAAATTTTGTAAATATTGTTTCGCTGATAGAGGCGGCTGGCAATGTAAGCTGAATCCTCGTGAAATAAATACAAGCGGCATAAAATACAGTCTGAATCCCCTTCATTATTTGATGGGCATTCAGCGTATGCAGAGGCTTTTCTTCCCATTGTTTAATCACATCCTCAAATTCCTTTCGTGCTGTTTCCCAGCGTGCAACACTGTTCGTGAGCGCACGGCGTAAAGATCGGGGTGAAAGGGATTTGACAGCAATCAAAAGAGGCTTTGAATTGTGGGAAAGATAAACATATCCGTTAATAATCGTATATGCTCCGTTTTCTGGCAGTAGCTTTTTCGCACTTTTACCAAACATATCTATCCATAAAAGCGCCGACGCACGGTTGACTATTTCAAGCCCAAGTGTGGCAAATAAGGGCGTAACAGGATTTGGCAAGTGTTCCGCTAGAGACTGCCTTTTGTATAAAACATCCTTTTCCGGTAACGTCCATTCCGGCGGTAGGACAGTAATGGGGCGAGCCTGAACAATATACAACTTATCTTTTTCCAGTGCCCACTCTACATCCATAGGCATTTCATAATACTTCTCAATTTTTTTCCAAGCTGTGTCAATCGCATAACTTGATTGTGAGTAAGAGTATGTTTTTTCCTAAACTGTTCAGGAGTTGGGATTTCTTCTGTTCCATCTGAGTTGCGGACTGTCATAATCTCTTTGTTTGCTACTTCATACGATACAATTCGTTCAGCATTTTTATCTACAACGATTGTATCAGGGGTGACTAAGCTAGAAACCACCGATTCGCCAAGTCCCCACGCGGCGTTAACAATCATTTCGCTACGTCTGCCATTGATAGGGTTTAGCGTAAACATAACGCCGGACGCATCGGAAAACGCAAGCTTTTGTACTACAACAGCAAGTGCGACGATTTCCTGCTTTATATCATTCTTCACGCGGTAAGCAATAGCGCGAGCTGTCCATAGGGAAGCCCAGCACCTCTTTACAGCGTCAAGAACTTCATTCTCACCTTGTATGTTAAGATAGGTTTCCTGCTGGCCTGCAAAAGAAGCGTCGGGCAAATCCTCGGCGGTTGCGGAGGAACGGACAGCCACCGCTATATTTCCCAATCCGGCATATGCGGTTTTAATTGCATCTGATACTTCCTGCGGCATTTCTCCATTATGGAAAAGCATCCCTATCTGCGTAGATGCATTTTCAAGCTGGCTGGTATTGTTAGAGTCAATACCGTCCAGCAACTTATTAATGTGAGGCTGAATATGGTTCTTTTCAACAAAAATCTTGTATGAAGTAGTCGTAACATGAAAGCCCTCCGGCACAGGGATGCCCGCTGTCAATAGTTTTGATAAAGACATACCTTTTCCGCCAACCATTTCAAGGGTTGCCTGTTTATGCAACAAGGGTAGAGTATAATAAATCATAATAATTCACCTCCATCATTCATAATTCCGTGTAGAAATATATCCATTGTTTCATCAAGCATTTTCTCCGGACTGGCTGATGGTCGGGATGTGTAAATGATTGATATAATGGAGTTAATTAACAAACGCGTCATAAGATCGGCATTCGTCTTACGGAAGACGCCTGATTCCACTCCATTTTCAATTACAGATTTTATAATATCCTGATATGCGTAACGCGCAGTTTTCAGCCGCTTTCGATAATCTTCTTCTAAATAGTCAGATTCTGTATTTAACCACATCAGCACCGTTCGCTGCTGCTTTGGTACTCCAAGATGATTCAGCATGATTTTTCTAAGACACTGTTCCGGCGAGGATTCATCGGCAATAATCCTATGAACCTTTTTAATTGTTTCTTCTATTTCTTTCTCAACTGCATATACAAAAATCTCGTCTTTCGTTTTGAAAAAATCATACAGACTGGACTTTCCCATGTTTGCTAAATTCGCAATTTCCCTCATAGATGTTTTTTGGAATCCATTTTTCTCTATGAGCTGCAAAGCAACACTGATTATTTCTTCTCGGCGCTCTTCTTGTTGTTCTGGTGTAAGAATAATTCCTTTTGGCATATTATGATCCCTCCTTATAACGACCATCGGTCGTTTCTTGTTTCGGTTTCATTATATAGCGACCGATGGTCGCTTGTCAAGCTAATTTTTTCAACACCAAAAAACGCGACTTATATATTATGTGTAAGGCGAGCAGAGACTATCAGCCAAACAGTTTTTGTTTTTAAATACAGAACGACCTCGATATAATGCTAATTATATTGAACTCGCAGAACGAATGAGTGGCAAAGTCTGCTCTCAGTTAAACACAATCATAAAGATATCCTGCCTAAATGAGTTAAATATAATCAAATCGGTTGTAGATTGCCTTGATGGATCGTGTAATAACAATGAGGAGGCGAATCAAATGATCGAAGAATTTACTGCTCATCTGCAAAGCTTGGGAAAGTCTGAAAACACAATCCGGACGTACAGTCATGATGTAACGATGTATCTGCATTGGTGCCAGGACAGTTTTGGAGAGGAGCCACAGCTTTTATACCGTGCCAATATTTTGGATTACATTTCCTATATGCGAAATATTCGGGGTTATCATCCGCGTACCGTAAATAACCACCTTTCTTCCTTGAAGAGCCTAAATGAGTATCTGATTATGAGTGGGCGGCAGACGGAAGCTGCTGTGCTGGACAGCGATTTTATGAAAATCCAGATACAGTATGCCAGTCCCTGCACTGTGGAGAAAAAAGATGTAGAGGCATTCCGCCAACGCCTTCTGGAGAGTGGAAGTAAACGGGACTTTTGCCTGGTCACACTTTATGCCTATTCCGGTATGCGGCGGAGTGAATGCGTCAATCTCAAGCTGGATCAGGTTGATCTGACAGCAAAGGAAATCCGGATTGTCGGCAAGGGAGACAAGCACCGCCTGGTCTATATCAATGACAAAATTGTTTACGCGATTCGGGAGTACCTAAAGGTGCGTAATTCGGACAGCCCATATCTGTTCGTCAGCCGCCAGAGTGAGAAGCTGAATCCTTCCCGTATCAACCAGATATTTAACCGATACTCGGATGTCATTACACCGAAGACGCTGCGGCATTATTTCTGCTCCAATGCCCTGGAGAACGGATATTCCATTCACGAAGTCGCCAATCAGGCAGGGCACAGCAATGTGCAAACCACACTCATTTATAGTAACCCGACGGCAAAAGAAATGAAAGACAAAGCCAATCGACTGTGAGGTAAGAACATGAAGATAAAAAGGATTATTTGTACTATACTGATTTTGATATTTGCAAGCGGTATTGTGATAGGTGCCATCCAATTATATAAGCAGCACCGTGAGTATTCGGAAGGCGAGGACTCCTATACTGATTTGGACCATTATGTGAAGCTGCCTGAAGAGCCTAAAGAACCTTCCCCATCTCCCACAGATGAAACTGAGTCTGGAGGACGGGAATGGCCGGTTGTAGATTTTGCTTCCCTGCAGGAAATCAATCCGGATATCGTAGGGTGGATTTATATTGAAGGAACAGGAATCAATTACCCGGTTGTGCAGGGCAGGGATAACCAGTATTATCTAAAGCATTTATTCAGCGGAGAGTGGAACGGATCCGGCTGCATATTTCTGGACAGCAGAAACAGATTGGATTTCTCAGATCGACACAGCATCATCTATGGGCATCATATGAAAAATGGCGCCATGTTTTCCGGGCTGACGGAGTATAAGAAGCAGGAGTATTATAACGAGCATCCTATTGCCCTGTTATTGACGCCGGATAAAAACTATGAGATAGAGATTTTCGGCGGGTATGTGGCCAGCGTTCAGGATAAGGCGTGGGAAGTGGCATTTCCCTCAGACTCAGATTTTACAGAGTGGCTGGATAAAGCCAGAGAGCGTTCATGCTTTACCAGTGAAATTACCCCGGCAGTCACAGACCAGATTCTGACGTTCTCTACCTGCAGCTACGAATTTAACAATGCCAGGTTTGTATTGCTGGGCGTATTAAGGCCGGAAGAGTAACTGATTCAGAGGAAAACAGAGTAATTGATTGAATCAGGAGAATGCTATTACGAAAAATGGTGCATTTCCCTGTTTATTCGTAATGGAGATGATCCGCTCCTAAGGTAGATGTTGGCCTTGTGGAGCATTATAGCACCGGCAAGGATGGTAAAAGACAAAAAAGCAGTTGGAAGTTGATTTTGTAGCAACCAAGGGCAGAGAAAAGTATTACATCGAGTCTACTTTTGCTATGAATAATGAGGATAAAGTCAGAAGAAATGAAAGGGTATTACTACTATGGGTCTTCGCAAAAATGTTCTCTGAAAGTATTCTTCGTCCCACACCTGTTCATGGAGCTGTTCATAGGTAAATACATGATCTGGATTGAACACCAGTAGGGAAAGCAATTCATATTCCCGGTAGGTCAACCGTAGGGGCCGACCACTTAAAAGTCCTACCGGTTCTCACGCTGTATCACAAGATCACTCTGGGCAGCTATTGTGTATGCCCGCGATTTGAGAGGGTTCAACTGGTGAAACGTTGTAAAAGCGCATAGATATGGGCAAGACATTCCTCGGTTTTAAAAGGCTTTGTCAGGAAGTCGTCAGCCCCTGTTTCCAACGCCTGTACTTTGTCTGCTAACACCGACGACGTAGAAAGCAACAGGATTGGCATAGGTTTCATACACCGCAGTGTCCTTAATAGCTCCATGCCATCTATTTCAGGAAAGCATACGTTAAGAATTACGACTTCGTAGTCTCGCGTTGCCAGAGCTGTTAACCCTTCCTGGACGGTTAGAGTGTAGTAGGCTTCTGTTGTTTCACTTTTCAGATTGTATTTAATGGCTTTGCAAGTTTGTAAATCGTGGTCGATTATCAAAACACAGTTTTTTCGCATACTTTCCTCCTTCCCAAGTTAGGTACAGCGGGGATATTGTGTTAGGGATCGCCTTGAACTATTGTATTCGCATATATTCTCACATCATCTAATTACTGTATTGGTAAAAAACAAGTCAGCAGGAAAGAAAACCTTACCCACTGACTTTGAAAATCAAGATTACGATTAACAGTCTGCACATACTTTCTGATTTGTAGTTTACTCGCCAACATTCTGTTTGCGGTATTCAGCCGGTGCAATTTTTATCACATCTCGAAAGGCTGTTGCAAATTTACTTTGGTTTTCATATCCAACCTGATTTGCGATTTCCGCTATGGTAGCTTGGGTTTGGCGTAGTAGTACAGCAGCCTGCTTTATTCGGTACTCTTTCATATAAGTTCCAATAGGTTGACCATAGATACCCTTAAATGTGTTCTTTAAGGTTGTCGTATTGATTAGGAACTCTTTGGAAAGCTCTTCAATCGTTGGTCTAATCTGCAAGTCTGAAACTAGCTTTCGATGTATCTCTTTTACAATCTCAACCTGTGGAGATGTGTATAATTCTCGCTGCTTTTCCTGTGACACGTCCACCATACATAAAAACAAAAGCAGCTCCTGAACTTTCAGCTTAAAATAGGGCTTTTGCAGGCAATCCGGTATGGAATAAAGTTCTGAAAAAACATGGTCAATTTCGTTTTTTGCGCGCATAATAAAGCATTTTCCGTCAGCACAAAATTTTTCTTTAAATCCCATCAAGTCAATTTCACTTTCGGAAAGTATTTCCGGCATATTCTTCGATAAAATTTTCAGGTTGATGACAACGGATATTCCCCGATAATGTTTTAATGGAAAAGTCATCTCTGGCGCACAGTTATCCATTGTGTGGATTGAGAGGTCGCCTTCTCCAAGATAGAGGCATGAGCCGCTTAATAAACGGCTGCCTTCCCGCCCTTCTCGGCAGTGGTTTATTTCTAAAATATTTTTATCCAGACCTTCATTCCATTCACAGCTCGCCGCTTCAAAGTCATTGTAAATTAGCTGAATGCCAGGAAATACTTGATAAACAGTCATAAGACCAAGACCATCTGCACAATCCATTTTGTAAACTGTACAGTATCCATCATTATCTTTCGGAATAACCGCAGACAGGTTCTTCGTATTCGTAATCATATTTTCATTCATACTGGGCCTTTCTGCTACTTCGTTTTCTATTTGTTTTCTCAATAGAGTTTGAGTTTCTTTCATTATAATTCTTTCTTTCATTTTGCTCCGCTCCATTTAGTAGATTTTACACTCCAATTAGAATTATAATATGTTTAATGAAGCAGAGCAAACAGATAAAACGAAAGACTAAGTAAATCAGAATCGGCCCTCTGATGGAATATCACAGATGGGGAAGATTGGTTCTATACTGCCGAAGTACAGCCTCATTGTCTGGATGACAAATCTTTTCTAACTGGGCAATCATCGTTTCCTTATTTTTAGGAAGTGTTCCTTCTACCCAGACGGCATTAGAGGCTCCCAAGGTAGCAAAATACACAGGAATTTCCAGGTGTTCAATTAGTGTTTTCAGCTCATTTAATTTTTCTAATTCACTTTCTTCAGCCCAGTTTCCTTTTTGAATTTCCTCATACAATTCAGATTCTGGGTAAATGGTCAGCATGGAGGAACCAATGATTTTAGGGCGGGTCATATTGAAGATTTTTGCACTTTCTAGTGCGCCCTCAACTCCACGGCCAGAACCTGATACCCCGGTGAGATAAAAAAAGTTGTAGGTAATAGAAGCCTGATCCAGCCGTTTCGTCTGCTCCACTATTTCCTGGGCCAGATAACCCTTGTGCATAAACGTCAGTGCTTCATTATCACCAGTTTCTACTCCTATCGTAATTCCGTCATATCCAAGCCGGTGTAATTTCTTTAATTCCTCATCTGTTTTAAGGGTCACATCTGTTACGCGCGCAAAGCACCCGATTGTTTCACATTCCGGGAAGTATTGATGAATGAGCTTCGATATTTTTTCCAGCCGTTCAAATTGGAGGACAAACGGATTTGCGCCAACCAAGTAAATTCGCTTCACCTGTTTGCTTCTCCAAGAACGCATCTGAATCTGTGCTTCCAAAAGATCGGCTTCCACATCCTCCAAGGGGGACATACGGAACTTAAACGGAAGATCATCATACAACGTACAAAATTTACATTTGTGGTGAGTACATCCTGCCGTAACTTCAATTAGCAACGAACCAGCCTCATAAGGCGGACGCCAGATAGTTCCTGTATAGTGCATATAAATTACTCCTTTCTCATACCTGTCAGTTTTTTTCTTTGACTTGCCTTTATGATACAAGGTCGCACTGATTTATTCAACTACTGTCTTTTTTTAGTAGTAGTATTATTTTTAATACTATATTTTTATTTAGACAGTATATTGATTATTGCTCGCCTTTAAGGTATAATTTTATTAAGGAGGATTATGAAATGGCTGACAATAAATTTCAAGCGAAAGACATGATGGCTCGATGTGTTCCTATGAGTAGTCTACAAGCCGTTTTAAGCGGTAAGTGGAAAATTCTTATATTATGGTATGTTGCTTTTTATAAGGTTCAGAGGTTTGGAGAACTAATACGCCGTTTAGATGGCATTACACAATCAACACTCACGAAGCAGCTCCGTGAATTAGAAAATGATGGATTTCTTCATCGGGAGATTTACAAAGAGATACCGCCCAAAGTAGAGTATACTTTAACGGAGTTAGGAAAAAGTTTTATTCCAATTTTAAATGATATGATGGCATGGAGCGAAACGCATCTTTGCCCGGAGGAATATGTAAACCCATATACAATTTCTAAAAGCTATGACTAAAATATGCGATACTATAAAAATTCCCGCCACCCTATAAAACGGGGACGGAAATTTTTATTCATTGTGAACCTTCTCTTTGACTGGCTATCCTTTTAACTTTATAACAACATAACGTCACAACTAGATTCCTGATCCGTCAGTGTGTATCTCAAAGCAGAAAGTGAGCCATTGAATTGTGACTTGACAGATTGGTGTTATAAGAATTGGGTTGCAACAAGTCGAAAAACTGCAAGTGAAACACTAATAATGATGCATAGAAAATTTCGATTGGAGGTGACTAACATTTTAAATATTACCCGTTATGCAATTAAAAACGAATGTCTTATTCCGTGGGTTAAATTTTTTTGGCACATTGAAGCTGTAAATGCAGACATACACTATAAACTTCTTCCAACAGATTGTATTGATGTGATATTGAATTTGGCTGATGTTATAGTATATGAAACAGAATTTAATAGAATAATAGCACCCCCTTTTCATATCAATGGACTGCGCAGTAAGTGCAGTTTTATCCATCAAGAAAATAACATTCGTATTTTCGGTATTACATTTTATCCTCATGGGCTATATCCCTTTGTGCTTAAATCACTTAAGGAAGTCCAAAACAAAGTGGTCGATCTAAACGGGTTTTCGTACAGTTTGACTCAAAAATTGAAAAATGCAGTCAATAATGATACTGCCGAAAAAATAATAGCTGAAATAGAAAATACTTTGATTGATGAGTTATCTATAAAGCAAGATTTTGTAGACAAAGCACAGCTAATATCAGATTTTATAACAATTAACGATGATATATCTGTCAAATCCTTTTGTGATGAACGGTCAATAAACATAAAAACGTTTGAGAGATTGTTTTTATATTATACGGGCTATACTCCTAAAATTTTGCGCCGTATAAAACGTTTCCAGAATACATGTAATCAATTAGTACATCAACATATGGCGAGCTTAACCGATATTACATACGATAATAATTTTACAGACCAATCATATTTTATAAAAGAGTTTACACATTTTTCGGGAACAGCGCCACGCACCTTTCAAACAGAGAAAGCTACTGTAAAAGAGAATGTTAAATACAAATACCTATGACCAGTCGATTTTCTACAATACATCTTGTTTTATTCCATGTAGACTATGAAAAAAACAGGAGGTATTTTTTATGTCTATTGCAACGGAAATCGTAACAATGAAAACTTTACAGGAGGTAACAAAATACAGCTTTATCAGCATTGTGGACGCGCTTGAAAAGGACTATCATTCAAAGCAACAAGGTTTTATCGACACGGAACTTCTCTATAACGAAGAAAACAGAGAATGGACTATGATACAGCATTGGGCTTCAATGGAAGAACTCAAGGCTGCTTCCGATAAAATGTTTCAAGATGAGGGAGCAGCCCCTTTTGTAAAAGCACTTGACGCTGCAAGTGTCAAAATGAGGATCATACCACAAATAAAAATATGGAGATAAAAAGTGAAAAAATTTGAATATCAAATTGAAAAGGTAACAGGGCATTGTTCATGTGGATATAAGGTAGGGGACATATTTCAGTGTGAGGGTATGAATACTCCCTGTACTCCATTTTGCGGAGGTGCTTACATGGCTTTGTTTCCTATTCAAGTTGCCCTACATAATGGAGCTACCTTCAATTTTGAAGAAAACCCAAAGTCAAAAGGAAATTTAGCTTGTCCTGATAATGGGTATGTTGTTTTCAAAGTTACTCTGATTGAGGAGTAATTATTTAGGAGAAAAGTATGTTTACCGATGGAAGAAGTAAAAGGGTCGTTTTCTTAGCACATTGCCTGTTAAATCAAAATTCTATTTCAGATGGAACTGCGGTTTATCCTGCGGCATTTAAGGAGGTGGTTGAATTATTTATCAACGCAGAAGTGGGAATAGTCCAACTTCCATGTCCAGAGCTTTGTTGTCTGGGTCTTGATAGAGGGAATGAAAATGGTGCTGATGAAAACGTTCTAAAAGAAAATACACGGATTAGACGAGAAATGCAAAAAGAAAATAAAAATAAGAAACTACAACATTTAGTAGATTATGTAATGCAACAAATCTTAGAATATAATAAGTACGGTTTTGAGATAATCGGCATCGTAGGAGCAAATCGCTCTCCAAATTGCGGAGTAGACACTACATCAGATTATAATGCAGAAATCAAGGGCAAAGGGTTGTTTATGTCTGAACTTTCTGGATGCCTAACAAAAGCGTGTTTGTCAATCCCGATGATAGGGCTAAAAGGCACAGATAATTTTGTAGAGAAGATAACGACATTGCTATAACATCCAGTACGCTGGTTAGTTATCCGGGAGTGGCCTTTAGTTACCTTCCTGAATAATATCACTACGGGTTAGCGTAGGGCATAAGAAGTAAACTGGCTTCTTTGCCCTACGCTTTTACCTATTTTGATGTTTATTGAGATTCATTCTTTTGGTAGTTCATATGAGTCGCAACCCAAATGCAACCTATAATAGCGTAATAGTTG
The DNA here is from genome assembly GCF_001689125.2 of Blautia pseudococcoides. Classification (NCBI taxonomy): domain Bacteria; kingdom Bacillati; phylum Bacillota; class Clostridia; order Lachnospirales; family Lachnospiraceae; genus Blautia; species Blautia pseudococcoides. Next base: position 3,963,936 of record NZ_CP015405.2, on the reverse strand, counting down.
GTAGGAGTTATCTTCATCGGCGTTGGTATCTCAGTAGAAGAATTGTTGAAAGATATAAAATGATTTGAATAGTTGCCGCACGATTGCAAGAAAAAGCCGTCGTGCGGCAACTATATTTCAGCGCACTTCATTGTATCGGTAGCTTTTAATATCAAGGCTACTGTTTTTATGTGGCCATAGGAGGGCCACTATGAGCAAATTTCCGAAACTCCCCAAACATCATTGAAAGAGTAATAACCACCAGAATCGCATCAGTCAAGGCAATCGCCAGCCATACGCCACGGATACCCATACCTCCAATCATCGGAAGAATAATTGCCAATGGAATGAACAAAATAATTTGCCGAAACAGTACCAGCCATGTCGCCTTATTTGCTTTTCCAAGTGATTGAAATAATGTCACAGCGATAATAAAACTGCCCTGCAAAATATAGGTGCTGAACATGATGCGGAAGTTTGCGGCTCCCGAAGCGGCAACACCAAGGTCTGTAATAAACAGGGAAAGCACTTTTGTTGGAAAAAGTTCAACCGGAATATAGAATATCAGGGACATTACGGTGGCGCTTGCGACAAATACGCCCGTCAAAGTCTTAACACGGGTATAATCCTTCGCACCATAATTTGTACCGGCGGCTGGCTGGAACCCCTGACTGATACCCCAAAGAGGAACAAAAGCGAAGTTCCACACACGGAGAGCCGCCCCAAGCAGAATCTGGGAGGCTTCTCCGCCATAGATAGAAGCTAAACGGTATATTACAGTCTGTTGCACCAAAGTCAAGATCTGCATTAACAATGCGGACACCCCTACGGCAAGAACCTGGGGAAGCAGAGTACCGTCAATGTGAATACGGCCTATTTTTACATGAACGCTCTTTTTCTTGAAATACCATAGTGTAAACGCAGCCTGAATGAATTGAGACAGAATCGTTGCATAGGCGGCACCCTCAATTCCTTTTCCATATGGATTCAGTATGGAAATGAAAATAGGATCAAGGATAATATTCAGCAAAGCGCCGCTTCCGATAATCAGCATCGCCTTTTTGAGCTGCCCCTCGCCACGGATTACCATATTGGCGCTCTGGAAAAAGTTTACGAACAGCGATCCCGCATAGACAATCCGCAGGTAGTTTTCAGCCGAGTTTAAGATGTCCCCGCTGGCACCGGCCAATGAAAGAATCTGGCGGGTAAACGTCATTCCCACAGCCATAATGATAACCGACAGAAGAAGAACCATGGCTGTCAGATTTCCCATGATTTTTTGAATCGTCTGCTCGTCCTTCTTACCAATAGCGCGGGACAGCACAGATGCGGAACCAACGCCGATCATGGCAGCGGTGCCGCCGTTAATCAATGTAAACGGGTACGATATAGATACCGCGCCCATTTGTACGCTGCCGACCATCTGGCCGACAAAAACGGAATCCATAAAATTATAAAGTCCCACGACCACCATGCCGAGAACTGCGGGAATACTTAGTTCCAGCATGAGTGAAAATGGATTTTGTGTCAGTAATTTTGTCCTTGTGTCAAGTGCCTGTTTCATCACTTTTACCTCCTCTTATTTATTAGCCATGTCTAACCAACTAAAGTATATAAAAAGCCGGGGCATTTGTACGCTCCTAACCGCAGAATTATCAATCCAAACAGATATGAAATCAGGGGCGGGAAGATTTTAATACTTCCCGCCCCCATATTTACTGTGCCATTTTTTCAAGCAGTTTTAAGGCTTCTTCCAGCTTCGGGTTTTCAGCGTCTGTTTTTAATGCTTCGCTGACGCAGTTTCTGATATGGGCCTGCAAAATCTGCTGATTGGCACTTTTCAGAATTGCCTGTGCAGCCAGCAGTTGATTGGATATGTCCACACAATAGCGGTCATCTTCAATCATTTGGAGGATTCCAGTCAGTTGCCCTTGTGCGATTTTGATTTTGTGGGTAATATTATTTTTCTTTGCTTTCATAAGCGGCTCTCTTATTGAAGGCTAACAAGTTCATAGCCTGCGTCCTCAATGGCCGCTTTCAGAACCTCGTCCGACACGGCCTGGGATAACTGAACCTGTGCTGTTTTGCTTTCCAATTCTACAACGGCCTCCTGGATACCGGGAATTTCCATCAGTGCCTTGTGAACGTGCTTTACGCAGTTGCTGCAAACCATACCTTCGATATTTAATACTTTTTCCATTTTCCTTTCTTCCTTTCTTATTTCATGTCTGCTTGACTCTTTATCCACTATCGGATTTACATAAGTTTCGTGTTTTGCCTTGAACCATCTAAGCCGTAACGCATTTGATACTACAAATACAGAACTGAAGCTCATAGCAAAAGCACCAATCATCGGATTCAGCTTTAAGCTAAAGGACAGATAGAACAACCCTGCCGCAATCGGAATCCCAATGATGTTGTAAATAAATGCCCAAAACAGATTTTGCTTGATATTGCGAATGACCAACTTACTAAGCTGAATCGCTGTGGACACATCCAGCAGATCACTTTTCATCAGAACAATGTCCGCTGATTCAATCGCCACGTCAGTCCCTGCGCCGATGGCTATACCTACATCTGCTCTGGCAAGGGCAGGGGCGTCATTGATACCGTCACCCACCATAGCCACCTTTTTACCCATTCCCTGCAAGCGCCGGATTTCTTTTTCTTTATCCTGCGGGAATACTTCCGCTACTACACGATCTACTCCAACCTGGTGGCGAATTGCTTCCGCTGTTTTTGCATTATCCCCTGTCAGCATAACCACTTCAATCCCCATAGCGGATAGCTCTTTAACGGCCTGACTGCTGGTGGGCTTTACAATATCTGCTACTGCAATCACTCCAATAAGCTGTCCTGCTCTGGCAAAGAACAACGGCGTCTTTCCATCTACCGCCATCGCCTCTCCCAATTTAAGCAAATCTCCATCAGAAATCCCATTGGAAGCCATCAGACGGCGGTTTCCGGCCAGACACAGTTGACCATTGATTCGACCTATAATTCCCTCACCAGGAATCTGCTTGTAATCGCTGACCGGCAGGAATGCAAGCCCATTTTTCTCCGCTTCTGAAACAATTGCATCTGCCAAGGGATGTTCAGACAGCTTTTCCAGGGAGGCGGCAACCTGCATCAAATCTTTCTGTCTGATACCGTTCCCGCACAGAATATTGGTTACAGCGGGTGTACCCTGGGTAATCGTACCGGTTTTATCCAGCACCACCGTGTCTACATTATGGGCGGTTTCCAGTGCTTCCGCAGATTTAATCAGGATTCCATTGGTCGCGCCCTTCCCGGTTCCCACCATGATGGCGGTGGGGGTGGCAAGGCCCAGCGCACAGGGACACGAAATCACTAAAATAGAAATTCCGATAGACAGTGCAAATTCAAAACCGTAACCAGCCAGAAGCCAGCCCACAATAGCCACCAGAGCGATTGTGATTACAATCGGAACAAATATTCCGCTAACCTTATCCGCCAGTTTTGCAATCGGTGCTTTTGAACTGGTAGCTTCGTCAACCAGACGAACAATCTGTGCCAATGTGGTATCGTCTCCGACCTTAGTGGCCTGCATTTTGAAATAACCGGATTTGTTGATGGTTGCACCAATTACCTTGTCGCCAACATGTTTTTCCGCCGGAATACTTTCACCGGTTAGTGCCGATTCATCGACAGCGGAAAAGCCTTCCACAACAACACCGTCTACTGGCACAGATTCGCCAGATTTTACAATCAGAGTGTCGCCCAGGCACACTTCCTCAATAGGAACCTGTATTTCCTGTCCGTCACGTTCCACCGTAGCGGTCTTAGGAGCTAAATTCATCAGCTTTGTGATGGCATCCGAGGTTTTTCCTTTTGCGCGGGCTTCCAATGTCTTTCCAAATGTGATAAGGGTCAGAATCATACCGGCAGATTCAAAATATAAGTCCATCGTAAAGCTGTGAACCATCGCCATGTCACCATGCCCTAAGCCAATACCAATTTTATAAATGGCATAAATGCCGTAGACAATCGCTGCGCCGGAACCGATAGCAATTAAGGAATCCATGTTGGGGGAACCGTGAAATAATGTTTTGAACCCCATGCGATAGTATTTGAAATTGATAAAAACGACCGGAACCAGAAAAAGAAACTGGGTGAATGCAAAACTCATTGCATTTTCCATTCCCAGTAGTCCGCCTGGCAGCGGCCATCCCATCATGTGTCCCATGGATATGTAAAACAGCGGGATTGTAAACAGGGCAGAAAGCAGCAACCGCTGTTTCATCTGCTTATATTCTGCCTGCGCCGTACTGACTTCCGGAACTGCGGCCCGGCCTCTAGGTTTGTTTTTATCCTGGGCCGGTACTTTCGGAAACGCACCATAACCTGCTTTTTCAACCGCTCGGACGATCTCCGGCGTATTCAAAACGGATTCGTCATATGAAGCAACCATGCTGTTCTTTAACAGATTTACGGACACTTCCTGAATACCTGACAATTTTGAAACACTTTTTTCAATCCTTGCGGAGCAGGCTGAACAGGTCATGCCCGTAATATCGAATTGCTCCTTTTTCAAAGTTATCCCTTCTTTCTTTCAGAAATTTGTGCAAGTACCCCTCCCCTGTGGGGAACTTAAAACTGTTACGAGAAGGGGCAACCGGCATTTCTTAGGGGAGGAAATGCCAGCAGCCCCAATCATAAAGGTGCACATGCGGTTTTTCTTAACCGCTCACAATTATATCCCGGAATATTGTTCGTTGTCCGCTCCAAAAAGAAGGATTCTACACCCAAAAAGCAATAAATTATAGTTGAAATCCAATTAGCAGGTTTTATGCTCCAAAGAGGAATATCGCCCCAAAATCCATTGACGAAATACGAGGTCACAGATATACTGAAACCCATGAACAATTAAACGCACATTTAATTGTTCGGCTATGTCAAACCAACTATAAACTATATGAAAGGAGGTCTTTTCCCATGAAAAAGACCATTAAACTCATCGACCTGGATTGCGGCCACTGTGCTGACAAAATCCAGAATGCCGTACAAAAAATTGACGGTGTAACCAGCGTAACTGTCAACTTTCTGGGCCAGAAAATGATACTGGAAGCGCCGGATGATCGGTTTGATTCGATTCTGTCCGAGGCAAAAGCTCTGATTAAAAAGATTGAGCCGGATGTGACTGTCAAGGCGTGATAAAAAGCTGGACACCGGCTGCCGTATACGGTAGCCGGTGTTTCTTAAAAGGAGGATTATAATTATGACACGAAGGCAAAAAAATCTGCTTTTTCGTATTATCGCAACCGCCGTATTGTTCGCGGCGGGAAGTCTGCTCCCTCTGGAGGGATGGGCAGAAATGGGGGTATTCCTGGTCTGCTATGTAATCGTCGGTTGGGATATTGTTTGGAAGGCAATTACAAATATTTTTAGCGGTCAGGTATTCGATGAAAATTTCCTGATGACGATTGCAACCATCGGCGCTTTAATCTTAGGTGAACACTCAGAAGGCGTTGCCGTTATGCTGTTCTACCAGGTTGGCGAGTGGTTCCAATCCTACGCTGTTTCCAAATCCCGAAAATCCATCGCAAGTCTCATGGATATTCGCCCCGACTATGCAAATGTAGAGCGTGACGGGAAATTAGTACAAGTCGATCCAGACGAGGTTATGATCGGCGATACCATTGTAGTAAAACCTGGAGAGCGGGTTCCGCTGGACGGAAAAATTATCAAGGGTACTTCCGCACTGGATACCTCTGCACTTACCGGAGAATCCATGCCCCGTGATGTGGAACCAGGTATGGAGGTCATCAGCGGCTGTATCAATCAGACAGGCATTCTGACAATCCAAACCACAAAGGAGTTTGGGGAATCTACCGTAGCCAAAATATTGGATTTAGTTGAAAACGCCAGTGATAAGAAAGGAAAAACAGAAAACTTTATCAGCCGGTTTGCACGTTACTATACACCGGCAGTTGTATTTGCGGCGATTGCGCTTGCAATTCTGCCTCCGCTGATTACCGGTCAGGCTTTTAGTATATGGATTTACAGAGCTTTAACATTCCTTGTTATTTCCTGTCCATGTGCGCTTGTAATTTCGATTCCCCTTAGCTTCTTCGGCGGGATTGGCGGTTCCTCTAAAATTGGCGTACTGGTCAAGGGTAGCAACTATCTGGAAGCGCTGGCCCATGCAGAAACAGTTGTTTTTGATAAGACAGGTACATTGACAAAAGGTTCCTTTGCGGTCAGTAAGATTCTCCCTGTTGGCATGAAAGAACCTCAGTTTCTGGAACTGGCTGCCTATGCAGAGGACTATTCCAACCACCCGATTTCCCTATCCATAAAAAAAGTCTATGGGAAGAAAATCGACAGTAGCCGTATTACAGATGTTAAGGAGATTGCCGGTCACGGCGTCCAGTCCATCATTGATGGAAAGATCGTTTTTGCCGGAAACGCAAAGCTGATGGAAAAGGAACATATCAGCTTTACACCTGCCGCCACTGTTGGAACCGTCGTTTACCTGGCTTGCGATGGAAAATACGCTGGCTGTATTGTAATTGAAGATGAGATAAAAGAAGATTCATCTGCGGCTATAAAGGCATTGAAATCGGTTGGGGTCCGTAAAAGCGTTATGCTGACCGGAGATGCCGATGCGGTTGGCAGAAAGGTAGCTGACCGTCTTGGGCTGGATCAGGCATACACAGAGTTACTTCCTGCGGATAAAGTTGATCGTGTGGAAGAATTGCTCCAGCAAAAGAGCGAAAAGGGAACGCTCGTCTTTGTAGGGGACGGCATCAATGATGCGCCAGTTTTAGCACGGGCCGATGTGGGTATCGCCATGGGAGGACTGGGTTCTGACGCCGCCATAGAAGCCGCAGACATTGTTCTGATGACGGATGAACCGTCTAAAATTGCAGCCGTGATTCGGATTGCAAGAAAGACAATCTGTATTGCAAATCAGAATATTGTATTTGCCCTCGGCGTCAAATTCCTGGTACTTATTTTAGGCGCGCTGGGTTATGCAAATATGTGGGCGGCAGTGTTTGCCGATGTAGGTGTTTCAATTATCGCAATCTTAAATGCAATCCGGGCCATGCGGGTCAAGCAGTTCGACGTCTCGGCGCATTGATAAGAGATCGCTCCAATAAATAATGCGCCGTTCTTTCTGTAAAAGGAAGAATGGCGCATTTCTCTTATAAATCGCTGGGACAAGACATCTCAAATAAAGCGTCCACAGTCCGGTGCAATAGTTTTGCCTCTGCTGTATCAGCTAATGTATAATAGACTTCTTTTCCTTCCCTGCGGCTGGTAATAAGCCCGCTATTCTTTAAGCTCCGCAGATGGTGGGAAATCGCTGGATCGCTAATTTGAATGGCGGCCGCAAGGTTGCAGACACATTCTTCACTGTGGCATAACAGCCACAATATCCTCAGCCGGGTAGGATCGCCCAACTGCTGAAGCAAAAAAGCAATCTTTTGGAAATCCTGAACAGATGGCATTTTATCTAAAACCTTTTCTATGGTTTGTCCATGCTTGTGAGGTAAATTATAATGCGGCATATGAGCACCCCCTTCCTGAAAATAGGATAACTGTAATCTATAAATCTGTCAATTAAATTAAGTGATAGGAGAACACTATGGAAAGAAAAAAAATAACAATACCTAACAAACCAGATACAGCGTATTTGGAAAAGCTATCCGACCTCCATAAAGCGATGGGCGACTATACACGCATGAAAATTCTCTGGAAGCTGATGGGCGGAGAAATTTGCGTTGGAGATTTAGCCAAAGAGATAGGCATTACAGAATCAGCGGTATCTCACCAGCTCCGGGCTTTGAAAATCGCAAGACTGATCCGTTGTCATAAGGTCGGGAAAAACGTATTCTATGTTTTGGAAGATGAACATATTAAGTGGATCATGGCGGAGACTTATGCCCATATTTTGGAGCAATAAACAAGGGCGCAGCCCGCTATTGGGGCTGCGCCTGGATTAGACTAAATCAATATGTATCGTATGATACCAAATCACTCATAGGGATACGGGTCTGCTCGAAGCGTTCGGTATTTCCGTTTCCTTCGGCGGAGTAACCAATCACCAGAATATTGACCGGTTCCAAGTTAGATGGGAGGTTGAACTCCTTACTCAACACATCTGGCTTGAAGTAACAAACCCACACGCTGCCCAGACCCAGCTCCGTTGCCTGAAGCATCATATGGTCTGTCAAAATAGACGCGTCAATGTCACAGGTCTGTTTCTTATCAAAGGGGCGCACCCAGGCTTTGCTATGATCGGCACATACGATGATAGCTAAGGGTGCATTGTAGATACTGGCAGCCTTTTCAATCTTAGCAAGACCGTCCTCGCTTTGAACGGCAATCAGGCGAGCCGGCTGAAGGTTTGCTGCCGTAGGTGCCACATGAGCAGCTTCAAGGATTTTTTCCAGCTTTTCCGGTTCTACCTTCTGATCAGTATAGCTGCGTACAGAGAAACGCTGTTTTGCAATATCAATAAATTCCATAGTTGTTGTATCCTTTCTTTTTGTTTTTAATGATGTCAAATCAACTACTAATTATATTTTATCACTCGTCAGGTGATTTACAAGAATGCACTTTTCGGGAAGATACTTTCTGAAAAGATAGCACCCCAATTATAAGGAGGAAAACATTGTGCAACAAGAAAAAGTAACCTTTACCTGTCCGGTGGAAGCCACACTGTCTTTGATCGGCGGTAAATACAAGCCCATCATTCTTTGGCATTTGATTAAACAGCCGCTCCATTATATGGAATTACAACGTCTTATTCCAAATGCTACGTCAAAAATGCTCTCTCAACAGCTCCGCGCCCTAGAAAAATCCGGTATGATTTCAAGAGCTGTTATTCCTGAAAAGCCGCCTAAGACCATCTATTCTTTAACCAATTTTGGCGCGAGTATTATACCGGTTTTAGATTCTATGTGTGATTGGGGAACTGGGTATCTTAACAAGCTGGATGTTTTTTGACATTATTCTGCTCTTGAAAATCTGAAATAAATATGCTATACTTTTTACATCAGTATCAGTAATTGCTTTCGAGCGATTAGAGTTTTCCGGTTACACAGTGTCTGAGAGTATATACTTTCAGGCACTTTTTTTGTTTCTTCTGCTTCTTTACTAAGAAGCACAGAACGGGGAGTCTGGAGGCACAAATCCTCCGCCCATCTGTTACAATTTCATATCAGGCCCTCGGGCAATAAAGGCACTCAGAGAATTTCGGTTCTTTGGGTGCTTTTTTTATATAGATCGGAGCTTTTATGGCTCCCCTAATTTTTGTTCCGGGGAGCCTTTCGGCATACCCGTGTATATAGATAAAACCACGCAGGAATGCAGAAAGGAAATGCCTATGATTCTTTATTTGGATGCCAGAACCACCGTCAAGGATTTGATCATTGACTATATTGAGGTGGAATTGGCAAACGGAGAAACTGCATCCCTTAATTGGGATGAAAGCGAAATTGAGCGTACTGGCAATGGTTTCAGTGCCCGATACAAAGGGGTGTGTTTTGGAGAAGTCTATGCCAATGGCAGACTGGAGCAGCTGCAGGATATGAAAATAACCGATATCGGTTTGTATTCTGAAAGCTGTGATCCCCTCAATATCTGTATCACTTCAATGGAGTTTGAAGACGATGGCAGATTGTTGAAGCTTGAAGCTCCCATTTTACATGGGAACATTGTTTGCCAGAACGAAAGTGATGAGGTGATATCATGTTGAAACGTGGAAAATATATCGCCGAACACGATAACGGAATACTTGACCAATACCGGATTGCGATGTCCGTAAAGGAAACGGAGAAGTCATATGTTTTTGAATTGCTTGAGTATGTAAGCCGGTATAGTCCGGCACAGATGGATATGCTGTTCGACAAGAATAAAAGAGTCGTGATTTCAAAGTCCAAAGGTGGCCATGCCATGCGCATATGGAGTGACCATGATTTTACACTTTACCCATATCAGGCCGGGATTCCGTTCCATTTTGAATGGGTCGGTGAAGGCGGCAATACGGAAGGGAGTGTTAAATGTGGTTAAAAAGAAAACATATCAAGATGAGTTGGTTGATGAAATCAAGAATCTGGCGCAGTCACAGGGGTTGAATCATGTCTTTACTACCTTTTTGGAGATTGCAGCAAACTGTATCTCTGCGCAGATGGATCCGTCAAACGCAGAAGAGCGTGAGAAGCGGTATGAGGAGATGGCATCCACGATGGAACCTAAAATCCTTAACTGCTACGCGCGTATGCTTGCTCTGCTTGCCCTTGCTATTTATGAGCATGAGGAGGATCCCTGCGATATTCTTGGCAGTATTTATCATGAGCTTCGCTTAAATAACGAGTGGAACGGACAATATTTTACTCCGGATTATATCTGCCGGTTGATGGCTCAGATTGTAGATCCAGTGAATGAGCATTCAGAAGCGGAAGAACCTATCATGATCAACGAACCAGCTTGTGGCTCGGGTACGATAGTGATTGGTGCAGTATGGGCAATGAAGCGGAAAAATTTCGATTTTCGGCACAAGAGTTTTTTTGTTGCCCAGGATATTGATATCCGCTGCGTGTGGATGGCGTATATCCAACTCAGTCTGTACGGAATTCCGGCTGTGGTCATTCATGGCGACACTTTAGCAATGAAAGAATGGTCCCGTTGGTACACTCCATTGGCGTCAGTTCCTTTCGGAAAAAGGAAATGCACTGCCTATAGCGCAGAGGAAGGGGTGGCGAAGATTGGATAATACAGAAAAATCATTGGACGCTTTGACCTTTTCTGATCTTCGGGTTCATTACGGAACCGGACGTGCTTTTCTGGTCAGACAAGAGGGCAGAAAGAAAATTTACGGATACCGAAAAGGCATTAAAACGGATGTGGGAGATCTGGAGGAAAAAGACTGGATACAGCTGGCTTCGGATTTGATTCTGAAAAGTGGAGAGCAGCAGATGCAGAAAAATCTGTTGGAATGGGAACAAGAGCATGATTATTGTCATAGTTCCCGAAAAGAGATGGAGATGACTGCACTGGAACTTCACATGGCCAGAATTTTTGATGATCCGCTCTGGGTGGACTACATCCCGTTCAACCGTAAGTATCGTCCTGAAGTTCTCCATTCCGCCAGACTGGTTTGGGTAAAAACAGAATGCTGCGGGATACCCGGGCAAATCACACAGGAACAGTTGGACAAATCTGCTGGAAATACTTTAGGAATTCCATGCCCCAATTGCGGTCGATGGTCTGCATTCCGGATCTGCTCGCCTAAGGAGGTGAGCGAAAATGGATAGACTGTTTATCATTGTGAAGGGCGGCAGCGTAGAGGAAGTCTACAGCACAAAATCATCAAATGAGCTATATGCGGAGGTTCTTGATTTCGATTCGACAGAAAGAACGGAAGAGGAGGAAAAAGCGCTTCAATTCCGGTATGAGGCAGTTCGGGAACTGATGCACAGAATTGACTGAAAGGAGAATGCACATGAGTGCAAAATATAAAACAAACCATGAGCGTATGCTGGAATTGATTGAGCAGCTCACAAAGGCAGACATTGCCTATTACCGGGATGATAATCCCATTATGTCGGACAGGGATTACGATATCCTGATGGATGAATTGAAAGACATTGAGAGCCGAACCGGGTTGATCCTTTCCGGTTCCCCGACCCAAAAGGTGTCCGGCGAAATATTGGAGAGTCTGGCTGAGGTGCGCCATAGTAAACCTATGCTTTCAGCGGATAAGACCAAATCTGTTGAAGATCTGGTGAAGTTTGCGGCAAAACAGCCGGTGCTGATAAGCTGGAAAATGGATGGTCTGACACTGGTACTCCGCTATGAGAATGGCGAGCTGATTCAGGCCATTACCCGTGGGCGTGAAGGCATTATTGGAGAGGATGTAACGCATACTGTGCGCAATTTTCTTAACGTGCCTCTTACCATACCCACTAAGGATTCATTTGAGGTTCGAGGTGAAGGCGTCATCTCATGGACAAACTTTGAGAAAATCAATTCCGGTCTGGAGGATCCCTATACTCATCCCCGAAATCTTGCATCTGGCAGCACGCGCAAGCTTGACGCCGGCGAGGCAAAAAAGAGATTACTTGAGTTTTGGGCGTTTGAGCTTGTGAGCGATTATCTTGAGCCGGAAAGTAAACTTGCTCAGCAGCAGTTTTTAGAGCATAACGGTTTTTCGGTTGTACCATACATTTATCTGGATGCACTTCATAATGAAACAATGATTCGTGATGCAATTGCCGCTATGGATCCTAAGAAGTTCCCTTACCCAGTAGACGGAATTATCATGGAATATGATGATGTTGCCTACGGAAAAGGTCTGGGAGCCACAGGGCATCACGAAAACCGTTTGATTGCATTGAAGTGGGAAGACGAGCTGTATGAAACCACATTCATTGGTCTGGATGTGGCGGTCACTCGTACTGGGATGGTCAGTCTGACAGGTATCTTCGAGCCGGTGTCTATTGACGGCGCTCAAGTCAGCCGGGCATATCTGCATAACTATGAGAATTATCTGGACCTTGCCTTGGGGCGTGGCGATAAGATTCGCGTGTATAAGGCAAACATGATTATTCCGCAGATTGCAGAGAATCTCGATAAGACCGGAACCTGCTGTGTTCCGCTCAGCTGCCCCTGTTGTGGTCAGATGCTGAGTTTTCGGAAAAGCAACGGCGGTATTCGCCAGCTATTCTGTGAGAATCCGCATTGTTCTGCCAAACTGGTGCGAAAGTTTGTCCACTTTTGTGAGAAAACGAGAATGAATATTGAGGGCCTGTCGGAAAAAACTCTGGAGCAGTTTGTAAGTCATGGCTGGATTCGGACGTTTGCAGATTTATATGCGTTGGAGCAATATCGTGATGAGATTGTCCAGACGGAGGGCTTTGGGGAGAAATCCTTTGAGCGGCTGCAGACATCCATTGAAAAAGCCGCCATTGTACGTTAGCAAAGTTTATTGCAGGCTTGGGAATTCCTATGGTGGGAAGACATGCCGGACGTGATTTGGACAGCTATTTTCATGGATCGTGGGAAGCGTTTGAACAGGCCATTGAGGACGGCTTCGACTTTACACAGCTTCCGGATTTCGGCGAGACGATGCACAACAACATTTATACATGGTATGCGGATACAGAGGAAGAAAAACTCTGGCGTCCGCTGCTTGAAAAAATTGAATTTGAAAAGGAGAATTTTGATATGAATACAAATACAACAAACCCGTTCTTTGGAAAAATCGTAGTGGCAACCGGGAAACTGGAGAATTACACCCGTGACGGTATTCAGATGAAGCTGATGCAGCTTGGCGCCAAACCGGCAAGCTCGATTACAAAGAAAACAGACTATTTGATTGTTGGAGAGAAGGCCGGCAGCAAGCTTGCGAAGGCGCAGCAGCTCGGTATCAGGACACTGACAGAGGAACAATTTGAGGCGATGCTGGCGTAAATTCGTCAGAATAACAGTGGCGGGGCAGATTTTCTGCTCCGCTTTTCACTTTCATAAAGGAGGTAATGGATATGAACCCACAAAAAAGGAATCTTGAAATCACTGGCAGGCTTATCTGCCCATTAACTGTTGGAACTGCCGCTTTTATCGCTGAAAACGGAGGGATGCGCAGGACAAGTAAGGTTCTTCAGATGGAGAAGATTTCTCCGGATGAGATCTGTTTTGAAACGTGTAATACCAATTACCGCCTGCATCTTATCCGGCAGGAGGTGGCAGTATGAGCAGTGAAATCTTTTATGATAAGGCATTCATACGTGTCGGAGAAAAGTATATTCCTATCGTAAATCATGGATCGTCAAACTGTTTTGATATTGACAGGCGGGACGTGAGATCCCAGAAAAGCGCTGGTCGGTTCTGAACTATCCCCATACTGGGAGGATGCTGTTTACTGCAGAGGAAATGCAGGAGATAGCGTCCATCTATGAGGAAGCCAACATGAATAACCGGGGCGGGACACGCAAAAGCCGGAACCGCACTTTTGAAGAAGGCGAGTTCGGACGCTGGATTCTGGCAGGGATAAAATCGGCACATACCGTGGAGGACTACAGAAAACATGGGAATGCCGTGATAGTGGTTGATTATGACCATGAGTATTGGCAGAGGCACTATGTCGCTACAACAGAGGAACTGCTGGATAAGATTGATGAGCTTTCTGGCCACAGCATTACAGTATCCTTCAGGAATAACCGCCATGTTATCCATCCGCCCATGAGGCGCAAGCGGACCCCATTTGATTTCGGTACACTGTCGGAATTTTATGTGCTTCGGGTAGAACAGGGATATTTTGTGAAGCGGAGCAGCCGGAAAATTTGGCTTGCGAGGATTCCGGAGCCGCAGTCACAGATAGTTCGGAAGTTCAAGACCGAAAAGGCGGCACAAGACTACTTGGACAGAAATCAAAAATTTTTTTCAGGATGTGTATTTGAAATTGAGTGTGTACAAAACGGAGGTGTCCTATCATGAGTGAGTCAAAACAGGATTACTTCCGATGTGTGGTGGAAACTCGGGATAATAAAATCCCCCAGACGGAATATCCGACTATTGTACTGCCTCTGCCGGACGGAACCAGTCTTAGGGCAGTGGCAATCGACGATGAGAATTTCCCTGCAATCAATGTGTACTGGGATACAGAAAAGCCGGAAATTGCTGAGCCAATCTGTTTTGCAGAATACAATCCTGAACGCGGCCCCTGCCACGAGGTTTGCATAGGAGCTTACCAATCTGACAAAGACGACACAGTTTATTACAAGCCATATATGGCAGAAAGGGAATCAAATGAGTAATTACACATATTGCCGTACACTCAAACTGGATTGGAAAGAAGCCTCCAGATTGATTGGAGAATGTGCAGGCAAAATTTTAGACAGAACGATTCATGGCATAGCGGGTTATGAAGATGATCATTACTGGGGATTTCAGGCCACCACTGATAGGTTTACCATTGCCGAGATAGATAAGCTTATCCGGTTTGTCAATGGGAATGAGGAGATGGAAAAGGAAGCAATTCCTCAAGACTCCGGAGAATCCGCTTCAATCGGTGAGAGCTTGTCTCGTGCACTGTTGGAAAAAGCTTTAAGGCTGTCCTGGTGTCATGAGAGTACCACGAAATCGGCTCTTTGGCTGGTCAATGTCCGGGAAAAACGGCCGACAGTCTATAGACGGATTGTTGAGATCAGTCCGCATGATATTTGTTTGGATAACCTTAGGAGCAAAAGTAAATTGATTGCTTATCTCCACGAAAACGGTCCAACGCATTCCACGCTGATGGATTTCTGCGCGGATTACAGGGAGCGGTATCACAACGAACTCTGCTGGAACTATCCAATCTCTGATGGGCTGCATCTTGGCACGTTTTTCGTTCTCGTAAAGGAAGGCGTTCTGGCTCTTCCTTATGACGATGCAGATAAGGTGGACTATGAGCTGCTTTGTCTGGACGATGCCAAAATGTGTGACAGAGAATCTATGGAGAATCTCATAACTGAGTGGGATAGCTTCGACCGGGATTTACGCTCCGCTATGCAGGGTATGTTGGCGTTTTACCGCAGAGAGGAGGAGCAACATGGATCAGAAAATTGACTGGCTCATCCATCTGGTGGCCAATGGCGCTTGTGATGAATGTGGTGAGGTAGAAACAGATTTTTTGCCCTATATGTGCAATGCCCACACCCACGGGCTGGAACGCTATGGGCACTTGGATTTCCAAATGGTACTTTTTTTGCCGACGGAGGAGATTGGACGAATCCTCAATACTTTGGGGCTAAGAGTTCAGTCTGGAGAACGCTTCCAGTCTGGAGATATGGTTTCCGGAATTTATGAAGACTGCGATGTGCGCTTGGATGAGTATGAGGAAACCGGGCGCAAGGTTTTGCGGGTCATCATACCAGATGCGAACAATATCTTCCCAGGGGAAGGAGATTGTACGCTCCCATACTGTCTGCAGCTCTTGAAGACAGATGAGCTCTGTGCAGAAAGGGGGATACCATCGTGAAAATCACGTTGTATCAAATCATCCCGGAACCGGAAAACAGATACTTGATATTCAGCGATTTGAGAAGCATCCGGGCGGCAAGTGGCGGACATGTCCCGGCTGAGATTTACGAAGCCGTATTCAGCGGGGATTTGGACATCGCCGTGCCCCGGAATGCCAAAAACAAAATGGATCAAGAACTTGCCGAACTGGAAGCGGTATATGTACGTTTTAACGTATCGCATCCGGAGGGCTTCCGTGGACGCTCCATGACCATGTCGGATGTAGTCGAAATCATCCGTTCCGAAAAGGAAAGCAGGTTTTTCTTCTGTGACCGGTTCGTGTTTGAGGAGATTGCATTTGAAAAGGAAAAAGCTGATTTTGGGCGCCTGTAGGGCGCAGAAAGGATACAATCATGAAGAAACTGATATTGAACTATAAAGGGCGCGACAGTTGGGACAGACCGGTTTATGAATCGGAAGGCTGTCTGTATGTGGATGTGGATCCATGCAAAGGCTGGAAACCGAATATCTGTACGAAATACAACAATGAGTTTGATGGAAAGCCGGATACGCCGATTGCCGAAGATACCGTTGTGGAGTTTGTTCCGTGCCGGGATATCTGGTAAGCGAGGAGGACGTATGAAAGAATTCATGACAAAAATGGTTCCTGTCAATCTGTCAGACAGATTTCCATTTAAATGCAGGATGTGCGGCGCTTGCTGCCGGCATGTCAGGGAAAGCGTGCCGCTGGAGAGTCTGGATGCTTTTCGGCTTGCCAAACATCTGAGAGACAAAGGTGAAAATGTGAGCTGCGTGGAAGATGTGCTTGCTACCTATGCGGAGCCTGTCTTGCTTAGTGAAAATGGATACACGGTATTTATGCTGAAAACAGCTGGAGCGGATGATGCGTGCATTTTTCTGAAAGATAATCGGTGTACGATTCATTCGGTTCATCCAAGGGCGTGCCGTACATATCCCATTGCTGTGGGACCGTATGAACTTGGCGGATATGAACAGTATCTCAGTATGGAACAGCCGCATCACTATTCTGGTCCGCAGATGTCCGTGAAAAAATGGATTCAGAAGCGCTGCAGCAAGCAGGATTTTGAATTTTTGAACACGGATATCGGTTCGGTACAGGAAATCGAAAGATTACTGAAGAGGATTCCTGAGCAAAATCGGACAAGGGCCGTGATGATGTTCCTTTTCTACAAGTATTCGGATTACGATCTGGATAAGTCTTTCTTTCCACAGTTCAAAAGCAATAACGATAAGTTGCTGGCTGCTTTGCGCAAAATGGCAGATGACGGAGACAATTAAATTTTCAGGTCAGTATGATATAACAACAAGGCGTCGGAATTCGGCGCCTTTATTATTTTTAGGAGGAAAAACTATGGATACAAGATTAAAAAATATCGTTGATAATTTAGAAACAATGAAAATCGGTGTGGATGAGCCATTTCCGTTTCACTGCACTATGTGCGGTAAATGCTGCATCAATCGGGAGGATATTCTTTTAACGCCGAGAGATATTTATAACATGGCAAAGGAGCTTGGGATAACGACTAAAGAACTGTTTGAAACCTACTGCGAGACTTTTATTGGCTGCGACTCCCGTATGCCGATAGTCAGATTGAAGCCTCGTGGCTCCATAAGAAGATGCCCGTTGATGAAAGATAGAAAATGTTCTGTCCATAAGGCAAAACCAACGGTATGCGCGCTGTTTCCAATAGGAAGATGTCTTATATTTGAAAAGGATATAAATCCTTCGGAGAAAATTTCGGTAAGCCAGATACAGTATATTTTTACCAATCCAGGGTGCGGTGATAATTCTAAAACCCATACGGTACGTGAATGGCTTGAGGAGTTCGGAATGTCGTTAGAGGATGAGTTCTTTATTAAATGGCAGCAGACAATTGTGGAATTAGGGCAGTTTTTCCGTGAAGCGGAAAAGACAGCCAGTGAGCGTATTATGGAGCTTTCATGGACAGCGGCTTTTATCGGATTATATCTGCATTACGATGTGGCTCAGGATTTTATGCCGCAGTTTGAAAAGAATGCACAAGAAATCACTGCATTACTGCAACTGGCACCCATAAAGGAAGGCGGTGGAAAAAATGAATGAGGATCGTAACCAGCATCAGATTATCCGAAAAGATGCCCGCAATTGTTTTGTGGAGAGTCTGAATGATGCTTTTAAGATTGGAAAAATTCATCTCGCCTTTGCAACTTATGATTTGAGTCGTCCGACTGGACAACGGCAGACGAACAACATCCATATTTATATTGCGGTGGATGAGTTCTTGGAACTATGCCGCAAGTTGGAAGGTGGGGAGCTTCGTTATCTTCTGAAGAACAAGAAGACAACAGGGGATAAAACACCTCTTTATCAGTGCTTGGGCGGAACTTCTGCCGAGAAGCTTGCAAAATACGGACGTTCCCGTGCAGATGGGAAAAGTCTGTCCAGAACAGCACAGCTATTGGCAGGAAGCAAATCAGATTTCCTGTTTGTGGCGGATAGCGGCCCCGGCGAAACAGATCAGAAAGGTTTAATTGTGCCTAAGTTCGGCAGTAAACCGGAAAATCATGTGGCAGTCAGTATGACATATGAGGTATTCAGTGAGTTATTACTCATGACAAGAATGCATTATACAGCATGGCTTAGTGCATGGTATGCAGATCAATATCATCAGGTCAATCAGCGAACAGCGCAGCTACAGGAGAACTCACAGTATCAGGAGAATGAGGGAGAAGCAGAATACGCTTCAGATCCAATGTTCTAAAGTTAAGAATGAAAATGCGGTGCAGTCTGATGATTGCGCCACATTTTCTCTTGATAATGACCATGTGGTGAGATATTGCAGTGAAAAACTTCATTGGCTTGGTATGGCAAATAAAATGGCACAAAAGTGGCATAAGAAATGCCGATGACATGGAAAAGAAAAACTGTTATACTTATATCGTCTACAAGTGGGTTCTCAGGAATCTGCTTGTTTTTTTATTTTCAGGAAAGGAGTTCGATACTATGAAATACTGTCCATATTGCGGCGGAGAACTTGTAAATTCAGCAGCATCCTTTTGTACGGAATGCGGGAAATCGTTATCCCCTGTGACACCGGAGGTTGTTCCGGTTGCCGAAACGCACGGGGAGAAGAAAAAAAGAAGCAAGAAACATGTAAAGAAAAGAAGATATTCGGAAAAAACAAAAAGACCAGTTGCTCCTGCAAAAGCCAGTGAAGTATCTGATCCGGTGAGAGAAGATGACTATGATGGCTATTATGATGATGTCCGTCCCTTTGATGAAGGGGGAGGCCGTGAGGAGATTGATAAGACATTGGTTAAAAAGATTATACTGGTGGTGGCTTGTGTTCTGTTAATTGCCGGAGTCTGTGTTGCCCTTATGTACTTGATATAAGCAGCGTAATAAAATGTTGTAAATCACCTTATCCAATCGTGTAATGTAATTGAAAGGTCAAAGAGGTGATGAACATGATTTATTTATCCAAAGGGATTGTAAAAGAAAACTCTATGGAACATCTTCTCCAGGTGGTGAGATGCGGTCAGGAATATAGCTTATCCGGAGAACAGGCGGCGCTGTGGCTGAATGGGAGATTGGAATTTTCCCAGGCAAAAACAGAGTCGGAGAAGCGGACGCTTGGGCATTTAGTAAGAATGGGTCTGACAGAAACAGAAGCGGAAAATACGGATGTGGCAAGATACAGAATCCTGACACAGTGTATTTGCTGTCCGGCGGTTAATACAAAACCGGAGTTCTTTTTGGGTCATGCGGAAAAGGAAACGTTAACCTGGCTTCGGAATGCGGGACTTCGGTTGACAGTAGCAGAACTTATCTTTCTTAGAGAGCATAAGATCAGACCTGAACCCCGATATCTCCATTCTGAAAACCGACAGGCGTTGGTGGAGGCGATCTACACAAAGAATACCATCGTAGATAATTGTCTGGAGCAGATCATGGAATGTGCAGAATGCAGGGATGAAACCGTAAGGATATTGCTCGGGCTGTTGAAGAAAAAGAAACTAATAGTATTGTGAGGTGAAGCGGATGAAGGAGAGATTTTATGAGTTACCAGTGCCTTTACAGAAGCAGATTGCCATTAGACTTGTAGGGGGTGCTGTTTTTCTGCTGTTATTTATTATCATCTTACTTGGCTTCCAGGATTTCTATTTCAGCCTTCCCTGTTTGCTGTTGTCTGGGTTTCTGCTTATAAATGGGATTCGACTATGCTATAATAGCTTTGCGGGGAACTATATGTGCATCCAGGGAACCTGCGAGAAAATTGAGACGTCCGGGATCCGAAAAAGAACCAAAGGGATTTGGGTTCAACTGGAGGAAAACATAGTGAAGATTCCTATTCGGCAAAGAATGAAGACGCTCTCCATTGGTGATACTGTTATTATATACTTATCAGACAAAACCCCGGTATATGAGCATGAGAGCGGCTATATGATATGCAGCTACTATGCACTGGGAACAGAAAAGAGAGGTAATTAAAATGGAAGCAGATAAGGAGAT
The DNA here is from genome assembly GCF_001689125.2 of Blautia pseudococcoides. Taxonomy (NCBI): domain Bacteria; kingdom Bacillati; phylum Bacillota; class Clostridia; order Lachnospirales; family Lachnospiraceae; genus Blautia; species Blautia pseudococcoides. Next base: position 3,943,451 of record NZ_CP015405.2, on the reverse strand, counting down.
GTTAAATCGGCTCTTGAATGAAATTCAGGAGTTAGTCAGGGAAAACGAAAATGAAGATGGCACCTACCGATTTGACTTGTTGAAGGCAGTCATTGCTTTGGATTTTGCAAAAACAGAGATTGAAAAAGCAATTTTCAAGTGATTTTTCGGATGGATTGACTATTGAAGCTGCATATGCTATAATATCTACATCAGTTTCAAGATTTCCAAAGAGGAATCATGAGTTTCCGAGTTTTCAAAGTGTCAATTAGCACAATTGTGCTGGTTGGCACTTTTTTTGTTTCTTTTGGTTTCTACCTGCAAAGCAGGTTTGAAATAAATAATTTTTTATAGCAGGCAACCCCTGCAAGAAAGGAGATTTCCATGTTAAAAGTTTTTGCAACACAAGTCGTCGTATCCAAAGGTTATGACAACACGCCAGCTCTTCGCTTTTCTGAGAATGGAGATTCTGTGAGGTTCCGTATTGGCAAGAAGGTCTATGACCCTCATGCTGAAAACGACAGCCGCTGGATCAACCTTCCGGTTAAGGCGTTTAACGGCGTATGCGAACGCATCAAGAAGATGCAGCTGAAAGAGGGTTCTTATGTGAATCTGATCGGCAGACTGGACGAAGATTCCTGGGAAGATAAGGATACCAAAGAACTCAGAAAAATGATGGTTATCATTCTGGATGACATTGAGTATGCTTCCGGTGGAGGAAAGTCCAAGGAGAACCAGACAGCTGCAGGACAGCAAAATGCAGCTCCCCAAAATGCGGCTCCCCAGAATACAGCTCCGCAGAATGCTGCGGCAGCTCCTGCGACAGGTGCTGAAACGTCCGGAAATTTTACCGGATATGAGGCATTTGGCGGCGGATCATTCTTTGATGAAAACTGATTGGAGCAATAATTGAATCCGGCGTTTTAAGGCGCACATGAGTTACAGACATTGTATGCTCATGTGCGCTTTTTTGCGTTTTAAAGGAGGTGTCTTATGACAAATGAAACCTTTTGCCTTCTCTCTGAGGAGGAAAAACACACAAAATTTAAGGCTGCAATGAAGGGAAAGACAAGAGGATGTCTGAATGAAGAGGAACTTCATTGCATTCTGATGAAGATTTCTTTGAACAGACAGTATGCTATTTCGGTCTACCGTGATGGGGAGGAGTTTTGCCGTGTTTTGACAGCAACGGATGGTCTCAAAAGAAGAATCATTCTTGGTCAAGTAGCCGCAGGTATTGAAGGAATATCGGTAGAACAATTTGACTCATCGCAGGCAGCGGCAGTAATTTTGCATGATGCTGTTGATTGCAGTAATGCAAACTGTCTCTATATCTTTATCCCAAAGGAACGGAGTCAGAAAGGAATAGAATGATGAATAAGAAAGATCAAAAAAGGCACATGGCTTATGAGGCGCTGGTGCTGTTAGGTATGCTGGCTTTGCTTACTTTTATATGCCGGCTATGGCCCATCCTGTTACTGATTATTCTCGGTATTTTTGCAGCAGTGATAAGACTGCTTTTTCTTTCGTCCAGAAAGATTGAAGTAATCGCACCATTTCCTCTTTTACCGGAACCGGTAAAGGAAGCGACCGAGAAGGATGTGCAGGTGCTTGCGTATTCGGTCATACTCAGACGGGTTACAGAGCTTGTATTATCTGAGTATCCGGAAGCAAGATGGGTCTGGGAAGCGCCGAATGCTGAGAAACTTATTCGGGAAAACCAGGAAGTTTTTATTCTGCTCAATCGCGCGGGTGGATATCGGCGTGCTAAGGTTGTAATCCGAAATCTGCAGGTGGTTGGAATTGATTACAATCCACAGACTGAGGAGGAGGAGGCAACTTTAGAGCCGGAAAATAATGTGCCGGATTCTGATGAAGAACCAGAGGTGCAGAATTACGAATTACTGGCCTTTGAGTGGGCAGATGCTCATATCTTTGAGCTGAATGCCAGATGCAATGAAGCAATTGGAGAAAATCTCTCAGAACTGATTTTGCTTGAGGAAGAACTTCCGGTCCGTGAGAGCTGGGCGGATATCTGCCGGGAATTGATAAGAGCCGGCCTGGAGGATGTCCAGTGTGTGCCTGAGGGAATCAAAATTAATCTTACGCAGTCAAATGCAGAAAGGAAATAACGTATGAGTGCATATATGAACAATATTTTCAATTACAGCCGTTCCTTACCGGAACCGTTTGATACGCTGACGAACAAAAAGGTGTCAGTGTCATCGAAATATGGAGATGGGACAAATGCAACTTTGTGTTCAACAGTCATAAAAGCGGTACATGCAGTTTGCCGCTGCATGGATGGCAGCGCCGAAGGAGCTGTCGGGGTCATCGACCACAGGACAGTTGCTGAATACAAATCGTCCATGGGGCCTGATGATTATCATCTGGTAGTATATGACAGCAATTCCGGTTCGTTAATGGCAAGTGTGTATGACAAGAACACGGAAACTTTTGAAAACTATGTGCTGAACACATCAGGGCGTGACGGAGCTGCCGTTATGATGGCACTATTTCCAGTGCTTATGAATGACGAGGAATTCAGTGATAATTTTGAATTGTACCGCGATCAGTTTAGTCATGGATTTTCAGATTTACCCTCGGCTACGGAGTATATGGCCATGCTTTGTGACAACGCTTACAGACGTATCAAGAATACCGCTTGTACAGCAGCCGTCAAGGTGAGTGTGGACAAGGCCGGAAATCTGATGCGTGTATCTCAGGTGCAGCTGGATTCCGGCGCTTTTGAGCCTACCCATGTGATTGCGGGGGAATTTACAATCTTTGCGAAGACAGAAAGGGTTACTGTAAAAAAAGCAGAGGAGATCGTTGAACACGCAGATTTTGTCGGAAAATATAAATTGCATTCAAGGACTATGAGCAGCCAGGAAAAGCAGCTCATACCGGTGCTCCCGGAATGGTACATCATTCCGCAGGAAGTCGTTGATATCTGTAAACATGCTCAGGCAACTACCGGGAAACCGACGCAGATGAGGAATTTCCTCCTCCGTGGACCGTCAGGAACCGGAAAGACCAGAAGTGCAAAAGCGATTGCAGCAGGACTGGGGCTTCCGTATATGGCATATACCTGCTCAGCAGGAACAGAGATATATGATTGTGCGACTCGTTCTTGAACAAACATCATCCCACAGAAAGAAAGCTTGTGGGCGTAAGACCATATGATGCTAAAATCAAGCAACTCTATAACAGTAGAGTGAGAACTATCATCTCAACAGGTGGAATGAAGGGGTAACGCCCGGAAACGCCTGCCCTGATCCTCCGACATGCGTTCACTGAAAATCCGTGTAATTAAGGACGTGTGCGTATGAAGCTCGGTAAAGTCAGCTGAGAATTGCCGTAATAGATGGGTAAATATCCTGTCTAACGAAAGTCATCCAGAGGTGGATGGTGCAATCTATAGGCTGGGGGTCTATAAAATACCCATGGTTAGAATGTGGCCTTAACGGGGTCACTGACGAAAGCCCGAATGTAAGTGTCTATAATATTAGCCGATAGAAATGTCGGGGCACGCCAAGAGTGTGGTGCGTGAGGACGAGTAAGATTGGTCGATATGAAAATCCTTATACCGTTACAGGCGGTATCCAGCGTACAGGCACAAAGGGAAAACCTAAAGGTATATGCACAGATAGAGATGATGGAACGAGGAAAGGTTGGAACACGGAGCGATTGCACGCCAGGATGTGTTGGCTGGGAAAAGCCGGCAAGCTATAACCAGACTTTATCCAACCGAGAGTGATGCCATAGTACCGTTGAAGCCATGGAAACATGGTGGAGGGATGGGCATTAGTCAGCCGATATAACAGATTTATACTACAGAGTATCAAAGGTTCGAGTAAGACTAAGAAAAGCGGTTCCGAAAGGAGTTGCTGACTTTGACAAGCCGAAATAAAAAGCAAAGAAAGCTGCGGAATGCCGAATATTACGACATCCAAGGCATACTGGACAAACTGTATGCAGATAGCAAGAACGGGAAGATATTCACCAACCTGGTGGAATTGATATGTTTACCTCAAAATGTCGAACTCGCATACAGAAACCTCAAGAAAAACAGCGGTAGCAAAACGGCGGGAGTTGATGACAAAAATATTGATGACCTCGCCAAACTGACAAACGAACAGATTATCGAGTATGTGAGAAAGCGCCTGAACTACTACAAGCCGCATAAAGTCCGGAGAGTGGAAATCCCCAAGAAGAACGGTAAAATGAGACCACTTGGAATCCCCACAATTTACGACCGATTGATTCAGCAGTGTATTCTCCAGATTTTGGAGCCTATATGTGAAGCAAAGTTCTACCCGCATAGTTACGGTTTCCGACCGAATAAATGCTGTGAACACGCTATGGCAAGGGCTTATAAACTGGCGCAGAATCATAAACTGCATCACGTTGTAGATGTGGATATCAAAGGTTTCTTTGACAACGTGAATCACGGGAAACTACTCAAACAAATGTGGACTTTAGGGCTCAGGGACAAAAAGCTGATTTGCATAGTCTCCCAAATGTTAAAAGCAGAGATAGCAGGCATAGGTGTGCCAACAAAAGGCACGCCGCAGGGAGGAATTCTATCATCCCTGTTGGCAAACATCGTACTTAATGAGTTGGACTGGTGGATTGCATCACAATGGGAAATCTTCCCTACAAAATACCAGTATAAAAGTGATGTTATGCGGAAAGGTAAGCCTGGTATTAGCCATGGACACCGATACAGAGCGCAACGTGAGACAAAACTCAAAGAGTGTTATATCGTCAGATATGCCGATGACTTCAAAATTTTCTGCCGAAACAGAAAGGATGCGGAAAGGATATTCCAAGCCACAACACAGTGGTTGAAAGAAAGGCTGTTTCTTGAAATCAGTCCCGAAAAGTCCCGTATCGTAAACCTACGAAAAGGGTATTCGGAATTTCTGGGAATCCGTTTCAAACTGATAGCAAAAGGCAAAGAAAAAGATGGGTCACCCAAATTCGTTATCAAATCGCATATATGCGACTCTGCGATTGAAAAAATTGCAGAGAAAATGTATGTGTCTGTGAGTAACTTAGCTCACTGTGCAGACAAACGAGAACTGCATGTTGTGGTAGATAGTATCAATCTATACGTGCTGGGAATCCACCAATATTACCAAATGGCAACTCACATAGTCACAGACCTAAACCAAATAAACCGCTCAGTCTTGTCCAGACTCGGACACAAGAAAAACCTGAAATGCCTACTCACCGAGCAGGGTGAAGCCAAGCTGCCAAAGTATGTGGTACAGAAATACAGTGCCTCAAAATGTATGCGCTATATCAAGGGCAGAGCGTTGATTCCAATAGGATTCGTGCAAACAAAGCCGCCAATGTTCCAGAAAAGTGGTGTATGCAAATACACAGCAGAAGGACGGTCGCTGATACACGATGATTTGAAGACCATCAACATCTCTATTCTGCACTACTTGATGAATCACCCCAACTGGAACCGCAGTGTGGAGTACAACGACAATCGTTTGGCTCTATACTGTGCGCAAAATGGAAAGTGCGCTATTACAGGCAAAGTGCTGGAAATTGGTGATATTCATTGTCATCACATTGTACCTATCTATGCGGGAGGAACGGACAAATATCGGAATCTCAAGATCGTGTGTGTGGACATCCACAAACTCATCCACGCCGTGGATGAAAGAACGATAAGGGGACTTCTGGAAAAAGTCAAACTGAACGCATATCAGCTAAAACGGCTAAACTATCTGCGGAAAATAGCGGGTAATCAGGAAATACAAACGGCTTGAAAACTCTGTAATGAAAAAACAATCTGTTATTCGGCCGATGGAACGCCGTGTGCGCTGAAAGGTGCATGCACGGTGTGAAGCCGGGGAAAAGTTGGAGATGATATCAAAGACTTACCTATGGCTATTTATAGGTCAGATTTTTCCGGATACCGATTCGGGTTCTACCGGAGATGCACAGCTTGATCATGAAAAAGCGATTTTGGCGAGTATGGGTGGAATCAACTATGCCAACGTATCCAAAATAATGAATCTGCCGGATTTGGATGATATGGATTATGATCCGGCGGGGGTATATCAGGCTCTAACTGGTGTAGAAAATGCAGCCGCAACATCTCAGGACTGTATGAGCATTGTGCTGGATCGCGTAACGGAGAAGGTGTGTGCCCTGTCCAGACGAGATGAAAATTCCAAGAGCAGTGGTCAAACCTATACTTATATTGAGACAGATTTTATCAAGGCTCTGAAGTATGGGTATGTCATTGAGATCCAGGAGCCTACGACAATTGTCCAGCCCGGCGTTTTGCCAGGACTGAATTCTCTGCTGGAGCAGACCGGGACAATCACGCTTCCTACCGGAGAGGTGATAGAGCGTCATCCGGATGCGGTGGTCGTAGTAACAACTAATGTCGGATATGAGGGATGCCGCAGCATGAACCAGTCTGTTATCGACAGAATGAGTCTGGTACGGGATGTGGAACTTCCGACGCCTGAAGTTATGGTGCAGCGCGCCATGGCCGTCACGGGCGCAACAGATGAGTATCAGATATCCCAGATGGTGCAGGTGGTCAACGATCTGTCGGAGTATTGCCGAAAGAACAGTATTACGGACGGCTCTTATGGTATGCGCAGCCTGATTGACTGGATTGTGAGCAGTGAGATTACCGGCGATATATATGAGTCGGCATTGTACACGATTATCAGTAAAGCAACAACGGATGAAGTAGACCGTGAGGCGCTGATCAGTGCTGTTCTGGAACCGATTTTCACAAAGAGGCGAAGAAAAGCAATCGCATAAACGTATTTAGAAAGGAGGTCAACCCTGTATGGCGAGGGTGAATCATAAGTTAGTAAAACAGCGGCTCAATGAGCAGCGCAGTAAAATCTCAGACCGACAATTCTTCTCGTCCCGTCTTTTGGCGGGACATTTTGAAGATTTGGCGGCAGCACAGACGAGGCGGTATCGTTATAACCGACGGGTCCGCGTTAATCTTTACTGGAAACCGAGAGAAAAGCATGTGGCATCAACAGATAATATGCTTATACGTATCAATGCCGGGAATTCTATGGTCACGAAGGTAAAGGGGCGGGAAAACCGCTACCAGATCGTATGCGGCATGTTCGCACATGAACTGGGTCATGTCCTTTATACGGACTTCTTGGCGGCGCAGACACATACCAATTATTTGGGAAGTTACCGTTGGTATCCTTATCCGCCGGATCTGAAAACGACAGCGGATGCACGGAACGAAAAGGCATTCTGGAATTATGTGAAAACCGATCCAAAAAATCTTGAGATGGTGCAGATGGTTTCCCATTATATTTCCAATGTAATTGAGGATGGGTATATCGAAAACAGGATGTTGAATAATTTTCCGGGCACATTGGGATACGGCCTTGAAAAGCTGCGGGAGCAGCATTTTGAACATATTGAAACAGTGACACAGCTGATTGAAAATGAGGATGAAGGAAAGCATATTTTTGAAAGCATCCTCCAGATCATGTTGTCTTATGGCAAATTTGGAGAAATCAAGTATGGAGACGAACCGCTCAGCGACGAAAGGATTCAGTCAGTGTTTGGCCTGATTACCGATATTGACAGTGCTTTAATGAGCAAGTCCGGAAAAGACCGGTTGAATGTCGTCAATATGGTACTGGTAAGGTGCTGGGACTATATCGAATCTTTTTGTGAGGAATGTAAAAAACGTCAGGAAGAGGCGGAAGCCTCCGGCGGTTCCACCAGTCTTGCAGAAACCTTATCGGAAGTGCTGGGAGCGATTACCGGCGGTTCTGAATTGGGTGAGGGAAACAGCACACCGGTACCGGAAGCTTCTGGTGAGACAGAAGAATCTGCGACGGCAGGCAAACGTGCACAGACCCATGCAGACGCCGAGAATGAGGATGATTCCCAGACTGACTCTAAAACGGAAGAAAATCCATCTGGGTCTGGGGAAAGCGATAATTCTTCAGATGAAGACGCAATCCCGCTGAATGGGAGGAATTCTGGTTCTGGAAAAGAGGAAACTTCCGATACTGAGCAAGGGCGTATTCCTTATCACCAGTCAGAATCGCTCTCAGAACCTGTTGGTGGTTCCGTAGAAAAAAACGAAGATTACGAGCGGGAGCATTACGACCGTGCGGCGGCTGATATTGAACGCCTTCTGGATAAAATGGCGGAAAAGGCGGCCTGCGAGCAGTTGGAGAATGAAAGGATTCAGGAGCTGAATGATGTCGCTCAGAACATTTCCTATGGGAATATCCATGAAGGAGTACCTATCCGAATCAATCGGATTGCCTCTGTGGATGAGGAGCTTATAGAACAGTATAATGCTATTGCGGGACCTTTGATCAATATTTCCCGCCAGCTGCAGAAGAGTTTGCAGAAGCAGCTCAAGGAAAATCGAAGAGGCGGCAAGCTGACCGGTCTTATCATGGGCCGACGTCTGGATGTGCACGCATTGTGCAGGAACGATGGGAAGGTGTTTTACAAAAATAACCTGCCCAATGAAATTCCGGAACTGGCAGTCGGTCTGCTTCTGGATGAGTCAGGATCCATGTGTTCCTGTGACCGCTGTACTTATGCAAGAGCCTCGGCTATCATTCTGTATGATTTCTGTCAGAGCCTGGACATTCCGGTAATGGTCTATGGTCATTCCACCGATTATACCGATGTTGGAAATACGGTGGCACTGTATTCCTATGCGGAATTTGACGGCTTTGACCACGATGATAAATACCGTATGATGGACATTGCGGCCAGAGGCAGTAACCGTGACGGAGCAGCGCTTCGTTTTGTAGCGGAACAGCTGTCTAAGCGGCCGGAAGCAGTAAAAATCCTCATACTGGTTTCAGATGGGCAGCCTGCTGACAGTGGATATAGCGGTTCTGCAGCTGAGGAGGATCTACGCGGCATCAAACAGGAATATCAGCGCAAAGGCATTTTATTTGTAGCTGCGGCAATTGGAGATGACAAGCAGAACATTGAGAGAATCTACGGAGACTCATTCATGGATATCTCGGATTTAAAACAACTGCCCACAAAACTGACCGCTGTAGTTAAGCGGCATATAAGGGTATAACGACATCAAATTATAAAAAACACAACGGGCAGCCGGATTTCTACGGCTGCCCTCTTGTTATCCAGAAAGGAAGGTAATTATGCACTTTTTAACATTAGCAATTTTAGAAATTCCTGAGGTAAGGGAAGACAAGGAACTGGACAAACAGATAGTGGAGGCCCTGAAGGAATTAGAACTTCAGAAACAAATAGAAACAAAGAACTTTATGCTGGACTTTACGATTGGGAGGTTTCAAAACCTTCAGTCATCATTTTCCCGTGCAGTAAATGACGGCGTTTCTGAGCTGATGTATCCTTATTGTGAGTCGCTGGAGGATCCAGAATATCTGGAATTTGAAGATCGGACAGAAAAACTGCGCGAGGAATATGAGAGCGTGGTTGATTGTATAAAGCTGCCTCAAGGAACAATTGTGGAGCAGTATGGCGATCCACTCTGGGGCAGATTTGTTGTCCGTGACGGAAAAGTGTTCCAAAGGGATGCAGGATCGCTTCATCATGAAAAGCGTACAAAAAAAGCAAAACGAATGGTGGCTCTGCCTAATTATCCCCGCAAAAAGCTCTATAAGAGTTTTGAGAAATATGCAGAAGAAAGGTGTGGCTTTTCTTTTGATGAAAAGCATCAAGGCTATGGATATTATTATAATCCAAACGCCATATGGGACTGGTATTCCATTGGCGGGCGATGGCCGGAGATGTTCCTGGTAAAGGACGCCTGCACTGAGTATTCTATCGGTGAGCGAAGCTGGTGCAACTCGGATCGGAAATCAGAGGCGCCGGAAGGATACCGGTGGGTATGCGCTGCCAGGAAAAAGGACATTGCGTGGGATGCCATGCGAGACTGGCGAAACCAGAAAGCCGCAGAGCGGTTCCATAAGCTTGAGCAGATGTTCCTGGCAGGAAAGACGGATCCGGATTTCCATGGAGAGATTGTCCCAGACGGAGTTATGCACTGGGGCGAACTGGTTTACCGCAAGGACTCTACCTTGGAGGAATACCTGGAGGAATACGGGATTCCGGGCTGCTGGAAGTATCCGGTAGGCTCGCATGACATCGTGGATGAGGGCCAGTGGCTGAGCGTGGAAGACAGCGTGCAGGATCCGGGAACCGGCAGCTATGCCCCGGTAGACTGGCGCAGCTGCATTGATGGATACATTGATGACATGGATGAGGATATGGTACTGGTTTCCGTAGACTACCACATTTAAGGAGGAGACGGATGAACACTTATGTCGTTTGCATGGACTCTTCATGGGTCCGGGACTCACAAATGTTTGATATTGCCGGTTTGACAGATGATGAGCTGGCGGATATCGACATGTACAGTGCAGACAGCGAAGACAAATGGCATGATATGGAGCCGACTCCATTTATCGCAGTCATAAAAGCGGAAAACGAGGAGGAAGCCTGTAAAAAGGCAGCCATCGAAATGCGCTATGATCCCCGCTGCCTGTTTGCAATAAAAGTTTCAGAATAAAGAGGAGGTATCAAAAAATGATTATCAATCGAATCGGTGCTGAGTTTGAATACGACGGCACAACCTATGTAATCGGCGCTCCCATCGTGGGAACGCCGGAAAGCGAGTATGAGGGTCTGTATGGGACGATTACGGAAATCCGTGATGGAGAGGATAAGGAAACGGAAAATGAAACGCCGGATATATATTGCTCTTTTGAAGTTCCTGCACTGCCCTGTGAAGTAAAAAAGCTGGAAGAAATTTTTTCTGATTTGTATGACGAGCCTAAAACCATTGACGACATCATCCTGGATCTTGTCATCATGGCCCCGTCTATGGTGGAGACGCTTGATGACCTGAAAGAGTGCCGCCAGCACCCGAGGATCCATATTCTTTTGGAAGACTGGGCGGTGGACGGCGAACAGGGAAATTCTTCCGAGGTCTATACGGACTTCAATGATGCGAAACGCATACTGGTGCAGAAGCTGAAAGAGGAGCAGGAAAGCGGCTGTATTCCGCAATGGGCGGATGATGAGAAGTTCAAGGAGCATTCCACGGACTCCCTCTATGAATGTTACATTGACGGCGAATACTGTGAGAGCCATTACCATATCGCAATCGTCTCGCAGCAGCTCTGCGTTTCCAACCGGTTTGTCAGGGAGATGGGATGGCTTTATCAGGCATCCTGCCAGCTTGAGGATTTTGTATCGCAGGTGTCAGACTGGGATGAGCTGGATCAGCTGACCGATGAGCAATATAACCGCATGGTCCAGGATCCCCGTTTCCCGGAAAGGCTCCAGAACAAGCTGGGCAAAAACGATTCCTACTGGGAAGCCTATTGGGAGACAGTTTCCGAGGTTGCACATGAGTTTGTGAATGAGTATCTGCAGGAGGAGGCGTAAAGATCTATGAATACAAAGCTCAACTATCTCTATCGGGATGCCGACAACTACAAGATGCCAAATTCCTGTGTGGTTATTGGTGAGATAAGCGAAGCGCAAATCGCAGAAGTCATATCCTGTCTAGACTGTGGGGAATATTTCATTCCCCGGCAGGTGGGGCTTCCTGAAAAACGCTTTGACAGGTTTGACGAGGAGGTGGACCAGTGCTGGTTTGAATTAAGTGCAGATGGGTTTGAGGCTACCGAAAATGTTTCCGATATTGACATGACTGTGAGGCAACTCGTGGAGTTGTTTCGTAGTGCAAAAAACAACTGGCATGATGATGTGCCGTTAGGAGGTGCAGTATGAGTTACTCAGAATGGCATACTTACGGCTATGGAATCTGCGTTTCCGATATTACGGATGAGTCTGTGGAACGCCTGCAGAAGCTGATTTCCCTGGCGCCGGAGTACCAAAAGAAAATACAGGAATGGCTGGATGAGAGTGAGATATCGGAGCCGGCCTACGAGGATTATCTGGAGTTCGACCAGGACTATATGCTTGGCCTAGCAACCATCTTAAAAGAAGTGATCCTTGAGGCAGAGGACATTGACCTTGTGGCGTGCGACAGCCATGACGGCACGGATTATCTGCTCTATGTGCCGGACTATCCCTGGAACATGGGAAAACACAGACAGCTCATGACGGAGGAGGCCGTCGCAGGGCTTTTCCGAAAATATGTTTCCATTTTGACAGATGAGGCGATAGAAATAGATTACCAGTCTGTTGAGAATGGAGGTTAGGAGGTGGCGTTATGCCTTATAAAAGCGATACAAGGCCGCTGACCAGCATCGTTTCCTATCCGGAGCGTGGCGAAGGCGGCGACAACCGTTATCGGGGGAACTGCTCTCCCAGACTGATTGAGGATCTTTTAGGGTTCTTTCGCCCGGGAGAAATCTGTGACTACATGTGCGGCAGCGGGACGACCAAAGCGGCGGCGGACAAGCTGGGCGTTGGCAGTCATCTCTATGACCTGCACAGCGGCTTTGACATCATGAACTGCGAGATCCCGGAGCGCCCGGAGTTCATCTTCTGGCATCCTCCATATTGGGATATCGTCACGTTTTCGGATGTCATGTATAAAGCCTCAGATGTTCAAAAGAACTACGGCTATGACCCGAGACAGTATGATCTGTCGCGCATACCGGACTGGGAAAGCTTTGTTGATAAAATGAATTATGCCATGATGAAGCAGTTTTCTGCCCTTGAAAAAGGTGGCAGGATGGCGGTTTTAATGGGAGACATTAAGAAAAGAGGCGTGCTTTACAGTATGCTTTCTGAAATCGTCAAACCGGGGTCTTTGGAGAATATCATCATCAAGGCCCAGCATAACTGCTTTTCAGACCAGATCCAGTATAGCGGAAAATTCATCCCGATTCTTCATGAATATGTGATGATTGTCCGAAAGGATTCACCGCTTCTAGTTCCGATTATCATGGCAAAAAAAGCGGAGGTCGATATCCGGGATATGCCGGGGGCGACATGGCGTGATGTGGTTGCTGCCGTTTTGGAACAGTGCAGCGAGCCGGTGACGCTCACGTTTCTCTATGAGAAAATAGAGCCGCACAAAAAAGCACAGGCAAATAAGTGGTGGAAAGAAAAAATCCGCCAAACGCTTCAGATCAATCCTACATACTTCTTTCATGATGGCAGGGGAATGTGGTCGTTGAACAGAAGCGCAGCATAGTATCTGCGTCTGGGGGATGTCTTTTGTAGGCATCCCTCAGTTGCTTTAACTATATGTAGAAGAAGGATGGCTTTTTTGCTATAATACAAATATACTTATGAGCAGGAGGCGAAATATGTCTGTTTATTATAATCCGGACACGTACAGAAAAATTATCAGAAATGGTGAAGAATGTTGGGTATATGATTGGGGCAAAAATGCTGATATAAATTCGTTCAATTATATGCTGGATCGCTGGGAGGGCACTCAGCAACAATTTTTTATCAATGGTGAGACCAAGCAATATTTTCTTATTAATAAACAAGAGCGTACTGTCATGGAAATATCAAATCCAGAAGTAATAAGGTTCCTGTATGAGAATCTTTATATGGCGAATATTAACGAAACTTTTATCGAACTGTTCACCTCAATCGGAGGGTTTAAGACAGTAAAGTACGAGTAGATTCTGATTTTTTCTTGGGGATGTCGTTTCGGCGGCATCTCTTTTTGCATAATTGTTTTCAATTTGGACATACTAATCTCCGGGAGTTCTATTTACATTCGCACTTCAATAGTGTATAATATGGAGTGCGAATGTAAATAGAGCCAAGGAGGTGCATTGATACGGACACGATTTGGACTAAAATTCAAACAATAGCAGAAAAAAGTAATGGGTTTGTTAAGACTTCTGATATTGAGGCGGCTGGAATCAGCAGACCGATGTTGAAAAAGTATGTTGATATGGGAAAATTAGATCCGGTGCGAAAAGGGTTATATACTTTGACCGATGAATTTACTGATGAGTTTGCGCTTCTTCAGGCACAAAGCGCAAAGATAATATATTCCTATGGCACCGCACTGTTCTTTTGGGGGATGTCGGACAAGACGCCGAACATCTTGGATATAACGCTGCCTCGCGGAACGAACATCAGCAGGTTAAGGCGTGATAATCCGAATTTGCGTTGCCATTATGTGCAGACGGAAGTTTACGATCTTGGAATAACAGAAACAAAATCCCCTCAAGGCGGGATGGTAAAGCTGTATGACAGGGAGCGCTGTATTTGCGATGTGATCCGGGATAAGGATCAAATAGAGCTGCAGCTTTTTACGCAGGCAATTAAGGACTATTTTAAGACAAATCCAAATAATCGAAAACTGCTGAAATATGGCAAGATATTTGGAATTGAAGATAAGATAAGAACATATATGGAGGTTTTATAATGAAGACACCAGAACAACTAAAAGGAGCCATTCGTAGCATGGCAGCGAAGAAAAATCTTCGTGCACAGGAAGTGCTGCAGATGTTTTTATTTGAAAGAATCATTGATCGTTTGGCAGCCTCATCCTTTCGGGACAATTTTATTTTGAAGGGCGGACTTTTGATATCATCAATGATCGGTATTGGTGAACGTACTACTATGGATATGGACACAACGGTGCGTGGTATTCAGATGGAAGAGGACGAGATCGTTTCTGCAGTCAAAGAGATTATCGCAATGGATGTGGGAGACGGAATTTCTTTTGAATTTCAGAAAATTGAACCGATCCGCGAGGATGATGCGTACAATAATTTCCGGGTTCATCTGCGTGCAAAATACGGGAAGATTGACAGTCCAATGAAGATAGACATTACTACCGGAGATATTATTACGCCTGCAGCCATTCGATATGATTTCCCGTTTGTGTTTGAGGAGAAAACGGTTCCGGTCATGGCATATACGCTTGAGACAGTACTTGCGGAAAAATATGAAACGATTATCCGCAGAAACATTGGAACTACAAGGGCAAGGGATTTTTATGATTTACATACTCTTTACCGCAGCCGTAAAGATGTGGTTCAGATGGATGTTCTGAGGGCAGCAGTTATTCATACTGCGGAAAAAAGAGATTCGATTGATGATATCAGGGACTGGAGAGATATTTTGAAGGATATCCGTGAAGAGCCGCAGTTATATCTTCTGTGGGATAACTATGCTGCGGACAACAAATACATTGGAGATTTGAAATTCAATGAAGTTCTCGATACAGTGGACGAAATCGCAAAGATTCTTGATTTGTGATATCAAGTAAGAAAAGATTAGATTTTTTTTGAAGCACTTATAGTAGAAATCGGAGTTTGTGAAGGAGGATATTGTGTCACTTAATATAGCAGAAACATTTGAATTATTGTTTGATAAAAATAATAATGTTGCATACAAAGCATTACAGGAATTGCAAAAAGAAAGTATTGAAACAGATTGTGTTTATCTTTATATGGATAGATTAAGCGATATGCTTGACAGTGATAATTCTTATATCCGCACAAGAGGGCTTACACTGATTGCCTATAATGCAAGATGGGATAAAGATTATAAAATTGATGAAATCATTGATAATTATTTAAAGCATATAACAGATGTTAAACCTATTACAGCAAGACAATGTATTAAGCTGTTGCCGATTATTGCAAAGGATAAACCAGAATTGAAAAACGACATTGTTTCTGCACTTCATAAAGCTAATATAGGTATTTATGATGACAGTATGCAATCATTAGTTTATAAGGACATCCAAAAAACATTGAAAGAAATAGAAAAATTATAAAAAAGCAAATTCTGATTTATCAAATCATAAAGTGTTTGAAATAAAAAGAATATTGTAACCCGGAGATGTTGATTATCAGCATCTCTTTTTTATATCACAAAGGAGGTATATAGTATGGGATGGTTGATAGGTATCCTTAGTTTTATAGGCGGCAGCGTGTTTGGCGTTGTTTTTATGTGTATGTTTCAGATTAACCGAACTTACAGAAATAAGCGCTCGGAGGAATAAACATTTGCGGTATGAATGCTCTTTTCTCCTGGTGGATTGACTATTGCAAATAAATCTGTTATAATATTTACATCAGTATCAAGTTTGGCTACGGCTAAACACAGTTTAACAGAGTTTATCAAAGTGTCATTTGCAATTTTGCAGATGGCACTTTTTTTGTTTTCCGGCCAATTCATTTGGGCATAAGCCAGCAGTCTTTCGGGATTGCTGGCTTTTGTTATATATCAAGGCGGCAATCCCGCCAGAAAAGAAAGGAGCATGAAATATGCAAAAACAATGTCAGGATGGTTTCTACACCACATTCAGTTCCTATCCACTTATGCTGGATTATCACAAGGAGCAGTCCAAGAACAGCCGCTGGGTGAAAGCCAGGGTCAGTGACCTTGAAATTCAGCCGCTGGGCAAAGGCTCTGCTCTGAGCACTGATCTGCCGGCATTTGCGTCAGGAACCACACAGGACGCTGTGGATGACACAGCAAACAATCTCGGTCTGGCCATGCGTGTTGATGGGGAACTCTTCCCCATGCGCATGACAGCCTACAAAAGCCTTTTGGACAGGGCAAAAATAGGTGGTACGGCGCTCCCTAAACTGAGCCGTGAAGTGCTGGCGGAGGTGTTAAACGCCTGCCTGCGTCTTTATTCAGCGGATGCACTTTTGCTGATTCGTGATGAAAAAGTTGCGGCGGTTCATTCCGGGGATGCTGTTGATTATTCAGTGCTACCGATTGATGAGTTGCTCACTGCGCTGAAGACAAAGCTGGATGCCCGTTTTTCAGGAAACGAGTTTGAGTCCGGCTACTGTGACCATGCGATGGTAAGCGCAGCATGGACGATGTCAGATCAAAAAGAGGATTTGCTAGGAGCGTATACAAAGCTGCTGGATTCCCAAGGAAAAACGGCTATGGCTTCCAAACTGACTCCGGGTGTCCGTTTTATGAGTTCGGATACTGGAGTGGCTTCGGCAAAGGTCTCAGCCCTGCTGGTGAGCGGAAAGCGTTCTATCCATATCGGGGGCTGCATCGCAGTTGACCACAGGCATCAGTCCAAGGTTTCCGACTTTGATACAGCGTTGGATCAGCTGTTTGCCCAATTCGGGGATAGCATTGCCAAACTGCAGAAACTGTTGGAGATCCATTTGGATTATCCGGTAAACGCAATGACCAGGGTATGTAAAAAACTGAGTCTGCCAAAAAAGGCTGCAGTCGAAGCTATCGCCATGTACGAGATGGCATACGGAGGCGGCCCGGCGACAGCCCATGACGTGTTTCTTGCCATGCAGGAGATCCCGTTTATTTTGAGGACTGAGAACACGCCGGAAAGTAAGATGCTGGTTATAGAAGAAAATATGGCTCGTGCGCTTTCATTCAGGTGGAGTGATTATGACCTTGCAAAGGCGGTGAGTTACTGATGGCAAAGCCGATTATTCTTTGTGATACCGTAGGTATGACGAATGACAGATGGCTGGAATGCCGTATGCACGGCCCCAAAGGGGATATTCCCTATACTGTGGGCGGAAGCGATGTTGCAGCTATTTTTGGTGTATCACCATGGACGACTCCGCTGGAGCTGTGGAAAATCAAAAAAGGGCAAATAAAGCCTGCAAAAAAAGCCAATGCCAATCAATTGCAGATGGGACATCTTTTAGAGCCGGTTGCTGCCTATTGGTATGGTGCAAAGACAGGCAATGCCGTTACAGAAGACACGAATCTGTATCAGCACGCAGATCATCCTTACGCTCTTGCCAATTTCGACCGGCGCTTTACACGGGCGTCCGATAACGAACCGGGAATTTTGGAGTGTAAAAGCTGTACTTATCACAAAGCGGATGAGTGGGCAGATGGAGCGATTCCGCTCTACTATGAACTGCAGCTGAGGTTTTATCTTGCAGTAGCGGATGTGAACATTGGCGCTTTTTCTGCCGTTTGGGGAAATAATCCGGACAATGATCTGGCAATGCCTGAGATTATTCGTGATAAGGCGAAGGAGGATATGATTTTTGAACGCCTGGACGAATGGATTTGGAGCCTTGAGAATGATAAACCTCCGACAATGGCGGATGTTGCACCAAAGCTTGCTTTGGAGTCACTGGCAAGGATTTATGGTGCAAGTCAGGCGGGACTTCCAACAATAGAGTTTTCACACAAGTATGAATCGCCCTTGCGCAGAATTGCAATGCTTCAAGGGAAAATCTCTGAATGCAACAGAGAAATCAAAACATATGAAAAGGAGATTGAAGCACATAGTGTGCGAATTGCCGAAGTCATGAAGGAGCATGAGCATGGCATCTTGGAGACGACCAGTGATAAGCTTCTGATTGATTTCGTGACAAAAACAACCCGCAGGCCCGATTCCAAAGCCTTGAAAGAAAAGTACCCGGCAATATATACCGATGTTTTGAAAGCGTCGGAAAGCCGTAAGGTAAAGGTGTCGGTCCAGCCAATTTAGGAAGGTGATCATAATGGAAAACATTTATCATGAAGGTTGGGAACAGGAGCTGGTTTATCAGTTTCTCCCATATGACAGGTGCAAAAAGAGGGCCTATATCTGCTCGCCGCTCAGTGCAGACACGAATGAAGGGATTGCACAGAATATGCAGGCGGCAAGGGCGTATATGTTCTATGCCATGAAAAGGATGTGCATGAACGCAAGTGCGCCACATGCGTACATCCCGATGATTCTTTGCGACAATATTCCGTCTGATAGAGCACTCGCCCTTCAGTTCGGCCTGGAACTGCTGAAAGACAGCGATATTCTGTTGATATGCGGTAACCGGATCAGCAGCGGGATGCGTGGGGAAATTGCCCATGCAATCCGCCTGAAAATGCCAATGATTGCTTTTGATGAGGGTATATATCTGGAAGTACAGAAAGAACTGACAAAGCGTGGCTGCGATAAGCGGAAAGTTCGCCTGGACAGGGAGAATTTTCTGATGGGTATCTCTGCTCCTTTGTCATATCTTGAAAACGCAGCGATGTTCCGATGAAAGACCAACTGGCTGCAGCTTCACAAAAAACTCCCGTTGTATCTTTGGATACGATTCGGGAGTTTTTTGTATCTATAACACGACTTAGAGAAAGGAGTAAAAATTTTGCTATGTGAATTTGATAGGCTCATATATCCACAAAGTATTACGGCTGTTGATGCCAGCAGTTATATGATTGCACTCTACCATCCATGTGAAAAGATCAAAGATAGCACAGGGAACACGGTTACGCAGGTGAAAGCAGTGGGATATTGCTTACCTACATCAAGCAATCTGCGCTACGACATGCTTGGGCATTGGAGTAAAAATCCCAAATTTGGCGTCCAGTTTGAAGTGGAGAGTTACAACGAAGTGGTAATACCGACGAAGGAAGGCATCATTGCCTATCTTTC
Organism: Blautia pseudococcoides; assembly: GCF_001689125.2. NCBI lineage: Bacteria > Bacillati > Bacillota > Clostridia > Lachnospirales > Lachnospiraceae > Blautia > Blautia pseudococcoides. The sequence continues at coordinate 3,924,142 of NZ_CP015405.2, read as the reverse complement.
TTCCGGGCAGATTAAAGGGATTGGTCCCAAGATAGCGGAGAAAATTTACGCAGTTTTTGGCCAGCAGTCACTGGAGGTACTGGATAAAGAACCGGAAAGGCTTCTTGCCATACCGGGTATCAGTGAGATAAAACTGAAAAAAATCTATGATTCTTATCTGGTCAATCGTGGCGCCCGGGATGTGGTGGCGTTTCTGTCACCGCATGGCATTACGCCGAACCGAGCGGTACGCCTGTACAAAGAGTATGGGGAAAAGACGATGGATATTGTAAAAAATCATCCCTATCAGCTCTGCGACATGGCCGGGATTGGATTCAAGACGGCAGACCATATCGCTATGAGCATGGGGTTTGACCAGCTATCGACAGAGCGTGTGGATGAAGGACTTCTGTATACGCTGGCGGATGCGGAAAGCAAAGGTCATCTCTGCATGGAGAAACATGAGTTTGTGAAAGCCTGCCTAAAAATTCTGGATACGCCTGCGTTAACAGCAGAAATGGTGGCGAACCGTGCCGCCAGGCTGGTTTTCGGCGGACAGTTGGTGTCGTACCAGGGCAATGTGTATAGGGCAAAGACCGCACATGTGGAAGAACAGCTTGCCTCCGACATTCATCAGCAAATGAAGTACCGGAAGATGCACAGCTATGGGGATTTGGATGCCGCCATAGATGCAGAGGAGCAGAAGCTGAAAATGAAGTTTGCACTGGAGCAGCGCGAAGCGGTAAAGATGGCTCTGACGCAGGGACTTTCCATTATCACTGGTGGACCTGGAACAGGAAAGACTTTGATACAACGTGCCATTTTAGATATTTATCAAAAAAACAATCCCCAAAATGAAATCTGCTGTTGTGCCCCTACGGGTAGGGCAGCAAGGAGGATGGAGCAGGCAACTGGTGTTTCGGCCTCAACTGTTCATAAAGCCCTTGGGCTGATGGCGGATGAGGACGGAGACTATGATGAACCCGAAGCGCTTACTGCAGATCTGATTGTGGTAGATGAGATTTCCATGCTGGATGTTTATCTGGCTGAATATCTGTTTGATGCAGTGAAGTTTGGCGCCCAGATGGTGCTGATTGGCGATGCAGATCAGCTGCCTTCAGTGGGACCTGGCGCAGTGCTCAGTGAGATGATTGCCAGCGGATGTATTCCAGTTGTGCGGTTGGACAAGGTATTTCGCCAGAATGCGGGAAGCCGCATTGCGACAAATGCGAAGTTAATCCGCCATGGGAATGTGGGTCTGGAGTATGGGAATGACTTTCAGTTTATCAATTCTCCCAGGCTGTCTGATTCTGCTGAACTCATTGTCGATCTTTATCTGCAGGAAACTGAGAAATACGGGGTCGATAATGTGGCACTGCTTACGCCATACCGGCAGAAGACGGAAACCGGAGTCAATGCACTGAATGAGCGCTTGCGTGAGAAGGTGAACCCGCCGGATACGCAGAAACCGGAAGTTGTTTTCGGAAACCGGAAATTTCGGTGTGGGGACAAGGTCATGCAGATCAAAAACCATGATGATGTCAATAACGGTGATGTTGGGTATGTCAGAAAAATTATTCGCATTGGCGATGATACTACAATTCATGTGGACTTTGGTGACGGGCGCATGAAAGAGTACGATGCCAGTGAATTGGATATGTTGGATTTAGGTTATGCCTCTACTATCCATAAATCACAGGGATCGGAGTACCAGTCCGTCATCATCAATCTGCAGTGCGCCCATTCCATCATGCTGACAAGGCCTCTTATCTATACGGCAATTACACGAGGAAAAGAGCGTGTAACCATTGTCGGGGAAAAAAGGGCGCTTTGTATTTCAATCAAAAGAATTGACACAGAAAAACGCGGCACCTGCCTCGCTAAGCGGCTGCAGGCGCTTGAAGAAAGGAGCAGCTATGGCTACAATATTAGATCAATATCTTGAGAAACAGAATACTATCAGGTCCCAGATTGCCGAGAACAGTCTTCCGCCGGAAGATTTGCTGATTATGCAGGAACTGAATTACCGCATTTGCGTCTTGGAAACATTTCAGTCTTTTTGTAAGTCCGCGCCAATCACAATGGATACAAAGGTCATGGGCTATCACTTTCAAATGGTAGATGCGTATGTACGTTTTACCTTAAATGAAAGACGATTCGGATTAAAAGCCGATGCAGAAGGCCAGAAGCGTCGTGAAACAGCACTCAGTTCTTTTGAGCATGTTGTACAGGACGGCAGAAAGCGGTTTTCCAGCTTTAAGGCAGGGACACAGGAGCAGTACAAAACAAGTATCAGTCAATATGTTCATACGATTCTGCCGGTTTGGATGCAGTATCGGAACACATATATCAATTTATAAGGAGGCTACAATAATGAGTCAGAATAACTCGAATGAGAAGGCAGCAATGCTCGCCAAAATCGAAACTATTCATCAGGTGGATGGATTTGATCCTACGCCGTTTGCTGTGGATTATACAGATCTGGGAACCGGAGAGGTGCGCAAGCGCCTCCCGGTCATGATTCAGATGGCGTGGTTCCGTCTGAAATATCCGGAAGGACGCATTGCGGTACAGGTGAATTCTGCAAAGGATTGCTTTGTGGCAACTGCCCGCGTGTATCCAAACTATAAGGATGCAACGGACTGTTATCTGGCAGAAGCGACGGCATCCAGAGGATATTGTGAGGAGAAACCTTCGGTTTCACCACGGGAATGGGCCCAGACAGCTGCTGTCGGAATTGCTCTCCGAAATGCAGGTTTTGGACTTCAGTTTTCTATGGCAGGTGAAGATTTTGAGCCTTCAGCTGTGGATGAGCTGGGAATCTCCGCCGCTCAACCTCAAACAGAATCAGCAGAAAAACACGAGGTGTCAGAACCAAAACCGGAACCGGCACAAGAGGAATACACTGTAAATGAACCGGTGCAAAAGGAACTGACTCCAGAAGAAAAGCTGGCACAGGCAATGAATGTGCCTTGCCCAATCTCAAAATTCAGCGGGAAAACGCTTGGCGAGGTATTATCGCTGGATCCTGGTGCAATTAAATGGGTAGCAACGAAATTCACTGGCGGCGAGGAAATTAAAGCTGCCGCGAAGCTGATTTGTGAATTTTCCCTTCAACAGACAATTGCATAACAGGCGCTAAAGACCAGGGGATTAACGCGGTCATCCCCTGGCTAGGAACAAGACGAAAAGGAGGACAAAAAATGTGTGAAAAAACGAAAAAGCTTCGTTTCAAATGGGAGTTTGGAGATGAAATGGTCTCGTTGCATGTCAACCAATATGCTTATGGCGGGCGGCTGCACATCGGTATGATCAATTACGGAGAAGATGGTCCGGAACCCTTTGCAGATATGACGGTCAACCTACCAGCCTATGATCTGGAGGATAACGAAGCATTCATTAACGGAGATATCAGCAAAGACCTGTTAAGGTTTATCAGGGAGAACAAACTGGGAAAAGTGCTGCCTTACACCGTGAAATCCGGATATGGCAGATATGCGGCGGTGGCATTCGATCTGGAAAAGCTGGCGGAATACGATCCTTCAGGGGTTGCATCGTTTAAGGAAAACTGTGGGTTATAAGGAAAACAGCAATGAGAAGAGGCAGGGGACAGCGTGCTGTTCCCCGCAAGTTTGAAAAAGGAAAGGAGGCAGCATGGAAATATTTCATATGAGCGATGTTGTTTCGTTGCTGGGAATCCCGATGCCGCCGTCTGGAAGAAGCTCCTATTATGTGCAGTGCCCATGCTGTGATGAAAGCCCACGGAAAAAGCATTTGAACATCAATTTGAAAAAAGAAGTGTATCGCTGCCCGCGGTGCGGAATATCTGGTGGTATATTTGATCTGTACTCCTTATATACCGGGGTTCCGCGTGACAAAGTGCGAAAAGCTCTGGTGGAGAAACTGGGAATGCCTGATAACCGGCCTAAACCCAAAAAGAGGATACAGCCGCAGGCAAAGCCTGAATGCCCAATAACGGATGTTGATACCCGTCATGCCACATACAGTGCGCTGCTCGATAAGCTGACGCTGGCGGCAGACCATAAAGAGAACCTGCTTGGCAGAGGGTTGATGGAGGATGACATTATTCGGCTTGGATACAGGACAACACCTGTGGTCGGTATGACAGCGATTGCCGGCAAACTTCAGTCCGAAGGGATGTACTTAGCTGGGGTTCCTGGTTTTTACAGGAATGAAAGCGGTACATGGACTTTCATCCATGAAGAACGCGGTATCTTAATTCCAATGAGAGACCAGAAAGGAAGAATTCAAGGGCTTCAGATACGCAGAGATAAGGTGAAAAAGAGAAAATTTCGCTGGGTATCCAGTACAGAGCGGCCGGATGGTTGCCCTGCAGAAGGATGGACACATCTTGCAGGCCCGGTTAGGCCTATGCTGGTGCTGACAGAAGGTCCTATGAAAGCTGACGTGATTCATGCACTGACTGGTCTGACAGTGCTGGCGGTTCCTGGTGTTAATTCTCTGACACAGCTTGAAACAACCCTTAGCGATTTACGTGCAGAAGGGGTTGCAGAGATTAAGACTGCTTTTGATATGGATTTTGCGACCAACTACCATGTACAAAACGGTTACAACAATCTTCTCAGTCTTCTTGGCAATATGGGATTCCGGTTTGGTACTTACCTGTGGGATCCACGCTATAAAGGGCTGGATGACTACATCTGGGAATATTGTTTTCAAAAGAAACGTTAAGAACTGGGGTGGAGCAAAATGCTTCACCCTTTTTCGTGTGCTTTTTTTAATCAAATGCGTATAAAAGTTGTAAATACGCATAGCAAATCGTGTAATGATAAGTATAAGAATGAACTTTGCAGGAGGTATACATATGTTAATCGCAATCGACCATGGCAATTACGCCATAAAGACCACAAACCACTCTTTTATTTCAGGGCTTTCAGAGCATACGGTTAAGCCGCCTATGACGGATGAGATTCTGGAGTATGGAGGAAAATACTGGACCCTGAGCGGACGCCGCCTAAGTTATATGAGAGACAAAACACAGGATGACCGTTATTTCATCCTGACATTATTCGCAATCGCCAAAGAACTGGAGAACAGAGGGCAATATACGCCGGTAGAGCAGATTCAGCTGGCTGTTGGTCTGCCGCCGGAGCATTTTGGGGTTTTAAAAGATAAATTCGCTCGTTATTTCAAAAGAGATGGAATTATCAAATTTGTTTATGGTGATAAGCCATACAGTATTAAGATAGACCGTGTCATGGTGTTCCCGCAGGCATATGCCGCTGTTATTCCCCAGAGTAGTTTGGTTGTCCATACTGTTCGTATGTTTGTCGTTGACATTGGCGGCTATACCACAGATGTGCTGCTCTTGAAGAATGGAAAACCAGATCTGCAGTTTTGCCGAAGTCTGGAAACTGGCATTATTACTATGAACAACGAAATCATACGAAAAGTTGGTGCACTTCATGATATGCGTATCGAAGATGAGCATATTAGTGCAGTTCTCCAGTCCGAGAATACCATTCTGCCGGAGGATGTCAAAGAGACAATTTGTGAAGTAACGAAGTTACATGCACAGGATATTCTGAATCAGCTTAGAGAATTGCAAGTGGATCTGCGTTCCAATCCTGCAGTTTTTATCGGCGGGGGAAGTATTCTTTTAAAACATTTCCTGATGAGCTCGCCTTTGGTAGCAAAGGCAGACTTTGTTGAATCTCCGAATGCGAACGCACTGGGGTATGAAATGCTGGGCAGGAAAACGCTTTCACTTCGTCCGCTTGGATAAGGGACGGAGGGATGTATAATGAAAAAGGATGGAAAATATCGCTTTTCGCTTCAATTTGGCGCAGATTCAGAGGAACAAGTAAAGGCTGGAGAGTTGCTTGAAAGGCTGGGAAACAAAAAAAGTGCAGTTGTTGTTGCAGCCCTTAACGATTATCTTAATTCTAACCCGGATTTGCAGGATACACATTGTAAAATAGAGGTCAAGCTGACGTCTGGCTATAATCGGGATGGAATTGAAGAAATCATACGGCGCATTGTTGAGGAGAGACTTGCAACAGTTCATCAGGACGAATCCTTAATCGCATTTTCAGAGGGAAATGGGACAGATACTCTGGAGGCAGACATTGCACAGATGTTGGATAATCTGGATGTGTTTTCATAAAACTACAGTGCATCCGATAGGATAATGATGGTTATTTAACACACTTAATAATAGAAAAGTCCATGTGAAAAAGTTTGTATTCCACTTATAGTGCGTGTATTGGAATGTTGAGTTCTTCAATTCCATTGCCAGATTGTATAAAATAAAAATGTAAGGAGAATGTAGAACCATGGACTATGTTATTTTAGGTAAGAATATTAGGAAGTACCGACAAATGCGCGGAATGCGCCAGGAAGATTTGGCGGAGCTTTGTGATTGTGGTAACAGTCATATCGGCCAGATTGAAAATGCGAGAGGAATTCCAAGCCTGGATATGATTGTACGTATTGCAAATGCTCTTTCTGTAACGGTAGATCAATTGCTCAGGGAGTATTATACAGAACCTGAGAAGGTCTATTTGCGAGAGATTGCAGAGCGCATCGAGAAGTATCCGGTAAAGCAGCGTGTATACGCTTGCGAAGGTCTGGCTGAATTTTTAAATACCATTGAAAAGTTCAGTCATACGGATGAATGATGAGCATATAACAAAACAGAAAAAGTTTACGCTTTATAGAACGGCTATGCTACATGAAAATGTAGTATGGTCGTTTTTTGTTATCTGAAAATAAGGAGGTGATCCCATATGGATTAAGCCATTGACAACTGTAAAAAGGTAACAAGTTGAAAATTAAGGCACGCCACTACGGCGTGTCTTGACTTTTGCCCTGGTGGTGTGCCCCGTAAGGAGGTACAAATATGAACCATCAGCAAAAGTCTGAACATGACGAGCTACGGGCCAGATTCACAGCATGGCTGGAAACAACAGTTTACCGCGCCAGACTCAAATATTTGGAACGGGAAAAACCCAAGGTAAATATAGTTTCAATTGAGGAATTGCCAGAGAGCGCTTTAGCTGTTTCTGAAAAAGCTGCATATTATGCGAATCCAAAATCCGCTTTTGACTTTGAAGAGGAACGGTTGGCAGAGGCATTTGCAAAATTGCCGATAAAGCGGCAGGAGATACTGACAATGCTGTTTGTGGAAGAGAGAAAACCGGAGGAAATTGCACGGATATTGAACTGTTCTCCGCAGCATGTTTACGACCAGCGCTATCAGGCATTGAAGAAGCTGCGCATAGCATTGACAAAGGACGGTGATAAACTATGAATCACATGGAATTTGAAAAGATGCTTCAGGCGGCAGTTTCCGGCAGTCATGAGGCGTTAGAGCAACTATTTCTACTGTATGCACCATTAATTGATAAGCACAGTAAGGTTGACGGGCAAATAGATGAAGATTTAAGACAGTATATTTTGATACATATTGCGCTCAATATTTCAAAGTTTGTCTTTTAGACGAAGGCGGTCTCAGATTTTTCTGAGACCGTTTTCATTTTTTTTTGAATTCTGTTCGAGATTTGAGAGATGATGAGGCTTTTTATAGGTAAAGGCATCCCCATGCCATGGTACCTTGACAATTTCATAGCTTCCAACTCTACGTTCCCGAACCGAGAAGCGGCTATCCGTTTGTGTGGCGAGCAAAACCAGGAGCACTGATATATGGGCGGCACCCATATAACGCAATGATCCGGCCGGGGATAATGATACTTCTGTAATTCGCAGCCCGACCATAATGCAGGCGGGGAGATGAAATTTCTATGGACCTGACAGCCACAGGCGGAGAAGGGGGCATTTATTTTGATTTTAATAGTAAGGAGGCTGATTATGGGCTATAAAAGGAAAGACGTAGAGCAAACAAAGCAGTATGCAAAAAAGTTTGTGCGCTACAAAGAAGGAGCAGAGAAGTACAGCCTTGGGCTGACAAAGTTTCAAGAACTCGCAAAGGAAGCAAAAGCTGTTTATAAGATTGATGGCATTGCTTTAGTGAATTGCGAAATTTTTGAAAAATTTTTGGAGTCATTCCGAGAGTATTAAAGTAGGTGAGACATTATGGCTTTTTTATATAGAGGGACTTTAAGCACTTGGGGAATTGACTTTCTGTCTTACGATAAGTATAATGAAGACATGTGGAGGTAGCGGTATGACAAAAATGGGTAGACCAAAGGAGGACAATGCAAAGCGTAAGTCCATTACGGTTCGATTATCAGAAAAAACCCATGCTGAGTTGACCAGGTATGCTGCTGAACACAAGATTACAATGACAGAGGTTGCCCTGCGAAGTTTGGAAGAGTATTTGTCCAAGCGAAAGTAAGTGCTGTGAGTCCCTTCTTCATTTTATGAAGGAGGTTACAGACATGGCAAAGACACGAAAAGATGAGCGGGGAAGAGCACTCAGGAAAGGAGAAGTACAGAGGGCATCAGATAAGCGGTATATGTACACCTATACTGATCCGTTGGGCAGGCGTAGGTCCATATATGCGCAGGATTTGGCAACGCTTCGAGAAAAAGAAAAGCAGCTGATGAAGGATCAATTGGATGGACTGGATCTGTATGTTGCAGGGAAAGCATCCATAAATGATACCTATGATCGGTATATCTCTACGAAGTATGATTTGCGGGCGACCACCCGTAGTAATTACGATTATATGTATGATCGTTTTGTCAGACATACATTCGGAAAGAAAAAAATCGCAGACATTAAGTATTCAGATGTACTCCAGTTTTATTGCTATTTACTTAAAGAGGAAGAGTTATCGTTAGGGACACTGGATTCGATTCACACCTTGCTGCATCCGACGTTCCAATTGGCGGTTCGAGATGAAATTATTCGGAAAAATCCGTCAGACGGAATTATGAAGGAAGTTAGCAAGAAGGCGGATAAGTCAAGAGGTGTGAGACATGCTTTAACGATTGAGCAACAGAGAGTATTTCTGGAGTATATATCCAATCATCCGGTGTATTATCATTGGTGGCCGTTGTTTACGGTTTTACTTGGAACTGGATGCCGAATTGGAGAAGCACTTGGTCTCCGCTGGGAAGATCTTGATTTTGATAATCAGATTCTTAGCATCAATCACAGTCTGGTTTATTACCCGGTTGGAAAATCAAGAAAGTCTGTTCTGCGAATATCGAAGCCAAAGACAGATGCAGGTATCAGAACGATTCCGATGCTTGATATTGTATGTGACGCCTTCCACATGGAGCATGAGGAGCAGGAAGAAACGGGATTCAATGAAACCGAGATCGATGGAATGACGGGTTTTGTATTTATCAATCGTTTTGGTTCTGTTTTAAATCCGCAGGCGGTGAATCGTACTATCAAACGGATTATCATCGGGTACAATGCGGAAGAGGTCATCAATGCCAAGCGCGAGCGGAGAGAGCCAATTATTCTTCCAGATTTCTCCTGTCATCACTTGAGGCATACCTTTTGTACAAGACTCTGCGAACATGAAACAAACTTAAAAGTAATTCAGGCAATTATGGGCCATCGGAATATCGAAACTACGATGGATATCTATGCCGAAGCTACAGATCAAAAGAAAAAGGAATCTTTTGAAAACTTATCCAAATTGGACATCTTTTAGGAAGGGTTCTCAGTGTGAGTAAGCTGACAACAAACTTTCTGCGAAGACAACAATTTGACAACGATTTTCTTTTTTCCCTGATGTGATACGAAGCACTGTGAAGAATGGGAAAGTAAAGAAATGAAAGGATTTGAATCGTTATGACGGCATGTAAATTAGTTGGGAAACTTTTCCCGACCATGAAGTCACTGGGTGGTTCTGACAATGGGAAAAAGGCAGAAAAACCAGTGGGAAAAGCTGCTGAGAAGATTGATTTTTCTAAGGTGCAGATTGAGCCGCTGTTCCAGGATATGGTTGATTTTGAAACATTTGCAAGATCAGATTTCAGGGCAGTAAAAGTAAAGGAGTGTTCTGCAGTACCAAAGAGCAAGAAGCTTTTAAAATTCATCTTAGATGACGGAACAGGTGTTGACCGTGTGATCTTAAGCGGTATTCATGATACTTACGAACCGGAAGAACTGGTTGGGAAGACATTGATCGCGATCACAAACCTGCCGCCGCGCCCGATGATGGGAATTGATTCCTGCGGTATGATCATCTCAGCGGTACATCATGAAGAGGGTGTGGAAAAACTGCATTGTTTAATGGTAGATGAACGCATCCCGGCAGGAGCAAAATTATATTAAAAACAGCAGAAAGCTGACAGATATGAAAAATAGAGACAGCGCAGACAATGAGAGGATCATTGCTGTGCTGTTTTTGTGTACAGATTATGCCTGCCAGTACAGCATGGCACTCTCTGCATTGTAGTAGACAGCATTAGCCTGGGCTGGTTGAATAAAATACTATAAAACACTATGAATTACAATGAAATCATATTAAAAGATTGAATGAAAAGAGTATATGTGCTATATTAGAATCAATTTAGGGAACAAATTGTTGGTTATTTTTGGGAGACAAATATGAACGAAAAAAAGGAAGACAAGTGGATCGGATTGGAAGAAGCATCAATATATATGGATGTTACAAAAGATACAGTGAGAAATTGGATAAAAAGAACGGATATTCCAGCACACAAAATAGGAAAACTTTGGAAATTCAAAAAATTAGAATTAGATGAATGGATTAAAAGTGGAAAAAGTGCACTTTAATAAAAGAAGGGGTAATGTACATGGAAAAGGTGTTTTCAGTATTATGGAGAAATTATAATCAAGCAACGATTGATACACTTACGGGAAAATCTGCAGGACAGTATGATATTAGACTTGGTGCATCTAAAAAATTGGCAAAATGTTTTGAATTAGTTAATAAGGAAAATTACACTGCAAACGGCGGGTTCGATGTCAACGTTGATCTAGAGGGATATAGTTTTAATGGAGCATCAGTGCCTAAACAGACAGTTGGGGTTAGATATATGGGAATCAATTCTGCTAGAAAAGATTGGTATATTAGATCACAAAGACCAGGGACAGCATATCCAATGTGGGTTGAGACAACAAGAATGCCTAAGGCAGTTGATGAGAAAAGCTACATAGTTTTAATCAGAACTATGAGTGATAAATATTTTGGAAGAGTACTTTTAGAAAATGAAGTAAGTGGATTACCACAGGTTCTTCAAGATGCAATTCAAGAAACTCCAGATTGTGGTATGTATATTCCTGGAGTTCATGTGTCTAATGAAGCAGAAAAACTATACAATGAATTGATGACACACACCAACTTGTTAATGTATGGACCTCCTGGAACCGGAAAAACAACTTTGATGCAGGAAGTAGTAACTTTATTTAACAATGGTGGAGTGAGTAATTTAATGTTTGATGAAGATCAAATAAGTGATTACTTTTCGTTAGGAAGTGATTTAGTTAAGTCCAAAACTACATGGACAACTTTTCACCAAAGTTATTCCTATGAAGAATTTATAATTGGTATGTCAACGGATAGTTCATCAAAAAAGCTTATAGATATAAAACCAAAACCGGGAAAATTATTAGAATTATGTGAATATGCAAGGGAAAAGAATCAAAGATCATTATTAGTAATAGATGAATTGAATAGAGCAAATGTATCAAAAGTATTTGGTGAATTCATTACAATTATTGAACCGGACAAACGCCTTGATGCTTATGGAAATAAAAGAAATAGTACAGTTGAGATTCAATTGCCATATTTAGGTTATGGTGAAAAACTCGACTTTACGACATCGGATGGTAAGTATTCTGTAAGTAATCCTTTTTTAATGCCAGCTGAGGTATATACAATAGCAAGCATGAATTCAGTAGACAAATCAATATATCCATTAGACAGCGCTTTAAGAAGAAGATTTTATAGATATAATGACTATCCAGAAATATTATCATTAGAAACTCATTATGATATTGTCCGGATAGTTTATGCTTCAAATCCATCAACAGATGTAAAAGATCATGATATTAAGATGTTATTAGTATTGATTAAGGATATGATGAAACATATAAATGAAAAAGTACAAATATTTTTAGGCAAAGATTATATGCTTGGATATTCATATGTATGGAAACTAAGTGAAGAAAATAATCCAGAACAGTTAATGGATAGCTTTTTGTATTCTCTATATAATCAAATATTGCCTCAGTTGGAAGAGATATTTAGAAATAGAGAAGAGCAACTGATGTATTTATTGGGATGTGAAGAGGGGAGAGCAGCTCCCTATACGGTTACTAATCCAAGCGATGAAGAGGTGGATCTTGGCGGTGTAGAAATCATCTCCACAAATACTATGACAGCGATTGATGCTATAAGGTGGATGGAAAGCTTAAAATAATCGAAGGAGTGAAAGATGAAGCAGATTTTAGTAAAAGAATTACGAGAATATAATTATAAAGATTTATTTTCAGAATATGAGTCTGCTCATCTTATTCAAGAATTAGAAGTAAAGTCTGATGAGCTGAAAACTAAGCTTGGTATGCGAGTACAACCAATTCAAATCTATACAAGAAAGAAAACTAGAAAAATAAAGTTTCAAGGTATAGCAGGTGTTATTACATTGAAACAGTTGGAAATAGAGATTATGCCTAAGTTTCTCAAAACAGGAGATAAGTGGAGAGAAAGTTTATTTAATATGATTTATTGGTCTAGAAGTAATCGATTGCTTACACAAAAATCTTCGCATATTACTACATCAACGTTTTCGTTTTATGATCATGTAGCAATGATGTTTATAGAAACAATGGAAGATGCTTTGGGTAAAGATTCAATACATTCATACCGTGCCATTGAAGAAGCCTCTAGATTTTTGAAAGGAAGACTTTTACTAAGTGAACAGTTAAAAAATGTGATATCACATCCAGGAATTATGTTTTATGAATGTGATTTGTTTGATACAGATAACGAATTTAATTATTTGTTACATTGGTGTACAAAAACACTGATAGCGAAAGTTCGCAATAATTGGCTGAGGATTAAACTTAAAATGATTATTGATGTGAGTCCAAAAACGCATAAGATTTATAATATTCCGGTTAATACAAAGTTGCCACCACAATATAGTCATTATTTAGAAGCAATCAATATCGCAAACAATATAGCGCTTGGATATTCATACTATCATTCTGAAAAACTTGGTGGTGGTATAGGATATGTTGTTAACACAGAAGTCATCTATGAAAAATTTGTTGAGAAAATTCTACAGCAAATTAAAACGACAACTTATGGTATTAAATCTGAAGCACAGAGTAGTTTATTATTTGCAAGAGCTGTATCAGCAAATACATCATCGTACTATACAGTACCAGATAACAAGTTATATAAGGATGGAACTCCAAGATTACTAATTGATGCAAAATATAAGAATATATATGCAGATGACAAACAAAAAAAACCGATAAATGCGGACATATATCAATTATTTACATCACTAGTTACACATAATTGCGATACGGGAATTTTAATATCTCCATGTGAGAATGATGAAGCAATAACAGAACATTCATGGGAAGTAACAGATGGTTCAAAAGATTACAAATTATTTAGCTTAACAATAGATATGAGTGATCTTTCATCTGTAGATAGAATTGAGAAATTAAAAGAACGTCTATTTTCATATATAGACAAAAAATGGTAGGAGTAATATGGGGATAGAATTTCTTGGAAATAAACGACAACTTGAAGATTTTATTATAAGTAATATTAAAAATCATACAGATAGTAACTGTATAAATTGTTTGGATGCTTTTTCAGGAAGTGGCAGTGTCTCTATAGCTTTGAAAAAAAATGGTTATAGTGTGACTGCTAATGATTTTTTGGCATCGGCATCGGTAATTACATCAGCTGTTTTATTAAATCAAAGCGAGCCTAGATTTGAAAAAGTAATAACAAAAGAACACATAGAGACAGGATCTGATCCATACAATAGTGTTTTGAATTATTTAAATGCACTGGAAGGGAAATCAGGTTTTGTGTATCGAAATTATTCACCTGCATCAGTTAATAATTCTGATATTGAAAGAATGTATTTTACAGAAGAAAATGCGAAAAAAATCGACGCCATTAGAATGAAAATTCTAGAATGGAAAGATTATTTGGAAAAGAATGAAGAAGCTTTGTTATTAACAGATTTAATTCATGCAGTTTCTGGGGTAAGTAATATTGCAGGAACGTATGGTTGTTACATGAAATATTGGAAAAAAAAGGCGATTGCAGAAATTCGGTTAAAGAAAAGTGAGATTATTCCAGGCAAACTTAATCGCCATTATTATGTAACAAATGAAAATATTGATAATGTAATTGGAAACGAATCTTATGATATTATATACGCAGATCCGCCATATACCAAAAGACAGTATAGTGCTTATTATCATCTATTAGAAACGATTGTATTATATGATAATCCAGAAATAGAAGGAAGTACTGGTCTTAGAAATTGGAAGGAGAAATCTTCTGATTTTTGTTATAAAAGAAAAGCACCTAGGGCGTTAGAAAGAATGTTAAGTAAAGCAAAATGTAAGTATTTTGTGATGAGTTACAATGATGAGGGTCAAATCCAACATGAGAAAATACTTGAGATACTAGGAAAATATGGAGAAATAACAGTTAAAGAAGCAGAATATAAAAGATATAAAAGTAATAGTGCATCAAATCAAAGAAAAGATGTTATAGAACGACTTTATATTTTGAGAATGGAGAAATGAATTGAATACCAAGACAGATATACAAGAGGAAATAAAGGAAAGTCTTATACAGGTATTAGATAAAATAAATGAAAAAGATTGTGGCTACGAAAAATTATTAGTACTTTATTTTGAAATAGCCCTGGTTAGGTTTGCGAAAATAAATCATGCAATGCCTAATGATAAAAATACGTGGGAATGCATGGAAAAATTAAAAGAAAAATTTGAAGGAATCTTGCAAACAGATTTATTTGAATTATCAAAACACAAAACAATAAAGAAAAACATTATAGATATGTTAGCAATACACTTTGATGTTATGATTGAAAAGTATTCTTTAAATATTTACGATATTGGCAGGTTATTTGAAAGTCTTTTTAATATGGAATATTCTGATTCACAAATAAAGGAAACTACAGGTCGAAGTGATTCTGGAATGTTTTTTTCTGACGTGGATTTAGTAAGGGAAACAATAAACTTGCTGTTGGAGAACGTGAGTGCCGCCAAAGTAAAAAACTCAACATTTATTGATCCAGCAATGGGTGCTGGTATTTTTTTGTTTGAATTAGCAGAAAAAGTAAAAAGTAAAATGAGTAAAAAAGATTTTACGCATTTTCTCAAAAATAATGTTTATGGAATTGATAAAAATCCGATAATAGTTGACCTTTTCAAGGTTTGTTTTTGGATTAAATATTTCAATGAGATGGATGAAATGAATTTTTTGGGAAAGAATTTTGTTTCAGACGACAGTTTATTACTCCCAATAGGAAATAACGAAAATGAGAAAACTTGGGGGAGTATTTTTCCAAGAGCATTTAAAGAAGGGGGATTTGATTATGTAATAGGAAATCCACCGTGGGGAAAAATAAAGGCAAATATAAGAGAATATAATTTATTAAATGGTAATAATACAAAAGAATATCAAGGAATAAGATTAAAGCATTTTATTGAAGAGAATAGTGATAAAAAAGGGTGGAAAGAATATCAACAATACATTAAAAATTATTCAAAAGCGTTGAAAGAATCACCAAATTTTTCACATCAACAATATATTGTTGAAAATACAAAGACTGGTGGAGATTTTGACTTATATAAGTATTTTGTCGAGCTGAGTTATAAATTGTTAAAAATTAATGGTAGGTTAGGATATATTATTCCAGCATCATTTTATATGTCGGAGGGAGCAACAGCTCTTAGACATTTACTACTAGAAAATGGAGACATAGAATACTTACTTAATTTTGAAAATAAAAAACACATATTTCCGATTCATCCTTCTTTCAAATTTATCATATTAGTTTATGTTAAGAAGTCAGTACCAGGAAAGATAAAAAAGGCATATTTTGATTTGAGTAATGTGGATGAAATAAAAGAAAATAATATTTTAAAATTGAACTTTATATCTTATTCAAGAAAATTATTAAAATTATGTAGCAACGATTATTGGGCTATACCAGAATGTAAATCTGTAACTGAACTGAATATATTGGAAAAGTTATACAAAAAATATCCTAACTTGGGAAAAGAACAAAAAGGTAAATGGAAAGTTTCATTTAAAAGAGAACTCGACATGACGATGGATAGCGATAAATTCGTTAAAGAAGATGAACTACAAGAAAATAAAAGATACCTACCGCTATATGAAGGCAGAATGGTTCACCAATATAATTCATCCAAAAAAGTCTATATAAGGGGAACGGGAAGAACTGCATTATGGGAGAAAAACAAAAATAATAAAGAAGGTGTGATTCAACCACAATATTATGTAGAAGAAGATAGATGTAGGAATATTCCACAAATCTTTAGAGCATCATATTGTGATGTGACAGGACAGAAAAATGTAAGAACAATTCTAGCATCACTCATAAAAGAAAGGGCGGTATGTGGCAATAAAGTTCCTACATGTGAGTTTTATCCTAGTAATGATATAACTTTTCATCTTTATTGGATATCATTAGCAAATAGTTTTATAATCGACTGGATGATGAGAAAGAAAATGACAATAACATTGAATTTTTATCATTGGTTTCAGATTCCATTTCCTAAGTTGGCAAGTACAGATAAATCTTTTAAATGTCTTGTTGCATGGTCAGCACTTGTCTTGGAAAAAATGAATGGTTACAAATTATTATCATATATATCAGACAAAGAAATCGTTGATATTTATTATGCGAATGCAAATGAAAACATATGGAAGTTAAGATTGAAAATTGATAGGTTAGTAACTGATATTTTTGGGTTAAACAGCACAGAAATAGCATGTATTCTATATGGTTTTCCAAGTTTGGATAGTAATGAAGAAGGAATTTTGGGAGATAAAAGATACGGAACGACAAGAAAAGCTTCTTATGTAACAAGAGATTATCTATTGAGCGAAGTGCGAGAAAAAGAAAGTAGTGATAATGACATAAGTATTGTAGATATTTATTCTAGCATAGGTATTGATATAAAAGAAGAAACAGGTAGCATCACAAACTTGAATGAAAGAATTGAGTTTTATCGAAAAAATGGAATTGTACCATACAATGAGTAAGAATTCAAAGTGGAAATCACAGATTAGGCATCTGATTCATTTCTAATTACACTTTTGGGAGTGATGATGGATGCTCAATGATGAAGCCGGATTTACAGATCTGCGCAGAGGGATTGATGGTTTAGCCAGAATCATACGTTTTCAGTTCCATCTCGATCCTTATGATAAGAATACCTTTGACTTCGTGGAGGATGACAGACTGAGGTTTCAAAATGACCATGCGGCAGCCAATGAAACGTCCATTATCATGGCGGTAAGGCCGGAACTGGTGCAGCTTGAGCGGATCCGGGACGGTGGGAAGCAGCCTGTCGCTGTGGCAGGAGCTGACCCGAGAACGGATGCTTCCGTGGAGTATGGGGTGGAAATATTGGAGACAAACGTGGATGCTCTGTGCCGGGGCATTGAACAGCTTTTGAAGTAAGAACAAATATCCTGCCGTACAGTCCGCTGAGACGGTCTGTACGGCAGGATATATCCCTATCTCATTGTGATCTTAAACACTACCGGTTTATCGGTTCTGACATTCCGGGTTTCAATCTCCAGCCCATTTTCCGTACGTTTCCACACCGGAGTCTCCTCAAACCCCAGCACATCCACAGCGTCGATAATGCCGTGGAATTTTGGAAGACAGGAGGCATCCTGTTCTGCCAATGATTTTATGGATATGTGCCCGTCATGGGGATAGCTCAGACAGATGGCATACAGATGAGATCCGTTCACGGTGAAGCGGAAATCCTCTTTTGTAAAAACCTTATCCTTCCCATCTGTGAACTGCCCTTCCTCCACCACAGTGGGACCTTCCGCCGCGGTGCGCCAGATATGGGAGCCATAGATCGCTTCCCCGTTGGCTTCCAGCCATTCCCCGATTTCAAGAAGGACAGCCGTATCTTCGGCCGATATGGTCCCGTCCGCTTTGGGACCCACATTCAGAAGAAGGTTCCCGTTTTTGCTGACCACATCTGCCAGGTCACAGATAATATCCTTTGCCTTTTTGAAATCATTATTTTCTGTATAACACCAGGAATTTTTTGCAATAGCCGTGTCGGTCTGCCAGTAAAACGGCTGGACATTTGCAAATTGTCCCCGTTCAATATCTACAAGGGCAGTGCCGAACATAAAAGCATCATGTTTGTAGGCAATGAGGACTTCCTCATTCCATTCCACTGCCCGGTTGTAGTAATAAGCCGCTATTTTTTGGAGATATGGTTTGGCGCTGCTGTGCTGGATCCACCAGTCAAAATACAGCTCTTTTATTTGATAGCGGTCGATCAGTTCACAAGTTCTGACCATCCAGTCCTCCAGGAAGTCTTTCGTGGGAACCGGTTCACTGAACAGGTCCTGATGGTCACCCTCCGGCATGGCGGGCCAGTAAAAGTCCCCTTCTTTTTCCGCTTCTGTGATATCGCTCTCAAAATCCTTTCCGTGTCCCATAAAGAACCAGTGCTCTATGCGGTGGGTAGAAGCGCCGTTTATAAGTCCCTTCTTCTCCATTTCCTGAGTCAGCTCCCCGAGTACATCGCGTTTTGGCCCCATTTCGTAAGCGTTCCAATGGGAAATGTCACTGCGGTACATCTGAAAGCCGTCATGATGTTCTGCCACGGGGACAACATATCTGGCGCCTGCTTTCCGGAACAGGTCAGTCCATGCGGCGGCATCAAAATTTTCGGCTTTGAACATGGGGATAAAATCTTTATAGCCAAAATCTTTCTGGCTCCCATATACTTGCTGGTGATGACGGAATTCAGGGCTTCCCTGAATATACATATTTCTCGAATACCATTCATTTCCAAAGGCGGGAACACTGTACACACCCCAATGGATAAAAATACCGAATTTCGCATCTCGGAACCATTTGGGAGTCTGGTGCTGTGACAGAGAATCCCAGTTGTCCCGGTAAGGTCCTCCGGCAATGACATCTTCAATCTGCTGTAAATAAGCCTTTTTACTGTACATAGGCAATTCTCCTTTTGATGGCCATATTTTTACTGCCGCCGCGTGCGCGGCTGTCTGTCCTTATTGTAAAACAGTGATAAGTAAATAAGAAGACAGAGCAGCGTCAAGTTCTATAGGGGAATGTCGTTATTTCCAGAATAATTGTCCCAGAAACAGAGAAACAGTTTCCATATCTCTGTCAATTCGGTATAATATAGGGAACGTAACTGCTCAGCATCTTGGGTCAGTGGGGTGAATCCGGGCCAAATAAATACTTGGCGGCGCTTGCTGAAAGCAGGTTCAGGTACACTCCGGGAAATATCCGAAAAGGAGAAGAACAATGGCGGATGTAAATTACAAACTCAGCCTTGAGGGCATCCAATTCCATATAGTGTCTGTTGGAAGGGGAAACACCGGACATATCAAAATGCATTCCCACAGTATTGCCAGTTATGAGATCCATTATATAGAATCAGGACAGGGCGTGCTGCGTCTTCGCAGAGATGAATATACACTGAAAAAAGGGACTTTTTATCTGACAGGACCGGGCATAGCCCATGAGCAGATCACCATATCCCAGGAGCCTATGAGGGAGATTGTAATGTATTATACGGTTCCCCTGGTCTGCGGAGGCGGGGAGAACCGTAAAAGCCATAAAAAGAGGGAGCCATGGCTGGAACAGCTTCTCAGCCAGAGGTTCTGGATTGGTGAGGGACCACGGGAAGTTTGGGAGCCGTTCAGGCGGATCATCGGCGAGATACAGGAGAAACCGCCGGGTTACCGGACACTGGTGCCTTTTTTGGCCGGCGGGCTGTTCATTTCTCTGGGAAGGCTGTATCAGACAGGGGCCATGGATACCGGTGATACTTATGTCCCCTGCTCGGATGAGGTAAAGTATCTGCAGATAGAGCGGATTTTTCTGGATGACCCGGTACATATCACGATCCAGAAGCTGGCAAAGGAGCTGGGGCTGAGTGTACGCCAGGTACAGCGCCTGATGAAGAGCCATTACGGCATGACCTTCCGGCAGATGCAGATGGAAAATAAACTTGAACTTGTATGCCGCATGCTTGAGGAGAAGGTAAATTCCCTGGAGGAGATAGCAGAGCGCACCGGGTTTTCTTCGGCCGATTATCTTGGATACTGTTTCAAACAGAAATACGGTATACCGCCCGGAAAATACCGGAGGAAAGAGGAGGATAGTGTTTCATGGCAAAAATACTGATCATTGAAGATGATACAAATATAAATAATATGGTATCAGAATATCTGAGCGCCAATGGATATACGTGTACACAGGCATTTTCAGGGAGCGAAGGCTCTCTCAGATTCTCCATGGAGGAGTTTGATCTGATCCTTTTGGACCTTATGCTCCCGGGTATGACAGGAGAGGAGCTGATCAGAATGTTTGCGGGAAAAGTCCCGGTCATTGTCCTTTCCGCAAAAAATGAGCTGGACAGCAAAGTGGAACTTCTAACCGCAGGGGCTAATGACTATATCTGCAAGCCCTTCGATCTAAAAGAACTGCTTGTGCGCATTCAGGTACAGCTCCGCTCCCTGCCTGCCTCAAAGCTGCCGGATGTTCAGACAGAACTGCACTATAAAGTCTGGATACTTGACTCGGAGACCCGGAAAATGACGGCTAAGATAGATTTTGATACCATGCCGGCATCCCTGGGCGGGGAGCCTCTGACTATGACGCCCACAGAGTTTAAAATCCTGCGTCTTCTCATTGCCAATACAGAGCGGGTCATGACAAAGACCCTTCTTTTGGAAAAAGTATGGGACAGCACCGGGAATTTTGTGGATGAACATGCCGTGGCTGTGAATATCAACAGACTCCGCAAGAAGATTGAATCCGAAGAACACCCATATATTAAGACCCTGTACGGCATGGGATATCAGTGGAAGGGGAAGAAAACGGAATGGAAAAATTAATCCTGGCTTTTTCCCTCATCTGCCTTTTCCTTTCTATTTTTATAGTGATCAAAGTGAGAAAAAGGCTTGTTGAATACACACGCCAGATGAGCGACTGTCTGGATGCCATGATCGCAGGCCGAACGGATCTTGTGTTTCAGGAGGAGAAGGACACCCTGGCAGGTAAGCTGCAGTCTAAACTGCACCGCCTGTATGAGATACTCAACCAGCAGTCCCAGGAAAATAAAATACAGCGCCAGCAGATTGAAACTATAGTTGCAGATATTTCCCATCAGGTAAAAACACCCATTGCAAATGTGAGGATGTATCACAGCCTATTACAGAAAAAGAACAGTTCTTGGATGCTGCCCAGCGTCAGACAGACAAACTGGAATTTCTCATGAAGAGTATGATCAAGATGTCCAGGCTGGAGACTGGTATTGTGGAAGTCCAGCCAAAAGAAAATCCCATCCGTGTGCTGCTGGAATAGGCAGTCTATGACATTGCCCTGAAGGCGGAGGATAAGCAGATTGAAATAGAGACGGAATGTGACGAAAATCTGAGGGCGGTATTTGATAAAAAGTGGACGCTGGAAGCAGTCTTTAATATTTTGGACAATGCGGTAAAGTACACCGGACAAGGGGGGAAATACAGATTCAGGCGCAGATAACCGATTTTTTTGTCCGCATCGGTATAAGGGACAATGGAAAAGGAATTGAGGAAGAGCGGCTGACTGAAATATTTAAGCGTTTTTACCGCGAGCCGGAAGTGGCAGACCAGGACGGTGTGGGAATCGGCCTGTATCTGGCGCGGGAGATTGTTATGAAGGAAAGAGGCTTTATAGGTGCGGTCAAAAACAGGGAAGGGTACAACGTTTTATGTCAACCTGCCCGCGGCACAGTAGAGGGATTATCTCAAACTTGTTACTTTTTTGAGAAGAGTTTGAGATAATCTTTTTGTATGCTATATTCATCAAAGGAAAGGCAGGAAAAAAAGATGGAATATATTTTAGAGACAAAAAATCTGAAGAAATACTACGGACAGGAGCCGAATATCACGAAAGCGCTGGACGGCATAGATGTGAAAGTGGAACGGGGAGAATTCGTGTCAATCATAGGAACAAGCGGAAGCGGAAAATCCACACTGCTGAATATGCTGGGAGGACTGGATATTCCCAGTTCGGGAAGTGTAAAGATCAGAGGCAGGGAGATCGGTAAAATGAACGATGAACAGCTCACAGTATTCCGCAGAAGAAACATTGGGTTTGTGTTTCAGAATTATAATCTGGTACCCATCCTGAACGTATATCAGAACATCGTACTCCCCATAGAACTGGACGGCAGTACGGTTTACAAGACTTATGTAGAGGAAATCATACACCTGCTTCACCTGGAGGAAAAGCTGGATAATCTTCCAAACAACCTCTCCGGAGGACAGCAGCAGAGAGTAGCCATTGCAAGGGCGCTGGCAGGCAAGCCGGCCATCATCCTGGCAGATGAACCGACGGGAAATCTGGATTCCAAAACATCCCTGGAGGTTATGCAGCTTTTGAAAATGACCAGCACAGAGTTTAGCCAGACACTGGTTATGATCACCCACAACCCGGAACTGGCACAGATCGCGGACCGTATGATACATATCGAAGATGGAAAAATTGTAGAAAGAAAAGAAGATATTTAGGAGGATAGGGCTATGATGCTGAAAGAGCAGATGCTGCGCCAGGCTGGACGCGGTTCATGGTGTCCATCAAAAATCTGTCCCGGGTATAGCTGCATCCGTACAGCGGTGCTTGCAGCCCGCCTTTGTGTCCGCTTGTCTGTCCATGTATGGCAATAGCGGTACTTCCTCAATCCGCAAAGAATTGATTACGATATGCACATGGATATTCCCGCTGTGGTTATGACCGTCCGGGTGGGTGCATACCAACGCTTGGTGTCCGGGGAAATGCTCTTTACAGTACCGCTCGCCTAACTCCTGCGCCTTGTCTACCGTCAAGCCGTTGTCCTGTGCGTCACGGGGGATAAGCCGCCCGTTTTCGTCCAGTGTGGGCTTCATGGTAAACTCGTCATGCTCAAAGGTTAGGTACTGCTCGGCAGCTCCATAGTCGGCATTTTTAGAGCTGATATGTTCCCCGATTTCCTGTTTTGTATATCGTCCGAAGAAGTAAAGGTAAATAATTTCCCTCTTTTTCTCCGGCAGGGATAACAGGGCAGTCAGATAATAAACAGCAAAATGCCCTATTCCGGCAAATAAAATAGAAATGAAAACCGGGGATATAACAGATGGCGCAATCTGCAATATTTCCGGTGTGGTTTCCATAAACAGCATTGTAATCTGATTGGGAAACAGTACGCCAGTTAGAGCAAATACAACGCTTAAAATGATTTCTGCAATAACAGAATAACGGAACAATTCAAATATCCTGTTATATTGACCTCCTCCATAATTTGTCGAAATAATCGGCTGAACCGCTTGTCCTACGCCATCATATACCCTTTGGAATGTGGAAATACAGGTATATGCAACACCAAATACAGATAGCACCGCTTCATTTCCGTATTTCAAAACCTGATTATTTAGCAATGTTGTAAGAGAAATGTAGGCTATGTCAACAAGACCAGCACTAATTCCGGCAATAATTATCTTTTTAAATCCCCGAAACCAATGATTAGGCTTAGTTAAACGCAAACTGCACTTTTTGCTGAAGATGTATCCAATAAAAATTACAACCTGCACAGCATTTCCCAAAACGGTTGCAATCGCAGCACCAGCCATTCCAGTTCCGATTTTAAACGGAAATACTAAAAGATAATCCCCCAAAACATTAAATAGTCCACTGAAAATAACTGCCCACAATGCAATATTTGGTGCTCCATCTATACGAACAATGCAACCAAGATAGATAGAGAAAAAGAATACAGGGAAACAGCCTGTAATCCAGTTCCCATATTCTTTTACTAACGGCATTAAACGCTCATTTGCTCCCAGAAATCTGTAAATTGGTTCAGAAAACAGGATAAATCCCAACCAAAGCAATAGCGAAAAAATACCAATCAATACAAGCGAAAGCGTAAAACCCGCATAATATTTTTCTTTATTCCTTTCGCCCTCGGCAATTCCCATGTGAACAGAACCACCAATTCCCATAAAAAGACCAAGAAATGATGATACACCAAACAATGGTGTTACAATCGCTAATGCTGCCACGCCATCAGAACCAACGCCTTGACCAACAGCAACCATATCCACAAGTTGAAAAACAGATATTGCCGCTGCTGATAGAAGTGATGGAATCAGATATTTCCAAAACAATTTTCCTGTCTTTTCTGTTAATAAATTCATTGTATACACTCCTTGCTTGCATTTTTGTCCATATCGGTTTATTATAAACTCTAATATTATGTGAGAGTCAAGAGGCAAGTGTATGAAAAAACAAGAACTAATTCCGATTGGGGTATTATCCAAAATAACAAACGTCCATATTCAGTCTTTAAGATATTACGAAAAAATTGGAATTTTAAAACCAGCCTATATTGATATGGAAAGCAGATACCGCTATTACTCATTTTCACAGATAAAAATTGTAGAAGCCATACAATACTGTGTTGAGCTTGATATTCCATTAAAAGATTTTAACATTTTTATTTCTGATTCAGAACAGACCATTGACTATGCAACTCTTATAGCTTATGGTCGTAAGGCAGCATATACCAAAATAGAAGCTATAAAAAATAAAATGAAACACTTTGACATAATAGAACATGACATGCTTCATTCCCAAAAATGCAAGGAAAATACGATTGTTACCTCTTTTCTTCCCCAAAAAACATATTATCTGTTACCATATTGCGGTACACAGACAGAACCGGCATTTCGCAATATCGTGATTCAATTATTAAAGGAGATACATACAAGCGGCTACAAAGCAGGATATGATATTAGTCTGCTTGCAAAGTTCAAGAATAATTCAACCGAACAATATGTAGGCTCAGATATTCTTGATTATACAGGAGAACCAAATGACAAGAAAAATATTCTCTCTATTCCGGCTGGAAATCAATATTGCCTAAAACGTGGTCAAAGCGATATTCTTGATGCACCAGATATATTTAAACAGTATCTTAAAAATGTAAACAGTTTCATAGCAATAGAAACAGATTTTTTCTCCGAAAAATACGCTTATTATGAGCCAGATTATGAAATTAGATGTATTATACAGTGAATGTTATTTATGTATCAGAATAAGTATATAAAAATGAATATGAATGGGAGAAATTTTGTATTAATCGGCATTGTGCGTAATGTGTATAACTGGCTATTTCATGGAATTGTGGGTAACTCTGTTTGCAGGACGTGGGATAGCTGCACTTTAGCTTTTCCATGTGCTGTGAATAGCCGGAGGGCCCATGAGGGACTCCGGCTGTCTTTTCATTCCGGTTGGAATCATTTAGAAGGGAAAGGGAATTGATTTTGCGTGCAGCATTGGGGTGATGAGCATGGGGGCTGAGGGGATCTGTCAGATTGTGGATTACAGGAGAAATGGTCCGTATAAGGTGGAAGGGAAAGCCGGGCATTCCCCCTGGGGGATTATGATTTTGATGAGTTGTTTGCATGGATTGATGGAATCTGTAAGAAATAAAGAAGTGAACAAAAAACAGCAGGCGGCTTTTACGGCTTTCCTGCTGTTTATTGATTCCTGCGTATTTTTATTTGGTTATCTGTCATGGCGGTCATATTATTTTTTAGTCGGAACGTAGTATCCGCCGTTCATCATGATGATACCTGGTGCGATAATGTCTACATTTTCAATCAAATAATTTTTGAAACGCTCCCATAAAGTAGCTTTCTTCTCGTTTTTCACTTCTGCTGCCTGCATAGCTCCTGCGGTTCCTGCATATAATGTGTATTTGTTCATAATGGTTTCCCCTTTCATTTTTTGCTTTTCTTCGCTACGTGTATTATGTTATCATGAGTTTAAGGTAGATTTTAGATATTTTTTTAGCTATTTATTAGGGCAATATTGACACGGATACTTTTGAATATGCCTAAAGTTCTGATGTGAGCGGTAACATGTTGACATTTAGGAGGTGCATTTTTGCAGAAAATGATTTATGAACCACTGTTTGAGCTGGAGAAGACAGGGATCAATATCGCTTATCATACGAAAAAGGGAAGATACAGCCCCACCCATTGGCATTCCGCTATTGAACTGATTTATGTGCTGAATGGAACAGCCACGATCTCCATAGAAGGAAAAGACTACAAGCTGGTGGCAGGGGAGTTTATCGTGGTGGACTCTAACCGGATCCATGAGGCACAGTGTACAAGGGTATCCATGATGGTTGTGATCCACTATTCCAGGGCCAGCATGCAAAATTATATGACTAAGATTGATGAATACCGCATCTACTGCTCCCGGCAGACTTTGAAAAAAGAAAAGCTGGATAAATATCTGGAAATCTGCGGTCTTTTAAAACGTCTGCCGCCTCTGTATGTGACCCGTCCTCCAGGATACCGTCTGCAGAGCCAGGCTGTGGCTATGGAAGTGCTATTTGTGCTGGTTAATCATTTTTCTGTTTCCACAGATTCGGCGGGATTGGTGAACGACGTCACGGTTCTGGAACGTCTGGCGGAGATAACTGCGTATATAGAGGCGCATCACAGGGAGAAGATCGTGCTGGAGGATATTGCGTCCCGTTTTTATCTGAGCAGGGAGTATTTCAGTCGGTTTTTCAGGCAGAATATGGGAGTGACATTTTCGCGTTATGTAAACCAAGTGCGGCTGATGCATATTTATCATGACCTTTGCAGTACCGGAGATGGCGTTATGGAACTGGCGGAAAAGCACGGGTTTGCAAATTATAAGCTGTTTAACAGAATGTTTTGGGAGATATATGGGTGTAAGCCCAGTGATGTGAGGAAAAAGTGAAAGAAGAGGTGCTTACATGGATGTAAGGCCGGCTAGGGAGATATTCAGACCGTTTTGGAGTGAATGTAAAGTTTCTGCGACAGGGAATTGGCGGGCAAATGCTGAATGAGGCTGCAAAGCTAGCTGCGGAGAAAAACGCGGAGTATCTGCGTTTATTTGTTGTGGATATAAAAGGTACCCGCAGTGAACTTATACTTAAAGAACGGATTCAGGCAGGTTGAAGGCATATACGAGGAAACTTCAGGATCCCGCTTTGCCAAGAGGCAGTGCTGCTCTTCTGCTCCTGCATGAACATAAAAAAACTTTCCGCACATGACATGCGGAAAGTTTTTTAATATATGCGGAAAAATTCCTTTATTGTGATCAGTACCAGAGCACTGCACAGAACAGCGGACAGAATATTCCGGTATTTCGCCCTGGGGATAAAGCGTTCGGCCAGATAGGTGACGCCGCATACTGTGAAATACATCATGGGCACAAGACCCGGCAGGATATAGCGTCCCTGAGGCTGGAGATCCACACAGTAAGAGTGGTAAAAGTTCAGGATAAACGGGGTAAGAGCAGCGATCAGCATTCCCCAGTTGAACACTGCTTTTCTTTGGATCTCCCCGTTTTTACGGAGCCGGAACATCTTTTTCAACTGCATCAGACATCCCAGCAGTCCGCCCAGGAATAAAATGTAATAGAGGATTATGATCCAGGGTTCCACCCAGTATTGAAGTTGGCCAAATACCCCCACAAAGCCGCAGAGGACCCTGACCATCCAGGGGCCGGTGAGCATGGAAAAGACCGAGTAGCCCAATGCTCTTCCGGAGGAAAGAGCTGTGGAGGGCCGGAACTGCTCCTGCGCATAGCGGTCTGCAAAATCATTGCTGGTGGCAAGTCCCAGCCAGTCACCGTCGTAGATCATATAATTGCGTACAAACCACCAGCCGCAGACAAGAAGGCCTGCAGCGGCAACCAGAATACCCCGCTTCAGCCAGTATTTCCAGTCGATCTGTTTCTTATCGGTGGTCAGGCAGCTCAGAGTAAAGACAAAGATGCTGCAGAGCAGGAAACCGTAAGCATTCAGATAGGACATAGCGCAAAGTCCAAGCCAGAGGCCAAGGAAGATGCAGCTGGGCACGTCCCAATGCCGTTCCATGCCCACCAGCCAATAATATATAATGGCAGCGCCGCAGCAGATAGCCATGGCGTCATTATTTACATAAACACCCATGAACAAAGCCTCAGGAAGAACCGCTACCAGGCAGACAAAGAACCATTTGCTGTATCCGTCAAACAGCTTTTTGCCGGCACGGAAGACGAAAAATACGGCTCCGGTTGTAAAGCAGGCAGAGACCAGTCTGGCAGCCCACAAAAGCTGCTGAGGGTCTGTGGAAAAAATACTCATTACTTTCATGAACAGGGCTGATATTATATAGGATAATATAGGAAGAAACGCGTAGGAGGTTCCCCATACGGGATTTCGTATGGAAGGGTCTCCGCCGTGGGGGAGTCTGCCGTGTTCGTAGATATACAATGGAATATCATAGCGCATTTTTTCATCGGGGCCTGCATCCAGAGGCAGCAAATGCGCCCAGTATGCACAAAAGATAAATATTCCTGCAAGAAATGCGAATTCGCAGAGAATATAAATACGCGGACGGTTAGAAAGTAAGTTTTTAATTTGTAACTGCATTGGAAATCCTTTCTATCGTATATTGTAAACAGGTCAGTCCTATAGTAACGCATCTTTCCTGAAATGGCAACGATTAATCGTCGACAATTTCTGAAGATTGGTAAAGAATTATATTTATATAAGAAGAAAAAGAGTTGTTTTCAGGTATAAAAAACCATATTTTAGACAATGGTACTTTGCGATTTTTAAAAAGACATGTTATAGTGTAACCAGAAACAAGTAACAGCGGTATTGCCGCGGACAGGAGGAGTATAATGAGAAAAAAAGCATTGGTAATTTTAATGGCAGCAGCCGTATTTGCGCTGGCGGGCTGCGGGGACAAAACTGACAAGGATACCGGTAAAGAAGATAAAAAGCAGGAGGAGACTTCAGCAGAGACAGAGGCACCGGGTGAGGCAGAGCCGGAGGTTGATATGGAAGGACCAGCAGCAGAGGCGGAGCAGATTTCTGAGAGTGATGGAAGGAAACTCATGGAGACTGCCGTTGCATTCACGGAGGACCTGATCGCTGCAAACCATGATAACCTTGTCAATAACTATGAGTATGAAGAGGGGGATATGAAGACGTCGGTGGAGAATGGAGAACTGGAGCAGGCTATCAGTTCCGCTGCAGCGTCATCCGGAGAATTTAAAGGTACAAAGGCAGCATGGCTGGGGGACCAGGCGGGAGATTACACCAATGTGCAGGTACCATGTGAGTTTGCGGAACAACCCTGGAATATGTTCATATCTTTTGCCGCTGACGGTAAGATTGGCGGCGTACATACGGATGTGTATAAAGAGACACCGTGATCAGATTTACAGGCCTTTATTATTGTATCGTAATATCTTGTCTGACAGCAGGATTTGCAGTATGATATCATAAGAGAACTTTAATACGGAGGATAAGATTATGTTATGCATTAAAAATGGTCTGGTTTACACGATCGCAGAAAAGGAACCTTTTAAAGGAGATGTCCTGATCGGGGATGGAAAGATCCGTGCCGTGGGTGCGGATCTGGAGATCCCGGAGGGCACGGAAGTTCTTGACGCGGAGGGGCTGGAGGTCTATCCGGGATTTGTGGAGGCCCACTGCCATACAGGGCTGGACGGTTACGGGATTGGCTATGAGGGAAGAGATTACTGTGAACTCAACGATTTGGTGACACCCCAGCTTCGTGCCATTGACGGGATCAACCCTCTGGACCCGTGCTTTCAGCATGCAAGAGAGGCCGGTGTGACTTGTATTGGGACAGGCCCTGGCAGCGCGGATGTGCTGGGCGGAACTTTTGCGGCAGTGAAGACTGTGGGGAAACGGATCGACAAGATGGTAGTGAAATATCCGGTTGCCATGAAGTGCGCATTTGGGGAGAATCCTAAGAACTGTTATCAGGACAAGGGGGATACTTCCAGGATGACCACTGCGGCACTTTTGAGGAATGAGCTGTTTAAGGCAAGGGCTTATATGGAGAAGAAAGAGGCTGCAGGGGATGATGTTCGGAAGCAGCCGGAGTTTAACCTGAAGCTGGAATCCCTGATACCGGTACTGAAGAAGGAAATACCTCTGAAGGCTCATGCACATCAGGCTAATGATATATTTACAGCTCTGCGCATTGCAAGAGAGTTTGGACTGGATATTACATTGGAACATGTGACGGAGGGGCATCTGATCGCGGATGAACTGGCGGGAGAGCATGTGCCTATGGCTGTAGGTCCTACACTGACCCATGCCACAAAGTTCGAGCTGCAGAATAAGAGCTGGACTACGCCGGGCGTTTTAGCTTCTATGGGATGCCAGGTGTCTATCATAACGGATGCGCCGGTGATACCGCAGGAATTTCTGCCGCTTTGCGCGGGACTTGCGGTGAAAGCCGGGATGGATGAATTTGATGCTTTGAAGGCGATCACGATTAATCCTGCAAAACATTTGGGGGTTGAGGATAGAGTCGGGTCCCTGGAAGTGGGGAAGGATGCGGATGTTGTTGTGATGAGTGGGAGTCCTTTGAAGGTGGAATCTTTGGTGAAGTATGTGTTTATTGATGGGGTGATGGTTTATCAGAATTGAAGAGGATTTGTGGATTGCGGATTGCGGCTTAGTGTGTGGTGGCTCACGGACGGCATGCGTGAAGGGAGGGCAGACAGACCCCATTGGTTCCCTTTCACGGGCAGCCTCCGCGGGCAAGTCCTGCTAAGTCAAAACGAGGCCCCGGTCAAGGCACCGGGCAGAACCGCCATCCAGCCTTTATGGCTGAATGGCTCAACTGCCCTGAAATTTCGGATGGTAACCGAAATTTCTCCTTGACCGGGGCCTCGTTTTGCCTAAGCAGGACTAAGCCCACTCCGGCCTGCCCGTGAAAGGGAACCGATGGGGCCTGCCCGCCCTCCCTTCACACATGCCTGGTTGTGGTGACGGAAGTGGAAGGCATGAGCGGGCGGGGAAGATCGGAATATGGTGACGGAAGTGGAAGGCATGAGCGGGCGGGGAAGATCGGAATATGGTGACGGAAGTGGAAGGCATGAGCGGGCGGGGAAGATCGGATTGTGGTGATGGAAGTGGGGGGCTCCTGGGGATCAGGAGCCGAAGAGTTCGTTTAGGAGGGTGGCTATGAATGTGCGGGGGAGGAGGATCGGGATGGGGAGGTGGTGTTCCAGTTCTTTTTTTAGGGCGATGCTGTAACCCATGCAGTCGGGGAGGATCAGGGACAGATTTTCTTTTTGCAGGGAATGGGCTTTTTCTTGCAGAAGGGAGCTTTTTAAGTAGGGGGAGAGGGCTTGGACCTGGACCTGGATGTCGCTCTCGGAAAACCAGCTTTGGGCCTGGGGGATTTGGGATTCGTCCGGGACCAGGAGACCTATGGGACGGTCGTCTGCCAGTTTTTGCAGGAGGCTGTGGATGAGGGGCTGGGGGATGATCAGCATCCTTTCGTGGCGGAGTTTGGGGAATTTGCCGGTGCAGAGGAGGACGGTGGCCTGACAGCCGCCGGCTTCTGCCTGAGTGATGCAGGACTGGACCAGGGGGAGAATGTGTTCCTCACCGATGATGACCTGGGAGGCGTCGCGCATACGGGTGACCAGGACGGAACTGTCCGGGCCGGGGGCGAAGTTCTGGTTGATGTAGTCTTTGTCAAAGGGGTCCAGGGCACCGTATTCCTCAAGGGTTATGTTGGGAGCCAATAAAGGACAGATGTCCCCGGTAATATCGGTCCGGGGACTCTGTCCTATAGTGACGGCTCCTATTTTTATCTGGGTCCGGGATGCCGGAGTTTGATTTGTATCAGATTTTTTCATAGTGAGCACCTTGTCTTTTTCTGTTGTGGAGCCGTGTTGGCTGCATAACTGTATTTTTTCTTTATGGTGACAGAAGATCCGGCAAGCGGTTTTCTATTATCTGCCGAAGGTCTGGAAGACTTTCATTTCGCCGTAGAGTTCCAGAAGGTGAGCGTATTCCTGTTCGTTGTAGAAGGAAATCTTGCCTTCTCCGTAGTCTTTGGCTACTTCAACTGCAAATCTTGCTGCGGATTCTACGTCAAGAGGATGGCTGGCACCTGTTGCACAGCCGGCTACCGGCTGCTCGGTGGTGATGGCGACACCTACTACAGGGGCATCTGTAGCTGTTGCAGGCTGCAGGATGCTGTTTAAGTGGTGCAGGTCATTGCCGTAAGGTGTGATGTCCTGCTGGGAAACCGGGAATACATACGGCAGTTTTCCCGTCACGCGGGTCATTACGTCCAAGAGGTCATCGCTGACTTCCAGAATGTAGCCGCTCTTGATGGTTGGGGAGATGGCAAAGCCGTTGGTGTTGATGACTTTGTTGCCCTTTGTGGTGTCAATGGAGATAATGGCGTCCATGCGGGGGTCTACTTCTTTTTCGTTGTTGGTCTGCATGTCAATGGATGAATCCATGAACGGAACAGGATAGTGATCCTGTGTAGGAGCATCCGGGCAGATGTGGGTGGCTACAAGAATGTCGCCTTTCAGTACATCGCCGTTTTTGTTCATCTCAGCAAGCTTCAGACCTGCGGAGAGTGCTGCCAGGGCACCGTCACCGTCGGAGACGAAGCCTGTCAGTTCCGGGCGTGCGCCCAGGCCGCCCAGACGTCCGATAATGCCCAGAGTCGGGGTGCTGCCGCCGCTTGATCTGCCGTCGCTTCCTTTGATCAATACAGTGATGCAGTCTGTGCTGCCTTTTTCACTGGTTACGGTCTCCACGGTAACTTCATGTGCGCCGCGCTCTTTTAATAACTCTGTGATCTGTTTTCCGTTTGCTGACGGTGTGTCAAGCATGTCAAATAATTCCAAAACCTGTCTTAAAATCATTATGAATTCCTCCCATAAATGTGCGTTTTTATTCAGTCTATAACAACGACTGTCGAAAATCAATAGATTTTTGCGTATTATGTCGAAAAAGGAGTTGCAATTTAAAGCGCTAAAAGGTATAATACCTATAAAATTTGTCCCAAGATATTTTTTGTTGAGGAAAAATTGATATAAATGGGACAGATAAATAACTTTATCCTGGTAAAGTGTTACAACGAGGCAGTAAAAGGAGGAAAATTATGAAAAGAAAGAGTTTAGCATTAGCGCTTGCCGCAGTGCTCTGCGTATCCTCCCTGACAGCGTGTGGGAGCTCAGGAAACGACAGCAAAAAAGACACGGCTGATAAGGGAACCGAAGCGGGAACAGAATCCGGCGGTGAAACAGAACAGGTGGAAAAAGAACAGATTGAAGTGCCTGACGAACCTACTAAGGGAGGAACCCTTACCGTATCCTTATCCTCTTCACCGAGGAATCTGGACCCGGCGAAATATACAGGTTCTTATGAGGGCCAGGTGATCAACAACGTATGTGACAGGGTTGTTGAGTACAACAAAGATTTATCAGAGATCGTACCTTCATTGGCAGAGGAATGGACAGTCAGCGATGACGGACTTACATACGTGTTCAAAATCCGCCAGGGTGTAAAATTCCAGAAAGGTAAATACCAGGACGGACGTGAGATGACAGCAGAAGATATCGCTTACTCCTTAAACCGTTCCGCAAAAGATTCTTCCCTGAATCGTCTGGATATGCTGGAGAACGCAGAAGTGACAGGTGACTGGGAAGTGACATGTACACTGGCTGAGCCAAACGCAGCGTTCCTGACAGCTCTTACCGATGCAGGAAACTCCATTGTTCCCAAAGAGGAAGTTGAGGGATGGGGAGATGACTTCGGTGCACATCTGGTAGGTACAGGCCCATTTGCAATGGAATCCTTTGAGCTTGACCAGCAGTCTGTACTGGTGAAAAACCCGGATTACTGGGTAGCAGAACCAAACCTGGACAAACTGGTATTCAAAGTGATCACAGATTCCAACCAGGCAGCCAATGCCCTGAAGACAGGTGAAATTGATATAGCATCCAGTATCACAGGTGAGGCAGTGAAGTCCGTACGTGACGACTCCAAACTGCAGTTAATGGAGATGCCGGGTCTGCATGTGGCTTACATTTACTTCAACCAGGTAAATGGACCTACAGCTGACAAAAAAGTAAGAGAAGCATTGATCAAGGCTATCAACGTGGAAGAAATGACAGCCAGCATCTACCAGTACGGGGAAGCTGTTCCGGCTAAATTATCTCTGCCGCCGGGATCCTGGGGATATGATGCATCCTGTGAAGAACTGGTACCGGATTATGATCCGGAAGGCGCTAAGAAGCTCCTTACAGAAGCAGGATATCCGGATGGATTTGAATGCGACCTTTATATTTCCAATACAGCATTACGTGAGAAAATGGCAACTCTGGTACAGGCATACTTAAAAACAAACCTGAATGTTACGGTAAACATCAACAAGAGCGAGTGGGGTACCTTCAGTGAGTCCGCAGCTTCAGGAAACGCCCATATGTACGGCATGTCCTGGACCTGGTATCCGGATCCGTACTTCTTCCTGAACAAGCTGTTCTCCAGCAAAGAGATCGGAGCTCTCGGCAATGGTCAGGGATTCTCCAACGCAGAAGTTGACCAGCTGCTTGACGACGCATTGAAAGCGACAGACCAGAACGAACGTGCAGAAATGTATAAAAAAGCACTGAGGATCGTGACAGAAGAACTGCCGGGTATCTTCTACTCTAACGAGAATGTTATCCACGGCCTGAATCCGGAAGTACAGGATTTTGTACAGAAGGCAGACAACCAGATGTTCTTTGTGACACCGTGGACAAATGTCTGGAAAGTACAGTAATCAGTTAAGTTAAGAGTAAATGAGGTTGCAGGGGGTATTGCTGTTCGCGATGCCCCCTGCTTGTCAGATTAAAATGAAAAGGGCGGTAGAAATTCGTGTTAAAAACCATTTTGAAGAGAATCTTACAAAGTATTCCAACCCTCTTGATCGTAGTGACGGTAACCTTTATTCTGACCAGAATGATTCCAGGTAACCCAGCCCGAAGCTTACTCGGGCCTCAGGCATCTCCGGACGCCATTGAGGAACTGGAAGAGGAGATGGGACTGAATAAGAGTAAGGGAGAACAGTATGTGGATTACATGTTCAATGTCCTGAAAGGGGATTTCGGAAAATCCTATGTATACAACAAATCGGTGACAAGCCTGATCGCGGAGAGGATTCCAAATACACTTGTCATCACCCTTACAAGTCTTGTAATTGCATTGATCATCGGACTTGCCATAGGTGTTTTTTCTGCACTGCACCAGTATTCTATCCTGGATTATGTGTTCATGATCCTGGCTCTGGTGGGTGTGTCTATGCCTATCTTCTGGTTAGGTATGATGCTGGTTATGACGTTCAGCGTAAATCTGGGCTGGTTCCCGGCTCTGGGTATGGGTGATATGAGTCAGGGACTGGGGAATTTTATCAGCCATATGATCCTGCCCTGTTTTTGTCTGGCAACCATACCTACAGCTACATTTGCTAGGATCACCCGTTCCAGTATGCTGGAAGTTGTGAATAATGACTCTATAAAATCCCTCCGTGCAAGAGGTATCAAAGAGAGCGTAGTCATCTGGAAGCATGCACTGAAAAATGCACTGCCGCCAATCGTTACGGTTCTGGGACTTCAGCTTGCCCAGGCATTTACCGGGGCTATTCTGACAGAGAGTATTTTCTCCTGGCCGGGGATGGGCACCATGATCGTAAGTGCCATTGACAACCGTGATTATCAGCTTATCCAGGGAACCGTCCTGTTCATTGCAGTGGTGTTCGTTGTGGTCAATTTGCTGGTGGACGTGGTCTACATGCTGATCAACCCGAGAGTAAGCTACGAAAGCGGAAAAGGAGGAAACTAAATGAGCGCACAGAATACAGAAGCCTTAGGCGTAAAAGCTCAGGAGGACATGCTGAAAAAAGAGCGCCGGGCCAATAATGTCTGGAATAAACTGAAAAGAAATAAGACGGCTATGATCGGTCTTTTCATCGTGCTGTTTATGGTGTTCATTGCCATTTTCGCTCCCATCATAACAAATGTGGACCCGGATGAGATCCATCCTCTGGACACCTTTCTGACTCCGGGGCAGAATGGTCATATTTTCGGAACGGATGAGTTCGGAAGGGACCTGTTTGCCAGGGTTCTCTATGGTTCACGTGTCTCCATCATCGTCGCAGTGGGCGGTACCATTGTTGCAGGTATCATTGGGATCCTGCTGGGGCTGGTAGCCGGTTACATGGGCGGATTTATGGATGCTTTTATCATGCGTATTATGGACGGCCTTCTGGCTTTCCCGTTTGTCCTTCTGTCCATTATCCTGATGACAGTCCTGGGACCGGGAATTGTCAACGTGATCATAGCCATCGGTGTGGGGAATGTGCCCAGTTTTGCCAGGGTTGTGCGCGGTGAAGTGCATATTGTGAAAAATGAAGAATATTGTAACGCAGGAAGAGTTATCGGTGTTTCCAATATGAGAATGCTGTTTTCACATATTCTGCCGAACATTCTCTCCCCGGTTATCGTTTACGCCACACTGGGCGTTGCTGGTGCCATTATTTCTGAGGCTGCCCTGAGCTTTTTAGGACTTGGTATCTCCACACCGACTTCATCCTGGGGAAGTATCCTGCGACAGGGTAAGGACTGCCTGAACACGGCTCCTCATGTAGCTATGATCTCCGGTCTGTTCATCCTTGTCACAGTTCTTGGATTCAACCTTCTGGGTGATGGCATCCGTGACGTACTTGACCCGAAGATGAAGAAATAAGCAGGAGGTGCCAGATGAGCGATTTTAAAGAGAGAGTACAAAAGAGGGTGGAGGAGATTCTGCCTGAGTTGATCGGACTTTCCAACACGGTTTGGGAACATCCGGAATATAATTTTAATGAATTTCATGCCTGCAGATCCATGTCAGAACTTCTTAAGAAATTCGGCTTTCAGGTGACAACAGGTGTGGGCGGTGTTGAAACTTCCGTGAGAGCTGTGTATGACACAGGGAAGGAAGGTCCAAATATCGGTATTTTCGGCGAATTTGACGCGGTTCCGGGAATGGGGCATTCCTGCGGACATAATCTGATGTGTGCTATGGCAGTTGGAGCCGGCGAAGCGGTCCATTCTGTCATGGATGAGATTGGCGGTAAAGTGACCGTATTCGGAACTCCTGCGGAGGAAGGCGGCGGCGGTAAGATAATCATGTTGAACAACGGCGCCTTTCAGGGGCTGGATATTGCCATGATCCTTCACTCAGCCAGCGATACCGTGGTGAATGATATCTCTTATTCCCGGACAGATGTGATCGTGGACTACTATGGAAAAACATCCCATGCAGCCACATGGCCGGAGGAGGGGATCAGTGCCCTGAATCCTGTGCTGGACCTGTTCCAGATCGTAAATTCCATGCGTCTGGAGCTGGCTGACAAAGGCAAGATCATTGGTGTCATCTCCAAGGGCGGAGAAGAGCCAATCTATATACCGGATCATTGTCAGGCCAAGTTCACCATTCGTTCCTTCAGCATGAAGTATAAGCTGGAGCTGCTGGAGCGTTTCAAGAATATCTGTGAGCACGTAGCTGCCATTACCAATACAAGACTGGAGTTTTCCTATGACGGACTTTCCTATGAGGATATCCGCAACAACCAGTCTTTGGAAAATGCCTTGGAAAAGAATTTCACAGACCTGGGCGAGATCGTGAGGCCGAGAGAGAAAGCTCTGGGCATCGGCTGTACGGACATGGGAAATGTGACCCATGAGATACCGGGACTGCAGTCTTATGTGCTGGTAGTG
The DNA here is from genome assembly GCF_001689125.2 of Blautia pseudococcoides. Taxonomy (NCBI): domain Bacteria; kingdom Bacillati; phylum Bacillota; class Clostridia; order Lachnospirales; family Lachnospiraceae; genus Blautia; species Blautia pseudococcoides. The sequence goes on along the minus strand of NZ_CP015405.2, from coordinate 3,886,300 downwards.
CCGGAGACCAGAGGTCATACAAAAGAGTTTGAGGATGCCTGCTACAGCGAAGCCGGACACAAGACCATTGCAGTTGGTTCCAAAGCCATGGCTATGACTGCCGTGGATGTTCTGACAAATCCGGAGCTTTTGGAGGCGGTCAGAAGAGACTTTAAGGAAATGAAGGAAAAATACGAATAGATGAGGAGTTATTATGAGTGATACCTTACTGACAGTAAAAGATTTAAAGACTTACTTTTTCCTTGCAAGCGGCGTGTCAAAAGCAGTGGATGGTGTCAGTTTTGAGTTGAAAAAGGGAGAGACCATGGGAATTGTGGGAGAATCCGGCTCAGGCAAGAGTGTAAGCTCCTCATCCATTATACGTCTGCTTCCGCCGCGTACCGGAAAAATTGTGGGCGGCAAGATCGACTTTGACGGCAAGGATGTGCTGAAGCTTACCAAGAAAGAGCTTTTGGACTTCCGCGGCAAGGATATAGCAGTTATTTTCCAGGACCCCATGACAAGCCTGGACCCGGTATTTAAAATCGGAAACCAGATGGTTGAGATGATCTGCGCCCATCAGGATGTGGATAAAAAGACAGCCTGGAATATGGCAGTGGAAGCGCTGAAAAAGGTAGGGATCCCCCAGCCGGAAAAACGTATGGAGGCATATCCATATGAGTTGTCCGGCGGTATGTGCCAGCGTGTTATCATAGCTATGGCAGTATGCTGTAAGCCTAAACTGGTCATTGCCGATGAGCCGACAACCGCTCTTGACGTTACCGTTCAGGCCCAGGTGCTGGCGCTTCTGCAGGAACTGCAGGACGAGTATAATACTTCTATCCTGCTGATCACCCATAACCTGGGTGTTGTATGGGAAATGTGCGATACAGTTATGGTGCTCTATGCGGGCAATACGGTTGAGTATGCGACCACTAAAGAGCTGTATGCCAAACCCATGCATCCGTATACCTGGGGGCTTCTGGATTCTATGCCAAAGCTCTCTGATGAGAACAAAGGAATTCTGAACACCATACCTGGAACACCGCCTGACCTGCGTTTGACAGGAAAATGCTGTAACTTCTACAACCGCTGTCCTTATGTGACGGACAAATGCAGGGATGAAGTACCGCCTCTGGTAGAAGTGGAGCCGGGACATTTTGTGGCCTGTCACAGGCAGAATTTGGAGAATAAATTAGTCAGAGGGGAAGTGAACGAAGAAAATGAAGGATGAGAAAAAGGTTCTTATGAAGGTCAGGAACCTGACCAAGGAATTTAAGATAAAAGCCAGCAAATTCGGTGAGCAGCCCCAGGTTCTCCATGCAGTAAACGATGTTTCCGTGGATATCTATGAGGGTGAGACACTGGGTATTATCGGAGAATCAGGATGCGGTAAATCCACATTTGGAAAAACTCTCATCCAGCTTCATAAGGCCACTTCCGGAAGTGTGGAGTACAACGGCAGGGATATTTTTTCCTTACAGGGAAAGGAACTGAAGGACTTAAAGAGGGATATCCAGATGGTATTCCAGGATCCGTACTCCTCCCTTGACCCCAGAAAAACAGCGGCAAAGATTATCGCTGAACCTTTGGTGGTGCACAAACTGGAGCCTGACAAGAAGAAAAGAGATGACAAAGTGCTGGGACTCATGCGTGAGGTTGGCCTTGACGTACAGCATGTGAACCGTTTCCCTCATGAGTTTTCAGGGGGACAGAGGCAGCGTATCAATGTTGCCCGGGCACTTGCCCTGAATCCCAAGCTGATCATCTGTGATGAGCCGGTTTCCGCTCTGGACGTATCCATCCAGGCGCAGGTACTGAACCTGTTTAACCGTCTGCAGAAGGAATATAACCTGACTTATGTATTTATCTCCCATGACTTGGGCGTTATCAAACATGTAAGTGACAGGATCGCGATCATGTATCTGGGCAGAATCGTGGAGCTGTGTGATGCGGATAAGCTGTATGATAATCCGCTTCATCCATACACAAAGGCACTGCTGTCCGCGATCCCAACGGAATCTCCTTTTGTAAAGAAAGAGAGAATTGTCCTAAAAGGAGATATTCCCAGTCCTATCGGGGACCAGAAAGGCTGTCCGCTGGCAGGAAGATGTCCGCAGTGCATGGAGCGATGCCGTAAAGAAATGCCTAAGCTTATGAAGCAGGAGGAGGGCCATCAGGTAGCCTGCTTCCTGTATGATGAGAAATAAAAATAACGGCTGCCGCCGGGTGCTGCAAAATGCATATCCGGCGGCCGTGTATTTATTCTATTAAGAAAGTGTGAGCGAAAATGAGTAATGTGACAAGAGAAGAAATCCTGAAACTGGCTGAGAGCCAGACAGAAGACTTTATTAAACTGGTATCTGATCTGATCAGGATCCCAAGTGAAAATCCTACCGGAACCCAGAGGGAAGTGGTGGATTTTGTTAAGAATTATCTGAAAGAGGCTGGCATTGCCAGTGAGGAAGTTGCGGCACATCCTGATTTCCCCTGTGTACTTGCAAAGATCGGTAAAGAGGATGGATTCAGTGTTATCTTAAACGGTCATGTGGACGTTGTTCCGGCCGGTGACAGAGAGCAGTGGGAGTTTGACCCGTTCTCCGGGGAAGTGACAGACAAACTGATCCTGGGAAGAGGAACTTCCGATATGAAAGCCGGCGTAGCCGGGCTTCTGTTCGCCATGAAGATACTCACAGAGTCAAAAGCAGAGTTGAACGGCAATATCCGACTCCACATTGTTTCCGATGAGGAGAGCGGCGGGGAATACGGTTCCAGATGGCTGTGTGACAATGGGTATGCAAAGGATGCGAATGCCTGCCTGATCGCGGAGCCAACATCCAACAATACTATCGAGATCGGCCAGAAAGGCGGCCTGACTTTGATCATGAAAGCCAACGGTAGATCCGCACATGGAAGCCTGGGCGGATTTAAAGGGGAAAATGCCATCATTAAGCTTTCCAAGGTACTGGATAAGCTGCAGGGCCTGACAAAAATCGAGGGACATTTTAAGGACAGCCAGGCTCATGCACTGGAGAATTCCAAGCTGATTGCACAGCAGGAGATTGGTGAACCGGGAATCGGTGAGGTTATCAGCCATGTTTCCGCCAATGTTGGTGTGATCCAGGGCGGAACACGTCCAAATATGGTTCCCGATTACTGTGAGGCTATTGTGGATGTACGTCTTCCCATCGGTGTGGACCATGAGGAGATTGAGGAGATGGTGCGCACCATGATCCGTGAGAGCGGTGAGACAGGTATCGAGTATGAAGCGCAGTGGAAGAGCGAAGGCAACTACACAGACGAGGATGCAGCGATCGTGCAGACCGTGAAGAAGAATGCAGAGGCACTGTGGGGCATTGATGTGATTCCCGCTTACCAGTGGGCATCCAGTGATGCAAGAGAGTACCGCGCACAGGGTATTCCTACCATTCAGTACGGCCCGTCCAATACGGAAGGTATTCATTCTTATAATGAGAATGTGGATATTGAGGATGCAGTGAATGCGGGAAGGATTTATATTCTGTCACTGTGTGATCTGATGGGAATTGAATAAGTTGAAATAAAAATATGAAAGACCGGAAGAAGGAATCTAATCCTTTTCCCGGTCTTTTGTGCAATATCACAGATTGCCTGTGCTTTGGATAAGCGCTATAATGTAAAGACGGATAGCCATGTTACAGGGTGGACTGATTGTAAAGACATACTTTGCAATTTCTATCCGGGAAAATGATCAAACATCTTCCTGAACTGGGACGGTGTGCAGTTATTGATCTGTTTAAACGTTCTGTTAAAAGACGGCAGACTGGAAAACCCCGACTGCAGCGCAACATCCATAATGGACAGATCCGGATTCTCCAGCAGTTCCGTTGCGCGTGATACCCGCAGAGATGTAATATATTCGGGCAGGGACATCTGGTAATATTCCTTGAAAATCCTGGAAAAATGGTATTTGCTGAATCCGGCAAAGGCAGCCAGGTCTTCCAGACTGATCTGTTCTGTATAATGTTCTTTTATGTATTCTGTAACCGCATCAAATTTTCTGTCATATGCTTTCTGCTGCGGTGTTTTCTGAGCAGAGAGCGAATTCTCAATCTGATAATTATGTTCCCCTATCACAATGAAAAAATGGAGAAGTTCTTCATACAGACGCATTTCCTTAAAGCTGATATCACTGTAAAACAATCCCTTGATCTTTATAAGGGTCTCCAGAGGGTTGTCTGTAAAGGATACCGTATCCGTTACATCAATGACAGGCTGGCAGCAGAGGAGCTGCCTGTGCGTGATAAAATCATGAAGCTGGGGCAGCAGCATGTTGGAAAACTGCAGGACCAGGCAGGGCGCCGTGCTGTTTTTGGTCAGTGCGTGCAGGCTGCGGGGCGGTATGATCACCAGTTGGTTTTCTGTGAGTGTGTACGTCTCATTTCCAAGAGTGACAGCCATATCATTGGACAGTGGCGCAACGATTTCCATAAAACTGTGCCAATGCATAGGGAAATGAGAGTAGTAATGTCCGAATGATACATTAATGGACATATCATGTTCAAAGTACATTGGTTCTGACAAATCTGCCTTGATCATAATGATTTACTCCTTTAGATTTAATAGTGAAAAAGCATAATATTATATTGCATATGACAAACAAATCGACAAAATTTAACAAAGTAAGACAAGAAACATCTATACTGGATATTATAAGTTAAATATTGCGATAAATAAATGTATAAAATGCACAAAAATAATGCTGCAAAAATGTGAATATACAACAAAGGCATATTAATAATTTGCACTTACTCAAAATATAAAGCAATAAATGGGGTATATATAGCAATTATTTAATGGAAAATCCTTTATTACGATGCTATAGTAAATATATCAAAACCGAAGCGCGTGTAGGTAAGAGCAAGACATAATCATGGCAGAAAATAAATGAGTGCAGAACAGAAAGGAAAATGAAATGGGAATCATTGATGGAAAGACCATTTGCCAAGTGGCATTGGTGGTAAAGGATCTGGACAAAACAGTAGAAGAGTATGCAAAACTGTTTGGGGTTCCAAAGCCGGAGGCATTCCGTGTGCCGGAAGAATCTGTGGCACATACACAGTTTAAGGGAGCGCCCAGTAAGACGAGGGCCAGGCTGGCGGTTTTCGATTTGGGTCAGGTGGTTCTGGAGATTACGGAACCCGATGAGGAGCCCAGTTCCTGGAAAGACTTCCTGGAAAAGAATGGAGACGGTATCCATCACATTGCATTTATGACAGACGACAGGGATGCGGCAGTAAAATACTTTGAGAAAAATGATATGCCGGTCCGCCATTACGGGGAATACGAGGGCGGAAACTACACAGTATTTGACAGCAAGGAAAAACTGGGGACATTTGTACAGGTAAAATACGAGCCGAAAAAGTAACGGTCCGGCAGGTCTGCGTATTCACTGCGCTGGCCGTGAGAATTCATTCCGCAGCCAAGTAAAAATTCCGGCGCAGCGGTTCTGCATGGATTTTGGCTTGTGACTGTGAGGGGTACGGAACAGTTACCCGAACGATAAGGTGAATGGGGTAACGCAGGAAAGGAGAAACGTATGAAGAAAAAATTAGCAGCAGCATTATTAACGTTATGTATGGCAGCAGGTACACTGGCCGGATGCGGCGATTCAGCAAGTACATCCGGGGACGGAGAAACACAGCAGCCGGAAGAAAAGACAGAGCTGAGCGACGAGGCAAAGAAGGCACAGGAATCCGTAAAGACGAATGCGGAAGAACTGAAAGCATTGGGGCTTGAAGTGGAAGATACAGATTTGACCGGAGAATTTACATACTGGTCTGCGTTTACGGGGGATTCTCAGGTGTGGGACCAGAGCCGTGTAGATGCGTTCAACGAATTATACGAAGATAAAGGCATTAAGTGCAACGTACAGTTTGTACCGGACGGGGCAGGTATCAACAACGGGAAACTGCTGTCAGCCATTGCGGGCGGTCAGGCACCGGATCTGGTTATCTGTGACAATGCGGTTTCCGCCTATTCCTACGCGGCAAACGGGAGTTTTGAAATGCTGGAGCCGTATCTGGAGCAGGTAGACCTGAATGTAGACAGCTTTTTCAATGGATGTAAGGATGTTATATATTATAAGGATGAACCATATCTGATTCCTCAGGACACCAATGTCATGCTGCTGTATTACAATCCTGATATTGCGAAAGAGGCCGGGCTGGATCCGGAGAATCCACCCAAAACGTTAGATGAGCTGGATCAGTGGGCAGATGCCATGACCATTCAGAAGGATGACGGGACATATGAAAGATTTGGTCTTATCCCATGGCTGGACTTAAAAGATGACGCTTTTACACTACCATTTTTCTTTGGTGCCGACGTATATGATTCTGAGACCAACAAACTGAATCTGACATCCCCGGAAGTGGTTTCCTGTATGGAATGGCTGCAGTCCTACGGACAGAAATATGACCCGGAGAGAATCCAGTCCTTTACCTCAGGACTTGGAGGAATGTTTTCTCCGGACCATGCATTTATGACAGGTAAGGTAGGCATGACCATCACCGGAAACTGGTTCTCCAATGCGCTGCGTGTATATGCGCCGGATGTAAATTATAAAGCCTGCGCGGTACCGGTGCCGGAAGGCGGACGGGCTAACAGCACTACGTTCCAGACCAATGTATTTGCAATACCGAAGGGTTCAGAGAATCCCGAACTGGCTGCACTGTTCATTAAATTCTGTATGTCAGGTGCGGTTAATGAGGATAACTTTGCACAGTGGAGAAGTATCCCTACAAGTGACGCAGAGTTTGACAATGTCAGCCTGACAAAAGAGGGCGATGAAATGTATCTGATGGAGAGAGAACTTGCGAACTCACCGGAAAACGGAATACCCGCATTGTGCTCCTGCTCGGCTGAATTGTCCAAAGCATTTGTAACCTTCCGGGAAGGTGTTATTTACGGAAACATTACGGATATTCAGGGAGAACTTCAGAAACTTCAGGATAAATACCAGGCAGAACTTGATAAAGCAGAGTAAGCTCATCTGCGGTTTTTATGGAATACTCTGTGCGGCACATAAGTGCCGTACAGAGGGTTTCATCAGAATGAAAGGAGATTCAAAATGGCAAAACCGGATGGGAAGAGGAAACACAGAAAAGGCCCCAGTCTGGAAGTGATACTTTTATATGCATTTTTGATTATTTTGGCTATTCTGTTCGTTCTGCCGATATTTTATCTGTTTATGGGATCTTTTAAGGCAGAGAGTGAACTGTTCAGGACGCCGTTTAAATGGCTGCCTGATAAATTCAGGCTGGATAACTTTGAGAATATGTTTTCGTCAATTCCTTTTTTTAAGTACTTGAAAAATACAATGATCATTGTGATCTGCAATATTGCCGGTTCTCTTTTATCCTGCTCCCTGGTGGCATACGGATTTTCTAGACTGCGCTGGCCGGGACGTGATAAAGTTTTTATTTTAGTACTCATTACCATGATCCTTCCGTATCAGGTAACACTGGTGCCCCTGTTTCTTATGTTTACCAAGATGAAATGGATCGGGACTTTTCTTCCCCTTACCGTTACCTGCTTTTTCGGAAACCCGTTCTTTATTTTCCTGCTGCGCCAGTTTTTTACAGGGATTCCCCAGGATATTTCGGAAGCTGCCCGTATTGACGGGGCCGGGGAATTTACTATCTTCTCAAAGCTGGTTATCCCAATGGCTAAACCTGCATTGACTACGGTTGCTATTTTTGCATTTATACGATCCTGGAATGATTTCTTAGGACCGTTGGTATTCTTGGGGAAAGATGAACTGTACACACTGTCTTTGGCGGCTTCTATGCTGAAATCCAATCTGGATCCAAACTGGAGTATGCTGTTGGCGCTGGGAGCAGTTATGATCCTGCCGGTATTGATCCTGTTCTTTGTTATGCAGAAGTATTTTATCCAGGGTATTGCCATGTCGGGAATTAAGGGGTAGGAGGGGAAAATAATGAAAAAAATGAATATGAGAAAAAAAGAGGCCATTCATGGGCTGCTGTTTGTTTCCCCATGGATAATCGGTTTTCTGGTATTTACCTTATTTCCGATTTGTTCCTCCCTGTATTATTCCCTGTGTGATTACCAGGTGATCAAAGACCCTGTCTTTATCGGACTTGACAATTACAAAATGCTGTTTCAGGATAAAACGTTTCTGAAGGCAATGAGTAATACCGTTTATATGATCATTTTTGGAGTCCCTATCACTACATTTATTGCAGTGGCGGTCTCCATTATAATGAATAACAAGAAGTTAAAATACACCGGACCGTTCCGGGTGGCATTTTTTATTCCTACGCTGGTGCCCACAGTGGTGGCATGTCTGCTTTGGATATGGGTTATGCAGCCCGAGACTGGTATTATCAACCGCCTGCTCAGCTATATTGGGATTCAGGGCCCCGGATGGCTTTCCAGCATGTTTTGGTCAAAGCCTGCGCTGATCATTATGATGGTGTGGACCTGCGGCAATGCCATTATTATTTATCTGGCAGGTCTGCAGGATATACCCGACAGTCTTTATGAGTCGGCAGCTCTGGATGGGGCAGGGTTTTTCAGACAGACTATGTCCGTAACCATTCCGCTTCTGCGCTCTACGATCCTTTATAATGTAGTGACATTGATCATTGCGGTGTTCCAGTGGTTTGCAGAGCCGTACATTATGACAAACGGAGGCCCGGACAATCAGACTATGTTCTATTCCCTGTATTTGTATCAGAATGCGTTCTCTTACTTTAAGATGGGATATGCATCCGCTATGGCTTGGATCCTGTTGTTGATCGCACTGGGAATTATCTTGGTACTTTTCAAGGTCTTCCGGTTCGGGGAGTCAGATTATTAGGAGGCAGTATGATTGGATTAGTGACCGGCGCCAACCGTGGGTTGGGCTATGAGATGGTAAAAGAAGGACTGCTTAGGGGCCACACGATGCTGGCCGGATGCAGGAAAGGCGCAGATGAAGCATACGCCCGTGATCTGCTGGAGCAGAAAACAAAGTATCCGGACAGCCTATTGATCCTGGAGATGGATGTGATCAATGAAGAAATGGTAAAAGGTGCGGCGGAGCGGGTGCGTCAGAAGTACGGGCACATAGATTTTCTTGTGAATAACGCGGGAGTGCTGTTTGAAAAAATGGTAATGCCGGGCGATGCTGTCGCTGATTTAAATGTGGAAATGTTCAGAAAGACATTGGATGTGAATGTGACAGGTACGGCTATTGTTCTGAAATATTTTATCGGTCTGCTGTATGCGTCTGAGGATGCCTGTATTATGAATATCACGTCCGAGGCAGGGCATTTAACGCCTCAGGGCTACAATTATCTGGCATACTCAGTGTCAAAACATGCTGCTAATATGTATACGCAGAAAATACGGAACTATCTGGCAGAGGAGAAGGCAGACAGACATATGCGGATCTATATGATTCATCCGGGCCGCATGGATACTATTATGGGAAAAGAGAATGCCCAGATTCCGCCTTCGGAGTCAGCTTTAGGTCTGCTTGACATTCTGGACAGGAAAAAACAGATACCTGATATGGATGTTCCCTTCATTAATTACAGAGGAGAGCCAATGCCATACTGAGAGGTGAGGAAATATTCTGCTATTAGATCCCGGGACGATAGGCAGGCCCGGAATACACATGAAAATACAGTGAGGAATCAGATATGAGAAATGTAAATGTTGGAATACTGGGATGCGGCGTCATCAGTAATACTTATATCCGGGATATCAAACGCTTTTATCCCTCCCTGCATCTGGCGGCCTGTGCGGATGTGAATGTGGAGCTTGCAAAAAGCCATGCGGAGAAATACCTGATACCGTCAGGGTGTTCCGTGGAGGAAATGCTTGCCATGGAAGATGTGGAGCTGGTGGTGAATCTGACGCCTCCTCAGTTTCACATGGAATTGAACAAGAAAATACTGCAGGCAGGAAAACATGTATTCTGTGAAAAGCCATTTGCCCCCACGGCTGCCCAGGCCCGGCAGGTTATGGATCTGGCGGATGAGAGGGGGCTTCTTGTGGGAAGTGCTCCGGACACCTTTCTGGGATCTTCCCTGCAGACATGCAGAAAAATCCTGGATGACGGGTGGATCGGAAAGCCTCTCTATGTAACTGCCAATATGATGTCAAACGGTGTGGAGACCTGGCATCCGGCACCTGCCAATTTTTACGGGCAGGGGGCAGGGCCCCTGTATGACATGGGTCCGTACTATTTCACGGCACTGGCAGCACTGCTGGGTCCTGTGAAACGGGTCAGCGCTTTTTCCGGTACGGGGTTTCCGGTACGGAAGGTTTACACAGGCCCTCTGAAAGGGCAGGAGGTTCAGGTTGAGACGCCCACTCATTATTCGGGGACTGCGGAACTGGCATCGGGTGTGATCGTGAGCATGAATATCAGTTTTGATATCTGGCATTCCAATCTGCCCATGTTTGAAATATATGGAACAGACGGGACGCTGGAGGTGCCGGACCCCAATATGTCCGGCGGGCGGCCCAGGGTCTACAGGAAGGAAAGGTCTCTGGATGTACTGTATGATGACAGCCAGGAGACAAAGGAAAAGCAGAACACGAGTGTGGAACTGCCTGAACTGTATCCCCATATAGGTGATTATACCAGGGGGATCGGCGTTCTGGACTTGGCCTGTGCGATAGATGAGAAAAGAAAACCAAGGGTTAATGCAGAGATGGCCTGCCATGTGATTGAAGCCATCACGGGTATGATGGAATCGGCACAGGACAGGAAAGTATATGAAATGAAAACTACCTGCGAAAAACCGGAGCCTATAAAAACAGGCACGCCAGCGGGCAGAATATAAAAACAAAAAAAGAAAAGTGAGGTAAAGAGTATGAGTGCAGTAGTCGGTACAGATTTAGTTTGCCAGGTTGGGTTTATTGTTAAGGACATCAATGCCACAAAGAAGAAATGGGCAGAATTTTTAGGTGTGGAAGAGCCGGAAGCAGCTCTCTGCGGGGAATATGAGACAACGCGGACAGAATTTAAAGGCCAGCCGGCACCGGAGGCCAACAGTTATCTGGCATTTTTTGATGTGGGTCCGGGTCTCCAGCTTGAACTGATCCAGCCAAATGAGGCGCCCTCCACATGGAGAAATTACCTGAATGAGCATGGCGAGGGCATTCACCATGTGGCATTCAACATAAAGGGAATGAAAATGCCGGAAGCAGTAAAACGCTGTGAGGACTTGGGCATGGTGCTGGAGCAGAAGGGTGAGTACGGCGATGCCAGCGGAAGATATACTTATATGAATGCTTATAAAGACCTGAAATGTATTGTGGAACTGCTGGAGAGCGACAGATAACAGGAGGATATGCGGATGAGACTGGGATTATCCAGCCCTCTGGAGCACAAAAGCCCATGGGAATGGGCTGGGAAGATGAACCGGATGGGATGTACTTCTGTTAATTTCCCTGTGGATCATACCTGCGATGAGGATCTTCTGGAGGAATATGTTAAGGCAGCTCATGAATATGGACTGACGATCGCAGAGGTGGGCGCCTGGTGTAATCCAATCTCCCCGGATGCCAAAGTCAGGGAGGCGGCTCTGATCAGGTGTATTGAGCAGTTAAAGCTGGCCGATAAGATAGGTGCCAGATGCTGTGTCAACGTCTCAGGTTCCAGAGGAGAGCGATGGGACGGCCCTTATAAAGAAAATCTGACACAGGAAACCTGGGATTTGGTGGTGGAAAGCATACAGCAGATCATTGATGCTGCCGATCCGAAAAAAACTTATTATACCATTGAACCCATGCCGTGGATGTACCCTATGGGTCCAAATGAGTATGTGAAGCTGATCCATGATGTGGACAGGGAGCGGTTCGCCGTGCATATGGATGTGTTCAATTGGATCACGACCCCGGAGAGATATTTTTATCATGAGGAGTTTATGGAAGAGTGTTTTTGCAAACTCGGTCCTTATATCAGAAGCTGCCACCTGAAAGATGTGGTCCTTTTACAGGAATTTACCCTGCAGTTTAGGGAGACGGCCTGCGGCAGGGGAACCCTGAATTTGGAAAAATACGCAGAGCTTGCCGGCAGGACAGACCCGGATATGCCGCTGATCATTGAACATCTGGACGGTGATGCGGCTTACCTGGAAAGCCTGGATTATGTAAAACAGCGTTTTGGACGGGCAGGTATCACAATATAAGAACAGACAGCCGGAGCGAATGCAGGGGGAATCCTGCCGCTCCGGTTTATTCATAATAATAGAAAGTCCGCGGGGCGTGCTTTCTGTTGTTTTGTCTGGATTCGCTTTATAATTGTTGAAAACAAGGGATCTTTAGCATAATATGAATATATAGATCAACATTACTGTTTACAGAATTGGAGCAGGGCTGTGGATAGTCAGATACCATCATGCAGAGGAGGATTTTTTATGGGATTTCAGGATGATTTTTTATGGGGGACAGCAACCGCTTCTTATCAGATAGAAGGCGGTGCTTTCGAGGACGGCAGAGGTTACACGGTATGGGATGATTTCTCCAGGACCCCCGGCAAAGTATTTTCCATGCACAACGGGGATGTAGCTTGTGACCATTACCACCGTTACCAAGAAGATGTGAAAATGATGGCAGACATGGGAATCCAGGCGTATCGTTTCTCTATGGCCTGGTCCAGGATTTTTCCTGAGGGAAGAGGGGAGATCAACCAGAGCGGTATAGATTTTTATAATGCTCTGATCGCTGAACTTCTGAAATACAATATTAAACCGTGTCTGACGCTGTTTCACTGGGATCTGCCCTTTGCCCTGCACCGTCTGGGAGGCTGGCAGAACCCTGAGATCGTGGACTGGTTTGCAGAGTATGCGGCAGCGGCGGCAAAAGCATTTGGTGACAGGGTTAAATTTTTTATGACCTTCAATGAGCCTCAGTGCTTCGTGGGGCTGGGACATGTGAGCGGAGAACATGCGCCCGGCAATATTATGTCCCGCCGCAGCGTGCTGGAAATGGCCCATCATGTGATGATGGCACACGGAAAAGCAGTACAGGCTATCAGAAGCTTGGTGCCGGATGCACAGATTGGTTATGCGCCCACCTCCAATCCGGTTATTCCGGCAGCGGATACTCCGGAGGATATTGAGACTGCGAGAAGAGTATATTTTGCCGTGGAGGACAAGCCGGATTATATGTGGTCCGTAAGCTGGTGGAGCGACCCGGTCATGCTGGGCAGATATCCCGAGGACGGGCTGAAGCTGTTTGAGAAGGATCTGCCGGATTTTAGGCCGGATGACCTGAAACTGATGCATCAGCCCCTGGATTTTTATGGGCAGAATATTTACAACGGATACAAGGTGAAGAGTGACGGAAAAGGCGGCTGGGAGGCTGTGGAACGCCCTGTGGGGTATCCTAGGACAGGCAACGGATGGCCTGTGGTTCCGGAATCCCTCTATTGGGGGCCGCGGTTCCTCTATGAACGGTATCAGAAACCTATTGTTATCACGGAGAACGGCTGCTGCTGTGCGGATACGGTGTCTCTGGACGGAAAAGTTCATGACCCGGGCCGGATAGATTTTTATCACAGATATCTGCGGGAGCTTGGCCGGGCTGTTGAGGATGGGGTGAAAGTGGATGCCTATTTTGCCTGGTCCGTGATTGATAACTTTGAGTGGGCGAAAGGGTATTCGGACAGGTTCGGTATGGTCTATGTGGATTTTGAGACACAGGAACGCATTCTGAAGGATTCTGCACACTGGTATGCAGAAGTTATCAGAAATAATGGAGCAAATCTGTAGAGATAAGAGGGATTGGAACCACTTGGCGGGTCCGGGTATCTACGTTATTCCCAGTTTTCTGTACTTTGGGTTAAGGCAGTTGTGATTTTAAAGCAGTGTGATATAGTGAGACCAACGTAACTATTTATCAAATCCGCAGATTTACGGCGGTAAGGAGGAATCACTATGAAAAGAAAGGTAATGATAACTGTGCTGAGTGCTGCCGTCATGCTGGCGTTTGCAGGCTGTTCCGGAAATGATAAGGACACAGGGGACAAAAGCGCTGAGAAGAAGACCCAGGATACACAGGAGGAGGACAGTGCCGAAGAGAAGGAACCCGGGGCAGCGGGTGGGAACAGATCTGATGTTCTGACAACGGCTGAGACACTTGTAAAAGATTTGATCGAAGGTAATACAGATAACATAAAAGGAAATTATGAGTATACAGAACAGATGAAGTCCGCAGTGGAAAGCGGCCAGTTCCAGGCAGCTTTTCAGGCGACGCTGGAAGCAGTGGGGGAACTGAAAGAGGTTCAGCCCGCGTGGGAAGGGGAGCCTCAGTCCGGGTATGACATGGTACAGGTTCCCTGTGATTTTGCCGTACAGCCCATCAATCTGACCATATCATTCCTGGAGGGCAAAATCGGAGGCGTTACCACTTCTGTGTATCAGGAAAGCAAAGAAGAGGTCTCCATACCGGAAAATGTGACGGAGACGGATATGGATCTGAGTATAGCAGAGGGCCGTACACTGCCGGGGACTTTTGCAGTACCTAAGAACCTGAAGGAATACCCGGCCGTGGTATTTGTGCATGGTTCCGGCAGCAGTGACAGAAACGAGGCTTCCGGTCAGCTAAAACCGTTCCGGGATCTAGCCTGGGGCCTGGCGAAGCAGGGAATCGCCTCCTATCGTTATGACAAGATATCCTATGTGTATGGGAAAGAGTTAGCCGAGGATAAGGAGTTTACAGTCTATGACGAAACTATCAATGATGCGGCTGCGGCTGTTAAAATGCTGCGTGAGCAGGAAGGCGTTTCAAAGGTATACGTGGTGGGGCACAGCCAGGGGGCTCAGATGATGGGGGCAATTTCACGAGAGGCCCAGCCGGACGGCTGTGTCATGATGGCAGGTCCGGCCAGAGGGTTTGCAGAGACGCTGGAGCGGCAGTACACATTTCTTCAGAGCCTGAATCCCAATCCCTCAGAGCAGGAGAAGGCTGTGTATGAACAAGGTTTTGCTGCAGTGGAACAGATGAGAAATATAGACGCTCTCTCCGAAGATGAAAAGATTATGGGACAGAATCTCACATATATAAAAAGCCTGCTGGATTACGATGCCGTGAAGGAAGCAGAGGATATGACCATGCCGGTGCTTGTCCTTCAGGGTGAGGAGGATTATCAGGTGACTATGGATGATTTCCAGATATGGAAAGACAATTATGAGGGGAAAGACAACTGGCAGTTTGTGTCATTCCCCGGACTGAGCCATATGTTCATGGAGGGCAGATATGAGGACGGCCCGGCCAGTTATCAGGGGGTAAAGCATATCCCTGATGAAGTGACAGAGACAATTGCCGGATTTATTAACGGATAAAGAGGTATCCCCGTTTTGCAGACAATCATCATAATGCCGGTGATTGTCTGCATTTTTTATGGGAAGTTTTTGGGCGGGACCAACGCTGTTCAGGATATGGATGGGCTTATGCTTTGTGTGGTTATTTTTACTTGACAGGCTAGTGCATACTAGCTATAATAAAAGAAGCTAGTGTTTACTAGCTAAAAGCCCCGACAACCAGACAGAGAAAGGTATGGAAAAGATTATGGAGAGATTACAGTTAGAGCAGTATCTTAGCCGTGGAGTGGAAAATATTATAAAAAGAATGAAAAAAGCATCGTTCACAAATCCGAGATCAGCCATGTACCTGCTGAAATACGCTAAGGCAGCCGGACGGGCGGCAGGAAAGCGCAGGCAGGCGGAGCAGAACGGGAAACCTGTGCCCCCATTCCTGATCGCCAGCATAACCAGCCAGTGCAATCTTCACTGCAAAGGGTGTTACGCCCGGGCAAATCACACCTGCGGCAGCGAGGCAGTTCGGATAGGGATGAGTGCGGAACAGTGGGATGATATTTTTGCCCAGGCCGAGGAAATGGGAGTCAGCTTTATCCTGCTGGCCGGAGGCGAGCCTCTGATGAGACCTTATGTACTGAAAAAGGCAGGAATGCGAAAAAATATCTTGTTCCCTGTTTTCACTAATGGTACTATGATTAATAATGATACATTGCCCCGCTGCGTGGAAGGGGAACCGGTCTCCGAGGTGCCTGATAAAGGGGAGGCAGACAGAGGTACATATCTGCAGCTTTTTATGGATAACAGGAATCTACTGCCGGTTCTCAGTATGGAAGGCGACAGGCAGAAGACAGATGCCAGGCGAGGCAGCGGGATTTATGACGGTTTAATACAGACAATGGAGGATCTGAGGGATTGGGATATTTTATATGGGGTATCTGTAACCGTGACCAAAGAAAATATGGAGGAGGTTACTGCAGATGCATTTCTTAGGAAGCTTTCTCTCCTGGGCTGTAAAGCTGTGATCTATGTGGAATATGTACCGGCAGACAGGGCAACAAGGAATCTGGCGCCGGATGATGGGGACAGGGAATATCTGGCGGCCAGACTGGACGTATTGCGGGAAATGCAGGGGGATATGCTCCTTATTTCGTTTCCTGGGGATGAGAGGGCATCGGGCGGATGTCTTGCTGCGGGGAGGGGATTTTTTCATATCAATGCCAGCGGCGGGGCGGAGCCTTGTCCGTTCTCCCCATATTCCGACACCAGTCTGCAAAAGACCAGCCTCAGGGATGCTATGGATTCCCCTCTGTTTTGCAGGTTGAGGGAGGACGGCAGCCTCACTGAGATGCATACCGGCGGCTGTGCTTTGTTTGAGCAGGAGAAGAAAGTGAAAGATCACCTGAAAGGGATAGAATGAGTTATGTCAACTAAAGAGCAGATTGTGGAGGAGGCCCTCACACTTTTTTCAAGCAGGGGATACCAGGGCACCAGCGTGAAAAACATTGCGGAGGCAGTGGGGATCAAGGACAGCTCCCTCTACAAACATTTTAAAAGCAAGAAAGAGATCTTTGAGACCATTGTGGAGGAAATGGCAAGAAGGATGGAGGCTATGAGCCATACCTTCGGCCTGCCGGATGATACTTCCATGGAGGAGGCCGCACTTGCATACGGCGGGATAACCGAGAATGAGTTGGTGGTGCTGAGCAAAAAAGTTTTTTTGTTTTACCTACAGGATCCTTTTGCAGGAAGATTCCGCAGAATGCTGACCATAGAACAGTACCGGGATAAAGAGATCGCAGCGGTTTACCGAAAGATTTATATGGAGGACAGCATCCGTTACCAGACGGTTTTATTCGGTGATATGATACGGCAGGGCATTTTTTCGGGGACGGATGCCAGGGCTATGGCAGTGAATTTTTACGCGCCTATATTTTTTCTCCTGAATAAATACGACGGCGGGGACAGTAATGTGGAGGATGGACTTGAAGAACTGGAACGGCAGGTCAGGGAGTTTGTCCGTATTTACCAAAAATAAAAGAGGGCGTATTTGCAGAAGGCCGGCCTGCAGTCCCATATTTTAGCTGGGATACCCCAAGTTGTGCGTGAGATATAAAGTCTGATCGTATGATATGGAACTGTAGAAATTAAGAGATGATTGATCAACAGCCGGGCGTATTTACTGTACAGGCTGTTTTCGGAGGATGAATGAGCAGATTATGGGCAGAATAAAAAGGAAAAGACAGAGACCGTGGCCGCAGATGATCGTGGGAGCCCTGATCGGCGGAGCATGCGGGTACTTTGGCATGATGTTTGTGGAAAGAATGCACGGGGGGAAGGTTAGGACTGAGGAAATCCTGGCAGGTCTTGTGTGGATGATCCTGTGCCTTTATGTGGCTGCATGTCTGCAAGTTGTTGTACATGAAGGGGGACATTTGGTCTGCGGGATTCTGAGCGGATATAAATTTTCTTCCTTTCGCGTAGGAAAAGTGATTCTGGTTAAGAAAAGAGACGGGATCAGGCGGGGGCGGTATTCACTTATGGGAACAGGGGGACAGTGCCTTCTGGCACCGCCTGACTTGGTGAATGGAAGTATGCCGTATATACTGTATAACCTGGGCGGAAGTCTTTTTAATCTGCTGTCTGCCGGGGCCTCCCTGGTTATCTGTTTTGCGGTAGACGGACACGGGTATCTGCAGATCCTGTTCATGGCATTTGTTATCGTAGGTGTCTTTTTTGCGCTGATGAATGCAGTACCCATGCAGCTTGGCGGGGTGGATAATGATGGATACAATGTGCTCCATCTGGGGAAGGATAAAAAGGCAGTGCGCTGTCTGTGGCTGCAGTTAAAGATAAATGAGCAGTTTACATTGGGCGTACGCTTGAAGGATATGCCGCAGGAGTGGTTTGAACCTGCGCCTGAAGAGTTGTGGGATAATGCTCTGTGTGCAGCAACCGGTGTGTTTGCTGTCAGCCGTAATATTGACAGGGAGGACTTTCCGGCAGCACTGGAAATAGGGGAAAGGGTGCTGGAACATGCTTCCGGTCTTATAGGAATCCAGAGATCCATGCTGGAGGCGGAAATGATATTCTGCAGGCTTATGCTGAATGGTCCGGGGGAAGAAGTGCGCAGAGAGTACGAAAAGGCTGGTGTCCAGGAGTTTTTGAAGCGTTCCTCATCCATGCTGTCCGTGCTGCGTATTCAATACGCCTATGAGCTGATTCAGAATCAGGATGGGGAAGCAGCACAGAAATGGATCGAACTGTTTGAGAGAGCGGGAAAGAACTATCCCTTTGACGGCGATATTGCCAGTGAGAGGGAGTTGATATCCTATGTAGACCTTTTGTAACGGTTCGGTACCTTCGGAATGAAGTTTACATAACACAAAAGAAAGGTGAAAGGCTGGACATACTGACAGTAGACTGATTACTGGTATTGGCCTGTGGGAAAGGATAGCTATGCTGTTTTTGGAAGAAACTTTGAGGAACATTGTGGATTTGGCAATCCTGTTATTTGAATATATTGGAGTGGGTATTATTATCTTTGCCGGAATCCGGGGTATGATTCACTATATTAAGCGGGACCCCAATACAAAACTTCTCCTTGCAAAGGGACTTGCCATGGGGCTGGAGTTTAAACTGGGGAGCGAAATCCTGCGCACCGTCGTTGTCAGGAAATTGTCGGAAATTTATATTGTGGCGGGGATCATTGTGCTGAGAGCAATATTGACGATTTTGATTCATTGGGAGATTAAAAATGATGAGGGACACCTAATGGGCGGGGAGGCGGACAGTCCATAAAAAAGTGTAAAATAAATTGACAAAGACCTCTTTCTGTGCTAAACTAGACAAGCGACAGTGGAAGTAGGTCTTTTTTTTGTGCCTAATTTTCAGGAACAAAAGAGGTCTTGTCGCAGGAAACCGAAACGTTGCATGCGGCAGAGACGTGAATCTGCCGGAGATAAAAGACACATGGAGGTGGAGAAGTCGTGCGCGTAAAAATAACATTGGCATGTACTGAATGTAAACAGCGTAATTACAACATGACAAAGGAAAAGAAGAACCATCCGGAACGTATGGAGACAAAAAAATACTGTAAGTTCTGCAAGGCTCACACAATGCACAAAGAAACCAAATAATTGGGCTCGAGAGGTGAAGCTATGGATGCAGAAAAGAAAGTAAAAGCTCCTAAGAAGAACTGGACCAAAGGGCTTCAGGCTGAATTCAAAAAAATTATCTGGCCTGACAGGCCGACGCTGGTTAAACAGACGGTTGCGGTTGTAGCGATCACTGCCATCCTGGGAGTGCTCATTTCCGTGATTGACAGCGGCGTCCTGCAGATTCTGAATCTATTAATCAAATAAGGACAAGGTGATTTTATGTCAGAAACAAATTGGTATGTTGTACATACCTATTCAGGGTATGAGAACAAGGTAAAAGCCAACATTGACAAGACAATTGAAAACAGACACCTGGAAGATCAGATTTTGGAAGTCCGTGTTCCCATGGAGGACGTTGAGGAAATGAAAAACGGCCAGAAGAAGCTGGTGCAGAAGAAGATGTTTCCGGGATATGTCCTTATTAACATGGTGATGAATGATGATACCTGGTATGTTGTAAGAAACACACGCGGTGTCACAGGATTCGTTGGTCCGGGGTCAAAACCGGTTCCTTTGACAGAGGAAGAGATGGACCGTCTGGGTATCCGGAACGTAACCGTCCAGATCGACTTTGAAGAAGGTGACAGTGTTGTTGTTACAGGCGGAGTTTGGAAAGATACCGTGGGCGTTGTCCAGAGTATCAATGAATCCAAACAGATTGTGACAATAAATGTTGAGCTGTTTGGCCGCGAAACGCCAGTTGAAATCAGTTTCGCAGAAGTTAAGAAAATGTAACGAAGATGAAAGGGCCATACGTCACATGGCTCGTGGGAGGGAAATCCCCGACATTACCACATAATTAGGAGGTGCCGAAAATGGCAAAGAAAGTAACAGGCTATATTAAATTACAGATCCCTGCTGGAAAGGCAACACCAGCACCACCGGTTGGACCTGCTCTGGGTCAGCACGGTGTAAACATTGTACAGTTTACAAAGGAATTCAATGCGAGAACAGCAGATAAGGGAGATCTGATCATCCCGGTTGTTATCACAGTATATGCGGACAGAAGTTTCAGCTTTATAACCAAAACTCCGCCGGCAGCAGTTCTGTTAAAGAAAGCCTGCAACCTGAAATCCGGTTCAGGTGTTCCGAACAAAACTAAAGTTGCTACAATTTCCAAGGCTAAAATCCAGGAAATCGCAGAGATGAAAATGCCGGACTTAAATGCAGGTTCCTTAGAAGCAGCAATGAGCATGATTGCAGGTACTGCAAGAAGTATGGGAATCACTGTAGAGGAATAAGGCCAGGCCTTGCCTTTTGAACTATTGAAACGAACGTGGGAGGGACATTCCCGCAATTACCACTAGGAGGTTATTTAATATGAAACGCGGAAAGAAATATGTAGAGGCTGCAAAAGCAGTTGATCGCGCAAACTTATATGATACAGAAGAAGCTATCGCTTTAGTTAAGAAAACAGCAGTAGCTAAATTTGACGAAACAATCGAAGCTCATATCAGAACAGGTTGTGACGGACGTCATGCAGACCAGCAGATTCGTGGTGCAGTTGTACTGCCGCACGGAACCGGTAAAACTGTTCGTGTATTAGTATTTGCAAAGAATGCCAAAGCTGACGAGGCTCAGGCTGCCGGTGCAGACTATGTTGGAGCTGAGGAACTGATTCCGAAGATCCAGAACGAAGGCTGGTTAGATTTCGACGTTGTTGTTGCTACACCGGACATGATGGGTGTTGTTGGTCGTCTGGGTCGTGTACTCGGACCAAAAGGCTTAATGCCAAACCCGAAAGCCGGAACCGTAACAATGGACGTTACAAAAGCTATTCAGGATATTAAAGCTGGTAAGATTGAATATCGTCTTGATAAAACAAACATCATTCACGTGCCAATCGGAAAAGCTTCTTTCACAGAGGAGCAGTTAGCGGACAACTTCCAGACGCTCATGGGAGCTATCACAAAGGCTAAGCCAAGCACACTGAAAGGTCAGTACCTGAAGAGTGTAACACTCGCTTCCACAATGGGACCGAGCGTTAAGCTTAACCCGGTTAAGTTAGCTCAGTAATAGATGAAATAAAAGGAGGCCGCCGTATTGAGAGATCAATGCGGCGGCCTCTTTTTATGCCCGCCCCTGGTCCGGCGGGAGAAAACGCTCGTGTTTAAGCTCTAATCCTTTCTTTCCATATATCGGCCAGAAGTCCCTGCTCTTTGAGGAGGCTTTCCTTCCTTTGCAAATCCCACAGTCCCCTGATACTGCTGCACCACTTTTTTTACAGACTCCGTTCCGATTCCCGGACCGCCATGTTTGGTGGACTGGAAGGCTCCGTTCTTTTCTTTCAGGGGGTTGGAGAATGTGTTTTCAAAGCGGACCAGGAAGCCCGCCTCCCGGTATTCTCCCCGTATTTTTATATGAGGCCTGCATGGAATAACAGGGACAGCATACCTCCATCCGCTGATTGGCTGAAGGCAGTAGAAAAAATAAGACGAAAGAAAAACAAAAACACCTCCAGACATAAAATTCCACTGTTATTATAGCATGTAAAGCTTTCCGGTGTATTTACCATTCCAACAACAAAAAAGGAATTGGTACACTATTTAAGAAGGTTTGTTGTATTGTGTATATAGGATGTACATATCCGGTACAATAACAGATGACAGAAGTAAATGCAAGGTTCAAGATGCGACAGAAAGGCTGGTTGATTATGGAGTGCAGAAATGCGGCGGCAACGTTTCAGATGGATGAGGACGGTCTGGTGAAGGGCTACGAGAACTACCTTTTAAGGGAGGAGAGGAGCAGGAATACCATTGTCAAATATGTGCATGACCTGAGGTCATACTTTATGTTTCTTCAGGGGGAGACAGTTACAAAGGAAAGTCTGCTGTGCTGGAAGGAAAAGCTGACACAGAGTTATCTGCCTGCCAGTGTAAATTCTATGCTGGCAGCAGTAAACGGGTTTCTTGAATGGGTTGGGTATCCCCAGTACAGGGTGAAACCGCTGAAGATTCAGAAGGAGATTTTTACGAAACCGGAAAAAGAGCTGTCAAGAGAGGAGTATATCCGGCTGGTGAACGCTGCTGAGCAGAAACAGAACCGCCGTCTGGCCCTGATCCTGCAGACGATCTGTTCAACAGGCATACGGGTCTCGGAGCTGCAGTTTGTAACACTGGAAACAGTAAAAGCAGGACGCACTATTGTGGATTGTAAAGGGAAAAAACGTACTATTTTCCTTCCAAGGACCCTGAGCCGTGCTTTGCAGGTGTACTGCCGGGAGCAGGGGATCAAAAAAGGAGTTGTTTTTTGTACAAAAAACGGGAGGCCGCTGGACCGCTCAAATATATGGAGAGACATGAAGAATCTGTGCTGCAGTGCTGGCGTCGAGCCGGAAAAAGTGTTTCCTCATAATCTGCGTCACTTATTTGCAAGAACCTATTACCGCATGGAAAAGGATTTATCCAGACTTGCAGACCTGCTGGGACATTCCAGTGTGACCACTACCCGCATTTATACTATGGAGAGCGGTGTGGAACATGCCAGACAGGTGGATCGGATGGGGCTTGTTGTGTTGAGAACATAAAAAAACCACATAATGATGGTTATGTAGTCACGTATCTGCATATCAGGTTTCTGTGCATTTCACAAAAAAAGATTAACTTAAAAAAAGACACAGGAAATAAACCGGCGCATTTATATGGAGGCCTCCGGTTTACTTCCTGTGTCTTTTCCCATGTTCCCCGGCATAAAATCTTGTATTTTAAGAGGAAGCATGATAAAATTGCTATGTATTTAAGTTTACAACCTTTGTTTATATGACCACATAACCATCATTATGTAGTCTTCACAAGATAACGTAAAAGGAGGTGCGGAGTGTGAAGGATAAATTACTGGACAGGCTGGCAAGGGATAACGGCACAACAATGCTGTCGGACCTGCACGGCTGCATCAGCAGAATAAAAATCTATGACACAGTGAGCAGAATACCCACTCAGGAATATACACAGGAAGAGTGGGAGGAGGCAGCAGGGTACATATTGGGCCAAAAAACTCCGCACTTCAGAACCGCCCAGGCAGCCCGCCAGTATCTGTGCGATCGTTTAAAAAGGTTCTGACAAGGAGAATTCTGTACACAGGAGCAGCCAGTTTTGACGGAAGGACCGCATGAGCTGCCAGTAATCCACTCTGGGAAACCCGAATTCTTTTACGAGCTGGAATTTGGCCAGGATACTGCGCACATCCTCAAACCATACGATATGGTCTGTGCCCCGGTGGTTATATTCAAAGAAGGGCGCCTGTGATACTTCATCATACTGTATGACTGCATTATTGGCAGCGGCGATGGCCACAGCCTGCTGGTTTCCTATGGTTACGGCGGCTGTTTCTCCCCGGACAAAGGGCAGAGGCCAGTCATATCCGTAGTTCGGTATGCCCATGGAAATCTTTTCAGGGGGGATTTCCGTCACCGCGTATTCCAGGACCCGCCTCACGGAAGGTATGGGAGCAACCGCCATGGGCGGGCCGTAGGTGTAGCCCCATTCATACGTCATCAGCAGCACCGAGTTAGCCGCTTCCCCCAGAAGCCTGTAATCCACCCCTTCATACAGAAGTCCCGGCTGGTCGGCAGATACTTTAGGTGCCAGTGCCACGGAGACGGTGATTCCCACCGCATTCATTCTCCGGGTCAGCCTGCGCACAAATTCCACATAGGCAATCCGGTCCTCAGCCCTTATATATTCAAAATCCACATCTACTTCAGAATATCCCTTATTCTGTACCGTTCTCTGTATGTTTTCCATGAGATTTTCCTGAACTTCCATATTCTGCGAGGCAATGGTGACCAGATTGCTGTTAAAGGTTCCTGCTTCTGTAAAGGGTGTCAGCACAAAGACAGCCTTGGTGCCGTATACCCTGGCTGCCTCCAGCAAAGGTTCATCATAAATGGGGATCAATTCTCCTGATTCGGTAAACCCGTAGGAAAAAATAGACAGATATCCCAGATAGGGAAGGGTTTCCCCCAATAGCTTCATATTGATAAAAGGATAGGCATAACCGTCTGCAGTTAAAGGTCTGTCTGACTGGTCTTTGTAACGGATGACCAGATACTGTCCCTGTCGGAGAAAGGGCTGGCTGGTGAGAAAGGGATTATTCCGCACGATCTGCAGAGCAGGGACGCCGTACAGGTCCGCAATAGAAGGGATGGTCTCGCCCGGCGTGGTTTCATGGATCAGATCCGGCTGAAGTACGAGGAGAGCCTGGCCCACAACCAGGTGGTCCTGCTCGCTTAACTGGTTGTCAAAGGAAAGACGGCTTGGGGATACCGCGTACTGTGCGGCGATGTTGCTGAGGGTTTCGCCTGGAGCCACAACATGTATGATCATAAAAATACCCTTTTCTTTTAGTTTATGTAGAGAACAGAAAATGTTTAATCAAAGGCTTTGCTGAAACTCTAGCCAAAATGGTTGAAAATGTTATAAATGGAGTCGAATATGAAAAAAATCGTAGTGGCTGTTGTGATACTATATAAAAAATGGGATAAATTTCCGAATTTATAGTGCAAATGATGACAATGCTCGGGGGAGAGGAGGATGCAGATTTCAAGAAGTGAATAAAAAATATTCTGAATTAAAGGAGGAAAAGGTCAAAATGATGAAAAAATGGAAGTCAGGAATTTCCATGCTGATGGCAGCAGCCATGATCATGGGGAATATGACTGTAGCTGTGCCTGTCATGGCAGAACCGACTGCAGGTATGCTTGTAAATGGAGGATTTGAAGAAGACAATCTAAACGGCTGGACAAAAAACGGCTGGTGCACCAGCGGCGGAGCTAGTATGGAGAGAGTTGGAAGTGATGTGATCCAGCCGGCTGAGGGCAGTTATTGTCTGAGAGAGGAAGCAAAAGGCAACGGGTCCCAGGTGACACAGGACATTGCCCTGACACCGGGGAAGGATTACTGGCTCACAGCCCAGATTTACCAGACTGCTGCCAATTCCTATTCTATAGGATTCCATGAGAATGAAGGAAAGGGAAGTGACCCGCAGTTTGCCATAGAGTCCCAGAGCAAAGTGGGCGAGTGGGTTCAGGCTGCTGTGCGCTTTACCATGTGGGAAAATGCCCAGAAACCCAATGTCTATACATGGCTGAACGCAGGGGCAGGCACCGCATATGCAGATGATGTAAACCTGTATGAGGCGCCGGATCTATCAGTGCTTGAGGCAGCGCTTGCGGATGCAGAGGAAAAACTGGGACAGACGGATATCTACACCGCTGAGTCCCTGAACGTGCTTCAGATTAAGGCAGAGGAGGCCAGGGCTTTCACGGATATTTATTCTTACGATGCGGCCCAGAAGACCCAGGAGGAAGTAAATTCCATTACAGGAGAACTGGAAGCTGCTGCTGAGGGCCTGGAGAAACAGCAAGATCAGCAGGAGGAGACAAACCTTCTGACAAACGGTGACTTTGCAGACGGGCTGAATGGATGGGGGATCTGGCCGGAAAATGCGGACATCACGATCCATGAGGAGGAGGACGGCTTCTACAGTTCCTTTGATGCCGGCAAAGGGGCAAACGGAATCAACCGGAATGTGGACGGTCTGGAGCCGGAGGCTTGGTATAAACTCAGCGGAGAAGTATATGCCGACACTGCACAGGCCATTTCTATTGCCCAGAAAAAGCCTCAGACAGACAGTGGAGATAAGTCTTTTGCAGTAAATGCAAAAACAGGGGAGTGGGAGACCATATCCGTTACCTTCCAGATGCCTGCTGGCCAGACCTCCAAAAATATCAGTGTCTGGTTAGAGGAGGGAACTGCCAAAGCCAGGAATATCAGGCTTGTAAAAACTGACGTCCCGGAGAGTCCGGACAATCCTGGAGATGACTCCCTGATCACCAGCAGTGATACCTTCTATATAGATGCCCAGAATGGAGATGACGCTGCTTCAGGAACCTCCCCGGAACAGGCATGGAAAACCTTTGAAAATGTAAAGCGGCTCCGCCTTCAGGCAGGCGGCAAACTCCTTTTAAAGGCCGGCTGTACATGGAACGGTGAGCAGCTTAAACTTCAGGAGGCAGCAGGAACCCAGGACAACCCTGTCTATGTAGACAGATACGGTGAGGGCTCCAATCCTGTTATCAACGGCAATGGAAATCCGTGGCAGACAAACAAAAATGCGCCGAAACAGGATGTGGCAGCAGTTCATATCTACAATTCCAAATATACCACTGTCCAGAACCTGGAAGTGACCAACACGGAAGCGGATGCAGCGGACCTTGTGAACGACAATGCCAAAAAGAAACAGAGCCAGTACCTGCTCACAGGTATCCTTGCGGAGAACCACGATGGGGGAGACCTTCCGGGCGTTGTTGTGAAGAACAACTATGTACATGATGTCAACGGTTACATGCAGGGTGGTGCCCAGAAGGGTTCGGGCGGCTTGATCGCCCTGGTGACAGGAGATAAGGTGGAGTCCAAATTCACAGACCTGACGATTGTCGGAAATAAGGTAGAAAATGTCTGCCACGAAGCCATTTATATGGAGAGTTCCTGGGCATCCAGGGTATTAGTGGGCGGCAGCGGTGCACAGGAAGCAGGAAAAGGAAAATGGGTTGGATGGCCAAATGTATATGTGGCAGAAAACTATGTCTATGATGTGGCCGGCGACGGTATTGTGCTTATCAACGCAGACGGCGGTATCGCAGAGAAAAACCTTGTGGTGAAAAGTGCCAGTGAGGACTGGGACTATAGCAGAAATCCCGCCCATGCGGCAATCTGGATGTGGGACTGCAACAATGTGACCATGCAGTATAATGAAGCGGCCCACACAGAGAGTTATCAGGATGGTATGGCTTTTGACTTTGATTACGGCAACCAGAACGTAATGTACCAGTATAATTACAGCCATGACAACAAGGGCGGATTCTGGATGGCCTGCCCGGGACCTTATTATACGGTAAATGCGGTTGCCAGATACAATGTCAGCGTCAATGACGGCCTGTTTGACGGCGCGCGCATTATGCGTATCGGTGAGAGGGGCAGTATTGGCAATCAGGTTTACAACAACACCATTTACTGGGATCACGATTATAAGGTTAATGCTGTGGAACAGGCAACCTGGGGAACCGCGCCTTCCAGCGGTACAGATATTTACAACAATATTATCTGCGGAAACAGTGATACCTTTGTGAATAATGAAGGAGTAAATTACAGCAATAACTGTATTTACGGTACCATCGCGGATGTGTACCCAAAGGATGAGGACGCAGGCGTTATCATTGCTGACCCGCAGTTTGAAAATCCAGAAAACTATACGGACGGAAGCTTTGCTCACGGAACTGTGACGCTGGGAAGCGCCGAAGGATTTAAACTGAGATCAACATCACCCTGTATTGATGCAGGCAGTGATCACATGGACCCGCCCCAGGAATCCCTGAAAGCGGTGGAAAATGAACTGGTTGCTACACAGATCACCATAGAAAATAAAGACTATGCCGGAAATCCTGCTCCGTACACAGATGGGGAGAGCCAGGGGCTGGTAGATATGGGGGCTTTTGAGTACCAGGGCAAGAGTACAGCAGAGAGGCCGGAGGTGGACAGAACCTATCTGGAAGCTCTGACAGCCATGGCAGAGGCATATAGTGAAAATGTATACGATGCTGCCACATTTGCGGAGATGCAGAAGGCACTGGCAGCAGCAAAAACAGCCATGAACCGGCCGCTTGCCACACAGGAGATGATCGACAGTTATGCCAGGAACCTGGAGCAGGCAATACAGGCATTGATCAAGAAGGATGACATTAAAGAGAACGATGCTGAGACGGCAGACAATATTCTGGAATCTTATAATCCGGAAAAAAGTAATGGGGATTTCGAGTCCGGGGACGTAGGAGACTGGGGAGATTGGCAGAGTACCATATCTGTTGTAGAAGGGGATGCCCACAGCGGTGACCACAGCCTGAAAGTTGACCAAAAATATGCCGGAAATACTGCATACTCAGAACTGGGCGGCATACCCGTAACACCGAACACGGAATATATTCTGGAAGCATGGATCAAATGCAGCGCATCAGACACCGGCAAGGTTGCCATTGAAGCAAAACACCATAACAGTGTGACCGGTTCCGGCGACATTAAGCTCGGCAATGCCCATCCGGAGTCCCTCACAAAAGCAGGAGAGTGGAGGAAAGCAAGCTTTGCATTCACTACCAAGGGTTACGACAAGATCAGTATCAGCATTAACAGTGACTTGGCAACGGTACAGATGGATGATGTAAAACTGTACGAGAGATATACCGTGACCAAAGAGAATTTGGACACTTCTGCACTGGATGAAGCTTTGGCTCTCGTTCCGAAGGAGGAGGAATCCTACTATACAGAAGAGTCCTGGAACACATACCGGGAAGCTGAACTTGCAGCCAGGCTTGAGAAGGTGAATGCGGACGCGACGCAGGATACGCTTGACAAAGCAGCGGAAACATTGAAAAACGCCTATGAAGCTCTGACAAAGAAGAGCGAGAAACCGGTGGTGGATAAAAAAGGCCTGCAGGACCTTTATGATCTGTATAAAGACCACGTGCAGGGGAACTTCACAGATGAGACCTGGGAAAATTTCCAGAATGCTTTAAAGAATGCAGAGACGGTTCTCGGAGATGAAACTGCGGACCAGGACAAAATAGAACAGGCAAAGAAACTGCTTGAAGATGCAATTGCAGCACTGGAGGAGAAAACAGAAGGGAAGGCAGATAAGGCCGCTCTGGAGAAACTGTTTAACGCCCATAAAGATGACAAGCAGGGAAATTTTACGGACAAGACCTGGAAAGATTTCCAGGATGCGTTAAAGAATGCCGATACTGTTCTGAAAGATGATACTGCGGACCAGAAAAAGGTAGACAAGGCAAAGGAGAAGCTGGAAGCATCCATTGCCGCTCTGAAAGAGAATCCTAAGTCTGAAACAGACAAAAGCGATCTGGAAAAATTATACAATGCCCACAAAAATCACAAACAGAACAACTATACAGACAAAACCTGGAAGACCTTTACTGATGCCCTGAAAAACGCGGAGACAACATTGAACGATGACTCGGCCACCCAGGAGGAGATCAACAAAGCGGCGTCCGACTTAAGTGCAGCATTATCAGGACTGAAGGAGAAAGGGGCGGACAAGAGTTCTCTGCAAAAACTTTATGACAAACATAAAGATGACAAGCAGGGAAGTTATACAGATGCCACCTGGAAAACGTTCCGAAAAGCACTGGAAACGGCAGCATCAGTATTAGAAGACGACAAAGCAGCGCAGTCTGAAGTGGATAAAGCAAAAGAAAACCTGGAAAAAGCAATTAAAAACCTGAAGAAAAAGACAGGTACTCCAAGCACTACAAAGAAAAAGCCATCTTCCACGTCAGGAACTAAGACAACCAAGAGTGCTAAGACAGGTGATGAATCTCCGCTTGCGCTTTTAGCAGGGCTTCTGGTATTATCAGGAGGTACAGCAGTAATTTTAGGAAAGAAACGTAAATACCAAAAGTAAGTGGGAAGTATGGGGGCTGTTCTTGGCAGCCCCCATTTTTAGGAGTGACCAATGCGGAAAAAATATATTGTTGACGCTGTTTTTGTCATAGTCCTTTTGCTCCTGGGCGGGCTGGTTTTTTATATCAGATTTCAAAAACCGGAAGAACTGCGCACTGTGATGGAGATAAACGGACAGGACGTGGCAAAAGAGGAGTACCAGTCAGAGATAAAGCGGTTCCAGGCACAGGTAAAAAGCGGCTATTCCACAGACGAGGCAAACAGGAAAGATTTTTGGACAACAGAGGTGGATGGGGGGACACCGCTGTCGGTCATCATGAACCTGGCAAAGGAAGACCTGATATATAAGAAGACGCTTTCATCCATGGCAAAGGAAAATGGGATACAGGCAGATATGGACTACAGTGCCATGAAATCCGCCATGGAGGAAGAGAATGCCTCGCGTTTAAAGAAGGGGACATCCGGTGGGGTGGCTTATGGCTTGTCCTCCTACACGGAAGAGTCCTATTACCAGTATGCATACTCTGAACTGGAAGCTGAATTAATGGAGAAGCTGAAAAAAGAACAGACACTTTCCCGGGAGGAGCTGCAAACAGCTTACCGTGAACGTCAGAATGAGTATGGCTATGATACAGGGGTGAAAATGTTTGTGGCGGAAACAAAAGTTGAGAACGCAGCAGAACTTCAGGAGGCAGCAGAAGCCATAAAAGCAGAAAACAGCCGGGAAAAGCTTGAGGCAGATCATCCCGAAATCAACTTTTATGAGCTGGAGATGAATACGCTTGATACCCAGGAGGGAAAAAGCGGTGTCTACAGTATGCGCTGGATACTGGCGTCATCCATGCAGAAGGGCGAAATAAGCGAACCCTTCACAGCAGGCGGAAATATTCTCATTATGAAATGTCTGGAAAGAGTGGAAAACGGAGTCCTGCCTTTTGAGCAGGCAGAGGGAATCCTGAAAAGCCGGGTCCAGACAGAGAGAGCGGAGCAGGCAATTCAGGAGCAGGTAAAAAAAGCGAAAGTAAAAGAAAAAAGCAGGAAGCTGGAAGAAGCGGCAAAAGAGATTCTTTTACAGTGACGAGATTATGGAAGTATCCCGGAAGGGCAGTACGACGGGGAACCCAAAATGGGAGTTCTGGAAAACCAGATCAAGGGAATGGAACTGGCAGCATTTACAGAAAACGGAAGCCGGGATTACCAGCTTTCCGTGGCCCCGGGTCTGACCCCGGTAAAAGGCGCGCAGTACAGTGGATACAAAGATAGATAATATTTTGATCAAGTTTTTTGAAGAAAAAGCTTGACAATACTTGTCCCGCATGATATTTTAATACAGGAATAGCTGCCGAAGACAGCAGGTGCCGTTAGGCATAAGGATAAAACGCCTGCCGAGGAAAGATTCATTCTTGCAATTATTAGGATTGATGAAGCCTCTCTGTCTATGCAGAGAGGTTTTTTTCGTACTAATTATTGAAGTACCTTTCGATATATGTGCAGCGCAGCCTAAAAAAATAAGGAGGTGCACTAATTCATGGCAAAAGTAGAACTCAAAAAACCAATCGTAGAAGAGATTGCCAACAGTATTAAAGATGCCGCATCCGTAGTGTTAGTAAGCTACAAAGGTATCACTGTTGAGCAGGATACAAAAATGCGTAAGGAATTAAGAGGAGCTGGTGTTACTTACAAAGTATACAAAAACACAATGATGAACTTTGCTTTCAAAGGAACTTCTTGTGAAGAGTTATGTCAGCATTTAGAGGGAACAAACGCTTTGGCAGTATGTATGGAAGATGCAACTGCTCCGGCAAGAATCCTTGCAAAATATGCAAAGGAAGTTCCGACTCTGGAATTAGTAGCAGGTGTTGTGGAAGACGCTTACTACGACAAGGCAGGAATCGAGGCACTTTCCAAAGTTCCTTCTAGAGAAGAACTGCTTGGAAAACTGCTTGGAAGTATCCAGTCTCCTATCACAAACTTTGCTCGTGTGCTTAACCAGATTGCTGAACAGCAGAGCGGTGCAGCAGCAGAGTAAGCCAATACACTGACAAAGTCAGATGTACAATCAAAAAGAAAATAAATTAAAAAATCGGAGGTAAATAAAAATGGCAAAATTAACAACAGCTGAATTTATTGAAGCGATCAAAGAGTTATCTGTATTAGAATTAAATGAATTAGTAAAAGCTTGCGAAGAAGAGTTCGGTGTATCCGCAGCAGCAGGCGTTGTAGTTGCAGCAGCAGGTGATGGTGCAGCAGCAGCAGAAGAGAAAGATGAGTTTGATGTAGAACTGACAGAGGTTGGTCCTAACAAAGTTAAAGTTATCAAAGTTGTTCGTGAGGTTACCGGCTTAGGCTTAAAAGAAGCTAAAGAAGTTGTTGACGGTGCTCCGAAAGTCCTTAAAGAGGCTGCTTCCAAAGCTGAGGCTGAGGAAATCAAAACAAAACTTGAAGGCGAAGGCGCTAAAGTTACACTTAAATAATTTCGCTTATATAGAACCCCGGAACTGTCTGTTTTTCAGGCAGTCCCGGGGTTTTTTATGTACCGGCTGTGTCTTGGCAGCGCAAGGGGACACCCCTTTTAGGACCAGACACGGTATGTCCGGTAGTAAAATACGGTATTTCTCACTCAGTGTCGTGTTATATGCGGCGTTCCCGGACTATACTAACGTTGAAAGGAGGAACAAGGAATTGGACCAGAAAAAGATAGGGGGTTTTTTCAAAATGCTCCGCAAAGAAAAAGGGCTTACCCAGGAGCAGTTAGCGGAACATTTTAATGTGACCGGAAGAACTGTTTCGCGATGGGAGACAGGGAACAATATGCCCGATTTGGATATCCTTGTTGAAATGGCAGATTATTATGATGTGGATCTCAGGGAATTACTTGATGGAGAAAGGAAGAGTGAGAAGATGAATAAAGATTTAGAGGAAACCGTATTGAAGGTTGCGGATTATAGCAGTGATGAGAAAATGAGGCTGATGAAAAAACTGCATATTTTCTCTTGGATTGGCGTATTGTGTTTTATGGGTTTTATAATTCTGGAGGGAATGGGTCTGGCCGACAGTGGAGTCACGGAAAATATTGCGTCGCTCTGTGCCGGTATATCTTTTGGAATGCTTATTATAGCAGTGATTTATACAAGCAAATATATTTCTAAAATTAAATCGTTTAAAAAAAGAATTTTCCAACACAGATAATTGAAATATGTATGATCTCATCATGAATATGCAGGATACAGTTAGGATTCCCTCCGTAAGGGAGGAAGACTTGTTAAATAAAAGACCGATGGTGCCAGGGGAAAAGAACCTGATGCTATGGGTCTTTTGTCAATATAGAAGGAACGCAATGAGGAGCTGTTTTAGGCAGCCCCTCTTTGCGTTTCTCTTTTTTGATTTAAAGTTAAAGGTTGGGAGGGATTTATATGCACAAGTTTTTTGTGGAACCGAAAAAAGCTGTCCGGTTCCCTTTGCGGACCTCTGTATGGGCAGCTGCATTTACAAGCCGCATATGAACTGCAAAACATACCGGAGGTCAGAGCTTATCTGTCCCCAGGGGAGTAAGATCGATCATTTTGGGATCGTGCTGGACGGCATTCTGAAGGCAGTGGACCAGACCGTCAATGGGGATGAATTGTGTCATGCATATTTTGAAAAAAATGATATCTTTCCGGAACTGCTCTATTTCTCCGGAAAAAAATATTATACCTATACCCTGGTGGCTGCCAGGAAATCCACAGTTGCCTGGGTTCAGGTTGAGGTTTTGGGAGAAATGCTGGAACGGGACAGTCTGCTGATGTATTCTCTTCTGCTCTATATATCCCGGCGTGGGCTGAAGGACCAGCTTTACCTTAACTGTCTGAATTATCAGACCATCCGGGAGCGCATCGCTTACTGGATCGTGGGAATGAATGACATTGTTCCCGGGGAGACCGTGCACATGCCTCTGTCCCGGTCCATTCTGGCAAATATGCTCCATGTGAGCCGGTCTTCTCTGAATCAGGAGTTAAAAATGATGGAAAGAGAGGGGTGTTTCAGAATCCGGGGGCAGGAAATGTATATGGAAAATGTGGAGAAACTGCAGGAAATGCTGTGAAATACAGGGGAAAAGCACAGGGACAGTATGCCCAGAAAGCGCAAAAATATTTTAACAAAAAATGGTTGACACGCTTGACAGGGTGTGTTATAGTGAGAAATGCACTATTATGGCAAGTTATGCCTGTCTCTCTATTTATGAATGAAATTAAACTTTGTAATTGGGAAACTTCCTTTGGGAGGCTCAGGTATAAGCATAATAAAATTAAAACATACAAGGGGTGAAACGTCAATGGAGAAAAATAGAATCCGTCCCATTACAACCGGTAAGAGCATGAGAATGACCTACCAGCGCCAGAAAGAGGTACTGGAAATGCCGAACCTCATTGAAGTACAGAAAGACTCTTACCAGTGGTTTCTGGACGAAGGTCTTAAAGAAGTTTTTGAAGATATCTCTCCAATCGCCGATTACAGCGGTAAATTAAGCTTGGAATTTGTTGACTTTACTTTGTGTGAAGATGAGGTAAAATACTCCATCGAGGAATGCAAGGAGAGGGATGCTACTTTTGCAGCTCCTTTGAAAGTAAGGGTAAAATTATACAACAGAGAGAATGACGAAATCAGTGAACATGAAATCTTCATGGGTGATCTGCCGTTAATGACAGCAACCGGTACCTTCGTGATCAACGGCGCTGAACGAGTTATTGTCAGCCAGCTTGTACGTTCTCCGGGGATTTATTACTCTATCGCTCATGATAAACTGGGCAAAACCCTTTATTCCTGTACCGTTATCCCGAACAGGGGTGCCTGGCTGGAATATGAGACCGACTCCAATGACGTATTCTATGTACGTGTAGACAGAACCAGAAAAGTCCCTATTACAGTTTTGATCCGTGCCTTAGGTATTGGCACGAATGCAGAAATTATAGAGTTATTCGGTGAGGAACCGAAGATATTAGCCAGCTTTACAAAAGACACTGCTGAGAGTTATCAGGAAGGTCTTCTGGAGTTATACAAAAAAATCCGTCCGGGTGAGCCGCTGGCTGTGGAGAGCGCAGAGAGCCTGATCACCAGTATGTTCTTTGACCCAAGACGTTACGACCTGGCAAAAGTAGGCCGTTACAAATTCAACAAAAAGCTGCTGCTGAGAAACCGTATCGCAGGCCATATACTGGCTGAGGAGGTTGTGGATACCACAACAGGTGAGATCATGGCGGAGGCCGGCACAGTTGTAACAAAAGAACTGGCTGATCAGATCCAGAATGCGGCAGTTCCTTATGTATGGATCCAGGGCGAAGAGCGTAACATCAAAGTCCTTTCAAGCATGATGGTGGATATCACCAATTATGTGGACGCAGATCCGGCTGAGATGGGAGTGACCGAACTGGTCTACTATCCTGTCCTGGCTAAGATACTGGAAGAAAATGAGGATATTGAAGATATCAAGGATGCAGTCCATCGTGAGATCCACGAGCTGATTCCGAAGCATATCACAAAAGAAGATATCCTTGCTTCCATTAACTATAACATGCATCTGGAATACGGTCTGGGAAATGATGACGATATCGACCATCTGGGCAACAGACGTATCCGTGCAGTAGGTGAACTGCTGCAGAACCAGTACAGGATCGGTCTTTCCAGACTGGAGAGAGTGGTTCGTGAAAGAATGACAACACAGGATATGGAGGGTATTTCTCCCCAGTCCCTGATCAATATCAAACCGGTTACAGCAGCCGTGAAGGAATTCTTCGGGTCCTCCCAGCTGTCACAGTTCATGGATCAGAACAACCCTCTGGGTGAGCTGACCCATAAGAGACGTCTATCCGCACTTGGCCCCGGCGGTCTGTCACGAGACCGTGCAGGCTTCGAGGTTCGAGATGTACATTACTCCCATTACGGAAGAATGTGCCCTATCGAGACCCCTGAGGGACCTAACATCGGTCTGATCAACTCCCTGGCATCCTATGCCAGGATCAACCAGTACGGCTTTGTGGAAGCACCGTACCGTAAGATTGACAAATCAGATCCCAAGAATCCGCGGGTTACAGATGAAGTGGTCTATATGACCGCAGATGAAGAAGATAATTACCATGTTGCGCAGGCCAATGAGCCGCTGGACGAGGAAGGGCACTTTATCCATAAGAACGTTTCCGGACGTTATCTGGATGAAACACAGGAATATGAACGTCATATGTTTGACTACATGGACGTATCTCCCAAGATGGTGTTCTCTGTGGCTACAGCCCTGATCCCCTTCCTGCAGAACGATGATGCAAACCGTGCGCTGATGGGATCCAACATGCAGCGCCAGGCCGTTCCGCTTCTCACCACAGAGGCTCCTGTTGTAGGAACCGGTATGGAAGTGAAGGCTGCCGTTGACTCCGGTGTCTGTGTAGTGGCGAAAAAAGCCGGCACCATAGAGTGCGCAGCGTCAAAAGAGATCGTTATGCGCAATGATGACGGTACAAAAGACACTTACCGCCTTACCAAGTTCATGAGAAGTAACCAGAGCAACTGCTACAACCAGAGGCCCATCGTGACCAAAGGGGAGCATGTAGAAGCAGGACAGGTGATCGCTGACGGTCCGTCCACCTCCAATGGTGAGCTGGCTCTTGGCAAGAACCCCCTGATCGGTTTCATGACCTGGGAGGGTTACAATTACGAGGATGCCGTCCTGTTAAGCGAAAGGCTGGTACAGGATGATGTCTATACTTCTGTGCATATTGAAGAGTATGAGGCAGAAGCCAGAGATACAAAGTTAGGACCGGAAGAGATCACACGTGATGTACCGGGTGTAGGTGATGATGCCTTAAAAGACCTGGACGAGCGTGGGATCATCCGTATCGGTGCCGAGGTCCGCGCAGGCGATATCCTGGTCGGTAAAGTGACTCCTAAGGGAGAGACAGAGCTGACTGCGGAGGAGAGGCTGCTCCGTGCTATTTTCGGTGAGAAGGCCCGTGAAGTGCGTGACACTTCCCTGAAGGTTCCTCACGGTGAGTACGGTATTGTTGTGGATGCAAAAGTATTTACAAGAGAGAACGGCGATGAGCTGTCCCCCGGTGTGAATCAGGCAGTCCGTATCTATATTGCACAGAAGAGAAAAATCTCTGTGGGTGACAAGATGGCCGGCCGTCACGGTAACAAGGGTGTTGTGTCCCGTGTACTTCCTGTGGAGGATATGCCATTCCTTCCCAACGGACGTGCGCTGGACATCGTACTGAACCCTCTGGGTGTGCCTTCCCGTATGAATATCGGGCAGGTGCTGGAGATCCATCTGAGTCTTGCGGCAAAAGCCCTTGGATTCAACATTGCCACACCGGTATTTGACGGTGCCAACGAGAATGATATCCAGGATACTCTGGATCTTGCAAATGATTATGTGAACATGGAATGGGAAGACTTTGAGGCAAAGCATAAAGATACGGTGCGCCCGGAGGTTTTACAGTTCCTTTATGATAACAGAGCCCACAGGGAGCTGTGGAAAGGCGTGCCGATCTCCCGTGACGGTAAAGTAAGACTCCGTGACGGACGTACAGGTGAATATTTTGACAGTCCTGTAACCATCGGACACATGCACTACCTGAAGCTGCATCACCTGGTAGATGATAAGATCCACGCGCGTTCCACAGGCCCATACTCCCTGGTAACACAGCAGCCTCTGGGTGGTAAAGCCCAGTTCGGCGGCCAGCGTTTCGGAGAGATGGAGGTTTGGGCACTGGAGGCTTATGGTGCTTCCTACACACTGCAGGAGATCCTGACAGTGAAATCCGATGATGTGATCGGACGTGTGAAAACTTATGAAGCGATTATCAAGGGCGACAATATTCCGGAGCCTGGTATTCCGGAGTCCTTCAAGGTACTTTTGAAGGAGCTGCAGTCCTTGGGTCTGGATGTCAGAGTCCTCAGAGAAGACATGACAGAAGTGGAGATCATGGAGAATATCGACTATGGCGAGACAGATATGCGCTCCATCATTGAAGGTGATTCCAAACACCGCGGCGAGGAAGAATACGGTGACTACGGATTCTCCAAACAGGAATTCGAGGGTGAAGAATTAGTAGACGTGGAGGATGAGCCGGAAGAGGATGAAGAAGCATTCTTGAGCTTAGATGATGATACTCTTGTCGAGGAGTAAGGAAAGGAGTCCACAATGCCAGAAACAGCAAATAAAGAGGCATATCAGCCAATGACCTTTGATGCCATCAAGATTGGATTGGCGTCCCCGGAGAAAATCCGGGACTGGTCCAGAGGCGAGGTTAAAAAACCGGAAACCATTAACTATAGAACCTTAAAACCGGAAAAAGACGGCCTGTTCTGCGAAAGGATCTTCGGACCGAGCAAGGACTGGGAATGTCACTGCGGCAAATACAAGAAGATCCGTTATAAAGGCGTTGTCTGCGACCGATGCGGCGTTGAAGTGACAAAAGCCAGTGTCCGCAGGGAGCGTATGGGCCATATTGAACTGGCAGCACCGGTCTCCCATATCTGGTACTTTAAGGGGATCCCCTCCAGAATGGGACTGATCCTGGACCTTTCCCCAAGGTCACTGGAAAAGGTCCTGTACTTTGCCAACTATATTGTCCTGGATGCAGGAACAACGGAACTGCAGTACAAACAAGTGCTGACAGAGAAAGAGTTCCAGGATGCCAGAGAAAAATACGGCGACGGCGCATTCCGGGTAGGAATGGGTGCGGAGTCCATTATGGAACTGCTGGAGGCCATTGACCTGGAAAGAGAATCCAAAGAGCTGAAAGCAGGCCTCAAGGATTCTACAGGCCAGAAACGCGCCCGTATTGTAAAACGTCTTGAGGTTGTGGAAGCCTTCCGTGAATCCGGGAACCGTCCGGAGTGGATGATCATGACAGTGGTACCTGTCATTCCGCCGGACCTTCGTCCTATGGTACAGCTAGATGGCGGACGTTTCGCCACATCTGACTTAAATGATTTATATAGAAGGATCATCAACAGAAATAACCGTCTGAAAAGGCTGCTTGAACTGGGCGCTCCTGACATCATTGTCCGCAATGAAAAGAGAATGCTCCAGGAGGCGGTAGATGCTCTGATCGACAACGGACGCCGTGGCCGTCCGGTCACAGGACCGGGTAACCGTGCACTGAAATCCCTTTCCGATATGCTGAAAGGTAAATCAGGACGTTTCCGTCAGAACCTTCTGGGCAAGCGAGTGGACTATTCAGGACGTTCCGTTATCGTGGTTGGACCTGAACTGAAGATTTTCCAGTGCGGTCTGCCAAAAGAGATGGCGATCGAGCTGTTTAAGCCTTTCGTTATGAAAGAGCTGGTAAGCAACGGCACTGCCCACAACATTAAGAATGCCAAGAAGATGGTGGAGAAGCTGGAACCGGAAGTATGGGATGTACTGGAAGATGTTATCAAAGAGCATCCGGTCATGTTAAACCGTGCTCCTACCCTGCATCGTCTGGGTATCCAGGCATTTGAACCGATTCTGGTTGAAGGTAAAGCAATCAAACTGCATCCCCTTGTTTGTACTGCGTTCAACGCTGATTTTGATGGTGACCAGATGGCTGTACACCTTCCCCTGTCCGTTGAGGCTCAGGCAGAGTGCCGTTTCCTGCTCCTGTCTCCAAACAACCTGCTGAAACCGTCTGACGGTGGTCCGGTGGCTGTTCCCTCACAGGATATGGTTCTCGGTATCTACTATCTGACACAGGAGAGGCCGGGAGTTAAGGGTGAAGGCAAACACTTTAAGAGTGTAAATGAAGCCATTCTGGCTTATGAGAACGGATATATCACACTGCAGACCAGGATCCATGTATTCTGCAGCAAGACCCTGCCGGACGGCACGGTAATGCAGGACACTGTGGATTCCACACTGGGACGTTTCCTGTTCAATGAGATCATTCCTCAGGATTTGGGATTTGTGGACCGTTCTGTACCGGGCTATGAACTGAAACTGGAAGTTGATTTCCTGGTAGGCAAGAAACAGTTAAAACAGATTCTGGAAAAAGTGATCAACACCCATGGGGCCACCAGAACCGCAGAGGTGCTGGATAAGATCAAGGCCACAGGTTACAAATACTCAACCAGAGCTGCCATGACCGTATCAATCTCCGATATGACTGTGCCGCCTCAGAAGCCTGAGATGATCCAAAAGGCACAGGATACGGTTGACCTTATCACCAAGAACTTCAAACGTGGTCTGATCACGGAGGAAGAGAGATATAAAGAAGTAGTTGAAACATGGAAGAAGACGGATGATGAGCTTACCAAGGCTCTGCTGACAGGACTTGATAAGTACAACAACATCTTCATGATGGCTGACTCCGGTGCCCGTGGTTCCGATAAGCAGATCAAACAGCTTGCTGGTATGCGTGGTCTGATGGCCGATACAACAGGTCACACCATCGAGCTGCCCATCAAGTCCAACTTCCGTGAGGGTCTGGACGTACTGGAATACTTCATGTCCGCCCATGGTGCCCGTAAAGGTCTGTCCGATACAGCTCTGCGTACCGCTGACTCCGGTTACCTGACAAGACGTCTGGTTGACGTTTCCCAGGACCTGATCGTCCGCGAAGTGGACTGCTGTGAAGACAGAGGCGAGATTCCGGGTATGTGGGTAAAAGCCTTCATGGACGGAAAAGAAGAGATCGAAAGCCTTCAGGAGCGTATTACAGGACGTTTCTCCTGTGAGACCATCAAGAACGCCAAAGGCGATGTAATTGTAAAAGCAAACCATATGATCACCCCGAGACGTGCTGCCCGCGTGGTAAACGAAGGTGTGAATGAAAAGGGCAAGCCGTTTGATTCCGTTAAGATCCGTACCATCCTCACATGTAAATGCCACATCGGTGTCTGCGCCAAGTGTTACGGCGCCAACATGGCTACAGGTGAGCCTGTTCAGGTAGGTGAATCCGTAGGTATCATTGCAGCCCAGTCTATCGGTGAACCAGGTACACAGCTTACCATGCGTACCTTCCATACCGGTGGTGTGGCCGGCGGTGATATCACACAGGGTCTTCCCCGTGTGGAGGAGCTTTTTGAGGCAAGAAAGCCAAAAGGTCTTGCTATTATCACGGAGATCAAAGGTGTTGCAACATTAAAGGATACAAAGAAAAAACGTGAGATCATTGTCACAGACAATGAGGATGGCAATTCCAAGACTTACCTGATCCCCTACGGTTCCCGTATTAAGGTTCAGGACGGTCAGTTTCTGGAGGCTGGTGATGAGCTGACAGAAGGCAGCGTGAATCCTCATGACATTCTGAAGATCAAGGGTGTCCGTGCTGTTCAGGATTATATGATCCAGGAAGTACAGCGTGTATACCGTCTGCAGGGTGTTGAGATCAATGATAAGCATATCGAGGTTATCGTTCGCCAGATGCTGAAGAAGATCCGCATTGAGGACAATGGAGATACAGAATTCCTGCCGGGTACCCTGGTTGACGTTCTGGACTACCAGGAAGAGAACGAAAAACTGGTTGAAGAGGGCAAAGAGCCGGCAGATGGAAAACAGGTTATGCTTGGTATCACTAAGGCATCCCTGGCAACCAATTCCTTCCTGTCCGCAGCTTCCTTCCAGGAGACTACAAAGGTTCTGACAGAAGCTGCTATTAAGGGCAAGATTGACCCGCTGATCGGTCTGAAAGAGAACGTTATCATCGGTAAGCTGATTCCTGCAGGAACAGGTATGAAGTGCTACTCCAATATCAAACTTGATACAGATCTGATTGAGGATGAAGAGGAGATTGACGATGACTTTGAACTTGCTGAGGCCCTGGATGAACTTCCGGCGGAGGATGAAGAAGAAGTTGTCCGGCTGACGGATGAGGTTGATGAGGTGGAACTTTCCGAGGAGGAAGAGGAAGCTGAACTGACAGAAGAATAAAGCAAAAAATACAAAAGACCGCTTTTCCGGAAAAATGACCGGAGGAGCGGTTTTGTATATTCAGGTTATGCAGTCTTTTAAAGGAGGACAAGTATGAACAAAAAAAGAAAGTCACCTTTATGGATGCTGGTTCCTATGGGAGTCATCATTGTAGTTTTATCTATTGTCTTGATCGTCATTACCTTAAAGTCAGGAAACCCAAAATCAGAAGCCGTGTCCGCATCCCAGATGCAGAACAAAGAATCCGAGGGGAAAGAGTCCGTGAAAGAAAACAAAAGCGATTCCAAGGACACCAAAGACGCTGCCCGGGCAGAGCCTGGGGAAACGGATACAGGACCGGCTGAGATTTATGTATCCTCTGACATTCCTCAAAAGGTTAAGGATAAAGTAAAGAGCATGAGCCTTGAGGAGAAGGCGGCACAGCTTTTCTTTGTCACGCCGGAGGACATCACACAGGTTGATGTGGCAACCGTTGCCGGAGAGGATACTAAGAAGGCATATGAGCAGTACCCTGTTGGCGGGATCGTATATTTTTCCCAGAATATCCAGGGGCCGGAACAGCTTAGGGGAATGCTGGGAAAAACCCAGGATTACGCGGAGGAGATTGCAGGTGTTCCGGTGTTTTTAGGTGTGGATGAGGAGGGCGGAGAAGTATCCCGGGTAGCGGGAAACACGAATTTCTCCGTCACCAGATATGAGAGTATGCGGGCCATTGGAGACAGCAAAGACACTTCACAGGCCTATGATGTAGGAAAAACCTTAGCATCCTATTTGAAAGAATTAGGATTTAATATAGATTTTGCACCGAATGCGGATGTAATTACAAATTCTGGGAATACTGTTATAGGAAACCGTTCCTTTGGGGAAGACCCCCAGTTGGTTGCTGATATGACGTCACAGGTGGTCAGGGGACTGCAGGACAACGGTGTCTCTGCCTGCCTGAAGCATTTTCCGGGACACGGAGGAACTGTGGAGGACAGTCATGAGGGACGTGCCTACACGGACAAGACCCTGGAGGAGATGGAGGAAAAAGAGCTGGTACCTTTTAAGGAAGGGATAAAGGCAGCCCCTGATTTTATTATGGCAGGGCACATCTCCATACCAAAATCCCTGGGGGATAATACGCCGGCATCTCTCTCAGAAAAAGTTCTGACAGGCCTTCTCCGGGACCAGTACGGATATGACGGCATCATTATCACGGATGCCCTCAATATGAAGGCGGTTTCCGGGGTATACAGTCCGGCCGAGGCTTCCGTGAAAGCCATCCTGGCAGGTGCGGACATGCTACTGATGCCGGACGATTTCAGAGCCGCCTACAATGGCGTGTTGGAAGCTGTGGAGGAAGGCGGTTTGAGTGAGGAGAGGATCGACGCCTCTGTGGAGCGCATTCTGCGGTTAAAAATGGAAAAATATCACTATTCATGATCCTGTATTAGTAGTTTATGAATAGCAATACGCTTCGCCATGCACAGTTCTGCCCTTTAGGGTACAAAATGTAATAAATTACATTTTGGCGCTGGCTGCCTCGTGATTTTGCCTTGCAAAACACCTGGGGAGATAGTGGCTGTGCAATGATATTGCAAGAAATACTTAAAAATTGTATTTTTTTGAAGAATTTCCTTGACAGCACGAATTTCCATGGATATAATGAGAGAGCGTGCATGGAGACGCAGTTTTTTTGCGCGTAAAATCATTTATTCATGACAATGAATAACTGGCAGCCACTCATTTCTTCTATAATAATATAGAAGAGAAATAATACAGGAGGTGAAATGGAATGCCAACATTCAATCAGTTAGTAAGAAAAGGACGTCAGACTTCTGTAAAGAAGTCCACAGCTCCGGCGCTTCAGAAGAGTTTTAACTCTTTACAGAAGAGGACAACAGATATGTCTTCTCCGCAGAAGAGGGGTGTGTGTACAGCAGTTAAGACTGCTACACCGAAAAAACCTAACTCTGCTCTCAGAAAGATCGCCAGAGTTCGTCTTTCCAACGGAATCGAGGTAACAAGCTACATTCCGGGTGAAGGACATAACCTTCAGGAACATAGTGTTGTTCTTATCCGTGGCGGCAGGGTAAAAGACTTACCAGGTACAAGATATCACATTATCCGTGGTACACTTGATACTGCAGGCGTTGCCAACAGACGTCAGGCCCGTTCTAAATACGGTGCTAAGAGACCGAAAAAATAATTAATTAGAATCATTTGAAGTCACAGATATAACTATTAAAACTGATTTTGTACCGGGATTCCATAGACCCAGGTTGTGGCTGCGGGTTTCTATATAGGATTTACCGAGTACGGACATACAAAATAGTTGTGTGAGTACCGATGATCTAATCGTTAGGGCAATGACCGTTGTCCGTAATTTTGATAATGATTAAGGAGGGAAGTAACGTGCCACGTAAAGGACATACTCAAAAAAGAGACGTTTTAGCAGATCCGTTATACGGAAACAAAGTGGT
Organism: Blautia pseudococcoides; assembly: GCF_001689125.2. Lineage (NCBI taxonomy): Bacteria > Bacillati > Bacillota > Clostridia > Lachnospirales > Lachnospiraceae > Blautia > Blautia pseudococcoides. Next base: position 3,842,020 of record NZ_CP015405.2, on the reverse strand, counting down.
TACCAAACTTGTCAATAACATTATGTTAGATGGTAAGAAGGGTGTAGCTCAGAAGATCGTATACGGTGCGTTCGCTAAAATGGAGGAAAAGGCCGGTAAACCGGCAATCGAAGTTTTTGAAGAAGCAATGAACAACATTATGCCGGTTCTGGAAGTAAAAGCCAGACGTATCGGTGGTGCTACCTATCAGGTACCGATCGAAGTTAGACCGGAAAGACGTCAGGCATTAGCGCTTCGCTGGTTGACTCTGTACTCCCGTAAAAGAGGAGAGAAGACCATGGAAGACAGACTGGCTAATGAATTACTGGATGCTTCCAACAACACAGGCGCATCTGTTAAGAAGAAAGAAGACATGCATAAGATGGCTGAGGCAAATAAAGCATTTGCTCACTATCGATTCTAGAGGAGGAAAATCCATTGGCTGGAAGAGAATATCCGTTAGATAGAACCAGAAACATTGGTATTATGGCACATATTGATGCCGGTAAGACCACTCTTACAGAGCGTATCTTATACTATACTGGTGTTAACTATAAAATTGGCGATACTCACGAAGGAACTGCTACCATGGACTGGATGGAGCAGGAACAGGAGAGAGGTATCACAATTACTTCCGCCGCTACCACCTGTCACTGGACTTTACAGGAAAACTGTAAAAGCAAACCAGGTGCACTGGAACATCGTATTAATATTATTGATACCCCAGGTCACGTTGACTTTACTGTAGAGGTAGAGCGTTCCTTACGTGTACTTGACGGTGCTGTTGGTGTATTCTGTGCAAAAGGCGGCGTTGAGCCTCAGTCTGAAAATGTATGGCGTCAGGCAGATACCTACAATGTACCCCGTATGGCATTCATCAACAAGATGGATATCCTGGGTGCAGATTTCTATGGTGCCGTAGAACAGATCAAGACTCGTTTAGGTAAAAATGCAATTTGTCTTCAGCTCCCAATCGGCAAAGAGGATGAATTTAAAGGAATCATCGACTTGTTTGAAATGAAAGCCTACATCTACAATGATGAAAAAGGCGAGGACATTTCCATCACAGATATCCCTGAGGATATGGCTGATGACGCAGAACTGTATCACACAGAGTTAGTGGAGAAGATCTGTGAGTTAGATGATGACTTAATGATGGAGTATCTGGAAGGAGAAGAACCTTCCGTTGAAGCGCTGAAAGCAGCCCTGAGAAAAGGAACCTGCGAATGTGCAGCCATTCCTGTCTGCTGTGGTACTGCATACAGAAATAAAGGTGTTCAGAAATTATTGGATGCTATTCTTGAATTTATGCCTGCTCCTACAGATATCCCGGCTATCAAAGGCCAGGATATGGACGGAAATGAAGTTGAGAAGCATTCTTCCGACGACGAACCGTTTGCGGCTCTTGCATTCAAGATCATGACTGACCCGTTCGTTGGTAAGCTGGCATTCTTCAGAGTTTACTCCGGTACCATGAACTCCGGTTCTTATGTACTGAATGCAACAAAAGGCAAAAAAGAACGTGTTGGACGTATCCTGCAGATGCATGCCAACAAGAGACAGGAACTGGATAAAGTATATGCCGGTGATATCGCTGCAGCCATCGGATTTAAATTCACCACAACAGGTGATACAATCTGTGACGACCAGCATCCGGTGATCCTGGAATCCATGGAATTCCCGGAACCGGTTATCGAGCTGGCTATTGAGCCTAAAACAAAAGCCGGACAGGGCAAACTTGGTGAAGCTCTGGCAAAACTTGCCGAAGAAGATCCGACCTTCCGTGCTCATACAGATAAAGAAACAGGTCAGACCATCATCGCCGGTATGGGTGAGCTGCATCTGGAGATCATCGTAGACCGTCTGCTTCGTGAATTCAAGGTGGAGGCTAACGTTGGTGCACCTCAGGTTGCTTACAAAGAAACCTTTACCAAGAATGCTGATGTTGACAGTAAATACGCAAAACAGTCCGGTGGTCGTGGACAGTACGGTCACTGTAAAGTTAGATTCGAGCCTATGGACGCCAACGGCGAAGAACTGTTCAAGTTCGAGAGCACGGTTGTGGGCGGTGCGATTCCGAAGGAATACATCCAGCCTGTAGGTCAGGGTATCGAGGAAGCTATGAGAGCTGGTATTCTGGGAGGATTCCCGGTTGTCGGTATTTACGCAAACGTATACGACGGTTCTTACCATGAGGTCGATTCTTCCGAGATGGCATTCCACATTGCAGGTTCTCTTGCATTCAAGGAAGCTATGGCGAAGGCAGCTCCGGTTCTTTTGGAGCCTATCATGAGGGTAGAGGTTACTACTCCGGAAGACTACATGGGTGATGTTATCGGTGATATCAACTCCCGTCGTGGACGTATCGAGGGTATGGATGATATCGGCGGGGGCAAAATGATCCGCGGATTCGTTCCTCTGGCTGAGATGTTCGGTTACGCAACAGATCTGCGTTCCAGAACACAGGGCCGTGGTAACTACTCCATGTTCTTCGAGAAATATGAGCCGGTTCCAAAATCTGTACAGGAAAAAGTGCTTTCAGTAAAAACAGGAAAATAATAATTAAAAACTTGCAAATATCCTTGATTTGCAATATAATCAAGGATAGCAGGTTGAATATATTGATATTCCAACCGCCTCGTTATGAGGCAACAAAAAAATAATCAAATTGCCCAGACGGGGCGCATGTGAATAAGGAGGAAATTCAAAATGGCAAAAGCTAAATTTGAAAGAAGCAAACCGCATTGTAACATTGGTACCATCGGACACGTTGACCATGGTAAAACAACTCTGACAGCTGCTATCACAAAAACTCTTTCCGAGAGAGTAGAAGGTAACGCAGCAGTAGATTTCGCTAACATTGATAAAGCTCCGGAGGAGAGAGAACGTGGTATCACAATCTCTACTGCTCACGTTGAATATGAAACAGAAAACAGACATTACGCACACGTTGACTGCCCAGGCCATGCTGACTATGTAAAGAACATGATCACTGGTGCTGCTCAGATGGACGGCGCTATCCTGGTTGTTGCTGCAACTGATGGTGTTATGGCTCAGACAAAAGAGCATATCCTGCTGTCTCGTCAGGTAGGCGTTCCTTACATCGTTGTATTCATGAACAAATGTGACATGGTAGACGATGAAGAACTGCTTGAGCTGGTTGACATGGAGATCCGTGAGCTGTTAAGCGAGTATGACTTCCCGGGCGATGACACACCGATCATCCAGGGTTCTGCTCTGAAAGCTCTGGAAGATCCCACCAGCGAGTGGGGAGACAAGATCATGGAACTGATGGCTGCAGTTGACAGCTGGATCCCGGATCCTCAGCGTGACACAGACAAACCGTTCATCATGCCTGTAGAGGACGTATTCTCTATCACAGGTCGTGGTACAGTTGCTACCGGTAGAGTAGAGGCTGGTGTTCTTCATGTATCTGAAGAAGTTGAGATCGTTGGTCTGAAAGAAGAGACACGTAAAGTTGTTGTTACAGGTATCGAGATGTTCCGTAAACTGTTAGACGAGGCTCAGGCTGGTGATAACATCGGTGCACTGCTTCGTGGTGTTCAGAGAACTGAGATCGAAAGAGGACAGGTTCTCGCTAAACCAGGTTCCATCAAATGCCATACAAAATTCACAGCTCAGGTTTATGTACTGACAAAAGACGAGGGTGGCCGTCATACACCGTTCTTCAACAATTATCGTCCGCAGTTCTACTTCAGAACAACTGACGTAACAGGTGTCTGCAACTTACCGGAAGGCACAGAGATGTGCATGCCTGGTGATAATGTAGAGATGACAATCGAGCTGATCCACCCGATCGCTATGGACCAGGGTCTTACTTTCGCTATCCGTGAAGGTGGACGTACTGTTGGTTCAGGCCGTGTTGCTACAATCATCGAGTAATCAAATCTAACTATAGATTCGTACCGTATGGTACATTGTGTCCAAGCATAAGATGCCCGTAGAACTTAGGTTCTACGGGTTTTTCTGTTATATAAAAGAAGTTATTTTGCCTCACGGCCATGTGGCATATCTAAATCATCAAGGGGTTGAACCGTTACACCCTAACAGCAGAATGCAGCGGCAGTTTTGTGGGACGATATCCCGGCATAATTTTACTTCGGTAAACTACCAAAAATTTCCCCATTTCTTTAGTCCTTTTTTCTATTGACGATTGTCTGCATTTGGTATATAAAGGGTGAAAGAGGCATGATAATCGGAAGGGTAAAGAAGAGATGAGACGGATAAAAAGTGTGCAGGTGCGTCATCAATATACACTGCTTCAGTGTTTTTACTGGGTTTCAAGCTGCGCGATCATGGGGTTTGCCACAGTGTTTCTCCAGTACAGAGGGCTGTCCAATACCCTTGTGGGAATGTCCATAGGCGGAGCGGCATTTATCAGCATATGGATGCAGCCATTTCTGGCCGGAGTGGTGGAAAAAGTCCGTGGGCTGAGTTTAAAGAAAATGATCCTTTTGATCATTCTGGCAGTGACAGCAGGGTACTTGTTTCTCGGTTTGGTGCCGCTGCCTAAGATGGCTATTGTGGGAGTGTATCTGGTGCTGAATACCCTGTATAACTCCATAACCCCGCTGATCACAGCCATGGGCATGGAATATATGAACCAGGGCTATGAGGTGAACTTTTGCATTTCCAGGGGGCTTGGTTCTGTCAGTTATGCGGTCAGTGCCGTAGTCTTAGGGCAGCTTGTGGAACACTTTTTTCCGGGGATTCTCACCTTCGCCTTTGCGGGTATGGAAATACTCCTGTTTACAGTGGTGGTCTCCATGCAGGAGCCGGAGTCATCTGTGGTGAAGGAAGAACAGGAGCCATCCAGCAGCGTTATTGAAATACTCAAAGGAAACAGGCCGCTGCTGTTGTTTGTGGCGGGATTTGGGATCTGCTATATGACAAGTTCCATTCTGGGTACATATATGATCAACATTGTGCGGGAACTGGGCGGGACGGACGGGACCTTTGGGATAGCAGCATTTTTCTGCGCGGCAAGCGAGATGCCGGCTATGTTCCTGTGCAATTATCTGATCCGTAAGGTTTCCTGCAAGAAGCTGCTGAAGCTGAGCAGTGTTTTCTTTGTGCTGCGGCCTCTGGTCATTTTTCTGGCACCTAATCTGGCAGTGGCGTTTCTTGGATTCGCACTCCAGTCCCTCTCTTTTGGAATCTTCACACCGGTATCGGTATTTTTTATCAACCAGGAGCTGAAGGAGAAAGACAGAGTGGTGGGACAGACCATATTCGGTATGGTGACAGTGGGTGTGGGAAGCTGTGTGGGCAATCTGGCAGGCGGTTTTCTCATGGACAGGATCGGATTAAAAACTACGCTGGGGCTCTGTGTGATACTTGCGGCAGTGGGATTTTTGATCACACAGAGAGTAAGGGTGGAGGAAACCGGGCCGAGACGCAGGATTCTCCAGATAGAAAGCAGCAGAGCAGAAAAGAAGGAATAGGACAGGGAAAGGGGCGGCAATGAGAGATAAAATTTGGGAAAAGTGTGTGGAATTCCATGGCCATGCGTGCGGTGGACTGACCATTGGCTATAAGGCAGCACTTTATGCTGTTGAACTTTTAGATTTAAAGACAGGAGACGGATGCTGTGTCTCAGAAGATGAACAGCTTGTATGCATTTCAGAAAATGATGCCTGCGGCGTGGACGCCATTCAGGTGATATTGGGCTGCAGTGTGGGAAAGGGCAATCTGCTCTTCCACATGTGTGGAAAACAGGCTTTTTCGTTCTATAACAGAAGCACAGGCAAATCCGTGCGGCTGGTGCTGAAGCCCCGTCCTGAGGGGCTCAGCAAAGGGGAATCGTTCCGGTATTATCAGGCCTGCAGTCCGAAGGAGATGTTCGATGTAAAGGAGACAAGGATTCCTTTGCCTGAGAAAGCCAGGATCTTTAAATCCATTTCCTGCTCCCGCTGTGGGGAGACTGCATCGGAAAATATGATGCGCCTTCAGGGAGAAGAAATTCTATGCAGGGATTGTTTTCATGATTACAACAGATTTCAGGTTTGACAAAGTTGTAGTTAGCGGTTATAATGCAAGAGGAATAAACAAAGTGTAACTATTCAGCATGTCTGCGTGTTCTGCGCTGACTGTAAGAAGGTGTTCAGCAGCCAGGTGAAATTTTGCGGCCTAAGGCGATTCTGCATGGGGTTTGCCCGTAATGCTGAAGACGAGGAACAGTTACATAATAGTTAAGAAATGAGGTGTCTTTGTGCTGAGGGTTTCCGTAGTGGAGATTACAGAATAATCGAATAGTTTGTAGGGATAGTATATCGTTTTTTCAGATATCCTATCCTTGTATCAGTGTACCTTGATGGCTGATACATTCGCTTACGAACCCTTATCATACACTTCAAATATATTGGAATGAATGGAAGAATACAATTACTCCGCTGTTTTGGGCAGGGGGATTGTTTCTGTACCTCCGTTTGTTTTCTTCTCATGGAAGACCACAGAAGTCGTATACCCGTTCGGGGCGTATGTATCTGTGGTTATTTTTTTTGAGAGGAAAAATCATGAGTAATAAATCGTTAGAAACAATCGGATATTATAATATATTAGAAAAATTGAAACAATGTACTTCCACAGAAAAGGCGGGAGAGAGAATTTTGGGAATGCGGCCGATCCTGTCAGAGGCAGATTTGAGAAAGCAGCTTCGCGATACGACCCAGGCCAGAGCTATGTTGGAATTGTCAGGGACTCCCCCCATTCCAGCTATGGAACATGTGGAGGAGTACCTGCAGAAGGCAGTACAGGGTAATATGCTTATGCCGGAGCAGATTGAGGAGATGGGCATGTTCTTGATCGCTGTGCGGCGGCTGAAATCCTATTTGCAGAGAGGGGAGGAGGGGCGGATCAGCCTTGCTTTCTATAACCGGAATCTGATTTTTCCGGAGGAACTGCAGGAGGAAATAGAGCGCTGCATCAGAAACGGAAGAGTAGATGACTATGCTTCCGCTTATTTAAAAGACGTCAGGAAACAGATCCAGTTTCTGGAGGAGAAAGTAAGTGAAAGAGCAGAGCGGGCTTTGAGAACGAACAAACAGTATTTGAATGATTCCTTTGTAGTCACCAGAAACGGGAGATTTTGTATCCCCGTGAAAAAAGAATGCAGATCCATGGTCCCGGGCACTGTGGTGGAACAGTCATCCACGGGCTCCACGCTGTTCATGGAGCCTGAGGCTGTGGCCAACCTCAGGGAGGAATTGGAAATATACAAAATAGAGGAGGATGCTGAGGAGCGTAAAATACTATACACCCTCACCAATATGACGGCTGAGAGGGAGACAGAGCTGCTGGAGGATATCCGGGTCATTGAAAAGCTGGACTTTATGTTTGCCAAGGGGAAGCTGAGTCTGGAGATGGATGGGACTGAGCCAAAGATCAACCTGGAACAATACATGGAGCTGAAAGGCGCCAGACACCCAATGCTGGAAAGGGAGAGTTGTGTGCCTCTGGATTTTCAGATTGGCAGAGGGATCCGGGGAGTTATCATCACTGGTCCTAACACAGGAGGTAAAACCGTTGCCATCAAAACCGTGGCACTTATGAGTGCTATGGCGTGTTCTGGCCTGCATGTGCCCTGTAGTGAGGCAGATATTTGTATGCAGAACCAGATTCTATGCGATATCGGTGACGGGCAGAATATTTCAGATAATCTGTCAACGTTTTCCGCCCATATTAAGAACGTGCTGGATATTCTGAGGCGGGTAAGACCGGACAGCCTTGTGATCATGGATGAGCTGGGTTCCGGTACGGACCCCCAGGAGGGAATGGGGATTGCCATTTCCATATTGGAGGAGCTGCGAAAAAGCGGTGCCCTTTTCCTGGTCACTACCCACTATCCGGAAGTGAAGGAGTATGCGGACAGGTATGAGGATGTACAAAATGCCAGGATGGAGTTTGACCGGGACAGTCTGAAGCCTCTGTACCGGCTGAGAGTGGGAGAGGCGGGGGAGAGCTGTGCCCTGTACATTGCCAAACGACTGGGATTTCCGGATAAAATGCTGGTGTCGGCAGCCAGGGAAGCATATGGAGAAAAGAGTGAATCCCTGATCCGCAGCATGAAACTGCAGGGAGGAAGCAGGAAGCTGGAGAGAATACATGCACCTCGTATTGAAAAGGCGGCCGTCATCAAGGATACCATGGATACAGTGCGGAAATTCACAAGAGGGGACAGTGTGACCATACTGCCGGATGAAAAAATCGGTATTGTGGTCAAACCTGCAGATAAGAATGGAAATGTATTGGTACAGCTCAGAAATGAGAAGATCCTCCTCAGCCATAAACGGCTGAAACTAAAGGTGGCCGCTGCTGAACTTTACCCGGAAGATTATGATTTCTCCATCATTTTTGACACCGTGGAGGTCAGAAAGGCACGGCACCGTATGGGAAAACATCACATGGAGGGCCTGGAGATAGAAGTGGAGGAATAAAGGGAGATCTGATATATTCCAAGTAAAGTAAAAGCGCCGGGAGTTGGATACGGGGGATTGTCTATCCTGCTGTCCATGGCAGCGGGCCTGCCTCTTAATGGCAGTGTGCATTATAGTTCCCCCTGCTATTTATCAGATGACGCAGAAGGACAGTGTGATCGAAAGGCTGCGGGCGGATGCGGAGCAGTGGAACAGGCGGAGTTCAGCGCAAGGTGCGCTGTATGCGGGTCCGGATATACAGAAATTTGACGGCTGGGGGGCAATGCCCTGCAGCCGTATGTGATCCTACAGGGCATATCCAATCAGGATGACTACTGTGAAGGATGTTTCGTCATAAGAGATACTGATTGTTCCGTTATATTTTTCAACGGTTCTCTGCAGACTGGTGAGGCCAAGGCCGTGTTCTGACTTGTTTTTCTTATCTGAAATGTATTTTCCTTTTTCTATTGTGACTGCATTTATCTTTGCATTCTTAATCTCATAACTAAAAAATCCGTTTTCTGCAATTCTGGCTTTGAGGGAAAGCTTCCGCTTTTCCGGTTCCGGTATTTTGAGGGAGGCTTCAATGGCGTTGTCCAGAGTGTTGGCAAATATGGAGCACAGGCTAACCTGGTCAATGGTGGTGAATTCCGGCAGATCAATGCGGAAAAAGCAGTCAATGCTGCAGTCCTTTGCCTTGTTGTATTTGGAATTTAACACGGCGTTTAAGACACTGTTTTTGCAGAAGCACCGGTTTTGAGGGGCTATCTGGGATTCTAATTCCCGGAAGTATGCATGTGCGGCGTCCTTATCGCCCTGGTCAAATAAGTCCCTTATGATCATCAGATGATGATTCATATCGTGACGGAACCTGCGTATTTCTGCCTGGTTCCGCTCCAGCTCTTCATAATATACGCGCTGGAGTTTTAAGCTGCTCTGCTCCGTCTCATGCTGGATGGCGTTTACAAAGTATCCCGCGAGATAGAGGCTGCCAATATTGGTCACCATACAGGCCACTGCACAGGGCCATATTTTGTAAGTCTCCTCAGGGGTGTAATAGATACACACCGTAATACTGACAAGGGAGGCAAGGCAGATGATCCCCAGGAGAAGCCAAGTGTTTTGGCTGTACAGTCTGCTGGCCTGGCGGACTTTGCTGACAAATGTCCTGTAGATCATATACCAGAAGAGAATATGGATAAAGCCGTCTGCTAAACTGACACTCATATCCAGAACGAAGGTTTTTCCGCCTGCAAGCCAGATACTTAATGAAAGTTCTGATATGAGAAAATTCAGGGCAATGATCAGGGGATAGATAACTGCTGTCACGGAGAGTTTGGAAATCACGGAGCCTTTAAAACACAGGAGCATTAACAGCAGCAGCCAGATGAAAGCCAGAGTCACATTAAACATGTCGTTGGGGTCAATAACCATACTTGGAATGAAAACGCCGGATATAAATATGAGAGTATGAAAGAAACGTCCTTCTTTTTTGGGCAGGATGCAGCAGAGCATTGATACCCTTCATGCCCTTTTTTCGCAGCCGTTTGGCTGTCTCTATGCCATCCAGGATCCTCATTTCTATATCTAAAAAAAGGATATCTATGTCCAGGCAGGCGATTCCTGCAGTGAGTTCTTCACCGGATGCATATTCCCATATCTCATATTCTATGCCCTGAAGCTGTAGAACCTGTTCCAGTGTTTGACTGAGAAGTTTTATCATCTGCGGCTCATCATCACAGATCCCTATTTTAACCATGCTGCTCCACTCCTTTTACATCCTATGTTCTGTCTATCTGCATTTTACAGGAAGTCAGGGCGGTTGTCGATTCTTTCTGCGAACTTTACAAAATCAATGTCAAACTTTACAAACAGCAGAGCGAGGTTCTTTCTCTTTTGTATTATCATTTATAGTGTAAATACATGATGGGTCTTGCCGAAACTGGGAAGGCACTTAGAAGTTACAGATTATTTGTGAGTGAAGGGAGAATATTATGCTGCAGGTGGAACATTTATCAAAAAGTTACAGAACCGGGGACCAGGTATATCCGGTTCTCAGGGATATATCATTAGAAGTGGATAAGGGGGAATTCGTGGCTGTCATGGGGCCCTCCGGGAGCGGGAAGACAACACTTCTGAACTGTATCTCAAGGTTTATTCCCTTTGATGAGGGGGCAGTTCTTCTGGGAGGGGATGATATCTCCGCATTGAATGAAAATGACCTGGCAAAGGTGAGAAACAGGAAGATGAGTTTTGTCTTCCAGGATTTTATGCTGCTGGACGGTCTGACGGTGTTTGAGAATATCTGTCTTCCTCAGATCATTGATGAGCGGCCTATAGCCCAGATGGAATCCAAGGCGGAAAATATATGCCGGATATTCGGGATTGATAAGATTATGCAGAAGTATCCCGCTGAGATATCAGGAGGCGAAAAACAACGGACTGCAGTGGCAAGGGCACTTATGAACCATCCTCTGGTGATCCTGGCGGATGAGCCCACGGGAAACCTGGACAGCAAATCCTGCAGGGCGGTGATTGATGCGTTTCTGAAAGCCAGGGATACTATGCAGGCCACCATATTTATGGTGACACATGACAGCTATGCGGCCTCCTTCTGCGACCGGGTAGTAGTTCTGAAGGACGGGCAGGTAAATGGGATTCTGGAAAACAGGGGAAACAGGAGAGTATTTATGGATGAGCTTTTGGATACGATCCGTGTACTGGGAGGGGAATTAAATGACAATGAATAAAATTATGGGCAAACTGAGGCGTAAAAATAAAAACCAGTATACCCTTTTAGGCATATGCATCTTTCTTTCTGTGCTGCTGGTGACTTCCTTTACATTTATGTATTTTTCTCCCACTGTACAGGAACTGCTGCCACAAGGGGGAGACACAAGAAAGTTATCGTGGCTCATGATGGGGGTCACATTTTTGGGATGTACGGTTTTTACATTCTATGGGGCAAATTTGTTTTTTCGTCACAAGAGCAGGGAAATAGGTGTATTTTTGGCTCTGGGGGAGCAAAAAAGAAAACTTGGAAAGTGCCTTGCCCGGGAGGTGGGAATTGTGATCATAAGATACGCGGTCTGCGGGATCGTGCTGGCTGTTCCGGTTTCCTACCTTATATGGAACGGATTTGAGGCACTTATCATCACTTCGGCGGGGATGAAATACCGGGTGGGCCCGGTGGGACTGGGGGTCGGTATTGTATTTGCGCTTTTCCTGGTTCTCTGTATCTTTTTTTTGGGGATACGTTTTATCCGGCGGGTAAATATTATAGAAATATTGAATGCACAGAGGAAAACAGAGATGGTAAGAGAGGTCAAGCCCTGGACAGGAAAAGTTGGTATTTTTCTTATAATTGCAGGCCTGGTGCTGGCTATGGCAGTACCGGCAGTCTGCATGAGGGTATTTCTGTTTGTCATGCCTTCCTTTTGGAATGTGACCTACGGTATCAGCGCTGTTGGGCTTTATCTTTTTATGCTGAGTGCGGTGGGGCGCACAGGAAGGGGGAAAAATCCGGAGAAGTATTATAAAAATATTGTGTCTTCTAATCTGATGCGTTTTACAGCCAGGCAGACCACGAAAAATATGTGTGTGATCACGCTGCTGGTTTTCGTGCTCCTTTTATCGGCATTCTGGGGAGCCATGTATTACCGCTCTGCCTATGCCGGAGGAGAAGGGGCCCCGTACGATTACTCCATGCATTATCCTTCCGGGGAGAAGCAGGTCACAAAGGATGATATATTTGAACTTGCTCAGGAATATGAAGTGGATATAGAGGCTTATGAGGAGGCAGAGGCAGTTGTGCTGCTGACGGATTATAAAATGCGGGATTTGACGGACAGAGGAAAATATGTGGATTTAAATTCCAGAAAGCTGGTTTCGTTTGTTTCTGCCTCTGATTTTTCCAGGATCGCAGGAAGAAAGACAGTAGTGAGATCCGGGGAATATAAAACCATTGTTCCCAGCGGATACCATCCCTCCATATGGGTAAAGCCCCACTGTCTTCTGAGGGTGGAGGACAGAAAACTGTCATATAAGGGAACAGAGGAGTTTGACAATTTGACGGAAACCAGTGATCCTTTTACCTTTATCCTTTCCGATGAGGATTACCATAATTTCGCAGGAGCGTCTGACGGGCCGGACAGAGAGAAACTGGTTTTCTTTTGTGTGGGGGATGTATACAGCACATATGATTTTGCCAGGGAACTGAAACATGAATATATTGCTCATGCGGGGGAGCTGTCTGACCATGTGGCATTGTATGATGCATATGAGGAGGAGCGAGCCGTGGAGCAGGGGACCGGATATTTTTACAGTGGGAAGGCAGGGCTTTCAGAGGATAATCCGGACCTTATGGGAGACTGGAAATACGCACCTTTTTTTAAAGTCCTGGTCAAGGCGGATGCTATGCAGATGGTGGCTGTCTTTGTGCTTCTGAGCGTATATATAGCTGTTATTTCCCTTGCCGCTGTGGGGGTAATGACCTACGTGAGGAGTGTGACCATTGCAATGGACAACCGGCAGCTTTTTGGCGACCTGGGGAGACTGGGGGCGGACAGAAATTATATAGAAAGAGTCATACGCAGACAACTGCGCAGAATTTTCACGTACCCGACAGCAGCGGGGAGTGTTATTGTGCTGGTGTTTTCTATGCTGCTGATTTATTTCAATGACATGCATCTGGATGCGGGAGAACTGCGGTTATTTGTAATGGAACTGGGGCTGATCCTGGGTGTGGCAGTGTTTATGTATGTGATGTACAGGGTGTCATTGCGGCGGATGGAGAAGATGGTATTATGATTAGGATTAATCAGCCTACAATAAAATGTGCAGGACAATAATTGTGTTTTTAACCAGTCTATGGTAAGATTGTATTTATATTTTAAAATCTTTATAGTCGGGGAGGAAACACCATCAAACAGAATCTAACAATAGATTGTTTAATATATGAGGCAAAAGTTTTCTGTGATCGTTGATCGGTGTGACAGACCGTTCCCGCTTGAAAAAATTGAAGAAATGACAGACTTAATGGCTGGCGATGGAAAGTTAAAGTAAATATAAATATATCACACCTACTTTTGAACATCAAAAATACTGTTGTTGGGACAAGTGTCCCGTATAATTACGGAAAATCAAGATTTTAGATATTTAAAGAAGTGCTTTAAGGGGGCTTGCATTATGGAACACTCTAAGTACAATACCACAAAATCAAACGCAACCTAGTAGCATATTATTTACAACTGAATATGCTGATACTTTAGCCTGTACAAACTATATGTTTTGTGCGGGCTTTTCCAATTTCATCTGGGTATAATGTATGGAGTGAATTTTAAAAAGTAGTTTGTCAACAGTCTGAGCACTTTATATCAAAAGGTACAGCACGCCCGATCCACGCCAGAACCCTGCCTGCAAAGCTGGTCGTAGCACTAGGCCGTGGTTTTGCAGGCGTGCTCCTGACGCAGATATCAGGCATTGACAACGCGGTTGGAATAGGCGGCTAAAAATGAATTGTCCGATGCGGTGAGTGCGGACTTAAAGAAAAGGGGATTTAAATACGGGACCTTGTTTACCGGAAGACAGGAGGCTGCCCTGAACAGAACAACATGGCCTGCATGAGGGGGTTCTTTAGAAGCAGCCAAACGGGCCGCGGTAAAACGGGAACCAGCATTTCGGTGTGTGACGCACCCTTTAGGAATTGCCGGTTCCCGTTTTTGTGAGTTTTATCTGAAAACATGCGCCGCCGCCGGGAGTATCCAGCAGTATTAGACGGCATTTTAACTGATGGGCCAGTTCACTGGCAATGGACAGCCCCAGTCCGAAGTGTTCTTTCTTGCTGCGGGAGGGGTCTGTTTTGTAAAAACGGCGGAATACAGCCTCTTTTTGGTCATCCGGGATGCCTGGTCCATGATCTGTGACGGATAAGGTGATATGGTGTCCTGACTGGCAGGCTGCAAGCTCGATCACAGGTTTCTCCCCTGACAGGGGCTTTCCGTAAGCCATGGCATTTTCCAGCAGGATGGCTAATAACTGGTATAAATATGCCGAATCAGAGAGAACAGGGGGCAGAATGTCATCCGGCATATGAAGCTGCAGGGAAATGCCCTTTTGCCGGCATACAGTCTCGAAGGATTCAAAGAGCCTGAGCAGCAGGGCATCCGCCTCCACTTCCTCCAGTTTTTTAGTGAGGGTTCCCGATTCTGAGGAGGCCAGAAGCAGCAGGTCACGGATGAGTTTTCCCGCCCGGCTGCATTCCCAACGTATAATGCCTGACATGGAGGCTGCCTGCTCCGGATTCTCCTCTATGACAGAGGCGCTGGTCTGGATGACAGACAGGGGAGAACGGAGTTCATGGGAGGCGGCGGATATAAAATCAGTCTGTCTCTGCTGGTATTCTGCAATAGGCTTCATAGCACGTCCGAGAATCAGCCGGGCAGTCAGATAAAGGGCCGCGAATCCAGCCAGATCCAGCAGTAAAAAGAAGACTCCAAGGGAAAGACTCTTTTTCCCCAGTTCCGTGATATCCTGCAGCAGCACCAGGGATTTGTAAACGCTGCCGCTGGGCATCTGTATGACAACTGCCTGGTAGGTGTCCCCCTCTTCCCCCTGGATATGCATTACGGAAGTCTTCTGCATGGAGTTGGAGAGCGGAGGACGGCTGATATCCACGTTTTCGTCCAGTGCCTGTTTCCTCGCCTTTTCGATCAGTGTATGGCGGCTGGTGGCCGGTTCCCAGGAACCGGGAAAAAACAGGGGGATCTTATTTTCTTCTATATGAATGATCAGCTTATTGTCTGCTTCCATCACAGCGAGCCAGTTGTCAGAGAAATTGATATCTGCCTCCAGTTTATTGGAGAGTTCCAGCAGATAGTTCTGAAACAGGTTTTCCTGCTGTGCCTGGTACAGATGGTTCTGGTATACCCAGACGATCAGGAAAATGACAGTCAGGATCAGGCTGGTGGTTCCTGCAAAGAGCAGGGTCAGACGTCTGCGGAAGGTAGTCAGCATGGCGGACACTCCAATCGGTAGCCGATGCCGTGTGCGGTTGCGACCTGGACACGGCTTTTCAGTTTTTTCAGTATTTTGCGGAGATAATAAATATAAGTATCCAGATTGCCGTCCTCCACTTCCCCGTCAGGTCCCCATACCCTGGAATACAGCATTTGCCTGGAAATGGTCTGCTCCGGGTTCTGCATAAAATATTCCATCAGCATGGATTCCCTGCGGGAGAGCTGCTGGGTATGGGGCCCGCAGGTCAGTTTCAATGTTGTGGTATTGAATACCAAATCCCCGTATTCCATATTCCGGTGGTCTTCAATCGGCTGGGGGCGTCTGACCAGTGCACGGATACGGGCCATCAGTTCTTCAATATCATATGGCTTTACAATATAATCATCGGCTCCGCAGTCCAGCCCTGCAATCCTCTCCGGCACCGCATCTATGGCTGTTGCCAGGATGACAGGGGTTGTGATCTCATTGCTCCTTATGAGTTTTAAAAGAGACAGCCCATCCATTCCCGGCAGCATACGGTCTAAAATGATCAAGTTATAGACAGGCTGCAGGGCATAATAGAGCGCGTCTGTTCCGGTCAGGCAGATATCTGTCTGGTATCCCGCTTTTTCTAAAGAAATTTTCAGCACATGGCAAAGTTCCTGGTCATCCTCTATCAATAAAATCCGCATTAAATATAATTCCTTTCTATATTGCAGCAATCATTTTCCATTATCACAGACATTTTTATCTTACTGCAATTAGTATGTTACTATTCACAGATCCGCAAAAAGCGCAGTTCTGCCAACAATATCATTATTATACCATTCATTTCTCAAAAAAATCTTTAAAAATTTCTGCAGTTCTTAAAAGTCTTTTTGAGATTTTCCTGATATTCTGGTAGATGTAGGGGCCGGAAGCTCCGGCAGAGAGGAGTTATCATAAATGAAATGGAGAAAAATACTGGCCGCAGGGATGGGCCTTGTACTGGCTGCAGGACTGATGTCCGGATGCGGAGACCAAAAAAAAGAAACAGGTAACGGAAAGAAAGATGACCAGGAAAAAGCCATGGGGCGCTATGTGGAGGAGGACTTAAAGCCGCCTGTACAGGACGGGGAAACCCCTCTGGGCGCATATAAAAAGGATGGGATCATCCATTTGTATACTTCAGGCGGCAGCCAGGATTCGGGTACAAAATATTATTCCTATCAATATCAGGATGGACAATGGTCAGAGGCGCAGGAGGACGCAGGCTTGACTGCTATGGCATCTGATTTTTTGCTGAATCATCTGGAATATGGGCAGGATGGGAATGTGTACGCAATGGGGGCACCGACAAACCCAACGGATGAGATGCCTTACGGATGGCATATATTTAAGAATATCCAAGATGGAGATACATGGGAAGATGTTACTCCTGAGAATCTGACAAAGGCTGATGAAAATGGGCTTGCTGTCTTGGTGACGGATGTGGATGCACTGGCAGACGGCAGTCTGTGTGTGGCAAACGGAAGCTCAGGACAAGCCGAACTCTATAAGGACGGAGAAAAAGTCTTCTCTGCTGATATGGAGCCAATGATGTCAAACTTCCAGAACACGATCAGCACCTCAAAGAACAGGTTGGCTGTGACAGCAAAAGACGGAAAAAGTATTACTTTTTATAACACAGACGATTTTTCAGAGACAGGCAGTGCAGCGCTTACAAAAAAAGGAGAATCCTTTAATCTTGCACCCGGTGCTGACGGAGCATGGTACTGTCTGACAGAAGGCGGGATTGTACGTTTCCAGGAAACAGGGGATCTTATGGAGACCCTGCTTGACGGTTCCTATGGAAAGATGGGGGCAACGGGAGCCGGCGTTATATCATTCTTTAGTGGGGATGATGATGAGCTTTATGCCTTATACAATGAGTATGACAAAGGCGGCCTGTTCTTGGCTCGCTATACTTACAAAAAAGATATGCCGGTCTCAGCGGATAACACGCTTACGGTCTATGGACTAAAAGAAAATAAGACCGTACAGCAGGCCATCCGTCTGTTCCAGACCCAGAATCCTGATGTAAGGGTAAATTACAGCTATGCGGTGGGAGAATACGAAAAACCAAGCTCCGATGATATCCGCAATCTGAATACAGAACTTTTGGGCGGAAAAGGAGCCGATGTGTTAATTTTAGATAGTCTGCCGGTGGATTCCTATATAGAAAAAGGAGTTCTCGCTGACATCAGCAGCCTTAGAGAGGAACTGGTAAAAGACGGCGGTATGCTGGAGAATGTGGCAGGGGCTATGGAAAGAGATGGAAAGGTTTACGGACTTCCGGCCCGCATGGGACTGCCGCTCATGGCTTCCAAGGATGACAGCAGCAAGGCTCTTGAGAGTATTGAGGCGTTGACCTCTTACCTGGGTGAAAATCCGGAGGCGCCGGTACTGGGAGATACTGTACACACCAATGCTGCGAAGACTTTGCTTGCCGTCATGTATGAGGAACTTGTAAAAGAGGATGGAAGTATTGATGAAGAGAAGATGGCAGAGTTTATAGATGACTATCTGCAGATTTGCAAAAACATGGATACACAGAGTCTGGAAGAAGCTTATGGATATGATCCTGAAGACACGGAGGATCGGAACATATATTTCTCATCAGGCTATTTTACCGGCTATAGAGACGGGACCGTGTCGTTATATGAGCTGCAGGGATACAGCAGCATGATGTATCCGGTCTATAGTATCAAGAAAGCGGGAATCGAACCAAAGGCAGTCAAAAATTACTATGTCCCATATACAATAGCAGGGATCAATGCGTCAACCAATCAGCAGGAAACGGCTGAACTGTTTATCAAAGCGCTGATGTCTGATGATGTGCAGGGCAGCGAGACCTGGGACGGTTTTCCTGTTACGGAGAGTGCGTTCAATAATATGATAGCATATGCAGACACGGACATAGCACAGAAGGATACGACGGCCAGCACCTACAGAGACCCAAAAACAGGGGAGGAAGTCATGGAAGAGTATGGGAATGCTGACGGACAGACGGTGCAGACCTATCTGGATCTGATCCGCACACTGGATGATCCGTTTATTCCAAACCAAACACTGTATGACACTGTCTTGGAGGAAATGGAGAAATGTTATGAGGGTACAGAGACATCTGCGGAGGCGGCAAAAGCCATTGTCCAGAAAATGGACACCTACCTGTCAGAATAAAACAGCATACGCATTTCTGGCACCCAGTCTGCTGGGACTGCTGGTCTTTGTCCTTCTGCCTTTCGGGGATGTGATACGACGCTCCTTTTTCCAGGCAGTGGGAGGACTGTTTGTGGGACTTGATAATTACAGGGAGGTGCTGGACAACAGTGCCTTTAGGCAGGCACTTGGCAATACAGTGCGGTTTCTCGGCATGTGTCTGCCTTTGCTTTTGGTCCTGTCGTTTCTGGCAGCCATTTTCTTGAACAGTATCACCGGGTTTGCCAGGATACTGCGGGCGGGATTTCTCCTGCCCATGGCAATCCCTGTGGCGTCCGTTGTTGTCTTCTGGAAACTTTTATTTGACCAGAAAGGTGTGGTCAATCAGATTTTGGAAACACTGCATCTGACAGGGCAGGACTGGATGAATACGGGGTACGCTTTTTGGATCTTGGTGGGTTCTTACTTATGGAAGAATATGGGGTATGATATTGTGCTGTGGATCGCAGCTCTGTCCGCTATTGGGGAGGAGCAGTATGAGGCAGCCAGAGTCAGCGGCGCAGGTGCATTTCAGTGCTTTCGGTATATTACGCTGCCGCAGATGAAAAGCAGTGTTTTTCTCATCGGGGTCCTGTCCTTTGTGAATGCGTTCCGGGTGTTCCGGGAGGCGTATCTGATCGCAGGGGATTATCCCCATGAGAGTATTTATATGCTGCAGCATTTGTTCAACAATTGGTTTACAAAGCTGGATATACAAAAAATGAGTGCAGCAGCAGTTTTCATGGCAATTGCAGTGAGTGTGATCCTGGTATTGGTGGAATGGTGGAATGAAAGGCAGGAGAACCGTGAATAAGAAAAAGACAGTGCGAACAGCAGTGCTGACCATATTCTGCCTTCTGTTCTGGGTACCTGTGCTTGTCATGTTCCCCAATTCATTTATGGGGGCTGAGGAGCTGAAAATATCTTACGGCGGGGTATTGGGAGGAGGTACGGAAGCGGTCCGTTTGGAACTGCTTCCGGTTTATCCAACCCTGAAGCCATATGTGGAACTGCTGCTGGATTCGCCGGGTTTCTTTGTTATGTTCTGGAATTCCGTTAAGCAGGTGGTGCCTATTCTGATCGGGCAGGTGCTGGTCGGTATGCCGGCAGCGTGGGCGTTTGGGAGGTACCGCTTCCGGGGACGCCGGATATTATTTTTATTATATATGATTTTGATGATCATGCCTTTTCAGGTTACCATGGTATCCAGTTATCTGGTACTTTCGGGACTGTCTCTTATGGATACCCATCTGGCAATTATCCTGCCTGGGATTTTCTCGGCATTTCCCGTATTTATCATGCAGAAGTTCTTCCGCTCCATCCCGGATGCCCTTGTGGAGGCAGCCATGGTGGACGGGGCCGGACAGTTTAAAATTTTTCTGCATGTGGGAGTGCCGCTGGGACGGCCCGGCATTATGGCGTCAGTGCTGCTTAATTTTCTGGAATACTGGAATGCCATCGAGGCACCCATGACATTTCTGAAGACAAAATCAAAGCTGCCTCTTTCCCTCTACCTTCCGCAGATCACTACGGACCAGGTGGGGAGTTCCTTTGCGGCGTCAATCGTGATGATGCTGCCGGCAGTGCTTATATTTTTATGGGGACAGGAGTATTTGGAGCAGGGGATCGTGGCATCGGGATTAAAGGAGTAGTTATGAAAAAAAAAGCAGGAAAAGCAGTGATATATTTTTTAGTGCTGATGCTGTGCTGTACTGTGGCTGCAAGGGCAGCCTCCTCCATAACGGTTGCCAAGGTAAAGACTACCAAGGTGGGGAAAGGGGTGCTGACCCAGCTTGTGACAGGCAGCGGAACGGTAACGGCAAAAGAGCAGTACAGCCAGTCTCTGCCGGAGGGACAGAAGGTGAAGAAAGTTCTTGTGAAACCCCAGACCGCAGTGGAGGCAGGACAGGCGCTGGTACAGTTGGATATGGATTACCTGGCAGAGAAGATAGAGGAAAAGAACAGGGAGATAGAAAAGCTGAAACTGCAGCTTGAACAGCAGAAGCTGGCAGGCCAGGAGGATGCCCGCACGCCCGAGACGGCTCTGGCACAGATTGCCTTGAACAACGCGGAAATACTGCTGGACCAGGCCCAGGCCGATTATGACCAGGCGGCAGCGGAGTATGAGAGTTTGGCGAATAATCCTCCGGCTGCGGACAGCGGTCAGGCACAGGACAGCGGCCTGTCTGGTGACCAGGGAGAAGGTTCTGATACAGCGGGGGAAACATCCCAGAGTGGCAATTCTTCCGGGGCCGGGGAATATGAACAGTGGGAGCAGGAGGTACAGGCGGCAAAAGATAAAATGCAGAGTGCTGCAGATACTTTAAACAGCCAGGCCATTTCTTATAATCAGGCGGTGGAGCAGTATAATTTAGCCAGCCAAAATGAGGCAAACGCGCAGCAGAACGAAGAAAAAAAGCAAAGATCCAATTCTCTTACTGTGGAGGGGGTTCAGGTAGATATTGAAGGCGCGGAAGCAGCGCTTAAAAAACTGACAGATATTCAGAATGTGGAGGGGATTGTAAGCGCCGCATCCTCGGGCATTTTCCAATCTGCAGGTGTGACAGAAGGCACTGTGACTGCTGGGACAGAACAGATCATCATTGCATCACAGGCCGCAGAGGTAAAAGGAATTATTGACCAGGCGGATGTAGGTAAAATACAGGAAGGTGATAAAATAAATATAAAGTTTTCAGGAAATACAGAGACTTTGGAAGTTAAGGCAGAGAGATTTGAACAGGCCTCCGCTCAGGAGACACCATCCCAGGAAGGGGCAGGCCAGGCAGAATCGGGTGGAATGGTCTGGTATGGACAGGTCGGCGAAAAACAGCTGAAAACCGGTACACCCTTTACTTATGAGGTAAGTAAAGAATCGGGTTCTTATGAACAGGTGATACCTTTGAGTGCCCTGCATCAGGTGCAGGGACAGACATGTGTGCTGACTGCAGAGGTAAGGGATGGTATTTTGGGGCAGGTTTATACTGCCGTGTCTGTTCCGGTAACCGTTTTGGATAAGGATGAGAAATACGCTGCTGTGAAGTCAGCTATAAACCAAAAGAGCCTTATCATAACAGAATCCAGTAAATATGTAGAGGAGGGAAATCAGGTACGGTTAGAGTGAGAAAAAAAGAGATGAGTTTTCTTCTGGCAGTTTTTCTTTTGATAATTTTTGCGGGAATCGGAACCTTCTGCTATAGTAGTTTAAGGAAACACGCTGCCGGGGAGCTGGGCCTTGTGTACCGCAGTACATTTGTGACCAGGGAACAGATGGAAACCTGGTGGCAGAATGCCGGAGAAGATGAAAGAAAATATATAAAGGATATGACACTGTGGAAAGCGCCGGAGGAGGTAAACGCAGTCAATACGTCTCTGGGACAGAGTGCAAAGGTACAGCTTATCAAGGCAGCGGGGAATATGAATTTGATCATGCCCGGAAAACTGTGCGGGGGAAGCCTGGTGAGTGATGGTGACAACACGGGATGTGTGGTCAGTAAAACACTTGCCCAGAAGCTTAATGTGGATGAAACGGGGGGAAGTATACAAGTATCAGGAAAACAATATCAGGTCAGAGGGATTTTGGACAGCAGCGAGGCTGTCTGCATCATACAGGGAGAGAGCGGTACTTTATACAGCAGGGTACAGGTGCAGTATAGAAATATGCCGGCATCCAGCGCGGAGCAGATGCTCTCGGGACTGCTTCCCGGAACTGCGGATGTGAGAGCAGAAGGGGATTTATTCCGCGGGCTGGGGGGATTATTCCTCATGGCCCCCCTGTGGGTTTTATTTGCCAGGTCCGCTGCCGGGCTTCGACGTGTTTACCGTAATGCAAAATGGAAGAACTGGATAAAGGAACTTTGCAGTATTTGCTTTCCTGTGCTGGTGATTGGAGGGATTGGACTTTTAGTGCTGCTGAGTTTTCATTTTTCTGATGACTATATACCTGGAGCCTGGTCGGATTTTTCTTTCTTTTCCAAACTGGCAGCAGAAAAGGCCGGGGATATGAAAGGGCTCATAACCCAGGCTCTTGACTACCGTGACAGAGATATGCTGCTTGGGACAGCAGGCTGTATGCTGGCAGGCAGTGTATCTTCTGTGATCATTCTGAAGTTTCTTCGTCCACCCTTCGGTTTTTATAATAATAAATCAAATCATCATCCGTGATCTCCCGCAGCACTTTGCATGGGTTTCCCACAGCAATGCAGTCTGCGGGAATATCTTTTGTCACAATGCTTCCGGCACCAATGACAGAGTGGTCGCCAATGGTAACTCCGGGCATGATGATCACACCGCTTCCAATCCATACGTCGTCACCAATGGTGACAGGGAAGGAATACATTTCCCCGTGGGGGCGGAGTTTATAATGCACAGGATGTCCTGTTGTGCTTATGGTGACATTTGGGGCAAAGAGTACGCCCCTGCCTATTGTTATCTTATAGTCATCCACTAAAGTCAGATTGGAGTTGATGTATGTATTGTCTCCGATCGTAACGGTTTTGCCGAATGCCAGGGTAAGGGGCGGTTCGATCCATACATCTTTCCCTAAGGAGCCGAAGATCTCAGAAAGTAAAGCCATTCTCTTCTCTTTCTCTTCCGGTCTTGTGTGGTTAAAATCATAGGTCAGCCCCCGTGCTCTTACCTGGGCGGCCATGGCCTCGGGGGTGTCTGTCCACAGCAGTCCTTTTGCTTTTCGTTCTTCCATTGTCATGGGATATTTCCTCCTTGATATTAAATAGTTATATTTTTCAGCCATTTTTTGCCCTTATAATGTTTCAGGACGAACGGCGTCTTGACCAGTTCATGCAGATTCATAATTATGTAAACCGTTACCGGAGGAAGCTTCCAGACAAAGCCCAGGAACAAACCTATCAGTACGGAATAACACCACATTACAAAGAAATCACAGTACAGACCAAATTTCGTATCCCCTCCGGCACAGAAAATGCCGCAGATGGCAGTGTTGGTAAAAGAGGAAAGTACAGCGTTTAAGGCCAGCAGCAGATACATGTTGTTCAGGTCCGTCAGGGCCTGGGGGGAGAGGCGGACGATCCCTGTCACCAGGGGTTTTAAAAGGAGCATGAGTACAGCACCGGCCAGGCCGCTTATGAGCGCAGCCTTTATAAGCTTTGAGGCATCTCTCTCAGCCTTTCTATAATTACTTTGTCCCAGTTCCTTGCCAAGCAGCACAGCGCCGCCCTCCGCAAAACCAAAACATACCACAGTAGCAAGTCCCTGTACCACAGAAGCCACAGAGTTGGCAGCCACAATGTCAGAGCCAAGATGTCCCATGATAGCAG
Source organism: Blautia pseudococcoides (assembly GCF_001689125.2). Lineage (NCBI taxonomy): Bacteria > Bacillati > Bacillota > Clostridia > Lachnospirales > Lachnospiraceae > Blautia > Blautia pseudococcoides. The sequence continues at coordinate 3,818,097 of NZ_CP015405.2, read as the reverse complement.
AGAGGACAGCAGTGGCGCCTCCCCATACAAAGCCTTCCGCAGTGACCGGAAGGGAATACCGGAGAAAGTTCTTTGTGAGAACACTGCCCGCATCGTGAAAATCATCCCGTGAAAGATGTATTTTTTTGATCAGGCCTGCGTCCAGCGCGCACAGACCCAGCTCCGCCGCCCTGGATATGACGGTAGAAATGGCAACTCCGGTTACGCCAAGTTTTGGAAATCCAAATAAACCGAAGATAAATACTGCATTTAAGAATACATTGGCTGCCAGTGTGACAGAACCGATGGCAGCGCTCCTTCCCACCTGCTGGATGGATTTCAGTATACACAGGTAAATCTGAGACACGCCCATAAAGAGGTAGGCGAAAGCTATGATCCGCAGATATTCCGCCCCTGTTTGAATCAAATCCGGGTCTGAGGTAAAGATATGCATAAGCTGTGTGGGCATAAAAAAGGCCAGGATGAAAAAGAGCAGGGAAACACCCATGGAAAAACGGAGCACAACCAGGGTGAGCCGGCGGATGGAGGCAGTGTCATGTTTTCCCCAATACTGGGCAGTCATGGCAGTGGTTCCTGTCCGCAGCCCCACATACACCAGATTCAGGACAAATTGGACCTGATTGGCAAGGGAAACGGCAGAGAGGGATGTCTGGTTGACATAACTAAGCATTAAAACATCAGCCGAACCCACAGCCGTGGTAAGCAGGCTCTGCAATACAATTGGAAAGGTAATAAAAATCAGGGCTTTGAGAAAATCATCTTTTATTTTCAATGTTGTCTCCTTGTGCAAATATACATTTATAGATATAATTATATTAACTTTTATTGCAAAAAGCTTTAAAAATATCTGTTAAAAATTGCAAAATATTGATGAAAAGAGGAAATGTATGGCAGAGAAATGTATTCCGGTCGACAAAGAGCTTTGTTCTACGCTTTCATTTGGCACCTATTCTTTTCCCGCGGAGATCTTCTACGATGATTTGGATGAGTATGCCAACAATTTTGTGAACTGGCACAAGCAGAGGGAAGTGGAAATTTCTCAGATTCTGGAGGGGGAGGCTGAAGTGCAGGTTTTGGAGAAGAAGATCAGTTTGAGGGCAGGTGACGTTTTTTTGATCCTGCCTCATGCACTTCACATGGTTAAAAAAGGGGCGGGGAAGATAGCCAGATACCGTACCATTATTTTTGACCCGGTTCTGCTGTATGGGTATAAAGGCAGTTATTTTTATGAGGAATATTACAGGACATTTGCAGCGCAGCCCTTTTATCATTTTGCGGATACGGGGAAATCCTGGGAGCGGGAGGCAGCGGCGCATTTGGAAGGCCTGTTTGCCGGGTTCAGGGAGGTTACGGAACATAGGGAGCTGTGTATATGCAGGCATTTGCAACAATTATGGCTGTCTTTATGTGAGAACTTGTCTGACAGCAGCGGGAAAGTTGACTGCAGCGAACAGGAGCAGCAGCGAACAGCAGTGCTCCTTAATTTTCTGCATGAACATTACAGGGAGAAATTCACACTGGACCAGCTTGCGGCTTCTGCGCATATCAGCAAAGGAGAGTGCTGCCGGTTTTTTAAAAAGATGGTACATATGACGCCATGGGAGTATCTGCTGGAATACCGGCTGTCACGGAGCATGGAGCTCTTGGACAAGAAAGATTTAAACATTTCAGAGGTGGCGGAGATGACGGGTTTCAGTACGGTAAGCTATTATATTACGGAATTTAAAAAGAAAATGGGGGATACACCACTGGGATACAGGAAAAACAGACTGAAATAAAAAAGGCCTGGCAAAGCATGAGTCTGTGAACCGCAGCATAAAAGTTATATATTTTGAAAAAGCTGACAGAAAGTCTTTACAGAGGAAGGGAAGGGTAGTATTATATAGATGAACGATATATAGATAATCTATATAGTAGATGTTGGAGGCATGATCAGGACTTTGTTTTAGTCCGGGGTTTTTTAGAAGGGGGGTTGATGTTTATGAAAACCAGGGGAGGAGAGATCATACTGAGTATTGCAGCCTTATGCATAGGAATGGGGCTATTGGCAGATACCGGTTTGACTTTCGGAATGCGGGTATTATACGGGAAGAGCAGTGCTGTCAGAAAGGAGGAACCGTGATGGGATCAAACAAACCGGATAAAAGTCTGCTGTCAGGCAGCACAACGCTTCTGCTTCTTCAGCTTCTCTCAGAGCGTGAAATGTATGGATATGAAATGATAGAGACACTGAGAGACAGGTCACAGAATGTATTTGAACTGAGGGCAGGGACACTTTATCCCCTTCTCCATGGGCTGGAGGAAAAGGGATTTCTGGAGTCCTATGAGAAGGAAGCGGGCAAAAAGACAAGAAAATACTACAGGATCACAAAAAAAGGCCGCAAACATCTGGACGGGAAAAAGGAAGAGTGGGAGACGTACGAGACGGCAGTCAGACGCGTACTGGGAGGGCCGGCCTATGAAGGTTCATGAATATCTGAAACTTGTGGAAGAGCAGATCCACTGTAAAAGTATCTGGGAAGATATCAGACTGGAACTGCTGGGGCATATGGAGGAGGATACAGAATATTTCCGGAAAAAGGGGATGAGCCGGGAAGAGGCAGTGGAAAGAGCAGTAAAAGAGATGGGCGACCCGGTGGAGACAGGCATAGAGCTTGACAAGGTGCACAGGACCCGGCTGGATGTAAAGCTTTTGCTGTTTTTTATAGGGATAGATCTGCTGATGATGGTTCTGGTGTTGGCGTATTTTGGCAGCAGTTTAGGTGATGTGCTGGGGAGAAATCTGATCATGTGGCGGGGAATGGGGATTTTCTTTCTGCTGTTGTTTTCTTTTGGAAAGTACATGGAAGAATATTTCTCCAGGCCATATCAGCTTTGGCTGCTTTTTTTTATATTTAGCGGTGTGTTTTTAGTGCTGAGCATTTTCAGCGGCCCCTTCAAGGGCACCGGGTTTTATATCACAGACACAGCCTATCAGAGTATGCTGTTTGGCACAGCCCCAGGTTTTGGCCTGCTGACCTTCTATTATCGAAAAGGGGGATATGGTGAAGTACACCGGCTTTTAGGTATTGCCGGGATTGTGTGTCTCCTCAGCGTGATTCCGGGGGAATTCTTTTATACATTTTCGATCATATTGACCCATGTACTGATTCTCACAATAGCAGTGCGAAGAGGCTGGTTTCACATCAAGAGACGGGAGTTTCTCATAAAAATCTGGAGTGTTCCTGTAGTGCTGTCTCTCATTGGAGCCGGAATCATATATAAAGGATGCAAAGACCATTTGGTTATGCGCAGCGTCCGGGCATACATGGAGCTGGATGATACGCCGGGAATCCTGATGCGGATGTTGGGCAGTGCAGGTATTTGGGGAATCTTTTTAATGATATTGCTTATAGTGGGTGTATTTCTGTGGATGCTGCATGATATCAGAAAACTGACCAACCAATACTGCAATATTATATGTACTGGTGTACTGGCCGCGTTTGTTATGATGGTTTTGAATTCTGTGCTGGCTATGATGGGATTTGGCGATATAAACCAGGTGTATTTTCCGTTTTTCTCTGTTAACGGATACAGTAACGGGTGTGCGGTCTACATCTATTATGTTCTTGTGGGGACGTTTCTTCATATGCATAGACACGATAAAGTCCTGCCAAAGTCGGAGATGCCTACTAAGAGAGCGGCCTGACAGAGGATGGGCTTCAGATACCATATATGGTTTAGTCAGAGCACCATATATACCTAAGCCCATAGGAATACTGATCTTAAGGATAAAGCATTTAAAAATAAGGATGTGAAGTAAGAGTGATCATTATCTAAAAGGTCATGCAGGGGGACGCTGGTACACTACACAGCGGCCCCCATTCAACTGTAAAGTAAATTCTTTTACCGCCTCAAAAAATATTATCTAAATTTCCCAACACCCATTTATATAGGTAAGTAAAAACCCATTTACTATGCAGATTCACTATATTTTTCGTCTGCTCTTGCTGTTTTCCTTTTTTTTGTGTATAGTCTGCGGTATAGAGAAATATATGATTGGTATACATAGTGAAGGAGGGATTTCATGCACCGGGACAGGTTTTATCTGTCGGACAAGATCAGGGCGTACATAGAGAGCGCCCATATAAAAGAAGGAGAACGGCTTCCCTCTAATGAGGAACTGGCAGGACAGTTCGGTGTGCAGAAAGGAACTGTGCGGGCTGCGCTGGAACGTCTGAAGGAGGAAGGGATTGTGTACAGTGTAAAAGGCGTCGGTACATTTGCGGCAAAGAGGAAGATACTCAGAAATATGGAACGTTTTGAGTCTTTTTCCCAGATGGCACAGCAAAATGGAAGTACAGTAACCACGAAAGTGCTGTCCTGCCGTGTGATTCCGGCGGGATATACACTGGCAGAGGAATTCGGTCTGCCCTCTTGGGCGGATATCACAGAGATTGTCCGTCTCCGCAAGGCGGACCGGGAGACAGCAGCCCTGGAAATCTCCCACATTCCCGCTTATCTTGTTCCGGAACTGGAAAGTAAGCCGCTGGGCGGCTCTCTGTACTGTCTTTTGGAAGAAGAATACAGGATTCACCTGATACAGGGAAAACAGACCATGACTGTGAGGGCGGCCGAGGAGGAGGAGGCAAAGCTTCTGAAATGCAGCCAGGGGGATGCGCTGGCAGTGATGGAAATGCGGGCATTTGATCAGGATGGACATAAGGTGGAGTATGCCTGCTCCCTTACAAGAGGTGACAGATGCAGGTTCACCAGTATTTTAAGGATGGAGGCATGAACGATGCAGCAGGTCTGCGCATGTACTGCGCTGACCGTTCGGCAGCCAGGCAAAAATCCCATCGCCCAAGGCGATTGTGCATGGATCTTTGCTGGTGGCTGTGAGGGTGCAGAACAGTTAGGAGGAAGAATATGAGACTGGCAGCGATCGGTGATAACTGCGTGGATTTTTATGAGAGGCAGGGATGGGCCTATCCCGGCGGAAACGCAGTAAATGTGGCTGTCTACGGGCGGCAGCTGGATATGGATACCGCATATCTGGGATGGATCGGGACAGATACTTTTGGGGACATGATGCAGGAAAAGCTGAGAGAGCAGGGGGTGGAAACTATCCGTATGCAGAGAAAAGAGGGAAAAACCGCAGTTACTTACATAGAACTTCTGGACGGTGACAGAAAATTCGGGGAGGATTTCCTGAATGTTTTGGAAGGGTTTCAACTGTCCGGTGAGGATCTGCAGTATCTGGCAGGCTTTGACTGCGTACACATGGCGGTCTGGGGACAATGCGATGCCTGTCTTGGCAAACTGCCGCCTGAAGTAAAAGTTTCCTATGATTTTTCAAATAAGTACTGGGAGGAAAAGATAGAAAAATTAGCCCCCTATCTTGACTATGCCTTTTTTTCCTGTGAGAAGGACAATGCCTTTACCAGAGATCTTCTGAAACGTGTGAAGGAACAAGGGGCAGGCTTAGTCACTGCCACATTGGGGGAAAACGGCAGTGTGGCCTATGACGGAAAAGAGTTTGTCACCTGTGGTATTACAGGCACAAATGTGGTGGACACGCTTGGAGCGGGAGACTCCTATATTGCCGGATTTTTAAGCAAAGCCCTGGAGGGGGAACCGCTGAAAACCTGTATGGAGGCCGGGGCGGAAAAAGCAGCTCTTACGATCGGCCATTTCGGGGCCTGGTAATATGGGGGGCGGCGAGCGATTTGTGTACCCCCGCATAGCAGGGGCCATACGAAAGAAAATAGAAAACAGGGAATATCCGCTGGGCAGCAAAATGCCTTCAGAGCGGGAATTGGCGAAAGAATTTTATGTAAACCGTCTGACTGTGCGGCGGGCGCTTGCCATACTGGAGAGTGAAGGCCTTATACAGAGAAAACAGGGGGCCGGCACCTTTGCGTCCTCTGTGCCAAGAAAAGGAGATGTGTGCCGCCTCTGCGGATTTACCCAGACCATGAAGGAACAGGGAAGAAAGGCGGGCAGCAGGATCCTGGCATGGAGAATGCTGTCCTGTGCGCCTCTGTATTCAGATATGGAGGAACAGGCAGTGGGCCGGGGCGTGCATGAGATCGTGCGTCTCCGCCTGGGCGATAACCTTCCCGTGTCCGTGGAATATACTTATATCCCCGCAGATATTCTGGGAGAGGTACACTCCTGCAATCCGGAAGCTTCTTCCCTCTATGAGATCATGGAACAGAGGGGCGTGGAGCTTCATGAGTCCAGACAGGAAGTGACCATCATAAAAGCGGGGAAAAAAGAGGCAAAATGGCTTGAAATACCGGAGGGAAGCAGTGTTTTTCTCTTTACGTTCCAGACATATGACAGGCAGGGAAGGGTGGTGGAATACTGCAGGGCCTATATGAGGACAGATAAAGTGAAACTGGAAATAGAACTGAAGCAGCCGTAGGAACAGCGGGGAGATATCCGGCTTACTCCGGGCATGATAGAAAAAAGAGAAAGGAAGAAAGCGTATGTTAAGATTAAACAAAGAAGAGGTTCATTTTTTAGTGACAGCAGATATGAAAAATGAAGTGGCAGATTTTTTGGAAATAGTGGATGCCAAGACAGCGCCTATACTGGCATACATAAAAGAAAAACGGGTTGAGCGCATCTGCTTTATCGGCTGCGGCAGCTCCAGCGCTGCCGGAAGTACGGCAAAATACCTGGCGGATAAATATACAACCCTGGCAGTAAATGCATACACAGGATGGGAGTTTATAGACTCCATGCCTGTCTATGGGAATAAAAATATGCTGGCAGTCTTTATTTCCCAGTCAGGAACAACAGAGGAGATTGTAGAAGGGCTCAGAAAAGCCAGGAAACAGGGGATCATGACAGTTGGAGTGTGCAATCAGAGGGAAGACAATCCCCTGGGAATGGAGGCGGACTATGTGGTGGATTACCATGCGGAGGCTATGTGGGAGTGCCAGCTTGCCGCACTTTATACCCTGATCGCCTGCATAGCCCTAGAACGGGGGGAGAGCACAGAAGTCATGGAAAAGATACTGTCGGATATGAAACTTCTGCCGGAGGTGCTTGGGTATCATATTGAGCATTTTGAGGAGAAGGCTTTGGAAATGACAAAACCACTTCGGAACCTGAAAGGGTTCTACACCGTATCCGCCAGCTCTATGGTACCTCTTGCCTATAAGGAAGGCGTCATTACCGGCATGGAATTCCTCTGGTCCCACGGCGCCGTGATACAGGCCGGTGAATTCCGTCACGGCCCTCTGGAAATCGTGGAATCCGGTGTTCCGTTTTTATTTTTACTGCCCACAGATTCATCCAGGGCAATCACACAGAGGGCGCTTCAGTTTGTGGAGCGATGGAAGGGAACGGCAATCGTACTGGACTATGCGGATTTTGCCATGGGACTCCATGCAGATTTGGCACCTTTTGTAATGTTTGTACCTCTGGAATGGTTCTGTTACTATTTTTCTGTGGTGAGGGACCACAATCCGGATGAACGCAGATATTACGGTGTTGTGGAGTATTAATATAGTAAATAAATTTACTAGTTATAGAGGAAAAGGGCTGTTTTTAGACGAAAACAGCCCTATTCTTTTGTGTGGATTTACTAAATATAAGGGGTATAAATTTATATAAAACTTATAAAAATATCCGATATGTACAATTATAGCAGAAAAACCCTAAATGTATTGTTGACAAATTCTATTATTTCAAGTATTGTGAGGATGTAAGGAATGCAAATAAATTTACTAAATAATAAATATATTAACTAAACAATATGACCGTTGCGATGACCATCCAGCAGGCCGGCATGTTTACTGCATTTATTGCAGGAACGTTCCTTTCGGAGGACGCGGAAAGTGGTTCTGCATGGACGGCTGTCTGTAAATGTGAGTACCGGATCGTACGCGTGAAGTTAATTAAGAGGTGGGGATATGGCTACAATACGGGATGTCGCCCAGAGAGCCGGGGTATCTGCTGCATCCGTATCCAGGGTTCTGAAAAATGACTCTACATTTTCCGTCTCTCAGAAGACAAGGGAAAGAATCCTGGAGGCAGCAGGTGAACTGGGATACAACAAATGTTTTGAATATTCAGCTATACAGGGTACAAGAGGGACCATAGGTATTATGCTCCTGTACGGCGAGGCAGAGGAAGTGGAAGACAGATTTTATCAGGTCATCCGCATGAACATAAAAATGGAACTGGAGAAAAACGGGTTCAAAGTAAAAGAGGTGTTTGAGCCCATGCTGGATGTGGGCGCACCCAGAATTTCCGGTTACCAGGGGCTTGTTTTTGTGGGGTACTCCACACTTTGGTATCAGAAGAAGGCATTCAGGCGGGCTGTTCTGGACTCCGGGCTGCCGGTGGTATGTGCGGATTTTCAGCTAAGAGATGAGAAACTTACAGCCGACTGTGTAGTAAATGATTTTAAGCAGGCTGTAAAAAAAGCTATAGATCTGTTCCTGAAAAAAGGGTTTGACACCATTGGGTATATGGGGACCTACGGGCTGGAAGTCAACGGAAAGCTTCACAGGGATGAACGGTTTCTATATTTCCGCCAGATCATGAAAAGCCTGGAAAAATATGACGAAAAATACATTTACCTTGCCCAGTCCAACCACACCCAGTTTGGGTACAGGCTGGGAAAAGAGATCATCCGGCGGGGAAGGCTTCCCAGAGCCGTATTTGTAGAGAACGATACCATGGCGATCGGATTTTTGAAAGCTCTTGTGGAGGAAAAAATATCTGTTCCGGGTGATGTGGCTATCATCGGCTGCAACGATGACCAGGCAGCGTCTTTTGTGACACCGGCGCTTTCCACCGTGAAGCTGCATAACGACCTGATTGGAATGATGGCCGCCAAGACACTGATGGAATGTCTCTGGACCGACAGGGAACAGGGATTGAAGATAATCGTACCAAATCAATTGATTCTCAGGGAAAGCTGCCCTGAATAAAAAAAGGGGGAAAATATGGAATACTTATACAGACACATGGATTGGAGCAATATAGAAGTCCTTGGCAGGAACCGCCTCCCGGTCAGACCGTTTTATTGCGGCTATCCGGACCGGGAATCAGCCAAAAGAGGGATCAGGGAGGAAAGCCCGAATTTCCGTCTGCTGAACGGACAGTGGAAATTTGCCTATTATGGATCGCCGTTTTATGTACCTGACGGGTGCGTGCAGGAAAGCTATGATGACCGGGCGTTTGGCACCATGCCGGTTCCGGGGCACTGGCAGCTAAGTGGTTATGATTCGCCCCATTATAATGATGCAGTGGCGCTTTTCCCCATCCTGGATGATCCTGGCATACAGGCGGATAACCCCACCGGAGTTTACCGCCATGCGTTTCGGGAGGAGAAGCAGGAAGACAGGGAATACATCCTGCGGTTTGACGGCGTGGAGAGTGCTTACCATGTATGGCTTAACGGCATCTTCATAGGATACAGCCAGGGTTCCCGCAACACGGCTGAGTTTGATGTGACAGAGGCTTTGAAGGATGGGGACAATATGCTGGCAGTGACCGTCTATAAATTCTGTGACGGCAGTTATCTGGAAAACCAGGATATGTGGTGGTTTGCCGGAATCATCAGGGATGTGTCCCTGATACAGAGACCGAAGCAGCATATGCTGGACTGCCGGATCACATCCGGGCTGGTTTTGGAACAGGAGGGACCATGTACTGTCCGGGCGGGAGAGAAAAAAGGAAATTTCCGTCTGGAGGCTGTATTGGAAAACCATACGGAGGAGGAGACAGCGCTCACCATAGAGACAGAATTGTTTGACGGGGGGCAGGTTATTTTTAAAGACACCCGGGAGATATGCGGTAAAAAGGGTGAAACAGAGTATTTCACAGAGGCGGTACTGGACGGCATACGCCCCTGGTCGGCAGAGCAGCCCAACCTGTACCGGCTGGTCATCACATTAAAAAGAGAGGGCAAAGTCCTGGAATCCTACGGCGAGTGGACCGGTTTCAGAAACATTTGTCTGAGAGACGGACTGTTCCTGGTAAATGGAAAGGCCATAAAATTAAAAGGCGTAAACAGGCACGACTGGAATGAAAATACAGGAAGGTGTATTACAAAAGAGGACATGCTGGCTGACCTATATTTAATGAAGCAGAACAACATCAATGCAGTGCGCACCTCCCATTATCCGGCCCACCCGGACTTTCTGGACCTGTGCGACCGTCTTGGGTTTTATGTGATGGAGGAAGCTGACCTGGAATGCAACCAGATGGCATATACCAAAAACATGAACCGGATCAGTGATGATACGCTCTGGGAAAAAAGTTATGTCGACCGGGCGGAACGCATGGTGAGAAGAGATAAAAACCATCCCAGTATCCTGTTCTGGTCACTGGGAAATGAGTCGGGATTCGGAAGCAGCTTTGTAGCCAGCGGAAGGTTTATAAAAGAGTATGACCCCACCAGGCTGGTCCATTATGAGGAAGACAGGGACGCTTCCATAGCGGATGTGTACAGCACTATGTATACCAGGCATAAGGCCCTGGAGGACCTGGGAAGAGACACCACAAAAAAGAAACCCCACGTGGTATGCGAATATGCCCACGCCATGGGAAACGGTCCGGGAGGATTAAAGGAATACTGGGAAATTTTTGAGCGGTATCCCAGACTGCAGGGCGGTTTTATCTGGGAATGGATCGACCATGGGATCAAAAAATATGACAGGGACGGCAGAGGCTATTATACATACGGCGGAGACTACGGGGATCATCCAAACAGCGGTGCATTTTGCTGTGACGGCCTGATCCAGGCTGACAGAAGGCCCACCCCCAGTATTTTACAGGTGAAAAAAGTGATGGAGCCTGTAAAATTCACCGGGTTTGATAGGACTGCAGGAGAAATCACAGTTCACAATAAATATGATTTTACAGACTTATCCCATCTGGAATGCACATTCAAAGTCTATACACTGCAGGGCGTTTTGCTGGAAGGTAAGGCGGACGTGGACGGAATTGCCCCCCAGGAAAGCAGACGCATTGTTCTGTATGACCCAGCGGAGGCGGAAAATTGGACCAAAGAACAGGATATCTGGCTGATGATCTCTGTATGCTTCAAAGAAAAACAGGAATGGTCCGTGGAGGAGCATGATGAAGCCGCCTTCCATCAGGAGTGTATCAGCGAGGCGGTACAGGCGTTGTTATCAGATTCCGGGGACACAGTAAAGTGCATAAGATCCGGTTTGGACGGCGAAAGCGCGGCAAAGGGTTCCGAAACCGGGGAGGCTGCGGGACTGCGCATGACAGAAAAGTGCGGGACCATCTATATAGAAGGCAGGAATTTCACCGCTTTGTTTGACCGGGTCCACGGATATTTAAGCGGTTATACCTTGAATGGGGAACGCCTGATCAGGAAGGGCCTTGGCCTTAACTTCTGGAGGGCGCCTGTTGACAATGACAAGAATGCGGCAGAGATATGGGAAAAAGCCATGCTGAAAGCCATGACAAACCTTGTGGAACAAGTGTCAGTGGAGGAGCGGGAGCAGGAAGTCATCATATCTGTTTCGCAGATATACGCACCCATTACCGTTGACTGGAAAGTCATTGTAAAGGCAGAATACCGCTTCACTTCCGATGGTCTCATAACCATGAAATACAATGGGGTGCCCACCGGTGTACAGCTCCCGGAGAGTTTCCCCCGGATCGGTATGCGGTTTGTGCTGGACAAAGCCTGTGAACAGGCAGTCTGGTACGGAAGGGGGCCTCTGGAGACATACCCGGACTGCAAAGAAGGCGATCCGGTGGGCTGCTGGGAGAAACGGACAGAGGACTTTTACTTCCCCTATGTGGTGCCCCAGGAGACGGGAAACCACCAGGATACCCGCTGGGCCGCATTTGTGACCGGGGCGGGAAACGGGGTCTGCATAGCATCCGGGGAAGTATTCTCCTTTGGAGCCCTGCATTACACCCAGGAAGATTTGACACAGGCAGCCCACACAAATGAGCTTCACAGGACAGAACATATCCAATTGTCGGTTGACTATGCGCAGCATGGTCTTGGAAGCGCAAGCTGGGGCGCTGAATGTCTGGAAAAAGACAGGCTGTATCCGGAACCGTTTACATTTACCTGGAAGATTTTCGGGACCAGGCGGGAGACGCTTACAGAGCAGGCGGAGCAATACAGGAGAAGGTAAGAAAGGAAGGCAAAAATGGCTGGGGGAAAAGAAAAAAGAAAGAACTTTGTGAACAAAAAAACAGCGCCGTATATATTTTTACTGCCAATGATAGTCCTGTTTGGGGTGTTCATGGTCTATCCGGTAATAAAATCCCTGGGGCTGAGCTTCTATGATTTTGAGGGCGGGGAGTACCTGTTCTGCGGCTTCAATAATTATGTGACCATGTTCCGGGACCCGGTGTTCTGGAAGTCCCTGGGAAATACTTTTATTTATCTGGCGATCCAGGTACCCGTTATGGTGATCCTTTCCCTGGTGCTGGGCGTTCTGGTGGAGGAAAATTTCCTGAAATTCAGGACTTGTTACCGGATCAGCGTGTTCCTGCCATCTGTTACAGCACTGGTTGCATATGCTATGATCTTTAAACTGCTGTTCAACACGGATTTTGGTCTGGTAAACCATCTTCTCCGGTCTATAGGCTGGAGCGGTGTGGACTGGCTGAACTCCGTGTGGGGCGCCAGGGCAGTTGTCATTATGGGCATTACCTGGAGATGGACCGGATATAACACCATCATCATGATCGCGGGCCTGAAGGGAATCCCCACGGAGCTGTATGAATCAGCGGATATGGACGGGGCATCCTTCCTGCAGAAATTCTTCCGGATCACGGTTCCCATGGTAAAATCCATTATCCTCTTTGTGAGCATCACCTCCACCATCGGAACCCTGCAGTTGTTTGACGAGTCCTTTGTACTGACAAAAGGAGGGCCGGACAATGCCACGATAACTATTGGGCATTATTTGTACAACACCGGATTTTCCTACTACAAATTCGGGTATGCGGCAGCACTCAGTTATGCCCTGGTGATCATCATAGGCATACTGTCCTTTGTCCAGTTCAAGGCTACAAACGGAGGTGACAATTAGTGAAAACAACAGGAAAGAAAATAAGCGGACGCAAGATTTTTACCTATGTGTTCCTGACCATTGCGGCACTGATCTCCCTGTTTCCCTTTTATTTTATGTTCGTATCCGCCACGAACACCAATGCGGAGATCCTAAGTGCGGCGCCAAAACTGTTTTTTGGTTCCCATCTGGCAGAAAACTTCGCAAACCTGAACAAAAAGATGGACCTTGTGAGGATACTTACGAATTCCACCATTATGACAGTCAGCTATACAGCCCTTGCCATTGTACTGCATTCCATGGCGGGATATGCGCTGGCGAAGTTTGAATTCAAAGGGAAGGGACTGCTGTTCGGTCTGATCATGATAACCATGATGATTCCCGCCCAGGTCATGTATGTGCCTCTGTTCACGCTGATGAACAACATCGGCTGGGCCAACACGTATCAGGCAGTGGTGCTTCCCGGTCTTGCGGGAGCCTTTGGTATCTTTCTGATGCGGCAGAATATGCTGGCATTTCCAACTTCCCTGATCGAGGCAGCCAGAATAGACGGCTGCGGGGAGATCGGCATTTTTCTGAAGGTGGTGCTTCCCTCCCAGAAACCTGCGGTGGGTGCCCTTGGAATCTATATGTTTATGAGTATGTGGAACAACTTTATGTGGCCGTTGATCATTCTCAGTACAAAATCCATGTACAACTTCCCGGTAGCGCTGGCTATGCTGGACGGCGTGGTGTGGAGAAAAGACTACGGTGTGATCATGCTGGCAACGGTCTGCGCGGTACTGCCGATCATGATCATCTTTCTGGTATTCCAGAAACAGTTTGTGGCAGGTGTTATGGGCGGAGCGGTGAAAGAGTAGTGCGTCTGGTTCTGTAAAAAAATTTAGGAGGATATAAATATGAAAAAGAAACAAGCAGCAGCAATGGTAACAGCAGCAGTGATGGCATTGTCTCTGACAGCATGCGGCGGAGGCGGAGGAGCCGGCAAAGATGCGTCCGGTGACAAGGAAGGCGGTCTTTCCGGGGAGATCACGATCTGGAGCTGGGACGTGGCACTGGCCCATTTAGAAGCGTGGTCAGAGAAATTCCAGGAGGAGAACCCGGATGTAACCTTTAATTTTGAGGAGATGGGCGTGGACCAGGTGTATCAGAAGATGACCACCTGCCTGCAGTCCGGTATCGGGCTTCCGGATATTGTCTCCATTGAGGGTGAGCAGATGGCAAAATTCGGAGAAAAGTTCCCCGGAAAATTTGAAGAGTTCACGGATATGATCAACCCTGACGATTTCTTTCCTATTAAAATGTCAGAGTGTACCGTTGACGGCAAAGTCATTGCTTATCCCTGGGATTCCGGCCCCTGCGGCATGTTCTACAGAAGCGACCTGTTCGAGCAGGCAGGGATCAAGGCAGAAGACATTGTGACCTGGGATGATTTCATTGAGGCGGGAAAAGTATTAAAGGAAAAAACGGGCGCTGATATGCTCTGCATGGCAGAATCCAGAAATGATACCACTTACAGACTTCTCATGATGGAGGGCGGCGGCTTCTACTTTGACAAGGACGGCAGTACCCAGGTGGATTCTGAGGCTTCAGTCCAGGCCATGGAGACCTGTAAGAAAATGTACGATGCAGGCATTACGTTCAACAATTCCTCCTGGGACGATATGGTGGCCGGTATGGGCGCGGACAAGTTCGCGTGCATCGCGGATGCAGTATGGATGGTCGGTTCCATCAAAGACGCGGTTCCTGACCAGGACGGCAAGTGGGCGGTAATGCCCCTCCCAAAATTCCAGGCAGACCAGGAGGCCCAGGGCGCATCCAACGGCGGTTCTGTCCTGGCAGTCCCCTCAGCCAGCAAAAGCGCGGAGGCTTCCAAAGCATTTGTAAAATTCGTTATGGAGGATGTGGACGCCAATGTGGAAGGATTCCGGAATTACGGACTGTACCCCTCTTACCTGAAAGCACTGGAGTCTGACGTGTTCAAAGAGGGCGACGATTTCTTCGGAGGCCAGCAGATTTTTGACCTGTTTACAGAGATCGGAAAGACGGTTCCTCAGGTAAACTACACTGCCAACTTTGCGGAGGCGCTGGAGATGTCCAAGAATTCCATGGCAAAAGTCATGCTGAACAATGGTGACCCCACAGAGGTTCTGAATGGGGAGCAGGAGGAAATGAAAGCCAAATTCGGAAAATAGCAGTATATTCATAAATAGAACATTGCAAAACGGGTGTCTGAAGCATATTCAAACACCCGTTTTAAAAAGGATGGAGGTTTCTGTGTACGGAAAAAAGGCTATAAAACGAGAGATTTATCAAATCATTATTCCGATGATACTGGAAAACATACTTCAAATTTCAGCGAACCTGGTGATCACGGCTATGGTGGGACGGCTGCTTGCAAACGACATTTCCGCACAGGGGATCTGTATCCGGATCACGGATACTTTATGGTGTTTTTATAAGGGTGTGGCCATTGGAGCCACGGTCCTGATCGCCCGGGCGTACGGCGGGGGCAGGCACCAGGAGTGCAGGAAAATCGCGGAGCAGACCATGCTCACGGAACTGATCATTGTACTTGTCTTCCAGGTGGTGCTGTATTTTCAGGCACCGCTTTTTCTGGGGTTTTTCTCAAAGGATGCCCAGATCCTTTCCCTGGCCCAGGGGTATATGAAGACCATTGTGTTCGGTTTTCCCTTTGTGGTGATCATGACAGTGGTGACAGCTTCTTTCCAGGGATACGGCAACACGAAAGTGCCTATGTATATTGCGGTGCTCATGAATGTGGTCAATATCATCTGCGGCTACTGTTTTATCTTCGGTGCGTTCGGCATTCCGGGTATGGGGATCAAAGGCGCGGCCACAGCTCTTGTGACAGCCCAGGCAGTGGGTGCGTGCACCGGGCTGTATCTGCTGTATAAAAAGAAGGGCGGGCTGTTTCGGAAAATGCCCGCGGCCCACAGGTTCTTCAGTTTTGACAGACGGTGTATTAACGAAATCTACACCACAGGGATCCCGGCAGCGCTGGAGAGTATGTTCTGGCAGTTTTCTGCCATTATTTTGAGCAAGGTGATCCTGTTTTACGGAAACCAGGCATTTGCCGCATACCAGCTCGGCATACAGGCGGAGGAGATCACGGAGATGCCGGCTATTGGTTTCAGCACAGCGTCCACCACGCTGGCCGCCAGGGCTATTGGCAGGCAGGATGAGGAACTGCGCAGGGTTTATTTCAAAGAGCTGTTAAAAGTCGGGGTGGTCATCAGTTCAATTACCTCTGTGCTCCTGATCGTTCTGCCCCAGTTCTTTATGACACTGATGACGGATAAGCCTGAGCTGCAGGCCATAGGTGTTGTGTATGTGTTTGTTATGGGATTTATCCAGATACCTCAGAATCTGTCCAGGATTTACAACGGGACCATCAGGGCCATGGGCTACAAGAATGCCCCTATGCTGGTGGCGGGATTTGGTATTTGGATCGTGAGGATTCCGCTGTGTATGCTGGCCGCCTATGTACTGGGCCTGCCTTTGACGGCCATCTGGATCATTATTGCAGTGGATCAGATATCCAGGTTCCTGCTCAGTGCCGGATTATATTACCGGATCAACAGAAAGCGTGAGCGAATACTGGAAGCGGCACAGAACGGATGAGTAAGAGATGATAAATTTGAAAAGGAAAGATGAATATGAGCAGAGAATTTTTATACGGGCTGCTGGAAACAGCCTCTGTTTCCGGTTTTGAGGAGGAGATCCAGCAAAAGGTCATTAAATACGCAGGGGAATTTGCAGATGAGATCTACACGGATGAAATCGCCGATGTGGTGAGTGTTATAAACCCGGCGTCAAAGGTCAAAGTCATGCTGTCTGCCCATATGGATGAGATTGGCCTCATGGTGTCACATATTACGGAAAAAGGAATGCTCCATGTATCCAAGGCGGGCGGTATTTATCCGGGCACTTATCCTGGGCAGAAGGTCAGAGTTATGCATGAGGGAAATGTGGTTTACGGTGCAGTCCGCAACCACAGTTCCCTGAACAAGAAAGAGTTGGAGATCACAGATATCATCATTGATATCGGAGCGGTTTCAAAGGAAGACGCCATGGCTGCCGCAGCGTGCGGGGACCCGGTGATCTTTGACACGGATCACAGAGAGCTTTTAAATGACAGGCTCTGCGCCAGGGGCCTTGACAACCGCCTGGGCGGGTACATCATCCTGGAAGCGGCGAAAAAAGCAAAGGAGCAGGGCTGTACATGCGGTGTCTATGCAGCGGCCACCGTGGGGGAGGAGCTAACAAAACACGGGGCTTCCTGGTGCGCGTCCCGTATCGCCCCCACCCTGGCAGTTGTGGTGGATGTGACATATACCAGTGATTATGAGGGCGCAAGGGCCATTGAAAACGGGGAGATCCTTCTGGGCGGAGGACCTGTTTTCCTGCAGAATTCCTTCAGCCATAAAATGCTGGTGGGGCGGCTTAAAAAAGCTGCACAGAATCTGGACATAAAGTACCAGTGGGAGAACGGCTGCGGCAGGACCTGTACGGATGCAGATGCCATTCATGTGGCAGGCAGGGGGATTCCCACCACAGTTATGTCCATACCTCTTCGGTATATGCACAATCCGGCAGAGGTGTGCAGTATGGAGGACGTGCAGGGCTGTATTGATGTACTTGCAGAATTTTTATGCGGGATTGGGCCTGATATTTGTCTGAAGCCCCTGGAAGGATGAGGTGATCTATGAAAAAATATACGGCAATTGCAGGGCTGGTGGTAGTTACCGTTATCTGGGGAGGGGGATTTGTAGCCAGTGATATGGCGCTTGACAGCTTGCTGCCTTTTCAGATCATGGCGATCCGTTTCCTTTTGGCCTCAGTGCTCATGGGGGGGATCAGCATCCGCAGTCTGAAAGGGATAAAAAAGGAGGAACTGACCGCAGGAGCACTTATGGGAGCCGCCCTTTTTCTGGGATTCTCTCTCCAGATCATAGGGCTGCAGTATACGACTCCGTCAAAAAACGCGTTTCTCACGGCAACGAATGTGGTGCTCGTCCCCTTTATCGCTTTTTTGATCTGCCGGAAAAAGATAGGATACAGGGGCATAGCAGGGGCGGTGCTGGCCATAGCGGGGGTGGGCCTTTTGTCACTGGACAAAGATTTATCCCTGGGTCTTGGTGACGGACTGACACTTATATGCGCAGTGGGATTTGCCTTTCAGATTTTTCTGACCAGTATCTTTGTGAAGAAATACAGGGCCTCTGTGCTGAATTTTATCCAGATGTGTACAGCCGGTATTTTATCTCTGGTATTCATGGCTGCGTCCGGGCAGGTGCATTTTCAGATTACGGCAAAAGGATGGGGGAGTGTCCTCTATCTTGGCATCATCAGCACAACCGTCTGCTACCTGCTCCAGACTGCGTGTCAGAAATACGTGGATGAGACAAAGGCTGCCATTATACTGTCCATGGAATCCGTCTTTGGAACTTTGTTTTCCGTGGTGATACTCCATGAGAGGATCACGCTGCGCATGGTACTGGGATGCGTCATCATTCTGACAGCCGTTATTCTGGCAAATTCCGCCGCGGAGGAGACGCCGGCACCGGCCAAAGACCAGGATATGTGATAATGTTACGGTTGGCTCCGTGACAGCGGCCTGTGAAAAGTAACGTTATAATAATCCATTGCGGGCTTTCCGGCGATATGGCAATATAAACCATGAATGCACCGGCAGGGCTGATGCATATAAAAGGTGTTGAAAATGTATCATGCAGAGAGGAAACTAAGATGGCTACAATAAAAGACATCGCAGATCGGACCGGATTTTCCACAGCAACAGTCTCCAGGGTTTTGAACTACGATGATACGCTGAACGTGCAGGAAGAGACCCGAATGAAGATACTTGATACTGCCAGGGAACTTCAGTATCAGGCAAGAGAGAGAAAGAGCAGGAAGCGCCGTCTGGCAGTGGGGGTTTATTATTCCTATACCAGGGAGGAGGAACTGCGGGATATTTATTACCTTACCGTCCGCCTGGCAGTGGAGAGGAAGCTGGAGGCGGAGAATATGGAGCGCCGTCAGATCCAGAGCCTGGAAGAACTGAAGGATCTGGGAGGACTTGACGGCCTTTTGTGCCTTGGAACATTCAGCAGGAGTATGGTTAAGCAGATTGACGCGTTCGGAAAACCTACTGTGTTCCTGGATGCCATGCCAAAAGGGGACAGGTTTGACTGTGTGGTCAATGATCTGGCCGGCTCTGTGGAGGCGGTCATGGATTATCTGACAGGGCTGGGACATAGAAAGATAGCGTTTATCGGCGGCTTTGAGGTGGACAGGGACGGCGAGGAAGTGCATGACAGCAGAATTGTAGCTTATAAAGAATATATGGAGCGGATTGGGGAGTTTTCCCAGTCTCTCGTGAGGCTGGGAGAATTTACACCGGAAGACGGCTATGTGCTGTGCCGGGAGCTTTTGGAGGAGAAGGAGAGGCCCACGGCAGTATTTGCAAGCAACGACTCCCTGGCAGTGGGATGCTACCGGGCAGTCAGTGAGAAAGGGCTTCGGATCCCAGGGGATATGAGCATTGTGGGGTATAATGATATAGCGGTAGCCAACTATCTGGTCCCATCCCTGACTACAGTGCGGCTGCACATGGAACTTCTGGGCGAGGAGGCAGTCCGCATTCTTCGTGAACACATAGCTTCCGACAGGGAGATCGGGCTGAAGATCATTGTACCTGCAAAGCTTATTGTCCGTGACAGCGCAGGCAGGGTAAAATAGGTTGGTATGCACCATACAAAATTGGAGTTTTTTAACTTTGCATTTTTGTAATGAAGAACTCTATCATCTTCTGTTGAGATTGACTACAATAATATTTAAATAAGAATGCAGCAGAGATGACCGGAATACGACTGCGGTCTGCTTCGGCAGATGTTCAGCGCTATACCGGGTAAAAAGGACAGGAGGTATTTTGTATGGTATCGAAATTTATGCAGACAGCGGCAAACAGGGATTATTCCAAACACTGGCAGGCAGAGGGAAGCTTTCCATGGATTTTCCAGCAGCCCAAACCGCCTATAGGAGAGCGCCCTATCAGTGTCAGAGAAAATTATATCCGGTGTGTAAAAGGGGAGAAACCTTACTGGATGCCGGCTTATTTCTATGAATCCAACACGGTTTGGCCGGACGCCATGGAAGAACATCCGGTGCCGGAGGTGGATGGTTATGACTGGTGGGGGGTGGACTGGTTCATGGTGGAGGGGATCAACGGTATGATCACCCGTCCGGGAACCCGCACCATCTCTGACTTTGCCAATTGGAAAGAGGAACTTCCCTGGCCGGATCTGTCTGTTGTGGACTTTAAAGCCGACGGTGAGAAGCTCCAAAAAGCCATGGACCCTGACAGGCCCCATATTTACGAGTGCGTGGAAGGTATTTTTGAGAGGCTGCATGAGCTTATCCCCTTTGACGAGTCCCTGATCGCCTTCTATGAGGAGCCGGAGCTTCTGGAGGAGTTTTTCCAGAAGATGGCGGACTATAAGATTGAGAGTACAGACCGGATTTTCAAATACTACGGCAGAGTGGACGGTGTTCTCTATCATGATGACTGGGGAACGCAGCGTAGCGGATTTTTCTCAAACGAAATGTTCCGGGAACAGCTTATGCCTGCGACAGCCCGTTATCTGAAATTTGTGAAGGACCAGGGCAGATTCATAGAACTGCATTCCTGCGGACGCAATATGCAGTACGTGCCGGAAATGCTGGAGATGGGGATTGATATGTGGACACCCCAGGCAAATGCCAATGACCCGGATTTTCTGCACAATACCTATGGAAAACAGATGACCTTCTGCTTCCCTATCAATATTGGCGCTGACTGGGAGGAAAAGCAGATCCGAGCGGCGGTCCGTGACTATGTGGACCACTTTGGTGAGAACGGCAGAATGATGGCGTGGATCATGACAGAATCCCCGGACCCTGTAAAAGAAGAGATTGCCAGAGACGAGTTGTATCACTATTCTCTGGCATATTACAACAGGCTGTACCACAGATAAAACCCTGTCTTTATCAGCCGGAGAGTGAAGAGTATAGAAATGATGGAGCAACTCTATATGTTTCGATGGGCAACGGTATCCTGACCTTATTTGAGGACTTTGTGGGTGTGCGGGTGGATCGTGCGTACCATGCGCAGGGATCAAGCAAGTGCTTTATGGTCACAAGGAGGTCATCCCGCCCTGTGATGCAGCCATTTTTCAGTTGAGATAAACGTTTATTTCCGGCTTGGACAGCGGGGAACTGGGGCCGGAACGCTGTGTGGAAATACTCACAACGCTGTATCGGGGGGAATATGTGTGATTTGTACAAGCTAAAACTGCCTTTCTATTGGGAGAATTGCTGAAAATTGTCCATACATTAAAATAGTACTTACAATAATTTCTGAAAGGTGTTATACTAAGACAGTAGGAAGTCGCAGTGATAAGCCTTGTCTTGCCCTTTTCGGTGAGCCGGGGCTTTTTGGTTTTGGAAGGAGCGTGCCGTATGATACAGGAAGGCGATATTGTAGTTTTTAAATGCAGGGGATTGTATGAGGTTCAAAAAGTGGGTACATTGGATTTTTCATGTGCTGACAGGAAGAAATTATACTATACCATGCAGTCTGTGGATGATGAAAAGGAAAAAGCATACATCCCTGTGGAAGGTGACCACAATATCAGGAGACCTGTGACAAGAGAAGAGGCGCTGATGTTGATTGACGAGATGGATGACATTGATATTCTCTGGGTTACGAATGAGCGGATGCGGGAACGGGAATATAAGACCTGCATTTCAAGCTGCGAATGTGAAGCATGGGTAAAAATTCTGAAAACGTTACATCAGAGAACAACAAAAAGAGGTACAATTACCAGTATGGATAAAAAATACCGTCAGATAGCAGAGCGGGCACTTTACAGTGAATTCGCATATGCTCTTGGTATTTCCCAAGATAAAGTGGATGGCTTTATAAAGGACAGACAAAATCTATGACAGAATAAATTTTATAGTAAAATCCCTGTGATGCTTATGCACCCCAGGGATTTTTTTGCCATAGCCAGAATGCCGGACAGTGCAGCTTAGATCTACCAGCAGTTTTTACATGCCTCGTAACTTCCCTCTGCCTGTGAGAGGGGAATCTGGCGGGCTTTGTCGGGATTCATGTTGCCGCAGTTAGGTATGCGGTGGTATTTCTCACCGGTAGCAGAAAGCCATACCATCTGTTCTACAGGCTGGGCTGCGGCGGCCTCTGCCTCCTGAGCGGCAGCAGCCTCAGCCTGAAGCCTTGCTTCCTCCTCGGCCTGCTGTTTGGCCTGGGCTTCTGCCTGGAGCCGTGCCTCCTCCTCGGCCTGCTGTTTGGCCTGGGCTTCTGCCTGGAGCCGTGCTTCCTCCTCGGCCTGAAGTCTTGCCTCCTCCTCCGCTTTTTGTTTTGCCTCCGCTTCTGCCTTTTGTTTTGCCTCCTTCTCCGCTTTTTTCTTTGCCTCTTCTTCCGCTTTTTTCTTGGCTTCCGCCTCGGCTTTTTTATCCGTTACGGAGATGTGTATGGCATTGCTGTTTTTGCCGTCCGGAGTTTTTAGGCAGACGTTGGTTTCCCCTGTTTTCCCTGAGCTTTTAAGCAGACAGGATGACTCTCCCTGGGAATAATCCAGTGTCAGAAGTCCGTTATCTGTCACCAGTTCGAGTTTTTTCGGACGG
Source organism: Blautia pseudococcoides (assembly GCF_001689125.2). NCBI lineage: Bacteria > Bacillati > Bacillota > Clostridia > Lachnospirales > Lachnospiraceae > Blautia > Blautia pseudococcoides. Next base: position 3,795,370 of record NZ_CP015405.2, on the reverse strand, counting down.
GCGTCCTCCGGCTGGATCTGGATGTTGATGGGATATTCTGAGTTCACATCCATCTCATAGTTGGACGTGGGAGATATAGAAATCTTCTCAACATCAGGGGGTGATGCCTGCGCGTAACCGAATGCGCACAGGGACAACAGAGATAACGTCCCCAGAGCAGCTGTATACTTTTTCTTTCTGAGCGGCTCCTCCCTGAATTTTCTCCGGTATAGGAAAATAGCCGGAATAAACAAAATCCATGCGTAGGGCAGCAGCGATAGAAGCACCCCGAGGCAGATCAGCACTAAAAAGATATTGAGCAATGTTTTGCCCATAAAATCCCCCCTTTTTTATTACTATTTTACCATAAAATAAAAAGAAGAAAAGAGTTGTAATGAAAGAATATGTAACGATTCTGTGTGATGATTCACGGTTATAAAATATGTACCATTTTGTTTGCGGGAGAGTGGCCTATCCCCAGTCAAATCTTCAGCCAGAGGAAAACATATAGGGGAACTGCTGGTAAAGGACAGCCTGGTACAGGGGCGCAGCTGCGGATTCAGGATTCTGCAGTTCAATGCTGTAGTCAGGAAAAGACGGTCACTATGAGGATATATGCCCATATTACCGGGAATTGTAGAAGAGGAGATCCAGATATGCCAGGTACCGCAGCGGAGGTATTTTGACAGCACTCTATATTTAATATAATACAGATATAATTTATCGTAAAACAATAAAAATATATTGACATTTCCTTCCTGTGGCAATATAATAAATCCAGGAAGAATGGTAGTGGATTATTTTGAAACCGCAGGAGGAGCAAACATGAAGCAAACAGAGATGTCAAAGTATTTAAAAATAATAACAGCAGGAACAGGGATTCTATTTTTGGTTCTGGTAGTATGGTTTCTGCCTTCCGTATTGAAACAAATGCTGGCAGGGCAGGCGGGAAATGCCGTATACTGGGGCACTTGTATCTTTATCTGGATAACCGCAGTGCCTTGTCTGTTTTGCCTGGTCAAATTCTGGGGTGTCTGCAGCAGAATCGGGGAGAACAGGTCTTTTTGCAGGGAAAATGCAGAGGCGCTGAAGCAGATGAGCCATTATACCCTTGCTGATAGTGTGCTGTATGCTTTTTTTCTGGCAGTATTCTGTATACTGGGGTGGTACTCCTTTGGAATCGGATATTTATTCGGCATTGTTTTGATCTTGTTTATTTGTATTACACTTACCGTCCTGTGCGCTGCCCTGTCTCATTTGGTCTATAATGCGAGCCAAATGCAGGAAGACCGGGATTTGACCATATAGGAGGGACAGAAAATGGCGATTATCATTAATATAGATGTTATGCTTGCTAAGCGGAAAATGAGCGTCACGGAACTGTCTGAGCGTGTGGGGATCACAATGGCTAATATCTCCGTATTAAAAAACGGGAAAGCCAAGGCCATTAAGATCAGTACACTAAACAGTATATGCAAAGCTCTGGATTGCCAGCCCGGGGATATCCTGGAGTATGTGGAGGATAAGGCAGACTAACACAACGCTGTAACGGGATGAGGGGCAGTCCGTACGAAGATGCAGGAAAACTATTTAGGTTTGAGAAAGGAGCAGTAAAGTATGAATAGGGATGATAAAATGCCGGCAGACAGCAAGAGCGGTCTGCCCTGTGAAAGTGCGCCCATTTTTGAGGAGGATAAATGGAGAAAGGCAGAACCGGTAGATGCGGACAGAAAAGACAAGTGCTTTGCCTGGCTGTATCTGCTTGTTGGATATGGTTTTGTATACACATTTACCAGTATGAATTTTGGAAGACACCTGGTTTTCTTTACAATAGCATATGCGGCTGTTGTGCTTGCCTATGTATTTCTGAAAGGCGGGCGGCCGGGAAAGGAGAGCTGGTTCTGGCTGGTCATAATGCTAGGCATTGGGGTGCCCTACGCGTTCTGGAGTGCCATGCCCTTTCTGCAGATACCCATGCTGATCGTATGTGCGGCATACTGGACGCTGATCATATCCGGCAGCCTTCTGGAAAAGGATAAGACATCCCAGTGGGTGGTGTTCGATGGATGGAATGCACTTTTGTGGGTGCCCTTTGGAAATTTTGACTGTGGTTTTAGGATTGTAACAGGGCTTCATGCAGACCATGAGGAAAGTGGGGATGAGCTGGAGAAAAGGGGCAGAGGAAAGGATATTAGATATGTCCTGCTGGGTGTGGTCATTGCTGTTCCGGTTCTGTTTATTGTGCTTCCTCTGCTGTCCAGTGCGGATGAAGGGTTTCAGAAAATGATGCAGAACAGCGGACTGTATATACAGGATCATCTCCTGTATACTATTGCCAGAATGATACTGTCCCTGCCTGTTGCGGCATATTTGTTCGGCCTGATTTACGGGGGTATTCATAAGCGGAACACAGACAGGATGGATAAAGAATCACTCAGAGAGACCTGGCGTTCCATCCAAATAGTACCCACGACAGCCATTACCACGGCTATGCTGATCGTATGTGCCATTTACCTGCTGTTCATAGGGCTGCAGGGAAAGTATCTGTTTTCCGCCTTTGCAGGTATCCGTCCTGAAAATTTCACCTACGCGGAATATGCCAGAAGAGGATTTTTTGAACTGTGCCAGACCGCCGCGCTGAATCTGGTCCTTCTCCTGGGCGCAAACCTGTTTGCCGGAAAGAAAAATACGAACAGCGCCGTACTGCGGTGGCTGAATGTCCTGCTCTCTGTTCTGACTCTGCTGCTTATTTTGACAGCTATGAGTAAAATGGTTCTTTATATCACTGCTTTTGGATTTACCATAAAAAGGGTACTGACCATGGTATTTATGATTTGGATGGTACTTGTGTTTACCCTGGTCATCCTTCGCCAGTGGAGGGAGTTTCCTATGGTACGGATCTGCGTCATAGCGGGAGCTGTTTTATACTGTTCCCTTTGTGTGCTTCCGGTTGAACGTATGGTGGATTCTTATGATCAGAGGTATTTCCCCGAACAATTATGGGAGTAGAGTGCTATCCAGAACTGCCGCCATTTGTTATAATCACAGAATGGATAACAAAACACAGAAAAACAGGTGGACAAAGATGAAAAAAATAGCAGTGATCGAAGATGACGAACTCTTAAACCAGGCCCTTGTCATCACTCTGAAGAAAGAAGGCTATCAGGTAACAACCGGGAAATCCTGCAGGGATGGCATTGCCCTGCTTCAGGATAATCCTGACCTGATGCTGGTTGACATAAATCTTCCGGATGGAAATGGTATCTCCATCTGCCGGGAGGCAGAACATTTCGGGAAAACTCCGGTACTTTTTCTGACTGCCAGAGACGAGGAGCGGGATATGCTGGAGGCTTTTGATGCCGGGTGTGACGATTATGTGGTCAAGCCGTTTCAGATGCCTGTTCTGAAAAAACGGATTGAAGCCATTTTGCGCAGGAGCGGCGGGGAGGAGGATCTTTTTCTTTTCCGGGGACTTAGGGTTGACTGGAAGAAGAAACAGGTATTCTGCCAGGAGCAGCAGGTGAGTCTGACCGCAAAGGAATACAGCCTTCTGGAACTTTTGGTCAGAAACAGGGGGCAGGTTCTGACAAAAGAAACTATACTGGAAAGAATATGGGACATTGACGGGCAGTTTGTGGTGGAGAATACGGTAAGCGTCACAGTAAACCGTCTGAGAAAGAAAATTGAACCGGACAAGTCCAGCCCCATATATATTAAAAATGTATTTGGCCTTGGGTACACCTTTGGAGATTAGCCTATGAAAAAGTATTTATATTACACAGCAGGAATCCTCTCCGCCGCTGCGGGGGTCCTGGCCTCCATCATAACCGCCGACGCAGGATATTTGTTTCTGACAGTTCTTTTTCTCTGCTGCTCTATACCGGTATTTTCAGGGATAAGGAAGAAATATGAGAATGACCTGATACAGATCTCTGATATTCTGGAGCAGCTGATCCAGGGAAAGGGCAGTCCGGTCATAACGGAAAACGCTGACAGCCTGGCATCAAAGCTTCAGGCGCAGACTGTCAGGATCCATGCCATGGTGACAAAGTACAATGAAAAACTTTTGGAAGAGCAGGAGGAGGTCCGCCGATTTCTCTCCGAAATCGCCCATCAGATCAGAACGCCGCTTACAAATATGGAGACTTATCTTGATCTTCTGCGGGAGCAGGACTTGACAAAAGAGGAGCAGAACATCTGCATTTGTGCGGTGGAGCAGTCAGAACGGAAAATAAAATTTCTGACAGAGAGCTTCATTTCCGCGTCCCGTATGGAACACCGCATTATCCAGATCAGAAAAGAGAAGCAGGATCTCAGGGAGACCATAGCAAAGGCTATTTTCCAGGTAAGGAAAAAAGCCCAGGTAAAACACATGGAAATAACCCTGGACTGCCCGGCAGCCCTGTCCCTTTCTCATGACAGAAACTGGATCTCCGAGGCAGTGGCAAACCTGCTGGACAACAGCATAAAATATTCCCCTGCGTCTTCCGAAATCATTGTCCGGGCAGTAAAAAATGAGATGTTCACCCAGATTGAGGTCCGCGACTTCGGTATGGGCATCCCCGATGATGAGAACCGGATCTTCCGCCGCTTTTACAGGGGAAGTAATGTGAAAAACCAGGAGGGATTTGGTATCGGCCTGTATATTACAAGAGAAATTGTGAAGAGGCATGAAGGTTTTTTAAAGGTGAAAAAGGAGCTGGACGGAACTTCCATTTCCATTTATCTTCCCTGTTAGAAGATTGTTAGATTTACCTGTTATCCTCAGGATATGGCAGCAGGCATAACTGTGAGTGTATGAAACAGTTAGCAGCAGGCAAATAAACAGGAGCCAGCCGTGAAGTATGCACGGATCTTCCCCTGTGAGCCCGAAGGGGAAAGCAGCAGGGGAAAACGCACAGGAGCATACCTAAGCGGGCGGGCAAGGAGGAAAGTATGGAAGTTTTAAGGACAAGGGGCCTTGAAAAGATTTACAAAACAGGGGAGTTTGTGGTCCGGGCACTGGACGGCGTGGATATGGATATCAGGGAAGGAGAATTTATTTCCATTATAGGTTCATCGGGAAGTGGGAAGACAACTCTTCTAAACATGCTGGGCGGGCTGGATTATCCCACAACAGGCAGTGTGATCGTCAGAGGTTACGAGCTGGCAGCCATGGACCATGATGAGCTAACCGTATTCAGACGCAGGAATATCGGATTTGTGTTCCAGAATTATAATCTGGTTTCCGTGCTGGATGTATACGAAAATATTGTCCTTCCGCTGAAACTGGACGGAGTAAAGATCAACCGGGAATTTGTAGACAGGATCATCCACTCCCTGGGCCTGGATGAGAAGATCCGCCAGATGCCGGGCACCCTTTCCGGCGGACAGCAGCAGCGTGTGGCCATAGCCAGGGCGCTGGTGACAAAACCCGCTATTATCCTGGCAGATGAACCCACCGGAAACCTGGATTCCAAAACCGGACTAGAGGTGATCGGCCTTATGAAGACCATGGCCCAGGAGTATTCCCAGACCATAGTCATTGTCACCCACAATGAGGAGATCGCCCAGATGACAGACCGGATGATCCGGATTGAGGACGGGCGTATCTGCAGGAGGGAGGACTGACCATGGAACTGAGGAACAACAACAGAGAGGTTATCCGGGAACTTGCGCAGGCCAATTACAGGAAGAACAGGGGGAGGAACCGTATCCTGACATTTGCTGCCGCCCTGGCTGTGTTCATGGTATTCGGCGCATTCAGTATTGCCAGGGGCAAAATGGACGCGGACTATCTGTTATACGCCAGAAACGGGGGAAGTGTTGCCAGCCTTTCACTGGAGAATGGTTCGGAAAAACAGTATGAAAAAATAAAAACACTGGATTACGTGAAAAATACAGGGGTGGAAAATGATTTTGCTGTCTGGCAAAAAGAGGGGGCCTCTGTGATGGGCTGTACGGTTCTTGACAACACAGCCTTTGAAAAGCTGCAGAAGCCGGCTTATACAGATGTTACAGGACATTATCCCAGAGAAAAAAATGAGGTAATGCTGCCGCTTAGAGGGCTTGAACAGCTTGGAATAGAAAATCCTGCTGCAGGTATGACTTTGAATGCAGAGCTTCTTCAAAACGGCAGCAGGGAGAGCATGGAGGACAGCTTTGTCTTATCCGGTTACTATAAGGATTATGTAAACCCATTGCTGAATGCCCCTATTGCCTATTTTTCCGAGGCATACCTTGAAAGCCTGGGGATTCCCAAATTTCCTGCCAGCTATATCCTCATGGAACAGGACGGGATTCTTGCAGACGGAGAATTTATGGAGGAAAAGCTCTATGAGGATGTGCAGACAGAATCTGTCTCCCAGCAGTTCATTGGAATGAACTCCCTGACCTTTACGGTTGTGGAGGATTTTGCGGGCAGCTATCTGGTTGCGTTTCTCTGCAGTGTCATGATCCTGGGCGGTGCGTTTCTTTTGATCTATAATGTGCTGTCCATCACATTTGGCAATGACATACGGCAGTACGGACTGCTGAAGACCATCGGCACCACTAACAGCCAGATCCGGAAGATCGTATTCAGACAGACCGGAAAAGTGATTCTAGCCGGATGCCTTATGGGGGCAGCGGCCGGCTCTCTGGTAATGAAGTTTGTCCTTCCCGGGACGCTTGGGGAATTATATCTGCATGGGATGGGAAGTGCCAGGGGCATGACTGGTTTTTATCCCGGGTTTTTGGCAGTCAGCGTTGTGTTTGTGAGTATGACGACTCTGCTGGCAGCCGGGATTGCTGTCCGCAAAGTGATGAGGCTCAGTCCTATAGAGTCTGTCCGCTATGAGGAGACCACATCTGTGGCAGCCGGCCATACCGGGGGCCGCCTGAGGCCTGCCCTGCACCGGCAGAACAGCGCCCGGCGGGACGGCGGAAGAAGAAATCACTGCGGGGATGGCACGTCTTTTGCGGGGATGGCCTGGAGGAATATTGTCCGTTCCAGAAGACGGTTTACAGTTACCCTGCTTTCCCTGAGTATCGGATGCGTTTCCGCTCTGGGAGCAGTGGTCATCAGCAGGGGGACAGACATTACAAACAGCATTGAGGAGCGTCCGGATTTCGATATCAGTACCTTTGCAAATATTGTGTACGATGCCGGTTCTTCTGAATATGATTGGAATGATGATACACCGGTCATTACAGAAGAGATAAGAGACAAAATACTGGCAGTGGATGGGGTTACTGCTGAAAATACAAGTTATACAAAAGGCTGCTTTGCCATGCTTGATATGCCTTCTGCTACTAAGGGGATAGAGAACAGCGGGGACGAAGCCCTTCTGCCCCGTTTGAAGTCTGTATATGGTTCCATGGACGCTAATTTTTTTACTACTGTGCAGATTGTAGATGATGCCTTTGTAAAAGAACTGAGGGAGTATGCGGATGCCTATGGCATAAAAGCAGATGTGGAAAGTCTGGAAAACGGTACAGGCGCCATGCTCCTGCACACTCATGAGCTGTCAAAAGAACTGCAGGAGGACGCTGACAAAACGATTGGGAAGCCCCTGCACTTTTACAGCCTTTCACTTTTTGAGGAGATGGTGGATGACAAATACCTGAAAGGGGAACTCACCTGTGCAGGATATCTGGACATATTCAAAAAACATTTTCCAAAACTGAGAATGACAACCCACGGAAGCGGCATCAACTATTTTATCATGACAGAGAAAGCTTTTAAGAGCCTGGAGTTTAAGGAAAAGATTTTCGGTATACAGATTGAGGTGGACAGGCAGAAGGAGCCTCTGGTCAAACAGGAACTTACGCAGATCATACAGCAGGAAAACCGGACCAGAAGTGAAGCGCACTATATCTATATGAACAGTAAATCAGATGCTCTCCGGGACGCTTCCTCCTATATCCGGGCAAGCAGGATCATTATGGGGGCATTGAGTGTTCTTCTGGTGGTCATGGGAATCACCAATTACTTTAACACACTGTACACAAGCCTTTCAGCCAGGCAAAAAGAGCTGGCCGTTATGGAGAGTGTGGGAATGACTGGAAAACAACTGGGCAGGCTGGTGGTTTTGGAAGGGGCATTTTACGGACTGAGCGTGATCGGGATTCTGCTGACATTTGGTTCCGCAGTTCTCTGGATCCTTGGAAAAGCCATAAAACAGAACTTGCTTTACTTTAAATTTTATTATCCCTGGGCATGGATGGGGGGAATCGCTGTGTGTCTGTTCCTTATCTGCGTATTGACTGCAGCATGCATATACAGGCGGATGACAGAAAAAAGCATAACAGAACGCCTGCGGAGGTATGCGGACTGAAATTCCGCGTACCTGCCTGCACATCATGTGAAAAATTTATATATTTCTGTAACGAAATCAATGCGGGAAGCTCTTATGGGTAAGGAGGACGAAAGATGCAGGATATGGAGTGGATCTACACAAAATATGCTGTCCAGGTATACAAGTACCTGTTCAGCCTCTGCCGTAATCCTCACACAGCGGAAGAACTGACACAGGAGACATTTTTCAGGGCTTTGAAATCCATTGACAGCTTTCGGGGCGACTGCAGGCTTTATGTCTGGCTCTGCCAGATCGCAAAGAATCTCTGGATCAGAGAGCAAAAGCAGGTGCAGAGGGTAGAGGGGGAGGAACCGGGAGAGGAAATCCCGTCAAAAGCCCTGCAGCCCGATGAGGAAGTGATAGCCAGGGATGAAAGAATGTACCTGTATAAGAGGCTGCATCAGCTTCCGGAACCTGTCCGCGAGGTTATGTATCTCAGGATCAGCGGTGATTTCAGTTTCCGGGAGATCGGGGAGATACTGGGCAGAGATGAGAACTGGGCACGGGTGACATTTTACCGCGGCAAGCAGAAAATCAGAGAGGAGAACAGGCATGAAATGTGATGTGGTGCGGGACCTTCTGCCTTCCTATGCAGACAGGCTGACCAGTGGGGAGAGCAACAGGGAAATCGATAAACATTTAAAGACATGTGAGAATTGCAGACAGTATTATCAGGAAATGACAGGGGAAGGCCCGGAAATCCTGCCAAAAGCAGATGTGAAAGACGCGGCTTTACTTGCGGGAATGAGGAAAAAGAGAAAGCGGGCACTGCTTGCTGCAGTTATCGTTATTTTGATTCTGGCGGCAGGCGGGCTGTGGACTTTCATAGGATACAGCGTGGGGAGCAGCAAAGTCCTGGCTGAGGATGTAAAACTGTCCTATGGCCGGAAGGAAGACACGGCTTATCTGGAGATGGAACCAAGAGGAGGAGCGTTTGAATTCAGCAGCTTCACCGAAAAAATACAGGACAGCAGCGGAAATATTATCGGTACGCGTACCCGCCTGAAGGCGCAGCGCTTTAGAAAAGGCTGGTTTGTAAAAGGCAGCATGGGCTGGAAAAACGAGATAGAGGGTGGAGATTATATCTGTGAATGGGTTCTGGAATTTTCCGATAAGACCCTTACGATCAGAAACGGAAAGCTGATCAGTGAAAAAGACACAACGTCTTTACCTCAGGATTGAAAAACGAAAATTTAGATGGGACAAAGGAGAGTTGGGTTTACTCAGCCCTCCTTTTGTGCATAATGTACAGGAAACAGAATCAGAAATTGTACATATAATGGAATCTAACGAAAACTATTGACTTTCCAAACATAGGATGTTAGGATGTATTCAGAAAGAAAAACAACCAACGTAGGATGTATTGAAGCGGGAGAACTTAAAGGAGGTATTTATGAAAGCTAGGGTGTTAAGCCTGCTGTTGGCCGGGGCCGTTATGACAGGGCTGCTTACGGGGTGCGGCGGCGCTGAGAATGTGGAGGCTTCAGGGGAAACCGGGAATGGTTATCATAAGATCGAACTGGTCATGGCAGTGAATGGAACGGACATTCAGATTGACTCCAGAGTAGCAGACAAATTTGCGGAGCTGGTGGAGGAAGCATCCGATGGAAATGTGACCATTGCTGTGTATCCCAATGACCAGCTCGCCGGAGGAAACTCTACAAAGGGAATTGAGATGATAGCAGGCGGGGGAGTGGACCTGGCAGCCTACGCTACATGTGTTATGGCAGTGATAGACGAGCAGTTATCTGTGGCAACCATTCCATGGGTATTTGATGATTACAAACATGCAAGAGAGATCATTGACAGTACCGGCGGCGAGTATTACGCAGAGCGTCTGGAGGCAAAAGGAATCACCTATCTGGGTTCTTTCCACAATGGTTTCCGCCAGATCACAAACAGCAAACGTGAGGTGCGTACACCGGAAGATGTAAAGAGACTGAAAATCCGTGTGCCGGGCAGTGAAGTCTATATGAAGTTCTTCAAAACTTTAGGCGCTGACCCGGTGGCAATGAGCTGGAGCGAGGTCTTCACAGCCATCCAGCAGGGAACCATCGACGGACAGGAAAACGGCATCTGTATCACGGAATCTGCCAAGATGGATGAGATTCAGGACTATCTCACATTGTGGAATTATACATATGAAAACGATTTATTTGTAGCAAACACGGAGATCTGGGAATCTCTGGAGCAGAAGACAAGGGAACTACTTCAGGAAAAGGCAAGAGAAGCATGTGAGTGGGGAAGAGATACGGTGGAGGAAGAAGAGGCAGCCATTGTGGAAGAGTTCAAATCCGAGGGCATGACGGTAACAGAATTAAACGCAGAAGAAATGGATGCCTTTAAGGATGAGATCAGCGGTGTAAAACAAGAATTTATTGACAAATACGGCGAGAAGGCCTGTAAGGCTTTCCGGATAGAAAGCGAATAGAGAGGGAGGAAATGAAATGCGGATATTTGACAAGATAGAGGAAATACTGGCAGCTGCCTGTCTGATCGTTATGACGATCCTCACATTTGCCAACGTGGTTGCCAGATACCTGTTCAGCGCATCCTTTTCTTTTTCAGAGGAGATCACAACCTACCTCTTTGTACTGCTGAGTATGCTGGGCACAGCAATAGCGGCAAAGCGGAGAGCCCATCTGGGGCTGAGTATTGTGACCGATGCGGTGGGACCCAAGGTGGAAAAAGTGTTAAAGATCATAGGTTATTTTGTGGCAGTTTTGTTTACGGGAGCTATTTTCTACTACGGAATCCTCATGGTGAGGAATCAGAGGATTCTGGGGCAGGTTACGGCAGGTATGCAGTGGCCTGAATGGATCTTCGGTTCCTTTGTGCCAATCGGTGCATTCTTTGCAGTCATTCGTTTTTTACAGGTTTTAATAGAAGAGATCAAGAGAAATCCCGAAAAGGAGGTAAGCAAATAGTGGTAGCAGCAATCCTTTTTATAAGCTTCGCCGTACTGCTTCTCATGGGAGCGCCCATAGCGGTGTGTCTTGGCACTTCCAGTGTGGTTGCCATGATCGCCCAGGGAGCAGGAAGACCGCTGGATACAGTAATGAGCAGTCTTCCCATGATCGTATCGGCGTCAACCAGCAAATTCGTATTACTGGCAATTCCTTTCTTCATCTTAGCAGGAAATATTATGGAGAAAGCGGGAATATCAGAGAAACTTATCAAACTGGCTGAGGCCTGTGTAGGCCATATCAGAGGCGGGCTTGCCATTGTATGTGTCATTGTTTCCTGTTTCTTCGCGGCTATTTCGGGTTCAGGACCGGCAACTGTGGCGGCACTTGGAGTTATCGTTGTGCCGGCCATGATCAAATCAGGCTATAAACCTGCGTTTTCGGCAGCGTTAATGGCAGCGGCCGGAGCCATAGGGGTCATCATTCCTCCTTCCATAACCTTTGTGGTATATGGCTCCATCGCCGATACATCCATCGGTGAACTGTTTATTGCAGGACTTATTCCGGGTCTTCTGATGGGAGCGGCACTGATGGTGGTGGCTCTTGTGGTAGGAAGAAAATCCGATTTGAAGACACTGCCGAAAGCCGGCAAAAAAGAGCGCTGGCTGGCGTTTAAAGATGCGTTCTGGGGGCTTATGATGCCGGTTATTATTCTGGGCGGTATCTATGGTGGTATTTTCACCCCAACAGAGGCAGCGGCAGTATCGGTTGTGTACGGACTGTTTGTAGGAGTTTTTGTTTACAAGAAGATAAGGCTGAAAGAGTTTTATGCCATACTTCTTGATACTACATCCACCACAGCCACGGTTATGTTTATTACAGCGGCAGCCAGCCTGTTCGCATATGTACTTACCAGGGCAAGACTGGATGTAGCCATCAGTTCCGCGCTTCAAAGTGCAACAGGCGGAAATGTGATCGTTTTCTTTATTATAGTAAATATTATTCTGCTGATCGCAGGCTGCTTCCTGGATTCCACTTCCGCTTTATTTATCTTTACCCCGCTGTTCGTGCCGGTGGCACAGGCGTTGGGTGTGGATCTGATTCACCTGGGCGTGGTGATGATCGTCAACCTGGCGATCGGGCTTTTCACTCCTCCGGTAGGGGTGAACCTCTATGTGGCATGCGGTGTGGGCAATGTAAACTTAAAGCAGATATCAAAAGCAGTGATCTCATTGATCATAGCAGCACTGATCGTATTGCTGTTCGTAACCTATATACCTAAAATCTCATTGTTATTCTTATAAAAAGGAGCGGGGAATATGAAAAATGTAAGCGTTGAAGAACTGGAAAGAGAGAGTATCGAATTAAGAAAAAAGGTGATCACCATGATTCACAAAGCGAAATCCGGTCATCCCGGCGGGTCACTGTCCGCAGCCGACTTTGTGACAGCCCTGTATTTCAGGGAAATGAATCTGGACCCCAAAAACCCTAAATGGGAGGATAGAGACCGTTTTGTCCTTTCAAAAGGCCATGTGTGTCCGGTACAGTACGCGGCACTGGCGACCCTGGGATTCTTTGATGAACCGGTACTGGGTACCCTCCGCCAGGAAGGTTCTATCCTGCAGGGACATCCTGATATGAAAAAATGCCCCGGCATTGATATCTCCACCGGTTCCCTGGGACAGGGACTGGCCTGCGGCGTAGGGATGGGCATTGCGGCTAAGAGAGATGGCAAAGATTACCGTGTATTTGTAGTGGTGGGCGACGGCGAATGTCAGGAAGGCGAAATCTGGGAGGCAGCGCAGACCGCACATAAATATGAGCTGGATAACCTGGTGGTATTTGTGGACAACAATAACCTGCAGCTTGACGGCACCACCGATGAAGTTATGCCTAATATCAATCTGGGTGAGAAATTCAGGGCCTTTGGGTTTGATCCTTATGAGATTGACGGACATGATATGAAACAGATCGTGGACACCTTAGACAGAATCCGCATGAGAAAGAACGGGAAACCCAAATGTATCTTTGCCAACACAGTGAAGGGAAAAGGCGTTTCCTTTATGGAGAACCAGTGCGGATGGCATGGAGTTGCGCCAAATGACCAGCAGTACCAACAGGCAATGGACGAACTGGATGCACAGCTTAAAAAACTGGAAGTCAGAAAATCAGCATAAGCGGATGGAGGATAAGAATATGAGTGAAATAAATAAAGCGACCAGAGATGGTTTTGGTGAGGAGATCGTAAAGCTGGGTAAGCTGGACAACGATATTTATGTAGTGGATGTTGATATAGGTAAATCCTGCAAGACAGGGGAGTTCCGCAAACAGCTTCCCAAACAGTATTTGAATGTGGGGATCGCAGAACAGAACGCGGCCGGCGTTGCTGCAGGCCTTGCCACCTGCGGAAAGGTTCCCTTTGTAGTGACCTACGCTGTGTTCGGTTCCCTGAGAATGTGTGAGATGATCCGACAGGAGATCTGTTATCCTAAACTAAATGTAAAAATCGCCTGCTCCCACGGGGGTGTTACACCGGCAAATGACGGCGCCAGCCATCAGAGTATAGAGGACATGGGTGTTCTGCGTACTATCCCTAACATGACGGTTCTCATGCCTGCGGATTACAATTCAGCCAAGAAGCTGGTAAAAGCAGCCGCAGATTATGAAGGGCCTGTCTATCTGCGCTTTACCAGGGATGCCATTCCGGTCATTTATCCGGAAGACGCGGAATTTGAGATCGGCAAAGCCAACAAGTTAAAAGACGGAAAAGATGTCTCTATCATTGCCAACGGGGATACCGTATCCATTGCCATGAAAGCGGCAGAGCTATTGGAAGCCCAGGGTGTATCCGTGAAACTTTTGGATATGCACACCATCAAGCCGCTGGATGCTGACGCGGTTATGGAGTGTGTGAATGAAACAGGCAGGATCATCACTGTGGAAGACCACAATATTATGAACGGCCTGGGCAGCGCAGTCAGTGAGGTGGCCGCAGATACAGGGAAATGTGTTGTAAAACGTATCGGTATCCAGGACCAGTTCGGCCAGTCCGCCCCTTATGAGAGACTACTGGAAATGAACGGGATCACAGTGGAAAATATAGTGGATACAGCAAAAGCATTAGTAAAATGATCAGGAGGATAATGAAAATGTTTGATTTTGACGGACAGGTAGTAATTGTAACAGGAAGCGGCTCACCGAAAGGAATTGGCAAGACCATTGCAAAAACATTTGCAAAACAAAAAGCAGCAGTAGTGATCGCCGACATGAATGAAGCGGGCGTACAGGACACTGTAAACGAGATCAGGGCTGAGGGCCAAGAGGCCATGGGCGTGACAGTCAATGTAACGGATGAGGCATCTGTGCAGAAAATGGTGGATGACATTATGGGTGCTTACGGCAGAATTGACGTGCTGGTGAACAATGCGGGCATTTCCCAGAAGGTGACCGTTGAGGATATGACACTGGCAGATATGAGAAAGATTTTTGAAGTCAACATGTTCGGCCTGTTCCTCTGCACACAGAAATGCATGAAGATCATGCGTGACCAGAAATACGGAAGGATCGTAAATCTGTCCTCCGTATCCGGAAAAAGAGGCGGCGGTGTATTCGGCGGCGCACATTATTCCGCTTCCAAAGCGGCGGTACTGGCATTTTCCAAGAATCTTTCGAGAGAGATCTCCGCGGAAGGCGTTACAGTGAACAGTGTCTGTCCGGGGCTTATTAACACAGAAATCTGGAAATCTCTTCCCAGGGAGGACGCGGATAAAATCATCGACGGAATCCCCATGGGACGTCCGGGCGAGACGCAGGAGGTGGCAAATGCCATTGTATTCCTGGCATCCAAGGAGGCTTCCTATATAACAGGCGAGGAAATCGACATCAACGGCGGCTCGCATATGGATTAGGCAGGTTACTGGCCTAAACAATACAAACACCCCTTATTTTATCCGGGTATGATAGACAAAAGCCGACTTTTATGGTAGTATGTAGGTTGTAGGATAAACCGATAAAGGGGTGAGTAAAATGCAGAACATCAGTTATTTAAAAAAGGTAAACAGTGAATCAGTAGTACAGCAGGTGATCAATGCGCTGACGGAAGCCATGCTTAACAGGGAACTTCGTCCCGGAGATAAAATACCCACGGAGGCAGAGCTTGCCGAAAGCATGGGCGTGGGAAGAAACTCCATCCGTGAGGCCATTAAGATCCTGGTATACCTGGGAGTGCTTGAGATCAGGCGGGCAGAGGGAACCTTTGTCTGTGAGGGATTTTCTGAGAGCATGATCGACCCTATGATTTACGGTATTATTTTAGATAAAGAGGATTCATATGAAAATCTTATGGAACTGCGTGAACTGATAGAGGTTGGTGTGATGCAGCTCGCCATGCAGAAGATTCAGGAAGACGATCTGTATATACTGAAAGAGAAGCTGAACCGCATGGAGAAAGAGATCAACAAGGGGCCGGAGAACGTGGAGAACGCCTTCTGGGCCGACAATGAATTCCATAATACCATATCAGATATGGGGAAGAATCCCCTGGTGAATAAAATCAACCAGGTGGTGCGGGTGCTGACTCATTCCATGAGACTGAAAACCGTGGAGACAATGATCAAGACGGGAAGAGGCTGGGAATTATTTGAAGCACACCAGAAAATCTATGAGATGATGGCAAATAAAGTGACAGACAATCTGAACTCGGCTGTAAGAAAAACATACTTTTCTGATATTCCTTTCACAGGGGCAGAAGAGTAGCCCTCGTTCAATTTCCGATCGCAGTCATTTGATGGATGCCCTGTCCATTCATTGTTATATCGCCATGACCGCAGGTGTACGCCGGATATTGGCACAGAAGCCTTCCGCCTTTGCCCCCAGAGAATATCTGAAAGCAGGAAGAGCCAATGTAAAAGAACTGGTGTACCGGAAACGCGCCCTCCGCTGAAAGTTCAGCGGAGGGATTTTTATTTATAGGTTGATTATGTTCCGGATTAATTATAAAATAGCTTATAAGTCGTACATGATCGAGGAAAAGATATGCAGTGGAATATTGTGGCGGAGTGTATTTCCGGAATCAACCTTATTATCATCTGGTTTTATTCAAGGAAAAGTAATCTGGTCCCTTCGTTGAGGAACCGTCTGTTTCAGTTCTGTTTTTTAGTGACCTTTTGCGCTATGTCCTTTAACATCGCGTCTACCATTATGATCGCCTACCCTGACAAATTTCCATATCTTCTGAACTGGCTGGTGACAACCGTTTATTTTGTAGCCACCCCTCTTATGGGAATGGCCTATTTTTTCTATACCTTAGCCACCGTGTTTGAAAACAGAGGGAATCCTCCAAAGATTTTGGCATGGACTGCTCTTCCCGGGGGTATTTATTTTCTGCTGGTTCTCTGGAATCCGCTTTCAAAGATATTATTCAGCATCAGCAAAGACGGAGCGTACACCCGGGGGCCGCTCATCTCTCTGACGTATATTATATTTTATCTGTATGGCGTGGCAGCCATGGTGGCTGTTGTTGTTTGGAGAAAGTACATGGAACGGGCGATCATAAGGATACTGGCTATATTTCCCATGATCGCGCTGGTGGTCATTGTTGTCCAGCAGCTTTATCCCACCGTGATCCTCTCCGGCTCCGCGGCCACCTGCGCGCTGCTGATCATTTATCTGTATCTGCAGAATAAACAAAACTCTGTGGATTATCTTACCGGTCTGCCAAACCGGCAGGAATTTCTGAAAATGATAGAACTGCTGATCGGAAAATCGAAGTATTTTAATATTACAGTGCTCTCCCTGAGAGGGTTTAAGCGCATCAATGATACCTATGGACAGCATACCGGGGATTTGCTTCTCCAGGAAATTGCATCTTATCTTAAAGGCATTTCAGAGCCTCACTGCCTGTACCGTTTCAGCGGTGATGAATTTGCCATTTTATCCTATGGGCCTCTTGACGCCGGTATAGGCACGAAAGTGGAAAAACTGGAGCAGAGGATGCAGCAGGCCTGGAACTGGGGGGAAAACAACTGTGTTGTCCCTGCCGTGATCGGAGTTGTGGGGTATCCCGAGTGTGCCAATACAGTAGAAGATTTGATCAGCGGAATTGAATATTCTGTATCCATGGCAAAGGGGGCGTCCGGCACCAATGTCTATTTCTGCGGACACGAAATGCTGAATTCTTTGCATAGGCGGCGGAAGATCGTGGAGATACTGGAGAAGAATCTGAGAGATAACAGTTTCTCCGTCTTTTACCAGCCTATCATTTCTACCTCTACAGGGAAGTATACAGTTGCGGAGTCTCTGCTGCGCATACCGGATTCACCCATTGGCCCCCTCTATCCAAATGAATTCATACCCATTGCGGAGGAGACAGGCATGATCGTGGAGATCACCTATCAGATACTTGACAAGGTATGCGGGTTTATCAACAGGCTGTCCCGGGAAAATATTGAATTTGACGGAGTGCACGTGAACTTTTCCGGCCGGCAGTTTTCTCAGATTGGCCTGGCAGAAAAAGTGGCGGAGATCATTGAAAAGAATCAGACTCCTTTTTCCAGGATCAAGATAGAGATCACAGAGAGTATACTTGCAGAGAACGCGGAGGCGGTGGAGGAATTTTCCCTGGAAATGCAGAAACGGGGAGTTCTCATTGAGCTGGATGATTTTGGGACCGGGTACTCCAATATTGTGTCAGTCATGAACACGCCTCTGGATACGGTAAAGCTGGACAAAAGCCTTATCTGGTCTGCCATGGAGAAAAGGGAGACGGCAGCTATGGTCAAAAGCCTGTCAACCGTATTTCACGAGATGGGACTACAAGTCCTTGCAGAGGGTGTGGAGAATGAGGAGCAGGAGACCTTTGTAAAAAGCTGCGGGATAGATTACATTCAGGGCTTTTATTTTTCCAGACCCCTTCCGGAGGAGGAAGCCTTTTCTTTTATAAAAAATGCGCAGAGCCTGTAGTTCTTTATTTTTAGCCGGCAATGCATACGGAGGATGGAACCATGGAAAAGAGACAGCTTACAACAATGGAGAAGCTGAGCTTCGGAGGCGGTGATGTTGCCAACTGTGTTACGTTTGGGGTGACTTCAGCTTACCTGTCTTACTATTATACCGAATGAGGGGCTGGCAACCCTGCTTCTGGCCATGTCGCCCATCTCCATGCTGGTCAGCTCCCCGTTTATCGGGCAGGTGCTTGACCGGGTGGGGAACAGGAAAAGCATGGTCCTGGGAAGTATGGGGATGATACTTTCTATACTGGGCATGGCAGTTTCCGGCAGCAGTGTGGCAGGACAGGTTGTGTTTAATTTTCTCTGCGGCGCAGCCTCCAACCTTTGTACAGGTCCATTGTATTCCGCATGTTCCGATACTATGGATGAGGTGGAGTATCTGACAGGGGAAAGGCCTCAGGGAATCATGACTTCTGTGATGATGTGCACCAATAAGCTGGGAATCGCGTTTGCGCCCATTATCTCCTCTATTGTTTTGGGAGCAGGCGGTTATACAGCCGGCAGTGCCCAGTCTGCAAAAGCCCTTGCGGCTATCAAAGGAAATGTATTCTGGATTCCGGCTGTACTCTCAGGGCTGGGAATTCTGGCTGCACTGTTTTTTGACCTGGATAAAAAGCACGGAACCATAACGGAAGTTCTGGAAAAGAGAAGAAATAAAATTGTATAATTGAATCCCAGTGGTATCGGCAGATGACGGTAAGGAGATAAAAGGCATGGCGTTCTGTGAATGCAATATCTCGGGGCCATGCCTTTTTAGATTGGATTCATGTATTTTTCATAGTTTGTTTCTTGACCTTACAGCAGGTGTATAGTTTAGAATAGCATATGACAGCAAATAAAGCCGGGTACCCTCGGAACAGGGGACGGCATTTAATGAGGTGGAATGATGAAACAAAAAAAGTTGAATGTAACTTACAGGGATTTAGAAAAAAAGGATTATCCCTACATTGAGAAGATTATCAGGGACACATGGAACTATGACAGCATCTGCGACAAGCCGTCCACAGCAAAGCAGATGGCAAAGGTATATCTGAGAGGCTGTCTGACACAGAAAACCTTTGCCAGGGTGGCTGTCTGCAGGGACAGGGTTGTGGGGATCATTATCGGGCAGTATAATGGTGACAGGAAAATGAATGTGGGTATGCACATAAAAAGTTTTTTCAGCGGCCTGAGACTGATGCTGTCCGGGGACGGAAGGAAAGTGGGAAGACAGTTCCGGGGATTTGACAAAACAGATAAAGAGATGCTGGAAGGCTGCGGAAAAAAGTTTGACGGGGAGGTTGTATTTTTTGCCGTGTCTAAGGCAGTCAGAGGATGCGGCGTGGGAAAAGAGCTGTGGGGACAGTTAAGAGGCTATTTCCGGGCCAAAGGTGCAGAAAGTGTCTATGTCTATACCGATAATACCTGTAATTATAAATTTTATGAAAGCCAGGAGTTTGAGCGCCTGGACTGCCGTGAACTGTTGGTGAGTCCCCGCGGTCAGAGATTCCGTCTGGAGATGTATCTTTATGAATATAACTTTTAAACCGGTCACAGAGGAGAACAGAGCAGATGTCCTGCAGCTTAAGGTGGGAAAAGGGCAGGAACATTTTATTGAGAGTGTACAGCAGTGCCTGGATGAGGCGGATAAAAGGAAAAGCTGGAGACCTGTGGGGATCTACCATGGGGAGGAACTGGTGGGATTCGCTATGTACGGATTTTTCTGGGAGTATTTTCCGGCCGGGCGGGTCTGGATGGACAGGCTTTTGATTGATGAGAAATATCAGGGAAAAGGATACGGCAAAGCAGCGCTGCACCTGTTACTGGAACGGCTCACAAAGGAATACGGCAGAAAGAAAATATACCTGAGTGTTATCGGGGGAAACGATGTGGCTGCCGGTATGTATAAAAATGCCGGTTTCCGATTTACGGGAGGCAGGGACCTACATGGGGAGTATATCATGGTTTGTGAACAGAAATAGGCCGCAAAAAAAACAATTTATTTGTCATAATCATACACGAAAATATAAACATTTTGTAAATATTGGATAAAAATTAAAGGAAAAATGATGAAATCTCCAAGGAAATTTAGTACAATACTTTTATACAGTGTTTACGATGTGAAAAAAGACAGCATTCGGCTGTCAGGAAGAAGAAAGGGGAGACATGATTATGGCAGATTGGAAAGAGTTATTAAAAAACGGATACGATGATGTCAGGGAGCTTGCAGGACGCCTGCATATTACAGAGGAGGAGCTTCCTGCGCTTTGTAAGATCCAGGATATGTTTCCCATGTTTGTGAATCCTTATTATTTGTCTCTTGTGGACGAAAATGACCCGGAGGATCCCATAAGAAAACTCTGTATCCCGGCAGATGCGGAACTGAAGGCCGGAGGCGAGATGGATACCAGCGGTGAGCATGACAACACAGTTATGACGGGAATGCAGCATAAGTATGATGCCACAGTGCTGATACTCTCCACAAACCAGTGCGCCATGTACTGCCGTCACTGCTTCCGCAAGCGTCTGGTAGGGCTGTCAGGTGATGAAATCGCGGAGTATATCAGCGAAATGGCCCAGTATGTGCGGCAGCATGAGGAGATTAATAATGTGCTGGTGTCCGGCGGCGACGCGTTTCTCAACAGCAACCGGACCATTAGAAAGTATTTGGAGGAATTTTCAGGGATCGAACATCTGAACCTGATCCGCTTCGGCAGCAGAACCCCTGTGGTGCTTCCGCAGAGGATCACCACAGATCCGGAATTGGTGGATATGCTTACCGCGTATGGAAAGAAAAAACAGATTTACGTTGTCACCCAGTTTAACCATCCCAGGGAGCTGACGGAAGAGGCGGCAGAAGCTGTACATACCCTGATGCGGGCCGGAATCGTAGTGAAGAACCAAACAGTGCTGTTAAAGGGGGTAAATGACAGGCCCGAAATCCTGGGCAAACTTCTGCAGGAGACTACAGCCATGGGCATTATTCCCTATTATGTGTTCCAGTGCAGGCCTGTGACCGGGGTACACAGCCAGTTCCAGGTGCCTCTGCATGAGGCCTTCCGCATTGTGGAGCGCGCAAAACAGATGCAGAGCGGCCAGGGAAAATGTTTCCGCTATGTCCTCTCCCATGTAACCGGCAAGATTGAGATTTTAGGTGAGATGGGGGACGGTAATATGTTGTTTAAATATCACCAGGCAAAAGATGAGAAAGACAAAGGACGTATCTTTTCCAGTAAGATCGGGGAGAAACAGTGCTGGCTGGAGTAAAAAGAGGCTGCCATAAAAAGGACATTTCGCATGAGGAAGTGTCCTTTTTAGTTTACATAAATTGTTTTCAGCAGACTGTGAACTGATTCTTCTGAAATTCGATCAGTCCCTCATCCTTCATTTTATACAATTCCACAGTCATGGAGCTTCTGTCAACAGACAGATAGTCGGCGAGCTGCTGCCTGTTAAAGGGAATGGTAAAAGTTCTGGTGCCCTGAAGCCTTGTCTGCTGGGAAAAGTATTCCATCAGTTTGGCACGGATGGTGTGAGGCGCCAGGCAGTCTATTTTTCTGGAAAAATGGAGGTTTTTTTCTGCCAGCACACCAAGCAGATTTTGGATCAGTCTGGTATGAAAGCGGCAGGCTGAGGAACAGGTAGTCAGCACGCGTTTCAGATCCAGAAACAGGATTTCCGTATCAGCCGCGGCCAGAGCTGTGCCGTCAAAAGCGGCCTGAGGAACACAGGCATAAGTTTCCCCGAACAGGTCCCCCGGACCCAGCCGGGCGAGAAGGGATTCTTTTCCCCAATAGCTTTCCCTTACAATATGGACGTTGCCTTTCAATATAAGCCCAATCTGGGAAATCCGGTCTCCCCATCGGAAGATGGAGGCGTCCTTTTTATATTTTCGTATATTTCCTGACAGACAGTCCAGCATGGTGCCAAGTTCATCCTCAGTGATTCCCCGAAATAAAGGGGAGTGTTTTAAATCTTTTATGGGATATGCGCGCATAAATATTAGGATCCTTTCTTGTTTGTTGCATCTACAACAGAATTATTGTTTTTATTATAGTATATTATCCATGAAAAGACAAGAACAGAGGAGGAAATGCAATGGCAAGAAAACTGGTTCAGATAGATGAAAGTAAATGCAGCGGCTGCGGCCTGTGTGCCGGTGCCTGCCATGAGGGTGCCATAGGCATGGTGAACGGCAAGGCAAAGCTTTTGAAAAAAGAATTGTGTGACGGTATGGGAGACTGCCTTCCGGTATGTCCCACAGGGGCCATAGCTTTTGAGGAGAGTGGTTCCCGCCCTTGGCCGGTGCAGATAAAACTGGTATCTCCGGCAGCACGCTTTTTTCAAGAGGCAGACCTGCTGATCGCAGCGGACTGCACAGCATATGCCTATGGGGGATTTCATGGGGAGTTTATGAAAGACAGGGTGGTGCTTATCGGCTGTCCGAAGCTGGACAGTGTGGATTATTCTGAGAAACTGTCGGAGGTCCTGGGCATAAATGAGGTAAAAAGCGTGACGGTCCTGCGTATGGAGGTTCCGTGCTGCGGCGGCATAGAGCGTGCGGTGAAAGCAGCTCTTTCAAAATCCGGAAAAGAAATACCCCTTCAGGTGGTAACGGTATCTACCCAAGGGGATCTGCTGGAGAGATAGTGTCTCCATTTAATATAGGCTGTATCGTAAAAAAGGAGCATGGCACAATAGATGTGCCCCACAGAAAAGGAGAGGAAAACAAGGATGGAAGAAAAAATGTTTTGTTATCAATGCGAACAGACTGCAGGATGCAGCGGATGCAAAGGGAACAGAGGAGTGTGCGGGAAACAGGATACCACCGCAAAACTTCAGGATGAGCTGACAGGGGCTTTGATCGGACTTGCCCAAGCGGTGGGAGAGGATAAAGCGGAACCGGTGACAGACCGCCTCATGATGGAAGGCCTGTTTGCAACTTTGACAAATGTGAATTTTGATGATGAATCCCTGAAAAAGCAGATTGAGGCGGTGCATCAGGAGACTGCAAAGTATGTACCTGGATGTACGGCCTGTCAGGAACCCTGCGGACGGACTGCTGATTATCCCATGGAAAAACTTTGGCAGGACCAGGAAGATATCCGTTCCCTGAAATCGCTTCTGCTGTTTGGACTGAGAGGTACCGCGGCCTATGCTTACCATGCCATGGTCCTGGGATATACCCATGATGAGGTAAACGCATTTTTCTATAAAGGGATGGCAGCCATCGGCCAGGACAGAGCCATGGAGGATCTGCTTCCTCTGGTCATGGAAGAGGGGGCAGTGAATTTTAAATGTATGGAACTGCTGGATAAAGCCAACACAGAGACTTATGGGATTCCTGCGCCGGCCAAGGTGGAGATGAAAGTGGAAAAAGGGCCGTTCATTGTCATTTCAGGCCATGACCTGAGAGACTTGAAACTGCTTCTTGCACAGACAGAGGGGAAAGGCATCAATATTTATACACACGGGGAGATGCTGCCTGCACATGCTTATCCGGAACTTAGGAAATATGCACATCTGAAAGGAAACTTCGGCACTGCATGGCAGAACCAGCAAAAAGAGTTTGCCGGGCTTCCGGCTCCAATCCTTTTTACCACCAACTGCATTATGCCTCCCAAAGACAGTTACAGGGACAGGGTATTCACCACAGGTGTTGTCAGCTATCCGGGCATGACCCATGTGGGGGAAGACAGGGATTTCTCCGCGGTCATTGAGAAAGCAATAGAACTGAAAGGATATTCAGAGGACAGGACTTTTTCCGGCATC
The DNA here is from genome assembly GCF_001689125.2 of Blautia pseudococcoides. Lineage (NCBI taxonomy): Bacteria > Bacillati > Bacillota > Clostridia > Lachnospirales > Lachnospiraceae > Blautia > Blautia pseudococcoides. Next base: position 3,771,409 of record NZ_CP015405.2, on the reverse strand, counting down.
AATGGAGGAAGCACTCTGACAACGGGCTTTGGGCACAACACCATTTTGAGCGCTGCAGACCAGGTGGTTGAGGCTGTCAAAGCAGGCCAGATCAGCCACTTTTTCCTGGTAGGGGGATGTGACGGTGCCAGAACAGGGAGAAATTACTATACGGAATTTGTTCAGAAGGCGCCAAAGGATTCCATCATCCTCACGCTGGCCTGCGGAAAATACCGTTTCAATGACCTGGATCTGGGGGAGACCGGGGGCCTTCCCAGACTTATGGACATGGGTCAGTGTAATGACGCTTTTGGTGCCGTTAAGGTGGCGTCTGCTCTGGCAGAAGCCTTTCACTGTGGTGTCAATGAACTGCCGCTGACCCTGGTACTCTCCTGGTACGAGCAGAAAGCCGTAAGTATCCTGCTGACACTTCTGCATCTGGGGATAAAAAATATTTATCTCGGACCAACATTACCTGCCTTTGTATCCAAAAATGTGTTAAACTATCTGGTAGATAATTTCCAGATTTCACCTGTCAGCACACCGGATGAGGATTTGAAAAAAATCCTCGGATAGACATTTGGCTGGTTTGCGGACAGGGCTGACAGAACAGGAGGATATGTATGAGAAGAAAAGACAGGGAAATGTCACGGGAGTTTGCTTTGGAAGTATCAGACAAATGTGAGTGGGCTGTGCTGTCTATGACAGACCGGGAGGGGATGCCCTATGCGGTACCCATAACCATAGTCAGAGACGGGGATGCCATCTATTTTCACACGGCAAAGGCGGGCAGGAAACTAGATATTTTAAAGCAGAACCCAGAGGTCTGCCTGGTATGTGTGGGAGATACAAAACGGCTTGAGTATCAGTTTACCACAAAGTTTGAATCAGCCATTATCAGCGGACACGCAGAGGAAGTGACAGATGACCGGGAGAAGATCAAAGCCCTCAGGATTCTGTGTGAGCGCCACACCCCTGCAAATATGGGTGAATTTGAAGATGCGGTCAGAAAAAGTCTGGAAGTGACAGGTATCTGGAAAATCCGGATAAAAGAAGTCACGGGGAAAGCCAAAAAATAATATGGAATATAGGGAAAACACGTATGGACATAAAATCTGTGCGTGTTTTTTTCTGTCCGGAAAAAGGGGTGCGCAAGCAGTTTCGGGCCAGGCATGGAAATCCTGTAAGAGACGGTACGGAGGGACGCACTATAACTGTAAGTTATGGCAGATATGAAAAATGAAACCAAGGGGTTGTAATATTTATAATATAATGGTATATTTTATATAAATTTTATAATTACTTTATAAAGTCAATAGATTACTACTGAAACCTAATACAGCTTTTATGTGGAGAATAAAATGAATAGTGAGAACATACTGGATAAAATAGTCGATACATACAGGTCAAATTTTGATGTGGAGGAGCCGTATGAGTTTCATGGAGAGGTTTATGATGCCTATGCCGGATTCTGTATGACCAGTGCCAAATATGTACTGGTTAAACGGGCTGAGCTGTGGCGTGCCCACTGTTTTGAACACGCTTTTTTTCAATGCAGGGATGTGGTTCAGAATGGGGATATCCTGCGCTTTCAGAAGCAGCTCTTAGAGTATATGGAACCTGAGCTGGTCAGAGGCGGGGAGAAGGAGCCGGTTAAGGATCACATGTATACTTATCTGACAGGCGTGTTTATCTCTGAGAAGGCGGTCTCTGACGAGGCGGTAAGCTCACTGAAAAAACTGAGATTCAGAAAAAATTACCGGTTTGCCGTACGGGGATTTTCGGAGGAGCGTGTGGTACTTTTTGATGTGGAGAGCCACAGGGTATATGGCAATGCTGCGGCAAAGGATTTGGTAAAAGGATATAAAAAGATGTTTCCATCTTTTTAAATATCACCGTAACTGTATAGCACCTTTACAGTTACATATCATCTATAAAGAGGAGGAAAAGAGTTATGAGTGGAGTTGTGATTCTGGGTGTGGCAATTTTGATTTTCGTGATCGCCTATGTGACCTACGGTTCCTGGCTGGCAAAACAGTGGGGCGTAGATCCGAAACGTGAGACACCGGCACATACGGAGGAGGACGGCGTGGATTTTGTGCCTGCCAAAGCACCTGTACTGCTGGGACATCATTTTTCATCCATCGCGGGAGCGGGTCCTATCAACGGACCTATTCAGGCTGCTATTTTTGGATGGGTGCCTGTGCTTTTGTGGATCGTTATCGGAGGTATCTTTTTCGGTGCAGTCCAGGATTTTTCCGCATTGTTTGCATCCATCCGCCACAAGGGAAAATCTCTGGGTGAAGTTATTGAGGAGAATATTTCCCATAAATCAAAGGTATGTTTTACAGTGTTTGCCTGGCTGGTGCTGATTCTGGTTGTAGCGGCATTTGCGGATATTGTGGCGGGAACCTTTGCCGGATTCACGGCCAATGCAGACGGGGATATGGTTAAAAATGCTGCCAATGGTTCTGTAGCTATGGCATCCATGCTGTTCATTCCCCTGGCTGTGGGATTTGGTTTTCTCAACCGGAAAAACGTAAATCTGGGTATCACAACCGTTGCAGGTGTCCTTCTTCTGGCACTGTGCATCTTTGTGGGACTGAAATGCCCTATTTATTTTTCTAAGACAGCATGGCTTGTGGTTATCTTTATTTACATATTCATTGCCTCTGTAGCTCCTGTGTGGATCTTGCTGCAGCCCCGTGATTATCTGAATAGCTTTCTGCTGTATTTCATGATGATCGCCGCTGCCATTGGTATCTTCTTTACCAACCCTAATGTGCAGCTCAAAGCATTTACCGGATGGAATATCGGCGGACAGACCTTGTTCCCGTTTCTGTTCATCACAGTTGCCTGTGGTGCAGTGTCAGGATTCCACAGCCTGATCGGGTCAGGTACCACCTCAAAACAGCTCAACAGCGAGAAGGACGCCAAGCTCATAGGATATGGTTCCATGCTCATTGAGTGTGTGCTTGCAGTTATCGCTCTGATCGCTGTGGGATATCTGACTTCTGACGGTGCCTATGCGGAGATTGGTACACCACCGGTGGTTTTTGCTACGGCGATCAGTACCTTCTTTGCAAATTTGGGAATGGGGGATATGGCAGTTACAACCATGAAGACAATCATTCTTCTGGCTATTTCCGCATTCGCTCTCACATCTCTGGATACAGCCACACGTCTGGGACGTTTCCTGTTCCAGGAGCTGTTTGCGTTCAAAAAGGACGGAGGGAAGAATATCCTCAGCAACATGTATGTGGCAACCGTGATCACCATTGCCTGCGCAGCACTTTTGACAATTGCCGGATATCAAAAGATATGGGCCTTGTTCGGAGCCTGCAACCAGCTTGTATCTGTCCCAGCATTTTTGGCAGTTTCCTGCTGGCTGAAAAGGATTGGGAAAAACAACAAGATGTTCTACTTCCCTATGTTCTTCATGCTCGCAGCAACGCTCAGTACTCTGGTTCTCACATTTAAGAACAATGTGCTGAAGTTGGCGGGAGGAACCGGGCAGGCGCTCGTGGAGGGACTCCAGTGTGCGCTGATCGTTCCTATTGTAGTATTGGCTGTGATCATGGCGGTTGATGGGATTAAGACTTTATTCAGTAAAAATGTAAAGACGGCCTGACGGCTGATAAGAGAAGGACCAGAACCCTTAAAAGAGGTTTTGGTCCTTCTTCTTGGATAGAAATAAGGGCTGAACCCTTCTCTATTACTACTATAGTAATTCTCGCAGAAGCGCTTCGGCTTTAAAATGATCATTTTGTTTCCCCAGAATTTCATTCAGCAGTAATATGGCTTTTTCTTTTTCACCAAGTCCGGCTGCGCCCAATGCTCTTAAGTAGCAGCAGTATTGGGTATTCCTAAGCGGCAGGTCATCCTGGAAGACCTCGATCTCCGGCAGGGAGACGGCAAAGAAATCATAGGATACCTTATCAAAGAGATGCTTTTCCCCGTATGTGATAAGCTGATGGAAGGATTTTCTTGCCGCATTTTCCTCCCCCAGTTCCCGGTATGCAAGCCCCTGATAGTAGATATAATCAGATGGCTGGTCATTGTAATAGAGGACAGAGGAGGGTTCCTGGGAGCCTGAGGCAGCCAGGCGGAAATATTTTACGGATTCTTCTTCCTGTCCCATCAAACGGCAGGCTTTTCCCATGAAGTAGAAGGCTTCATTATCCGGTACGTTAGGCAGTTTTCCCTCTCCCAGATTTTCCGGATAGGTGAGAGAGGCTTCCAGGAGGGAAAAGGCATACTCCGGTTCATTCTCTTCCAGTCTTTCCTCCGCCAGACGTATCAGGGCAAAACGGTACTGGGCGCTTACCTTTCCTTCCCCGCCTTCCCACGGATGGAACTGCCGGGAAGTGAGGGCGGCAAGGGCATCCCTGTAACGTCCGGTACCATTCAGGAGAGTGATATATCGCAGGTATAAGTCGTCTCTCTGTGCCGTGATCTTTGGGTGGGATTCCATGGTTTCAAGGCGCTCTTTTACCGGAATACAAAGTTTTGCTGCCAATTGGTCGTATTCAAGCCACAGCCTTGGGTAAGTGCTGTCCAGGCGGCAGGCTTTTTCCATCATCTCCAGAGCCTTTTCAGGCAGATTTTTCTTATTATAGTAGGCAATGGCAAGATTGCGGCATGTCATGGCAAAATCCGGTTTTTCCGCTGCGGATATTTCCCAGTGGACAATGGCTTCCTCATACTGCTTTTTATCATACAGAAGGTTACCAAGATAGTAGTGTGCCATGGGGGCGGATTCCAGCAGGTTCACCGCATCCGTCAGAATGCCGTATTCCTGGGTCCGGTTAGGGAAACAGTAGTCAGAAGGTGCTGCCTCGGCCCTTTTTGCACAGGCAAGGGCAGCCTCCCGGTTGTCTGTCAGCAGATGGATGCTGGACCGGTAATAAAACAGCATGGGATATTCGGCCTCGCAGGCTTTCAGGATCCTCAGTGCATCTTCATACAGCCCCGCGTTTTTATACAGACAGGAAAGTTCCAGGTAATTCTGGGCTTCCCTGCGCATTATCTCTTTCCAGAACAGGAACATGCCGGAAGAGGCGGCTTTTTCATACAGACACCCCATATATAACGGGTCAATGGAAAGGCTTTCCTCCACCAGGATGGTGTTGTCCCTGCCGAGTTTTCTCATGAGAGCTGCTTTCAGGGTGCGGACTTTCATGCTGTGCCAGTTGCGCAGCAGAGCCTTTCCGGCAAATTCCAGGGCCTCCTCATATTTTCCCTTTCGGGCGGACAGGCAGGCAAGCCAGTAAAAGCCTGTACTCTGTGTCTCGGCGCTCCATGTGGATTTGTAGAAGGCATCGAATGCCGGTGCCTCCTGTCCGTCAGCTTCCAGAGCCAGCCCCAGATTAAAATAACATTCCCCGGTATAGGGGTTAGGATTTTTCCAGGTCTGTTTTTCCACGGCGGCCTGAAAGTGGCGGATGCTGTCTTTTATATGCCCTCTTCTAAAAAGCAGGAGGCCGTATCCATTGTTCAGTCGGATATCCGTGGCGTCCCGTCTGAGACCTTCCAGATAATAGGCAGCCGGTTCATAGGTGGCATGGCGGTACTGTTCCAGGTGGGAAGCCGCCAGGTAAAGTTCTTCCAGGGATCTCATATCCTGAGGAGCTTTCATAGGACTGGCAGGTTCAGGGATGGGTTTCAGCTTTTCTTCATAAACCGCATATGCAACCAGGACTCTGCCGCTGTGGGATACCGTCACCTTACAGTCCGGCATATGGACGGGTGCCGGAAATGAAACTTCATAGCATTTTTCAGGTGTCAGGTCCGCAGATGTCTCAAAGAGAGTCTGATCCTTTTCCATAACATGGATGGAGGCATGTTCATAAACTCCCGTGGTATAGACTTTTAAGGTGACGGTGCCGTCGGCGGCGGGGGTGCTGATGCTGACCATGGCCTCCTTTGTGGCGTTGCCAACTCTTCCCACACCTTTGTAAGGCATAAAATACTGGACAAAAGTCTTCTCTTCCTGGGGCTTCAGCCAGGTGAAATCCGGCTGGTTGTCTGTGAAAACCCCGGTCATCAGCTCTATGTAGGGACCGTCCCCGTCTGTCAGATTTCTGTCCCAGGTACGGCCAAAGTCCCCATTTCCCCAGGTCCACTGCTTTTTGCCGGGGGAAATGTGGTGGTCAGCCACGTGCAGCAGCCCGGCCTCCTCTTTCTCATCGTAGTTTCCGATAAAATCATAATCTGAGTGGGCAGCCATATAGGAGGTGGGAACCTTTACATTTTTATAACGGGAAATGTCCACACCTGCGGAATAGTCACATTTATAATATTCCCCTGTGGCAATGGGAAAGGTGGAGACAGCTCGTTTTCCATGGTCCATGACAGCGTTCACATCGGGTGGAAAAACGGAATAGGTATGGTCATTTACCGGGACAGCAGGGTTGGCCCACCACAGGAAAGTCTGGGGGAGGTCTGTATTGTTGTAGAGCTGTCCCTTGATCTCAATATAGGCCTTTTGGGGATACAGAGTAATGGATGCCATGCCTTTTGTACCATACATTTTATCAATCTCACTGACAAATACGGTGCAGGAGCCGTCCGGATTCTCCTTTGTGGTATATTCCACCGGGGAGTATGTGGAGGGGCGGTGGTGCTGAGGCCAGTTAAATTCGATCCCCCCTGAAATCCATGGCCCGGTAAGCCCTACCAGCGCAGGTTTGATCACATGGTTGTAATAGACAAAATCGTACCCATTGGTCTTGTCATAGGCTCTCTGGATACGTCCTCCCAGTTCGGGGAGTATCATCACCTTTAGATATTCATTTTCCAGGCAGACGGCATGGTAGGTTACGTCCTCTTTTGTGTCAGAGATTTTTTCCGTTACCGGAAGCGGATATACTTTTCCGGTGCTTCCCTGATAAGCCCGTTTTTCAATAAAAAGAGGGCTTTTTTCCGGGGGATAGACTTTGTAGGTGGGAATAACCCAGGGTTCTTCCCAGATTCTTACCGGCTTTGTTTGTGACATATGCTTAGCTCCTTTTATCGTAACGATCCAGCAGGTCTTCTTATTGACTGAACGGTTACCTTTTATTTTTTATGAGGCGGAGGTGTGTAAATCTGTCCGCCGTTCCATTTGTTCTGCAATTATTTTACTATTCTGTTCGCAGAATAGGAATATCATATTCTGGCTATTCATGGACAATATTACACTGGTGTGATACTATATTTTCATGAATATATTTGGACAGGAAATCGCAGAAGAAAGAAAAAGAGACGGATTTAAGGGGGAGCGCATGGTGGTGCTTCCCACAGAGGCTTTTCAGGATTATGTGGAGCATCCTCTTGTTCGGAGGCTGTTCCTGACAGATGTGGGTTTTTTCCCCTGTGCAACGCATCATTACAGAGAAAGAAGGGATGGAATTGAGGAATACATTTTTATTTACTGCACAGCGGGAAGCGGATTCGTATATGTAAATAACAGAAAGTATATGATCCATGAGAATGAGGCCTTCTGCATACCCAAATACTGCGGACACAGATACCATGCCTGCGAGGATGACCCCTGGAGTATTTTGTGGGTCCATTTTAAAGGGGAGGATGTGAAATATTTTCCGCTTGAAGAGTGTAAAACAGTGACATTTAATTCGGATAACGCCACCAACCGTATGATGTTTTTGTTTGAGCTGCTGTTCCGTGTGCTGGACGGAAACTATACCCTTGGGAATTTTATCTACATATCCCAAGTGCTCTCCCTGATCCTTGCTGAGACGTATAACAGGGAAAAGCACCACACCACGCTGGAGCAGAACCGCCATGTGACCAATGTGGTGCGTTATATGTACAAACATCTGCATGAGGAGCTGACCCTTCAGCAGATCGCAGAGGAATTTGAGTTGTCTAAAAGTTATCTGAATGTAATATTCCGGAAATATACCCAGCACGCGCCTATGGATTTTTATATCAGCCTTAAAATGAAGGAGGCCTGCAAACTGCTGCGTTCCACTAACCTCTATATTTATGAAGTGGCGCAGCAGCTTGGGTATCAGGACCAGTATTATTTTTCGAGAATTTTCAAAAAAGTAGTGGGAATATCCCCAAAGGAGTACAAAAACAGCGAATTTTTTCATTACAAGGATTAAGGACTATGTAAAAATACCGGATTTTGACTGCAGGAGCGCAGCGAAATCCGGTTTTTTGCTCTGTAAATGGAAAATAGTCCATCAAATAGCAGAATACAGCATTTTACCCTTGGGCATTACCGTATATACTATAACCAACATAAATCCTCCGGCGGCCAGAACAGGAAAGGATTGCAGTATATACAGTGCAGGCTATGGCACCTGTAGTGCGGCAAGTGCCCTGGAGTATACCTGAGGATGGAAGGATGGGATTTTATTTGGGATATACATATAACAAAAATTATCTGATAAAAGACGAAAATCCATGGTTTCCGGTAATGGGTGAGATCCATTACAGCCGCTTCCGGGAGGAGTTCTGGGAGGAATCCCTGCGGAAAATGAAAGCAGGCGGAATTACCGTAGCAGCTACATATGTTTTCTGGATACATCATGAGGAGGAGGAGGGGACCTTTGTCTTTGAGGGGTGCCGGAATCTGAAGAAGTTTGTGGAACTCTGCCGGAAAACCCATATGAAATTGTTTCTCCGTATTGGACCCTGGTGTCATGGTGAGGTGAGAAACGGTGGTTTTCCGGACTGGCTGATGCAGAAAGGATTCACGCTCAGGTGCGACGACGAGAGGTATCTCGCCTATGTAGAGCGGTTTTGGACGCAGATCTATGAGCAGGTCAGGGGACAGATGTACGAAGACGGCGGTCCCGTGATCGGTATACAGATTGAAAACGAGTATGGACATGTGGGAGGATTCTCCGGTGAAGCCGGGGAACAACACATGAGGACCCTGAAAGGGCTGGCTGAAAAAACAGGCTTCCGGGTGCCGCTTTATACGGCTACCGGGTGGGGCGGCGCCGTGACCGGCGGTATGCTGCCGGTAATGGCAGGCTACTGTGAAGCTCCCTGGGATCCACGGCTTACGGAGATAGAGGCAAATGAGAATTACGTTTTCAGCGGCAAAAGGAATGATGCCTTGGTAGCCAACGACCATCATGTGTGTTCTGAGCTGACATTTTCCCCCGAGGATTTTCCTTATCTGACGGCAGAGCTGGGCGGTGGTCTGCAGCCCACGGAACACAGAAGGCCTGTGCCCACGGGAACGGATATCGGAGCCATGTCTCTTGCAAAACTTGGCTCCGGTGTGGCTATGCTCGGTTATTATATGTATCATGGGGGGAGCAATCCTAAAGGAAAGTTTTCTACCCTGCAGGAGAGCAAAGAGAGTGGGTATCCCAACAATGTTCCTGTGGTAAATTATGATTTTTTTGCCCCGATCCGCCAATACGGACAGATATCGGAGTCATATAAAGAGATCAAACTGCTTGCCATGTTTCTGGCTGATTTTGGGGATGACATGGCGAAACTTCCGGAGGAGATAGCGCCTGCGGATATCAGCCCTGAGGATACCCATTCACTCAGGACTTCGTGGAGACATGATGACAAGCACGGATATGTATTTTTTAATAATTATCAGAGAAAAAGAACCATGGATGCCCACAGAGGGGTAAAGCTTACAGGAAGGTGCAGAGACACTGTGGAATTCCATGAAATGGACATACCTTCCGGAGCTTATGGGTTCTTCCCTTATCACATGAAACTGGGGGACAAGGAACTGGCCTCGGCAGCCGCAATACCTCTTTGCAGATTGGAAGGTTCGGAGACTTGTTATGTATTTTACGGTGACTATGAGCCGTTTTACTGCTGGAAGGGGGAAGACGCGGCATGGACGCTGCATCTTTCCAGGGCGGATGCTCTGAACGCATGGAAAATCACACTGGACAGAGACTATCTGATACTCTCCGATAATTATGTGTGGGAAGAGGACGGGGAGGTAAAGGTAACCGGGGCACTGCATACAAAGATAAAATGTTATCCTGACCTATCGTCCGGAATTCCCGGCTTTGCCAGATGCGGCAGGGACGGCATCTTCACTGTTTATGAGAGAAACCAGGAGAGCAGTAAGACCTCCGCAAAATTCCGTCTGATCTCTGAGGATGAAGAAAGCAGGACGTATGAAACAGAGATACAGTATGCGCAAGATATACTGGATTGTATCCTTACATTTGCATATGGAGGAGATAAGCTTGAAATATATCAGGAAGATGAGCTGCTCAATGATTATTACTATACCGGGGAGCCGGCAGAATTAAGCCTGCGGTATTTTGATTTTCCTGAAAAACTTTTGGTGAAAATTTACGCACTGCGTGAAGGCCATAAAAGGTTTCTGGAAAAATGGCCCGAAATGCGGAACGGCACAGCCTGTGAGCTAAGTGTCGTATCTGCAAGGGACGAGATAAGATAGATTTTAAAAAGAAAAGGCATAGGTGAAAGTTCTTAGATAGAGCGCACCGGGCTTTAGGATATGCATGGGAGCCAGGCCGCAGTTTGGAGTATCGGGGATATCCTGTGGCTCAAGGGCTATGGCACAGTGCGGGGATGAGAGGCATCCCCCATTGATTTTATAAGTATTTTCAATAAAGCCTCCCGAATAGACCACGATGGAAGGGGTATCCGTATAGAGCTTCAGGCTTCGTCCGGATGGAGGATCTTCCAGTACCAGGGATGGATCGGAAGGGTTGTGTCCTTTGTTTAACAAAAAGGCATGGTTCAATCCTCTGGCCCTCTGTATCTGCACATTCTGCGGGTATCTGTCCATGTTTTCCTGTATGGAGACAGGGGTGGAAAAATCAAAGGGGGTTCCGTCGGTATGGGATATTCCCACAGGTATATGTGTTTCGTCATTTTCCGCAAACGCGTTTCCCCGGACAGACAGCCTGTGAGTATGGACATTTTTGGTAAAATCCCCGGACAGATTAAAGTAAGCGTGGCTGGACAGATTGAGATAAGTCTCCCGGTCACTGGATGCACGGAAACTGACGGTCAGACGGTTGTCAGAGAACAGCCGGTAGGTGATATGAATACATCGGCTGCCGGGATAGCCGTCCAGACCATGGGGAAGCACAGCCTGAAAGGTAAGCGCTGCAGATTCCCTGTGGGTTTCCCTGCTGACCAAAACGGCGTTCTGAAAAGAAAGATTGTGAAAGCCGCCGTGGATGTGATTGGCACCATCGTTTTGGGATAATTGATAATGTCTGCCGTCAATGCCCAGGGTTCCGCATGAAATACGGCCCGCATTGGGGCCAAGGGCAGCACCGCAGTACAGAGGATTGTGCAGATAGGACGTAAGATCGTCAAAGGATAACAGAATGTTGACTCTTTTCCCTGTCCTTTTGTCAGGCACATAGATGCCGGTTAAAGCGCAGCCGTAGGAGAGGACATGGACGGACATGATGCCATTATCCATACAATATTCCTCCAGCTCCATCTGGTCTGCAGAGATAGTTTGAAGCAGTGAGATTTTCATAAAGGCCTCCTTTTTAGGCTTGCCCCGGTTAGGGGAAAGATAAATTGAGACCAATTATAACAGATAAAAACAGAAATTACCAGAAAAAATAGGTTTACATAAAATTAGAAGAAATTCAGCTGTCACTGAACAAAAGCTGTGGTTTAAGCAAATTGTGGGCAGTAATATCCGGCTGGATCAATATAATCTTCAAAATGCGCGCAAACATGTAACATGTAAACAGTAATCAGGATTGAGAGGTTAAGTTATGAGAAGAAAAGTAGTAGCAGTATTCCTGGCTTCCGCAATGGTATTTTCACTGGCAGCCTGCGGAGGAAGTGACGGAAGTACAGAGACAAAAGGGAATGCGGGAACAGAGACAAAAAAGGATGCAGGTACAGAAAAAGATAACGCGGAAGCCGCATCAGGTGATGACAATACCCTGACCGCATGGTGCTGGGACCCTAATTTTAATATCTATGCCATTGAAAAGGCAGCGGAACTTTATGCCAAGGACCATCCCGGGTTCCAGGTTAAAGTTACGGAGATGCAGTCCGATGATATTGAGACAAAGGTTACAACAGCCGTTTCAGCGGGGGATTTGAGCACACTGCCTGATATCTTTCTGATGCAGGATAATTCCTTCCAGAAATATGCCACCAATTATCCGGATGTATTTACAGACCTGTCGGATTCAGGAGTTGATTTTACACAGTTTTCAAGTGCAAAGGCAGCATACTCCACAGTAGACGGCAAAAATCTGGGGGTTCCCTTTGACAACGGCGCTGTGATCAATTGTCTGCGCACGGATTATCTGGAGCAGGCAGGATTCACCATTGATGATTTCACAGATATTTCCTGGTCTGAATTTATGGAGAAAGCGAAAGTGGTAAAAGAAAAGACAGGACAGCCGATGATAACCGCACAGGCCGGCTCCCCGGACCAGATCATGATGATGCTCCAGTCCTGTGGTGCCTCCATGTTTAACGAGGACGGTTCAATCAATATAGTAGGCAATGACGCCCTGAAAGAATGTATGGAGATCTATACACAGATGGTAAAAGACGGGACACTTGTGGAAGTGACAGACTGGGATCAGTATGTTGCATCTATCAATAATGGTACCGTTGCAGGAGCTATGAACGGCTGCTGGATCATGGCCACCGTAACAGGAAAAGAGGACCAGTCCGGAAATTGGGCGATCACAGATATGCCGAAACTGGACAAATCTGAGGGGGCAACCAACTATTCCAACAGCGGCGGCTCCTCCTGGGTTATCACCTCCAACTGTAAAAACAAGGAACTGGCAAAAGATTTCTTCAAATCCACATTTGCCGGAAGCACAGAACTGTATGACGATTTGATCAGCAAGGGAGCTCTTTCCACATGGGCACCGGCAGCGGAATCTGATATTTATAACCAGGACGTTGCCTTTTTCGGGAACGACGCGGTCTATGCTAAGATCGTAGATTTTGCCACCAAGACACCGTCAAACATTACAGGACCATTTTACTATGATGCACGAGATGCCATTGGCGTTGCCCTTTCTAATATTACACAGCAGAATGCGGACATGGATGCTGAGATAGAAAAGGCCCAGGCGACTGTAGAGTTCAATATGGGAGGCTGAGAAGAACAAAATATTTCATAGAGAGGTTTGCTGCTGCTGAGTAAAGGCAGCAGCAAATTTTGTATAAAGCGGATATAAAAGGAGGACGTACCATTCCGACGGCAGTGGTATTTTTCTGCCTGCAGAAGAGTATTGCGGAAGGTATTACGGGAGCGGTGAAGTAATGGCAGTAATATATAATGACTTAGGAGGAAAAGAATGAAAAAACGTTTATTGCTTTGCGGGATCATGGCCTTTGCCATGGCATCTGCATCAGGTGCGGCTGCACCAAAGACTGTGCAGGCCCAGTCACAGAATATAAAAAATGATATATTCTGGCATGATGTTGACGGAGATCCGATTTATTCCCAGGGGGGCGGAATTTTTAAATTCAAAAATCCGGATACGGGAAAGGACACGTATTACTGGTATGGAGTAAAGTATAAAGAGGCAGAAGCTTTTTATAAAAATCCAGCCAAAAGCTACAGCGCGACCACATTTGAAGCAGTCACATGTTATACTTCGGATGATCTGACAAACTGGAAGTTTGAGGGCAATGTGCTGACAGAGTCTGAGGTGAGCGGCGTAGAACAGACCAACGGTAATCCGGCAACATGGCTGGGCAGAATGGGCGTGGCTTACATGGAGGAGAGCGGAACTTATGTGATGGCCATCCAGCATGAGTTTGCAGACCCTGGTGATGTCATTGACAATGCGGGAGGGGATACCTCAAAAGACGGTGTAACAAAACAGGTTCTACTTCTCAGATCAGACAGTCCTGCCGGCCAGTTTAAGTGGGACCGGAGAGTAAATATGGCATCTTATACAGGCGGAACCTCCAATACCGGCGACCAGACGGTATTTACAGATGAAGACACAGGAAAAGATTACCTGCTGTATTCCTACGGCAGAGGACGGAACAGGATCTTCCTGTCAGAGATCAGGGAGAACGCGGATGGTAAAATAGAAATCGGAGAGCCTTACAAAGTATTCCAGGGGGATGGCAGGGAAGGCAATTGTATGTTCAAATACAACGGCAAATACTACATCTGCGCGTCGGATCTGTACGGCTGGAATGCATCCCATGCATACTATATGGTTTTGGACAGTCTGGAACCGGATTACCTGGAACAAAAAGGTACGGAATCTAAAATGCAGGTGATGCCGGGATGCAGTGATGACTTCTGCCATGTATCACAGACAGGATTTTTCTATACAGTCCAGGGCGGTGCTCAGGATACCGTTCTTTTCTGTGGTGACCGATGGTCTGACTTTGCAAATAACGGACTGGGCTATAACCAGTGGTGTCCATTATCCTTTGATGGTGATGTACCCTATTTCAACTCTTTAAGTTCCTGGGATCTGGATATGGCAGCCGGGCAATGGCGTGCTGCGGAGGATAATAATTACATTAAAAACGGAAGTTTTGACGCGGACCGTGTGTCGGCAGCATCCCTGGCTGGATGGAAGAATACTGTGGAAAAAGGCAGCTCTCCCATTAAAAACAGCGGGAATGTAGTAACCGGAAAATATGGGCTTGCCCTTACAGATACTGTAGATTTTGTCGGAAGTATCTCCCAGGAGGTCAAGACAACCCCCTATGTGGAACTGCCTGATGGTGAATACAACATGACGGCATATGTAAAAGGCAGCGGTGATTTCCATGTGCTGCAGATGTATGCAAAAAGCGGAAGCATGACATTTGCCTGTGATATCTCTGATATGGAAGCGGAATGGAGGCAGGTCTCTTTGGAAAATGTTCCTGTATCCGGGGGCGCCGTGGAAGTGGGATTTCTGGCTGACGGCAAGGAAAAAGCGGCCTGCTACATAGATGATATTACTTTTGTAAAGGCAGATACCACAGCAGAGCGCGGAGCAGTATCCGGAACCATACATTCGGATGCTGTGGGCAAAAATGCTTCCATACACGCTGTAAGGGAAGACGGAACCGATGTATATACCTGTCAGGTCCCCATAACGGAGGAGGAACAGAGTTTTTCCGTAAATATGCTGAAACCGGGAACTTATCTGATCTCTGCATCCTGTGACGGGTATGCACTGCAGGAGGAACCTCAGAGAGTTACGGTACTTCCAAATGATACTACGGAAGGCATTCAGTTCACACTTGCCATCAACACCGGCGATGTATCGGGGAAAGTTACGGATGAAAGCGGCGGTGCGCTTTCATCCGTAAAAGTTATTTTGAAAAATAATGATTCTGCGTTTACCCAGACTACAGACGGAGAAGGCAAATACAGCTTCAGCGCCATCGAAGCAGGCATATACAAACTGTATTTTGAGAAAAAGGGATATGCGGATCAGGGGCCTGTCCAGGTAGAGGTGAAAAAGGGTGAAACCGTTTTTGCGGCTGATACGGTTATGGAAATAAACGCAGGTACGCTTACCGGAACTGTGACGGATATAAATGGTGATCCGGCAGGAAAGGCAAAGATTTCACTGAGAGGCTGCAATACCAAAGACGATATGACAAGATATCAGCTTGAGACAGAAGCGGACGGCACATTCCGTCTTGAAAATGTGACGGGCGGGGTTTATCAGGTGATCGCGTCCGCCGATCACGCGGTGAGCGCGGTAAAGCAGAATGTTCAGGTGACAAAAGGTGCGGAGGAGACAGTTGATCTGGTGATCCCCGAACAGACAGAGATCGTGAACGGAGATTTTGAGCAGGCACTTTCTGTCGGATGGGTTAATGAGTATACCTATTCTCCTTATGGCTGTTATATTACCGCCAGAGCAAAAGAAATATACGAAGGAAAGGGAAGTTTATCTTATTACAGGTCCTCTCCATATCTGGGACATACATATCAGACATTGCATGATATCCCAAATGGCACCTACACGGTTCATGTGATGGTAAATGCGGGCGTTAAGGATACGGATGATTTCTATATGTATGCTAAAGACGGAACAGACCAGATCATTGCAAAAGAAAATATTCCTACCAATAATGTATATGAGATGATCGGCCTGGAAGCAGAAGTTACAGACAACACGCTGACCATTGGATTTTACGGTAACATGGGGGCTGATACATGGTGCCGCATGGACAATATCAGAGTTGGATGTATTGCAGCGGAAGAGCCGGATCAACCGGTAGAAAAAGAGGAGTTAAACAATCTTCTGGAAGAAGCGGGAACCCTGAAACCGGAAGATTATACCCAGAGCAGCTATGCGGCCCTTATGCAGGTAAAAGAGACAGCAGAAGGTGTGGCTGAAAATCCGGAGGCAGCACAGGAAGATGTGATGGAAGCCGTCAAAGCCTTGAACGACGCAAAAGATGCCCTGGTATCCGTTCAAGTTTTACAGGCAGCGGTAGAGCAGAAGGCAGAGCTGGCTCCGGATGGATATACCACGGAAAGCTGGAAGGATTTTGCGGATGCATTGGACCATGCACAGGGTGTTTTGGACAACCCGGATGCGTCTCAGAAAGATGTGGATGAGGCATATAAAGATTTGATCCTGAAATGAGGATGTCTTGTTCCGGGAGTCATCACTGTTGTGGCAGAGGTTTGCTCCGGAAGGCAGCCTTTTGGATATGACTTTTCAGAATACAGGACTGCAGCCGGGTGACAGCACGGATGAGCCATTGCCGCCGGACGAACCGGGCAGGAATTCGGGTGAGGCTCCCGGAGTGATTTTTTCAGGGTGAGAAAATAAAAGATATCTGCCCGGTTTGTGGAATCCGGGGCAGATATCTTTTTTCTGTGGATTATTTCCGGTGTGGCAGCACGTAAGTTTCCGGAATATCCTAATGTTTATGGCTGCCGCTGTCCGTGTTATCATCCAGATAAGACCGCATTTCTTTAATTTCTTTTTTCTGCTGTGTGATGATGTTGTCAGCAAACGCTGTAAGCTCCTCATCATCTGTATATTTAAGGACTATCTCTGCCATATCCACTGCCATCTGATGATGCATGGACATGCCCTGCGCAAAGGCTGTCTCCAGGTCGGAGGTTTCTGCCCCAGTGTGGGAACTGTGATGGTTATCCATCATGGCACGATAATCCTCCAAATAGGCAGCTTCTTTTTCGTTATCCGGGTTTTCCACTTTCTGAAAACGTTCTATCATAGTGTTCATCTGGTCAATTTCCGTATTCTGGGCACTGATTATATTCTCTGCCAGACCTTTGAATTCACCATCTTTTCCGGCATATTCCAGATAACTTTTGGACATATCTACAGCTGACTGATGATGGGGGATCATGCCGTTGAGAAAATCAAGCTCCGCACTGCCGGTATTCTGGGCGCGGTCCATTTCATCCATCATTTTATCCATAATGGCATTTTCTTCTTTCAGGTAATCTTCCGTATTGGATTTTCCGGAACCGCATCCGGTCATGAGGATAAGAGCGGCAAGGGATATGGGAATAAGTTTACATAATTTCATCTTTGGCCTCCAAATGTTGATTTTACGGATAGTGTTGCCGGAAACAGAGAAAATAATGCAGCGGCCCTTTCCTTTTTATTTCGCATTGACACCAGACCAAATATCTGCAACAATCAATATAAGAAAATAAGGAGAATCTGCTCATGAATAAAGCAATGCACCTGGTACTGAAAGCGTTGTCCGAGCCGGAGACGAAACTGGATCTCCAAAAATCCAGACGGATCATGAATCTGAAGATCTTGGATCCCTTCAAGCCTTTTTACCGGACACTGGACACAAAGATTTACAATGAAGGCAGGGAAGTGCCTGTGCGAATTTATTTTCCTAATGAGGAGTCTTACGATACGGTGGATATTGAAGCCTTCCAGGAGAAAAATAAATCTCTTGATACAGGGAAAATGTCGGATAATATATATCCGGTCATCCTCTACATACACGGAGGCGGATTTGTGACCGAAAGCGTGGAATCTTATAACCGGGTATGCTGGAACTTGGCAAAGAATACGGCGCATGTGGTAGTTTCTGTGGATTATCCATTAGCACCTGAACATAGATTCCCCACCCAGATAGAGGATTGTTATGCTGCAGCCAAGGCTGTGTTTCTGGACCGGACCATTTTAAACGCGGAGCCTGACCAGATTACCCTTATGGGAGACAGCGCAGGGGGAAATATTGTTGCGGCTGTCTGCCAGATGGCCAGGGACAGGAAGGAATTTATGCCAAAAAGGCAGATATTAATCTATCCCTGTGTTAATAATTATTATAGTGAGGAAAACGCCTATCCTTCTGTTCTGGAAAACGGCAGGGATTATCTTCTGACCAGGCAGAACATGGCAGACTATCTGGACTTTTACCAGAGCTGTGAGGAGGACAGGCACAATCCTTATTTTGCGCCTCTGCTGGCAAAAGATTTTTCCGGTCTGCCCAGGGCCCTGGTGATCACAGGGGAACTGGACCCTCTTAGGGATGAGGGGGAGGATTACGCGGAGAAAATGAAAGCGGCAGGCGTGGACGTGACAGCGCACCGCATCGCAGACGGTATACATGGATTTTTTCTTTTGGAGCCTGTATATCCGGCAGTGCGGGAAACTTATGATTACGTCAATAGATTTTTAAAAATATCTGTTTGAGATTAAAGTGTGTCTGAAATTCATTCCGGCGGTCTGCATACCCGGCTATAGGGTGGATTTGGTCCCATAAAGTGTAACGTACCGATTGCCATAAATGTGTTTCATGCACATTCCGGAAAGTGAAGTGAGAGAATGGCCCATTTCAGCAGAAAAAAATGGAGGACTCTGGAGAATACAGCAAAGATTTTTCCTGCCACCAGCGGGAAGAAGGATGAGCGTGTCTTTCGGCTTTCCTGTCAGCTTACAGAGGAGATAAACCCTGAAAAGCTGCAGAAGGCCCTTGATCTGTGTATGGAGGATTACAGCCTTTTCCTCTGTGTCCTGCGCTGCGGTATATTTTGGAATTATCTGGAGGAGTCAGAACTGAGGCCTGTGGTCAGGGAGGAGTACCGTCCGCCCTGCAGTCAGATTTACGTGAGAGACCAGAAAAACCTTCTTTTTGAGGTTACTTATTATAAAAAGCGTATCAGTTTTGAGACGTATCACGCTCTCACGGACGGGACCGGGGCGCTTCAGTTTTTGAAAAGCCTTATATATTATTACCTGATGGAAGCGTACCCCCATTGTGTAAAAGGCCCGGTTTCCCAGGTGCAGGCGGATGCCACGGATGAGGAGATGGCTGAGGACAGCTTTGATAAATACTATTCCAACAAAGAGGCTGCTGAGGATATTCCAAAATACAAATCCCATCAGCTTAAATATCACCGCCTGGAATACGGGCAGATGAGACTGGTGGAAGGCATTGTGCCCACAGATGCGCTGATAAGCACAGCGCGCAGTTTTCAGACAACAGCAACGGTATATCTCACGGCTGTACTTCTCTGTGCCATTGCAAGGGATATGAGTCCGAGACAGAAGAAGCGGCCTGTGGCCCTGATGATCCCCGTGAACCTGAGGAGTTATTTTCCCTCCTCATCCGTCAGAAATTTTTTCGGGTGGATTGATATTGGTTATAATTTTTCAAAACAGAGCGAAAAGCTGGAGGATGTCATTGCTTTTACAGCAGAGTTCTTCAAAAAGGAGCTGACACCTAAGCGGATCGCAGCGCGTATGAATGGATTTATGCGGATGGAGAAAAATCCTTTTATGCGCATTCTGCCTCTCCCGCTCAAATTGTGGGGGATGCAGGCAGGAGCCGCTTTTTCCACCTCTGCGGACACGGCTGTCTTTTCCAATATTGGGAGGATTCAAATGCCCGTAGAGTGTGAACCTTATATTGACTGGTTTGATTTTTACACCAGTACGCCTAAAATGGAGCTATGTATGTGCTCCTGGAAAAATAAACTGACGGTCAGCTTTACTTCCGGGTATGCAAATACAAGGATTGAACGAAATTTCTTCCGTATGCTGACTGAGCAGGGGATTTTGGTGGAGATCATAGCCCTTGGCGGGGAAAAAGGAGGGGATTGAGGATGCAGTATTGTAAACGGTGCAAAATTACAGTCAGAAATCCCCGCAGAAAATGTCCCCTCTGCCAGGGGAATCTGGAGGGGACTCCGGAGGAGGAGAGCCAGATGTTTCCTGACCTGAGAAGGGAAAGCTCCCGCATGGCCATGGGATTCCGAATATTTTCCTTTGTATGTATTGCAGCCTGTGTCGCTGCGGTTTCTGTAAATTGGATCTTAGGATTCCGTAGCTTTTGGTCTGGATATGTATTGGCGGGAGTGGGATGTATGTGGATTCTATCCGCGGTCGCAATTGTAAAACGGAGGAATCTGTTTAAAAATGCGGTTTGGGAGGCAGTGCTTCTGTGGGCGGTTTTTTTATTCTGGGATTATATTACGGGATGGAGAGGATGGTCTGTAGATTTTGGAATTCCCATTGTGCTGCTGGCTGTCTATGTGATTTTGTGGGTAATTGTGTTCGTTACCAGGGCACCGGTGCCGCATTATATGATTTATATGGTCATGGTGTCTGTGGGAAGTCTTGTTCCCCTGGTCCTTCTGCTGTGCGGTGCCGTCAGTGTCAGAATGCCGTCAGTGCTCTGCGTGGCAGGGGCAGTGCTGATGCTTTCTGCCTTAGCTATTTTTAAGGGGAGAGCCCTGGGTGAGGAGCTGAGGAAAAAGACACATTTATAATAGAAGGGAGACGTAAGGATGAAGGCAGTGGGCAATTACCGTGAGACCATGGGATACGATATTCTTGCAGTAAATCCGGGCTCTACGTCTACGAAGATAGCAGTATTCAGGGACAGGGAAGAACTGTTCCGGGAAGAGATTGAGCATGATGCCATTTTCCTGGACAGTCATCAGGAGATAAAGGAACAGTTTCCGCTCAGAAGGGATATGGTTCTGACCTGCCTGAAAAAGAATTTATATAAGGTGGAGCGATTGAGCGCGGTTGTGGGCAGAGGCGGCCTTCTGCCGCCTGTAAAAGCCGGAGGCTATACGGTGAATCAGGCAATGAAGGACAGGATCCTGGAGGGGCCCATCAGCCCGCATGCTTCCAATATGGGGGCGCTGATCGCAGATGCCGTTGCCGCGCCTCTTGGCATACCTGCCTATATTTACGACGCGGTGTCATCTGACGAGTTTATGGAGATCTCACGTATTACCGGGATACCGGAGGTGGTGCGGCAGAGCTTCTGCCATGTACTGAACAGCAAAGCAATGGCCCGGAGAGCAGCGGAGGAAGCAGGAAAATCTTACGGGGAAATGAATTTTCTGGTGGCGCATATGGGTGGAGGAATCTCGTTTTCCGCCCACAGGAACGGGAAGATAGTGGATGCTTTAAGTGATGACGGGGGAGCCTTTTCTCCCCAGCGTTCGGGAAGTGTGCCGATTATTTATATTGTTGATATGTGTTACAGCGGGAAGTATACAAAGGCAGAACTCATGCGGAAAATTCGGGGGGACGGAGGTCTGAAGGCGTATTTGGGAACCTATGACTGCCGGGAGATTGAGGAAATGATACGCCGGGGAAACCAAAAGGCGGAGCTGTTGTACGAAGCGCAGGCCTATCAGGTGGCAAAGGGGATTGGACAGCTTGCTCCGGCCCTGAAGGGAAATGTGGATGCCATAATTCTCACCGGGGCTATGGCTCATTCTAAGATGCTGACAGACTGGATCATGGATTATATTAAATTTTTGGGACCTGTCAGGATCATGCCCGGGGAGATGGAGCTGGAAGCATTGGCCTATGGCGCGCTGCGGATCCTGCAGGGACGGGAAAAGGCTCATATCTATCAGGACGAGCTGTATCAATAAAAATGGAGGATAAAACAATGAAGCAGTTATTAGTAGTAGTTGACATGCAGGTTGATTTCGTGACAGGCGCTCTTGGTTCCAAAGAGGCCAAAGCCATTGTGGAAAATGTGGTTAAGAAGGTCCGGGAAGCCAAAGCAGTGGGGAAAACAGTTGTGTTTACCCTTGATACCCATGAGACCAATTATATGGAGACCCAGGAGGGCAGGAACCTGCCAGTGGCCCATTGCATCAGAGGGACTGAGGGGTGGGAACTGGTACCTGAACTGAGAAAACTGGCAGACGGCTGCAGGTTGGCGGAAAAACCTACATTTGGAAGTACAATGCTGGCTCATCTGGCGGGAAAAGATGGATATGAGGAGATAGAGCTTGTAGGATTGTGCACAGATATCTGTGTTATTTCCAATGCTATGATATTGAAGGCAGCACTTCCGGAGGCGGTGATCTCTGTGGATGCATCCTGCTGCGCGGGCGTTACGGAGGAGAGACATAGAAATGCACTGGAGGCTATGAGGGCTTGCCAGATACAGATAAAATAGTTTGGATAGCTTTTTTTCATTCTAGCACACCAATTCCCAAACAGCACCAGATTTTCAGATTCACATCTAAAATCTGGTGCTGTTCCGTTGAGGGGCTAAATGGCCCCCGCAATGACGGATAGGGATTTGTTATAGAATAATGAAAAGCAGTGTCATACATATAATGCTTATGATTATGCTGATGGAATTAATTTCACTGGAAAGCCCCACATCTCCTCCGCATTTCTCTGTAAAAATAGGGTCAAAGGATGCCAGGGGTGAGAAGAGCAGGATGACCAGTGTTTTTATCAGTGTCCTGTCAAAAGGGAGAAGGAACCAGGCTGCCAGGGAAAAAGCCAGGGCTGTCAGATAACGGACACTGAGGATGCGGGTGATGGCTGAGAAGTGCCTGCGGTTTAAGGTTAGTTCCATGCCGATTCCAAGCATTGCCATTGCCAGAAATGCATTTGCATCCGCTCCGATCTCTGTAAGGGTGAGGATGCCATCGGGAAGCCTGATATGCAGAAGGCTTAAAAGTGTCATAAGCAGATAGGTCAAGGTGGGGATGGATGAAAACGTCTTTTTTAACAGGGAACCAATGGTTGGCCTGTTATGTGGGTCCTGCACACTTGAAGCCAGCGCGTAGGTTCCGCCGGTGCAGAGCAGGGCGTTGCCGATGTCAAACATTGATGCCGCGATCACACCGGAGGGTCCCACAAAACTGTGCAGATAAGGAATGGCAAAGGTACCGATGTTAAATCCGGAATGGTTTATCATCTGAAACGCTTTTTCATCCGGGCTTTTCTTTCTTGCCATAAAATATCCGATCCCGATCAAAAACAGGGTTCCGCAGAAACCAATGGGAACCAAAAAGAATAGGGAAGCGTCAAAATCCATCCGGCTGAAATTAATGATGATAGCACAGGGCAGTGTGATTTTCACCACCAGGGCGGATACCACACGGAAATCCTCTTTTTTCAGGATATGTATTTTTTTCAATGTAAAGGCCAGGGCGACCATGCATATAAGCGAAGCGGCCCTGGTTAAGATCTCTGTCATGTTCTGCAGTCCTGTAACCGTTCAGAGTCCTTACGGCAGCCGTATCGTAATGCATTCATCTGCCATAACAGTGGACATGGAACCGTTACATAGTCCTTTCTTTTTTCAATACTACTTAAATTAGCACAAAAGGAAGGTTTTGGCAATAAGCATCTGTTTTATGCAGCTAAATTCCGCAGACACCATCAGGAGGAACGTAGTGCCAAAAAGTTTTTAGGCGAGATTCCGTAAAATTTTTTGAAACATTTGCTGAAATACCCGGCATCTGTAAAACCGCACAGAGCTGCTGTGTTCTGGATGGATGGCGACTGCTGCAGCAGAAATTCTTTGGCTTTGTGCATCCTGTAGATGTTGATATAGCTGCTCAGTGTAGTATGGCTTTCCTGGCTGAAAAGTGTACTGAGATATTGAGGGCTCACAAAGAAATAGGAGGCAATAGATTCCAGTCTCAATTCAGGGTCCATATAGTGCTGTTCAATATAAAGCTGGATATCCGCAATAAGGGAGGTTTTGCCGGAGACTGTATTTTTTCCAAGGTATTCCAGTACAGAGGCATATGTATCTGTAAGCAGTTTTTTGAGCTGTTCTATGTTTTCACAGTTTTTGTATGAGTCCAGGGCATTCTGCAATCCTGTAAATTCTAAATCCGAACAGCCGCACTCAGTAATAAAGTCGTCCAGCGTTGTGATAAAAAGGGCTGCAGTCAGATAGATTTTACGGATATGGCAGTTGGATTCCTGCATTTTGTCAAAGGTGGCACAAATATATTGGACCATCTGTTCTTCCTGCTTCCTGCGCAATAACAGCAGGATTTCCTGGCAGATATCAGAGGTGATATCAATTTCAGGGGACAGGGATTCAGGGTTATAATACTTAAATACCGTCAGGTTTTTGTAGCTGCTGGTGTGCTGGACGGAAAGGGCCTCCTCGTAAGAAGCCTTTATTCCCTGTGCACCGTGTTTTGGAGTTCCGCTGAAAATACTTACAGGAATATGTACTGTTTCTTTCAGCAGTTTTATCAGGTGCTCACAAAGGTTTTCCAGATGTGTAACCTCACAGAAATTGTTCTTTAGTCCAAGGATAATATACTGGTGGAAGAGGGAATAATCCACATAGAGCAGATTTTCATATGTTTGATGAAGGACTTCTGTACAAATGTTTTCCATAATGGAATGACAGAGGGAAAGGTCAGTTTCCCAGTTCCACACAGCAGTATTGGTATTGTTCAGCTTTAAAGACAGGACCATGAACCAGTCGGTACTTTCCAGTTCAGCCTGTTTTTTTAACACAGCAAATTCCTCCGGCGGACAGTCACCGGAAATGGCTTTGCCAAAGAAATTTAGTGCCATATGTTTTTGGTAAAGGCTCCGTGTCTGATAATAATCAGATATCACACCCTGCCTGCGGCGTTCCCCGTCAATTTCCTGGCTCAGTTTATCAAGACAGTCAAGTAGTTCCCGGTTGTCGACTGGCTTTAAAAGATATTCCTTTACCCCCAGGATAATTGCCTGTTTTGCATAGGCAAAGTCATTGTAACCTGTGGAGAGGATAAATTTTGTCCGGCAGTCTGATACAAGGGAGCGGATCATTTCCAGGCCGTCCATAACCGGCATGGAGATATCCACAAGTGCAATGTCCGGTTTTAATTCCCGTATCATTTCAGCACCGGAGGCCCCGTTATTGGCTTCGCCGATGATTTCATAGTTCTCTTGTTTCTTTATGAGGCTGCATATGGATTTACGAAAAAACAGCTCATCATCAATGATTATCAAGGTTTTCATTTTTTACTCCTCCTTTGGGCAGCTCCATATACCGGAGGCTCTGTATGTAAAGGTACTGCTCTGTCAGCTCCAGTTCCTGCTTTAAAGGAATGATGAACCGGCCTTTGGATAGGGAGTTCCGGTAGAACACAGACATGGCGGCAACCGCTTTTACTGCGGTATCATTCATTTCCAGTTCAATTAAGGACTTAATGGTGCTTAAGGTTTCAGTGAAAGAAGCTGTCCATTTTAGGGATGGTTATGGAGAAGGGCAGAGATGGGATCTGTATGTTAGTATTACCGGCAAAGATGGAAACTGTATTGCGCAAAATTCCTACAGAGATATCTTTGCACTTTCATCCAGAGTCAAAGGCCATCCGGAGCGCATGAGCCACGAGACAGGAATGAGAATCTATTGGGCGTAATGAAAAAAGATAACCCCGGTACTGCAATCCGTATGCAGTACCGGGGCTGTTTGCGTTCATGGTATCAAACGTTGTTTTTTCTTATATCACGGTTTCGGGAATACAATCTCCACAGTGAACAAGTCCGCGTCCACCATGATCTGCAGGTTTCCGCCCTGAAGTTCTACAAAGCTCTTGGCAATGGCCAGGCCCAGTCCGCTTCCCTCTGTATTCCGGGAAACATCTCCCCGGACAAAACGCTCGGTGATCTCCGAAGGATTAAAGTTCAGCTCAGAGGCTGAGATATTCTTCATGGAAATACGAACCCGCTTCTCATCATTTTCCATATCCACATACACTCTGGTACGCGGCATGGCGTATTTGGTGATATTGACCAGAAGGTTCTCAAACACCCGGTAGGTTTTCTGGCTGTCAAGGGGAAGGACCACTTTATCCTCAGGCAGACGCCAGCGGAAATAAAGATTGGAAGCCTCGATCTTATCCTGAAGCTCCAGTTTCGCCTGCTGCATCAGGCTTACAATGTCTACATCCATAATGTTCAGCGTCACATTTCTGCTGGTCGCTTTGCTGATCTCAAACAGATCCTCGATCAGAAGCTTCAGCCGTGTGGATTTCTGTTCCAGCACTTCAATGTAGCGGCGTCTCTCCTCATCCGGCAGATTCTCATCCTTCAGCAGATCTACATAAGTGATGATGGCTGTCAGAGGTGTCTTCAGGTCATGGGATACATTGGTGATCAGGTCTGTTTTCATTTTCTGGCTCTTAACCTCTTCGTCCACAGCCATCTTGAAACCGCTCTGTATCTTGACGATCTCCTCCCGGAAGGGTTCAAACACCCCCAGCTCCTCAGGGATAGTTCCGTTTAGGTTGCCGTCGGCAAGCTGGTTGGTTGCATCCAGCAGCTTGTGATACTGTTTCTGCAGGTCATTGCAGTATTTTCGCATAAGGAAGAACAGTGCGATGGAGTAAATGATCAGCGCCCCGATTCCCCAGACCCACATGAGACTGATAAAGCCCAGAATGATAAAGTTGATCAGTACAACCTTGATCAGTACCTTTGTGGTATCATCCTTCAAATTTACATGAAGCATGCTGTTGTATACATTTTTAATAAAACTTTTTGCCCATGGCCAGATACGGTAGATGATAACCCGTTCCTGGATGTAACGTTTCGGTCCAATGACAAAAACACATCTCAGACAACCGGCAGCCCAATAGCACACCGCGAAGATAAATGCCCATCCGATGAATCCCCAGAAATACTGAAGTATAGAGGCAAGTTCCTGGGGAACGCCAATACTGTGCAGGACATTATAAATAGGTTCTTTGTTCATGGCGTTGCCGTCCACGGACAAGGACAGGGAGAATCCCAGTATAAAGCTGGCTATGATACAGACCAGTTCAAAAGGCGCCTGGAAGATTTTTTCATCCCCCATCTGCAGTTGTTTCATAAACGGCAGCAGTAAAGCAGCTGCGGCTACCATAGCCAGCAGGGTCAAAAAGACGATGGACAGATCATCCGTTGCCTGGTAAGTGTTGACCCCAAGATATTCCAGATATCCGCTGCCGGGTGAGCCTGATAAAAAAGTAGCCAAATTTTCGGCTGTCATCAGGTAAAGGTAGGTGCGGCCCTGTGGTTTCTGGAAAGGGGCATCCATACCGTACTGGCTGTCAAACTCAGAACATGGGTTCTGACGGACCTGTTCGTTGAGAAGCTGTGTGGCATTGCTGGCTTTTCCGGAAAAAAATTCGGCCTGTGATACATTTCCGCTCCCGTCGTACTTGACGACAGCACCGAAGGCGTACTTTTTATCCAGGGCGTCCGCTTTTTCGCCGGAGAGGAGAGGTTCCAGCTCCTCGGTGGCGTTGGAGTCCACTACCTTTCCGTCTTCGTCCCTTACCTCGTACTGCAGATAGGAGCGCAGAGTGGAGAAGTTATCTTCCCATATGGAGAATTTGCTGGAAATCTCATTGGCAGATGCGATGATGGCTTCCTCAGAAGTATAGGACTCATAGGCATCTCCGAAGGTATCTTTGTATTTGGAAGAGGGGAAATTTTCTTCGTCCAGAGTTTCCTGTGATATTTCCTGTGAGGAAGTATTGGACTTGGATCCGGAGTTACTGCTCTCTTCATTCTTTTTCGTTTGTGTGTTGTTTAAGGCAGAAGGGAAAAAGATGTCAAACGGGATCATAGCCGCCTGGTTTTCCCTCTGCTTTTCTTCCGCATAAAGCACATAGTTGGAGTGTGTAAGTGTGCTCATGAATGAGGAAGTGTTAAAATTCGGCTCAGAGTTACCCTGGCCTTTGATATAGTGCGGGCGGATGATCATCATAGCCAAAGAAGGCAGCAATATGACGAGCACCACCAGCACCAGAGCAAGTTTACGAGAATTTTTCAATTTTATATCCAACTCCCCACACCACCTTTAAATATTTTGGCTCCTTTGGGTTGATCTCAATCTTTTCGCGGATGTTGCGGACGTGTACCATGACCGTCTCCGTGTTCACGGCACGTTCATTCCACACACGTTCGTAAATTTCATCCGCGGAGAATACCCTTCCAGGATTTTTGATCAACAGCAGGAGAATTTTGAATTCCATGGGTGTCATTTTTACAGGGGCTCCGTCTACCCGCACCTCGAAGGTGCTCTCGTTTAATTCAAGCCCGCCCATAGTGTAAATACTGTCCGTATTTTCCTGTTCTTTTTGCTGTAGTTTTTCCATGAATCTTTTGTACCGACGCATTTGAGAGTTCACCCTTGCCATAAGCTCCATTGGGGTAAATGGTTTGGTGACATAGTCATCGGCGCCGATGTTCAGCCCCATAACCTTATCCACCTCCTCGGATTTGGCTGAGAGCATGATAACCGGGAAATCGTGTTTTTCCCTGAGTTTCATGGTCATGGTGATGCCGTCCATGCGGGGCATCATGATATCCACGATTGCAAGATGGATCTCCTCCCGCTCCAGCATCTCCAGCCCTTCTACGCCGTCGCCTGCCTGGAACACTTCATATCCCTGGCTTTTCAGATAAATGGCAACTGCCTCCCGGATGTCCTTGTCGTCTTCTACAATTAAAATGTGATTCATTTCCATGGTATCTCTTCTCCTGTGTTCAGGAAACCACGCATCAGGCAGCTGCCTGCCGTGTCGTTGCTCCTGCTGTTACTATACTGAGTATAGGAATTAAAATTAAAAAGTGACGTGGTATAAAACGAAAAAAATTCTAAAGATTTTTAAAGAAATCTTTGACAGCATCCATACGTGTTGTCATACTTCCAAGCATAGCGTCCAGTATCACAAAGGCAGCCATAGATTCCACTACAACAACAGCTCTGGGCACGATAATGGGGTCATGCCGGCCTTTGATGGATATTTCAATATTTTCACCCCGGCGGTTTACCGTTTCCTGGACCGCCGCTACAGAAGGGGTGGGCTTGAAGGCGGCACGCAGCACAATGGGAGCGCCGTCGCTGATCCCTCCGGTAATGCCGCCGGAATGATTGGTCTTTTTCCTTACATTTCCCTCTTCGTCCATCCGGTATGCATCATTATTATGTAAACCGTCAGAGGAGGCTGCGGCGATTCCGTCACCGACTTCAAAGGATTTCACTGCACCGATGGAAAAGATGGCTTTTGCCAGAGCGGCATCCAGCTTTTCAAAGGCAGGTTCACCGATTCCCGCGGGAACACCTTTGATGACACATTCCACCATGCCGCCGGAGGAGTTTTTCTCTTTCATGCAGTCTTCCAGATAAGCCTGGGCTTTTTTTGCCGCGTCAGCGTCAGGCATATAGAGGGCGTTGCGGCCCATCTCTTCTTTGTCAAATTTACTTTTATCAATGGTGACAGGTCCGATGGAAAGGGTGTAGGCAGTGACCTCCACACCCAGTTCCTTCAGTATTTTAGCGGCCACGGCTCCTGCGGCCACACGCCCGATGGTTTCACGTCCGGAGGATCGCCCGCCGCCTCTGTAATCCCGGAAGCCGTATTTTATATCATAGTTTCGGTCCGCGTGTCCGGGACGGTAGCAGTCTGCGATCTGGCTGTAGTCATGAGAGCGCTGGTCCGTGTTCCGCACCATGAGGGAAATGGGAGTTCCCGTGGTTTTTCCCTCAAAGACACCGGAGAGGATGTCCACAGTGTCCGCTTCCTTTCTCTGCGTGGTAAAACGTGACTGGCCCGGTTTTCTGCGGTCCAGATAAGCCTGGATATCCTCCAAAGAGAGAGGAAGCCCTGCAGGGCAGCCGTCAATGACCACGCCGATCCCGGCGCCGTGGGACTCGCCCCAGGTTGATATTTTTAATATATTTCCAAATGTGGAACCATACATAAGATACACCTCGTTTTCTTTCTTTTTTCTGCCGGTTACTAGCAGCATCCATTCTGCCACGGCGAATATACTTTTTTCCTATCTTAGCACGGTTTTTATATAAAATCCATTGAAAACTGCCATGGGTTACGTTACACTAAAATAAAATTGTATTCCCGGTGCCGGACAGGAGGGGCATGCAGATGCAGGCCGTATATAATGGCGCGTACCGGGGACAGTATAAAATATAGAGGAAGAAAATAATGAAGAAGAAAATTTTGATCATAACAACAGGCGGAACCCTGGCCTGCGTCAGCAGTGAAAACGGCCTGCTGCCCGGGCTGAACAGCAAAGATATCCTGTCATACATTTCTGATATCACAAGTCTTTACGATGTGGATTTTTACGAATTGTTCCAGCTTGACAGCGCCAATATCCAGCCGGAGAACTGGCAGGCCATGGCGGAGGCTGTCTACGAAAAGTATAAAGAATACCATGGGATCGTGATTTTCCATGGCACGGATACCATGGCATACACCTCGTCCGTGCTGTCTTTTATGCTGCTGAATATTCCTATCCCTGTTGTCATCACAGGCAGCCAGCTGTCCATCACCAACCCTCTGGCGGACGCGGTGGAGAACTGCAGATGCGCTATCCATATGGCGGGAAGCGGTATGCCCGGCGTATTTCTGGCTTTTGACAGAAAAATCATGCTGGGGACCAGGGCCAGCAAGGTGCGGACCAGAAGCTTCCATGCATTTGAGAGCATTAATTATCCGTATGTGGGCGAGGTGGATTCCAGAGGGCTGGAAATCTATAAAGATTTCATACCGGCCCCGTCAGGTCCCTGCGTGCTGGAGCGGAGACTGGAGAAGAAAGTCTTTCTCATAAAACTGGTACCCGGGTTTGACGGAAAGATATTCCAGCTTTTGTACGAGCAGGGGTACCGGGGGCTGATCATAGAAGCCTTTGGTATGGGCGGCATCCCCACCATGTCCTCTGAGGTTCTGGATGAGCTGCGCCATGTGATCGACAAGGGTATGATCGTGGTCGTGAAGAGCCAGTGTCCTTATGAGGGGAGTAACCTCTCTGTGTATGAGACAGGTAAGGCAGCCCTTATGGCGGGTGCGTTCCAGGGATACGACATGAGCACAGAGGCCATTGTCACCAAGGTGATGTGGATCCTGGGAAAACACTGGGAGAGAAAGAAAATCGAGGAAATGTTCTATAAAAATCTGGCAGGTGAGATCAAGATACCTGAGAAAGAGAAGGAATGATCAAGATAATAGCGGCCTGGCTGCTTGTGATCAATGTGGCGGCATTTGCCATGTTCGGAATAGACAAGTGGAAGGCAAAACATAAAAAGTACCGGATACCGGAATCCTGGCTTATGCTGTCAGCTATTCTGGGCGGTTCCGTGGGCGCTGTCTGCGGAATGGATTTTTTCCGTCATAAGACTCTGCATAAAAAGTTTAAACTGGGTCTTCCGCTGATCCTGGCCGTTCAGGTCCTGCTTGCGGCAGGATGGATGTGGTACAGCCGGTGACAGAACAGCGAGATCCTATCCGGAGATTGAGATTTACTGTGTGAAGGGAGGTGGCAGCATGCGCATATTGATTGCCGAGGATGAACGTGATCTGAACCGCCTGCTGGTGAAAAAGCTGACTGCTGAAAGCTACAGCGTGGATGCCTGCGCCAATGGGGAGGAGGCCCTGGACTGTCTGGCCTGCGCCCGGTATGATGCGGTGATCTTGGATATTATGATGCCTAAGACGGACGGTCTGGAGGTCCTTAAATTTATGCGGAGGAAAAAGGACACTACGCCGGTACTGCTTCTCACTGCCAGGGACAGTGTGGAGGACCGGGTGAGGGGGCTGGATCTGGGGGCTGATGATTACCTGGTGAAGCCTTTTGCCTTTGAAGAGCTTTCTGCCAGGATACGTGTCATGCTGAGGAAGCCGAAAAAGGAGAAAAGCAGTGTGTGTACTGTGGCAGACCTGCATGTCCATCTGGATACCCGCCGTGTTTTCAGGGGAGAGCAGGAGATTATTTTATCTTCCAGGGAATTTGCGGTGCTCCGGTATCTGATACAGAATGCCGGGATGGTTTTATCCAGGGAGAAGCTGGAGCAGCATATCTGGAATTATGACTATGCAGGAGGCTCCAATGTGATAGATGTCTATATCCGATATCTGCGGAAGAAGATTGATGAGGGATTTGAGCCGAAACTCATCCACACGGTGCGGGGCGCCGGATACGTTCTGAGGGAACCCATATGAAAAATCTGTCTTTGAAACAAAAGCTGACAATCCTTTATACCATTCTCATGACGATCAATATCTGTACTGTGTTTGCGGTTCTTTTTTCTCTCAGCAACAGGGAAATCCTCAGCTCTGTCCAGAATCGGCTGCGTGAGAGCGTGGCAGGGTCTTTTGATGACATTGAGTGGGAGGATGGGAGGCTTAATTTCGACACCGACCTTCTGGAACTGGAAAACGGCGTGTATCTCTCTGTATATGATGAGGAGGGTGTACTCCTATACGGTAAGATCCCTTACGGCTTTGACCAGTCCATGGCCTTTCAGGACGGCTTGGTGCGGAGGCAGAAGGCAGAGCGTGTGGAGTATTATGTATTTGATATGTCCTATGCCCCAAAAGAAGACAGGAATCTGATGGTAAGGGGGATCATATCCATAACAGACGCGGAGGAGAGCTTTCGGATAACCCTTCGTCTGGCCTTGGTTTTTCTTCCCCTTCTGGTGGTTCTCACTGCTGTTCTGGGATATTTCATGACCAGAAGGACCCTGCGCCCGGTGTCTCATATCACAGAGACAGTGCGCTCCATTCAGGAGGAGGAAGATTTGTCCAGAAGGATAGACCTGGGAGAAGGAAGGGACGAGATTTACCGCCTTGCCTCCACATTTGACAATATGCTGGAACAGATTGAGGGGAGCATGAAACGTGAGAAACAGTTTACTTCAGATGTTTCACACGAACTGCGCACGCCCCTGGCAGTTATATTGATGCAGTGTGATTCCCTTCTTTCACAGGACGGACAGACAGATGAGGCCCGGGAGGAAATTACGGTCATCCGGAAAAAAGCGGAAGGTCTTTCCAGGATGATCGCCCAGCTCCTTCTTTTGTCCAGAGCAGACCAGGGACGTGAGAAGGTGACAAAGGAAACACTGGATTTCAGTGAGCTGTCAGAGATGGCAGCGGCAGAGATGACAGCCCTTGCCGAGGTAAAAGAGATACGGCTGGAAACAGAGATCACGCCGCATCTGATGGTGTGCGGGGATGAAACCCTGCTTATCCGTCTTTGGCTGAATCTGCTCCAGAATGCGGTCACATATGGAAAAAAAGGCGGCTGCATCCGTATGAGCCTGCAGGATAAGGATGAGATGGTTGCCGGATGTGTTGAGGACGACGGAATCGGTATAAGCGCAGAAGACCTGCCTCACATCTGGGAAAGGTTCTACCGGGCAGACAGCGCACGCAGTGACAGCGGAAGTTCCGGACTGGGACTTTCCATGGTGCAGTGGATCGTCAGTGTCCACAACGGTACCATACAGGCCGCAAGCCAGCCGGGCAGGGGGAGCAGATTTACGTTTCAGATCCCAAAAGAGAAAAAAAGTTAAGACTTTTAATGTGATTTTAATCTTTCCCTGATAAACTTACCGTATACAAAGAATAATAAGTATTGCGTGTATCCGCTGCAGTATATTATGAAAGTATCGGATGGATATACGCAAGATAAAAAATGTATGGAAGGAGTTTATCTTATGAGAAAAAAATATTTTGCATTTATTATGGCAGCAGCCATCTCCGCAGCGCTTCTGACAGCCTGCGGAGGCACAGGAACAGACCAGAATGCGGGGAACGGCGGCAAGACACAAAACGGCGCCGCCCAGGATTCAGGCAGCGGAAGTACCGCACAGAATGCTGCGGGACAGGAATCCGGTAATGGAGGTACAGCGCAGAATGCTGCGGGACAGGAATCCGGTAATGGAGGTACGGCGCAGAATGCCGCAGGCCAGGATTCTGCGTCTTCTGTCTCCGAGGAGCAGGCCAGAAGCACAGCGTTAGCTGATGCGGGAGTGACGGAGGAGGAGATCACGGGGATCCGGGTGAAAAAAGACCATGAGGATGGACGCCAGGTATATGATGTGGAATTTTATTCCGGAAATAAGGAATATGATTACGAAATTGACGCTTCCACAGGCAGCATTCTGAGTTCGGATTTTGATATTGATGATGATTTTAAACAAGACGGAGAAAATGCATCCGGCCTGACTCCGGCAGTAAGCCGGGAGGATGCATCCGCGGCAGCCCTTGCAAAGGTTCCGGGGGCAGAGGAAAAGGACCTGCGCATAAAGCTGGATGATGATGACGGCAAGCTGGTTTATGAAGGCGATATCTATTATAACGGTACGGAATATGAATTTGAGATAGACGCTGCCACCGGTGATCTTCTGGAATGGAGCCAGGAGCGCCATTAAAGAACAAAGACAGGGGAGGATTTCCTGATACAGGAGTCCTCCCTTGTCTTTGCGTGTATCTATAGTTTTCTTACCGCATCATAAGCTTCATGGAAGGCATTGAAAACCTTTCTTGCCTTTTGGACAACAATTCCGTCCGGTTCTATTTTCAGCAGTTAGTGCTGGTCTGTGATGGCATCTGATATTTCTGCATTAAACCCAAGGCTGTCACTCATAACCCTTTATTTATCATCACATTCCCAGCGGCCGGAAGCACCACAGGGCAGCACAAGTCCGCTTTCCCTTACGGGCAGTCCGATTTCCTGGGAATCCACCTTCCCGTGAAAGCCCTTCAGCTCTGTAGCCAGCATATAAGTCAGCACTGCCGGCGCAAGCCCGGTGGTATAAGAATTCACCAGAAAGAAAAGCGGTTTATCACTGAGAAGCTGTGCACACAGTTTGATCAGCGGATGGATCGCTTCTTCAATCTTCCAGATCTCACCTTTAGGCCCCCTGCCATAAGAAGGCGGGTCCATAATAATGGCATCATAATGATTCCCCCTGCGGATCTCCCGTTCCACAAACTTTACACAGTCATCCACCAGCCACCGGATCGGTGCCTCCCCTAGACCTGAGGACACAGCATTCTCCTTAGCCCAGGAAACCATCCCCTTAGAAGCATCCACATGCGTGACCGCCGCTCCTGCAGCCGCAGCCGCCAAAGTAGCCCCGCCCGTATAGGCAAACAGATTCAGCACCTTAACCGGCCTTCCGGCCCCTTTGATCTTATCCGAAAACCAATCCCAGTTCACCGCCTGCTCCGGAAAAAGCCCTGTATGCTTAAAACTAAAAGGTTTCAGGTTAAATGTAAGCCTCCCATACCGGATACACCACTGCTCCGGCAGATCAAAAAACTCCCATTCCCCTCCTCCTTTCTTACTCCTGTGATAATGCCCGTTCATCTTCTTCCACCCGGCATTTTTCCTGGGCGTATCCCAAATCACCTGCGGATCCGGCCGAACCAACAAATAATCCCCCCACCGCTCCAGTTTCTCCCCATCAGAGGTATCAATAATCTCATAATCCTTCCACCCATCAGCGATCCACATACATTAAATTCCTCTCAATCCTTAATTTCTTAATCAATGAACACTTAATCCTATAAGTTTTTTGTTCCCAGTATCCAGCGGCACAGCCCTCAAACCATCCTGATTTCTTCACCCTCAGTTTCCTAATACAGCCAACCGCCCTCAAAATCTGTATCCACTTCCGTTTATCTTAGCCAGGGAGTTTGTACGCGGGAGGGGCGGGGATGGTGTTTGCATCCCCGCCCCTCCCGCGTACAAGCTCCCGTCCCATATAACTATAACTAGTCTAACCCCCAAAAGTCAAGCATACATTATCCAAGGAGGTGAAGCCATGTACGAAGCATTCACAACCCCCCAATTAGAAGAAACCTTCCACACCCACCAATCCACCGGTCTCCCCTCCGCCGAGGCCGCCGAAAGACTCCGTAAAACCGGAGAAAACATACTAGAAAAAGGCAAAGACCAGACAATTCTGGACATGGTCATGGAACAGCTCAACGACCCTATGATCTTCATCCTGTTCATGGCCGCTGCAATCTCCATGCTTCTGCGCCAGTTCAGCGATACCGCGATCATTTTTGTTGTCATAGCCCTGAACACTACCGTAGGCGTCATCCAGGAGGGCAGAGCTAAAAAAGCCATGGATGCCTTAAAGAAAATGACTGCCCCGTCCGCAGTAGTCAAACGTGACGGTATCTACAAGAAAATCCCCGCCTCCGGCGTAGTTCCCGGAGACCTGGTCAAGATAGAGGCAGGAGACCAGGTACCGGCAGATATCCGCCTGATAAGAGTACAAGGTTTCCAGACCAATGAGTCCGCCCTCACCGGCGAATCCATGCCGGTCCGGAAGACAGACACTGTGCTGCCCCAGGGAATCCCCATGGCAGAGTGGAAAAACATTGCATTTATGTCAACCGAAGCCATGAAGGGAAGCGCCGAGGGAATCGTGGTGGCCACCGGCATGGAGACAGAGCTTGGCAAAATAGCCGGAATGATCAACGACACCCCCACAGAGCTGACGCCCCTGCAGAAACGTTTGGGCGATCTTGGAAAAATGCTGAGCGTGGTGGCTGTAGTCCTCTGCGCTGCCCTTTTCCTTCTGGGCGTTGTCCAGCACCGCAACATTCTGCAGATGCTTCTGGTTGCCATTTCTCTGGCAGTTGCGGCTATACCCGAAGGTCTGCCTGCAGTGGTGACCATTGTCCTTGCCCTGGGTGTTGCCCGCATGGTTAAAGTCAACACCATTATAAGGAAGCTTCCCGCAGTGGAAACCCTCGGGTCCGTGGGCATCATCTGCTCCGACAAAACAGGCACTCTAACGGAAAACAAGATGAAGGTGGTGGAGATTTACGGTGATGACCGCAAACTTCCCCTGTCAAAAATCCGCCGCAGGGAATTTCCACGGTTGATGGAAGGGTTTCTCCTGTGCAACAACAGTATGCTGGGAAAACAGGAGATTGGTGACTCCACAGAGCTTGCGCTTCTCCACATGGGAGAGGAAATGGGGTATAACCGGGAGAAATTAAAGGAACAATATCCACGTACCCATGAAATCCCCTTTGATTCTGAACGAAAATACATGGCAACCGTACACAAAGACGGCGGCAACGAAACCGTCTACGTGAAAGGAGCCTGTGATTATCTGCTGGAGCGCTGCGCGTTTGTATCAATCCGTGGAAATGCGGTCCCTATGACAGAAGTGCAGCGCATGAAAATCCGCATGGCAATGGAGGCAATGGCCCAGGACGGACTTCGTGTGCTGGCTCTGGCGTTTAAGGAACACGTGAAAGATAAAAGCGAGTCCGCCCTCACAGGCAATCTGGTATTTGCAGGAATGGCAGGCATGATGGACCCGCCCAGAAAAGAAGTCACCCAGTCTATCCGCATCCTGAAAAAGGCAGGGGTACAGGTGGCTATGATCACAGGGGATTACAAAGACACGGCATTAGCTGTTGCAAAAAAAATCGGCATAGCAGACTCCATGGACCAGTGCGTCACCGGCGCAGAGCTGGATAACATGAGCGAGGAGCGTTTTGCAAGGAAGATGAAAGACCTGCGGGTATTCGCCCGTGTCACCCCTGCACATAAAGTAAAGATTGTCAGCCGTTTCCGGAAAAACGGGCAGATTGTAGCCATGACCGGGGACGGAGTCAACGACGCGCCCTCCCTGCAGGCCGCCGACATTGGGATCGCCATGGGCAAAAACGGAACGGATGTGGCAAAGAATGCTGCGGATATGGTGCTGACAGATGATAACTTTTCCACCATTGAGAAGGCCATGGAAGAGGGCAGAGGCATTTACGTGAACATCAAGAAATCCATTCTGTTCCTGCTGTCCTCCAATTTCGGAGAGATCATTACCATGTTTGTGGCTGTGTTGCTTTCCCTGGAAACGCCTTTGAAAGCAAGTCATATTCTGTGGGTAAACCTGATCACAGATTCCCTGCCTGCCCTGGCCCTGGGCGTGGACAAAAATGACCCGGCATCCCTCATGAGGAAAAAGCCCAGGGACCCCAATGAAGGGCTGTTTGCCCACGGAGGGTGGCTGTTCACCGTATTTTACGGAATGCTGATCAGCGCGATCACCCTCTACGCCTTTCACAAAGGAGGCCAGACCTACGCCTTTACCGTGCTGGGTGTGTCGCAGCTTTTCCACGCCATTGGAATGCGGGACAGGGATAAGTCGGTACTTCGGATGAACCATCTGGATAACCCGTTTATGATACTGGCGTTTTTCCTGGGGCTGGCCCTTCAGGTTATGGTCACAGAGGTGCCGTATTTTGTCCGGGCATTTCAGACGGTGCAGCTGTCCTTTGGAGAATGGCGCTGGCTGCTGGGGATTTCCGCAATTCCGCTTCTTATGCATGAGATTCTGCTGCTTCCGAGGCTTATCAGCGGGAATAGAAAAAAACAGTGAGGAAAATGCAGGATTCCATTTGTTAAATTGCATATAAAAAGCTATAAACCCGGTAAAAAGGGGAAAAAATTACCAAAAATGCAAGAGGGTATTGACATAAAGTCATATTCTATCATACAATACCACATAACGAAGCATAATTGTTAAGAAGCTGCACGGCATGCTTTACCGTGGCAGTAAGTATTCGCAGCCCGACTGAAAAGTTACCCGCGAAGGAACAAAACAGTTACAAATTATGAAAATCACCAGGAGGAGAGCCATGACGCCGTACAAAGAACTGAGCAGAGAGCAGCTGCAGGCTATGAAAGCCGATTTGGAAAAACAATTTGAGGAAGTAAAAGCAAAAGGACTGAATCTGGATATGTCCAGAGGAAAGCCGTCCAAGAAGCAGCTTGAGCTGGCAATGGATATGCTGGAAGAGTTAAAAAGCACTGACAAACTGAAATGTGAAACAGGTATTGACTGCCGTAACTATGGCCTGCTGGACGGTATTCCTGAAGCAAGAAGACTTCTGGGAGCCATGACTGAGGTATCTGCAGACCAGATTGTGATCTTCGGCAACTCCAGCCTGAACGTTATGTTTGACACAGTTTCACGTTCCATGACACATGGTGTCTGCGGCAGCACTCCGTGGTGTAAATTAGATAAAGTAAAATTTCTGTGTCCGTCACCGGGATATGACCGTCACTTTAAGATCACCGAATACTTTGGTATTGAGATGGTCACTGTTCCCATGACTCCTGCCGGACCGGACATGGATATGATAGAAGAGCTGGTAAGCTCTGATCCGGCGATCAAGGGCGTGTGGTGTGTTCCGAAATACTCCAACCCACAGGGCATCACCTACTCTGAGGAGACAGTGAAACGCTTTGCCAGACTGAAACCGGCGGCAGAGGATTTCCGTATTTTCTGGGATAATGCTTACTGCATCCATCATTTATATGAGGAACAGGATTTCCTGCTGGAGATTCTGGAGGAATGTGAAAAAGCGGGCAATCCGGATCTGGCTTACAAATTCATCTCCACTTCAAAAGTAAGCTTCCCGGGTTCCGGTATCGCTGCTGTTGCGTCCTCACCCAGAAACCTGGCTGATTTCAGGAAACATATGGCGATCCAGACCATTGGTCATGACAAGATCAACCAGCTAAGGCATGTGCGTTTCTTCAAGGATATTGAAGGTATGCATGAGCATATGAGAAAACATGCAGAGATCCTCCGTCCGAAATTCGAGGCAGTGGAGAATACACTGGAAAAAGAGATCGGCGGAGCGGGCATCGGAACATGGACCACACCGAAGGGCGGATATTTCATTTCCTTTGACTCCATGGAAGGCTGTGCAAAGGATATTGTTGCCAAGGCAGCGGAGGCCGGCGTGAAGATGACAGAGGCGGGCGCTACCTTCCCATATGGTATTGATCCTTATGACAGCAACATCCGTATTGCACCCAGTTTCCCCACACCGGAGGAACTGCAGCTTGCAACCGAGATTTTTGTACTCAGTGTGAAACTGGTAAGTATCGACAAGCTTCTGGCAGAGTAATGGCCCTTTAAAGGTGCAGACCTGCCAAATAGCTGCGGGAAACCACATAAGTGAGATAACAAGGCAGAACTTTTGCAGAAAAGCAGAAGGTCTGCCTTATTGTATAACGCCTTATTTCTATTTGGTTACGGAATTATCGGATAATTATCGGATGAATTACAGAAATGTGATATTTTAATGAATTTTGCATAAAACACTTTACTTCGACAATCAAAATGAAATAGAATAGAAAACGAAGGATAGGTGTAACTGCCCGGCTTACTGCGTTGAACGTACAAAAGAGCAGCGGCAGCAGGTATTTGCCCCATTGCAAAGCGATTTATAATGGGCGAATACACGTAGCGATACAGGCGACCGGATCGTTACCGATAAACAAAGTTATAACATAAGGGGTAGAGGTTATGAAAAAAAAGAAAGGGAAGAAAGGAAAGTATACGAAGGCAAAAAAGATAGTACTGGGTATTTTGATCGGATATATAGCGCTCATGGTGCTTGGGTACATAGCCGGTGTCGTATACTTTACCAAACATTTCTATCTGGGTTCCCAGATCAACGGAATGAATGCCTCCGGCAAGAGCGTGGAGGATGTGGAAGACAACATAGTGGATGAGATTGCGTCCTACACGCTGCATCTGAAGGAGCGGGACGGTAAGACGGAATCCATAGTGGCATCACAGATGAATATGCAGTATGTGGATGACGGCAAGATCCAGGAGCTGAAAGACAAGCAGAACCCGTTTCTCTGGTTCCTGTCATTTGCACATCAGAATGACTACGATATGTCAGCCACGACCACCTATGACAAAGACATGCTGTATAGTGCTATAGATGCCCTGGATGCGTTCCAGGAAGCAAATATAACACAGCCGGCGGATGCTTATCTGGGTGATACAGACACCGGATACGAGATCGTGCCTGAAGTTATGGGAAATGCCCTGGATAAGGACAAGGTAAAAGAACAGATCCTGAAAGCCATTGATGAGGGAAAGACAGAGCTGGACCTGGAAGCGGAAGAGTGTTATTTGAAGCCTACAGTATACAGCACGGATGAGAATCTGATCAAGCAGCGTGACCAGAGCAATGTATTTCTGGGTGTTACCGTGACCTTTGACTTCTCGGACAGACAGGAAGCGGTGAACAAGGATGTTATCAAG
This sequence comes from Blautia pseudococcoides, assembly GCF_001689125.2. NCBI lineage: Bacteria > Bacillati > Bacillota > Clostridia > Lachnospirales > Lachnospiraceae > Blautia > Blautia pseudococcoides. Next base: position 3,730,384 of record NZ_CP015405.2, on the reverse strand, counting down.
AACTGGCTTACCACAGATGAGAACGGGGACGTGGTCCTGGACGAGGAAAAAGCAAAAGAGTACGTGGTGGAAATGGCCAAGAAATATGATACCTTTGGTTATCCCCGCCAGTTTGTAACCTCCACGGGAGAGACCATCACGGTCAGCGGCGGAGACTATGGATGGCTGATAGCCAGAAACGACACTACCACAAAGCTTGTTGAGGCCATAAAGAGCGGCCAGTCCCAGACCATGGAGCCTGAGTATACTTACAGAGGCTATGTGCGGGATACCAATGATATTGGAAATACATACGTGGAGATCAGTCTGCAGGCGCAGCATATGTGGTTCTACAAGGATGGACAGCTTTTGGTGAGCACGGATGTTGTAACAGGCAACCATAACCAGGGTTGGGATACCCATACGGGAATCTACGGTATTATGTATAAAGAGAGAAATGCCACACTGGTTGGCGAGAATTATTCCTCACCGGTTCAGTACTGGATGCCGTTTTATGCGAATACGGGCATCCACGATGCAGACTGGAGAGAAAGTTTTGGAGGCTCTGAGTACATTAACAACGGTTCCCACGGCTGCGTGAATACGCCTCCGGCCAATGCGGAGAAGATTTATAATAATATAGAAAAAGGTGTGCCGGTAGTGGTGTACTGATATGTTTCATAATTTTGTGGGGCCGGCATTTTGTGGATACCGGCCCCTTTTCTATAGTGAGTGTGTGCTGTCTGAAATGAATGAACGTGTTTGTGTCCAGGCACCACTTGAGTTGACATAATAATTGTCAATCCATGTGTTTTGGGCCATAGCGCCTGAAGCGGTCAGGTAGTACCATTTGCTGCTGTCATTGATCCAGCCTGTAGCCATAGCACCTGAGTTTGTCAGGTAGTACCAGCTATTTCCAAGTTTGAGCCATCCGGCAGCCATGCGGCCTGAAGCGGTGAGGTAATACCAGCTATTGCCGTCTTTCAACCATCCTGTAGCCATAGCGCCTGAGTTTGTCAGGTAGTACCAGCTGCTTCCCAGCCGGATCCATCCGGTAGCCATGCGGCCTGATGCATTGAGGTAATACCAGTTATTGCCCAGGCGAAGCCATCCGGCAGCCATAGTGCCTGAAGCGTTCAGATAATACCAGCTGCTGTCCAGTTTGATCCATCCGGCAGTCATAGCGCCGGAGGAAGTCATATAATACCAGTCATTGCCCGGTTTGATCCATCCGGTGGCCATAGCGCCTGAAGTGTTCAGGTAATACCAGGTTTGGCCAAGTTTCACCCATCCGGTGAGCATGGCGCCTGAACCGGAGAGATAATACCAGGTACCGCCTACATTCATCCAACCGGTAGCCATGCTGCCGTTATCTCTGAGATAATACCAGTTGTCTCCGACTCTGATCCATCCGGTAGCCATAGCGCCTGAACCTGTGAGATAATACCAGGTATTTCCGTCCCGGAACCATTCGGTCCGCATATAGCCGTCCCCGTCAAACGCATACCATTTCCCTTCGATAAGCTCCCATTTTCCTGCCGGCCACTTTCCGCTGCCGTAGTCATACCACCAGCCCTTGGCATTTTTCTGCCATGTGCCTTTTACTTCCTTTTTCAGGTCAGAGACAGCTTTTGTGATGCTTTTGGCAGCTTGGTCAATGTCCTTCTGGGAAGCGTTTTTGTTGCTAAGTAATTTTTTACCTGCGTCCACTGCTTTTGTGAGATTCTTCCATGTGGATGCGGTATAGTCGTCTTGTTTCAGTTCAGATGCCTTGTCAAGGGCATTTTTTAATGCTGTTTTATTTGTTTTTGTTATCTTTCTCAGCCCGTCTATTGCCTTTTGAATAACCTCTGCAGCTTTTTTGATATCACTGTCAGATGCTTTTTTGTCATCAAATACCTTTTGGCCCGCGCTGACTGCTTCCGTCAGAGTTTTCCAGGAGGATGAGGTATAATCGCTTTCGATGAGCTTTGCTGCTTTATCAAGTGCGGATTTCAGCGCTGTTTTGTCTGCTTCCGGTGCCGCCTCCAGGCTGTCGATGGCATTTCGGATGGCTGTGGCAGCATTCGCCATATCCTGTGCAATGGCGGTCTCATCGTTCATGACAGCTGTGCCTGCATCCACCGCTTCCCTTAATACGTTCCAGCTCTCCGCCGTATAATCATGGGCAGTCAATGCTCCGCTTCTGCAATGACTGCTTCCAGTTGGGATTTGTCTGCAGTTTCCTGCTGATCCTGAAGGAAGGTCACTTTTGCAAGCTGGATATCTGTGTTCTGAACCTCTTTCACATCCCCTGATTTAAGAGCGTAGCTGACACCTTTATAGTCCGGGAACGCAACTTTCACATAATTTGTGCCTTCCGGAAGTCCGTAAGCGTCAAATGTGATCCTGGCATAGCTTGGATATGCCTCAGGGAAATTATCTACAGTCTTAATATTTTCAAACCTTGTCCAGTTCTTTCCGTCAGGTGAGGAAAATACCTGGAAATCAATATTTGCATTATCCTTCAGCGTGGTTCTGATGGATGCGCCTTTGTAGGAACCTGCCCCGCCGTCCCACTGGGCCGCATCGCTGAGGGTCTGGTAATAGGCGGTCAGATGCACATCATTTACGCCCGGGATTTTGTATACTAAGGACTGGTCCTCAGCATTTTCCTTTACAGCGATTCTGCTGTCCTCATATCTGGGCTGCCCGCCGTAATAGAAATTGTCCTTGTCCTCATAAGGTTCTTCTCCGTTTGTGAGTGCCATAAGCCCGTCTGTTGCCGAGGAAGCACTGATAAAGTAATCGTCATTGGTTCCCCCTGAAATTTTGGTCAGGTCGTCAAAACGGGTAACTGCCTGATCTTCGGTCTGGTATACGCGAACCCAGTCAACCAGGAAATCGCTGTCCTGTTTTGTGTTTTGTTTGCTGTAGTCCACATCACCGACCCAGCCGTCGCCCACCTGTGTTTCCAGAATGGGGAACATGGGGCGGGTGTGCATGCCGTCTCTGCCGTCATCCCTGGCCTGGCTGGTTTTGTGTACTTGATTGCCGTCAATAAAGAAGGTGATAGCCTCAGGGTCCCATTCTACTTCAAATACGTGGAAGTCCTGGCACCATGCCTCATAATTGTTGGTGGCAATACCGTGTGAGCCTTTATTGTAGCTCAGAATACCGAAATGATTGGTGGTCCAGGCCGACCAGGAATCCTGACCAAGATATTCCAGTACGTCGATCTCATCATGTCCGGTCTCATCCTGGCACAGCATCCAGATCGCAGGCCAGATACCCTGGGAATCGTTGGGTTTTGCACGGACTGCCATGCGTCCGAACTGGAAGGAAAACTTATTTTTGGATTCCAGGCGGCCGGATGACCATGTGACCTTGGAGGCGAGCTGCTGTGAACCGTACTGATCCCAGCCTACCGCATCAATAAGGGCCTTTGTGGATTCGTAGTTCTTGGAGTTGATGGCAAGGTAGCTTTCCTCTCCATCCTTTACTATGCTGACAGCGTCTCTGTTGTAGATGGCGGCGTGGTTTGCCATACCGTCAATAATATTCCATCTTGTCTCGTCAATGCTGTCGCCGTCAAACTCATCTGCCCATACCAGGGTGTCATATTTGGAATCCGGTGCCACGTATTCGGGCTTGGACTCATCGTAAGATTTGCCTGTGGCCCAGATTTCCACCTCTGAATATTTGGTGGGGCTGTTGTTATCCTTGTTTACAGTAAAACGTACATATCTTCCCGTAACAGGCTGGTCAAGGGTTATTGTCTGCATGTCAGCACCCTGTGTCCAGTTCTTCTGCTGGAATACAGTCTGTCCCCCATTGGTGGGGGAGGAGGAAACGGAAACCTTTACGGACTGGTATGTGCCCTCCTCGAGTTTGAAGCGGATTTCTTTCATCTGGTAATTATTTCTGTACTCAAACTGAAGCCAGCGCTCTCCGGTGCTGTTGTGTACCGCATAGTTGTCGTCAACATTGCCGTCTGTGATGGCCTCAATATTGGTTGGGGTCAGACCGCGCACGTATGGGATTTTTCCCAAGGCAATATTCTGTGACTCCTCCTCCGGCGGCGGAGCGGGAACTTCTGATTTTGGAATGCTGGCAATTACTTCGATTTCATTAAAGAGGATGCCGTTGCTGTAACCTTTCCAGGCGCTGTTGGTGTTCTGGATGTAGTGTCCTCTCTCCCAGATCCTGATGTACCGGGCAGATACGGGTTCCTCCAGAACAAGTGTCTGGGGCTGTCCTTTATTGTCGGTGGTCTCCTCATGATCAGCAGTATCGTATACGATGGTGTTCTCTGAGAAATCCTCATCTGCGGACAGTTCCACTTTGACATCTTTGAAGGTGGAGACTGCGTTGGGATAAGTGTTCCGGTACAGGTCAATTTCTTTTACGTCACGGAGCTTGCCGAAATCATACTGCAGGTACACATGGTCCCATCCGGAATAGCCGTTGTCAGCGCCTCCGGTTTCTTCTCCTGCGATTATTTTGGTGTTGTTGGAGTCATCGTCACTGCCGGATTTGACACCATCTGTTGCAGCTTCCGGATTCTTGATCTGAACCTGGGGCACGGTGGCGTCACCGCTTACAATCTGGTGCGGTGAGTTGGAGGTGGGAAGAAGACCTGTCATGATGTTGGCGTCCACCATCTCCTCATCGCCGCCGGGGTCTGTAGATTCCTCCTCAACAGAGGCAATAACCTCGATCTCATTGAAAAGGACGCCGTTGCTGTAGCCCTTCCAGGAACCCACGGTATTTTCAATGTAATGTCCTTTTCCCCATACACGAAGGTAGCGGGCATCCACTGTGTTCTCTGTCTCCAGGTACTGGGAGGTGCCTTTGGTGTCCATGGTTTCCCCTATATCTTCGCCGTCAGGTTCACCGTAAAGGACAATACTTTCAGAAAAATCCTCGGTCGTTGACAGCTCCACTTTAACGTCCTTGAAGGTGGAGACTGCGATATCATAGGTGTTGCGGTATATATCCACAGCTTTTACACTGTATACATCACCAAAATCATACTGCAGATACACCTGGTTCCACTGAGAGTAGCCATTGTCGTCCCCGCCGGTTTCTTCCCCGGCGTCGATGCGGGTATTGTTCATGTCTACATTGCTGTCAGTTTTGATACCATCTGTTGCTGCCTCAGGATTGGCAATACCTCCGGCAGCATTTGTGGTGGGAACCAGTCCTTCAAGGATGTTCTTATCCACGATTACGGGTTCTGCCTTGACTGTGGCAGGGGATAGATTTCCTGCGGTCAGGGCCAGAGCCATGAGCAGTGACAGGGACTTACGGATTTTCTTGTTTCTTTTCATACATTTACTCCTTCCTTGTTATGGATGGCTGCTGTTCACGGCATGTTAAAGTATAGCTCCGCCCCTCAGGGTGCAAAAGGCGCAGCATCCCCCGGAGAAAATAACTTACGGGACAGTAGTCTGTGAACAGTAACTATGGATGTTCGGCACATCCGTTGGTATTACATTTTCCTTTTCACCGGATAAGCATAATGCTATAATACTTATAGCTGATCTTATGGATGAGGGTGAAAAGGAGGAGATTCAAAATGGACAGCCTACATAAGGACACCGAGGTGAAATACACGGAATCCCCCAAGTATCAATGCCTGGAATTTCTCAGAAAAAACTCTGTGGAGCTTTATCTGGCTTACTGCGGCAGGGAAATCTGCGAGGCAGGGCATACTTATGGCCCTGCCGCCCGGAAGGAATATCTTCTGCATTATGTAGTAAGCGGAAAAGGCACCTTTACAGCAAATGGAAAGACCAGAGAACTGAGCGCTCATGATGCGTTTCTCATTATGCCGGAGGAGACCACTGTGTACCGGGCGGATATGGAAACGCCCTGGTCCTATGTCTGGGTGGCATTTGACGGCATCCGGGCATACGAGTGTTTGGAACACGCCGGGTTTTCTGACAGCCAGCGGGTGGTACGTTTCGAGCAGGAGGAGAAACTTACCGCCTGTGTGGATGCCATGCTGGCAGCCCACCAGCTTACTTATGCCAATGACCTGGTGCGCCAGAGCCAGCTTACCCTGTTTCTGGCAAATATTATCTGTGAGTATCAAAGTACGCACGTCTCACGGGAGCCTTTCGGAGAATATCACCAGCAGGAATATGTGGACTATGCGGTTGCCTACATTGAACAGAATTATCACAGAGATATAAAGGTCAATGACATGTGCACTTATATCGGGATCACCCGCAGCTACCTGACTAAGATATTCAAGCAGGTTCTTCACGTTTCGCCCTATGAATATCTGCTGGGTGTCCGTATGAACAAAGCATCCCTGCTTCTCCAGGACACAACACTGCCGGTCAGGCAGATCGCGGAAATGGTGGGATATAAAGACGCACTGGTATTTTCCAAGGCATTTAAGCAGAAAATAGGCATCAGTCCCAAGGCGTTCCGCGCCTCCTCCGGGACGCTTGTTCTATCTGATACAAAGAACGCATAAAAGGGTAAAATGGGGTGCCATTGGGAATCTCGTCCAATTAGCGCCTGACTTGTTGGAATGTGATAATTTTACTGTAAAATGTGCACAAAACATATGATTTTTTATGCTGTTTGTATGTCAAATTGTATTTTGTATTGAAAGTATATGTCATAAAGATCAGAAATATGGATAAAAGAGCTGGAAAAAACTGCGGGATGAAAGTTATTCTGACGGCGGGGAACTGCCCGGAATTGTTTTTTGGCAGCAGAGAAGAAGCCCAGGAGATCAGGATACGAGGAAAAAATCTGAACCGGAGGTGTCTTTTTTATTGCAGATTATGTTGTGAGACAGCAACAGCGTTGACAAAAAAGTTTAAATTGATTAGTATAAAAAGAGCAGGTTAATGAAACCAAATGGCTGTGAAAAGGGAGAAAGAGCATGAATATAGTTGTTTTAGCAGGCGGCAGCAGTACGGAGAGGGAAGTTTCCATTGTGTCCGGACAGGGTATCTGCACAGCTTTGCGCAAAAGAAATCATAAGGCAGTATTGGTGGACGCGTATTTTGGAAAAGAGGAGTGGGGTAAGGAGATGTTTCCCCTTACCTATGATATAGATGCGGAGACTGCTTATATGCAGGCAAAAAGCAGGGAACTGGAAGAGACCATGAAGAGCAGGAAAGAATTCTTCGGGCCGAATGTACTGGACATCTGCAAGGCCGCAGATATGGTTTTCCTGGCCCTGCACGGCTCCAATGGGGAGGACGGCAAGGTTCAGTCAGTATTTGACCTGATGGGCATTCCATACACCGGTTCCGGGCCGCTGAGCAGCGGGATGGCTATGGATAAAGGCATCACAAAAATGGTATTTGAAGCAAAAGGAGTACCCACACCCAAGGGTGTGACCCTGCAGAAGGGAAAATGCAGCAGTGAACTGGCTGACTATGATATGGATTTCCCGGTTATCGTCAAACCATGCTGCGGCGGTTCCAGTGTGGGCGTGTGTATTGCTAAGAACCAGGAAGAGTATGAGGCAGCCCTTGAGGAATCTTTTTCTTATGAAAACGAAGCAGTTGTGGAACAGTTCATTGAGGGGCGTGAGTTCTCTGTAGCTGTAGTGGACGGCAAGGCATATCCGGTTATTGAGATTGCGCCGCTTCAGGGATTCTACGATTATAAGAACAAATACGAGGCAGGTTCTACCATAGAGACGTGTCCCGCTGAACTGCCCGAAACACTGACCAGGGAGATGCAGAAATACGCTGAACTGGGATATAAGGCACTGGCCCTGCAGGCATATGCAAGACTGGACTTCATTTTGGACAAAGAAGGAAATATGTACTGTCTGGAGGCCAATACGCTGCCGGGGATGACACCTACCAGCCTTATCCCCCAGGAGGCAAAGGTATTGGGCATGGATTACCCGGAACTGTGCGAGAAACTGATCGAGGTTTCCCTGAAAAAATATAAATAGCCGGAAAAATATAACGGATCAGAGGTGTGCCATGAAAAATCTTACGTTGAAAAATATAGCAAAAGTCTGTGGCGGTGTCTATGTGGGCAGCCCGGAGAAGAAGGAACAGGAAGTACAGGGGATTGTCACGGACAGCAGAAAGGTGGAGGAAGGTTTTCTGTTTGTGCCTATTAAAGGCGCCAGGGTAGATGCCCATGATTTTATTGACGGTGTGATGGAAAAAGGAGCGCTGTGTACCCTCACAGAAAGGGGGCTGGGTGAAAAAAGCTTTCCTTATATAAAGGTGAATTCTTCGCTGCAGGCTGTAAAGGATATTGCAGAGTTTTATCTGAAGCAATTGTCCATCCCGGTAGTAGGAATTACCGGCAGTGTTGGTAAGACCAGTACCAAAGAAATGATTGCTGCGGTTCTGGAAGAAAAATACAATGTACTGAAGACAAAAGGGAATTTCAACAATGAACTAGGAGTTCCGCTGACTGTATTTGGGCTACGCCCGGATCACGAGATCGCGGTGCTGGAAATGGGGATCAGTGATTTCGGTGAGATGCACAGACTGGCTAAGATCGCACGGCCGGATACCTGTTTGATCACGAATATCGGGTTGTGTCATCTGGAATTGCTGAAATCCCGTGATGGGATCTTGAAGGCAAAGACAGAGATATTTGATTTCCTGGAAAGTGACGGGCATGTGATCCTGAATGGGGATGACGATAAGCTGATCACGGTCAGGGATGTGAAAGGGATCAAACCGTTATTCTTTGGTATTGATAACCATCAGGGAGTGTGGGCGGATGAGATTGAGAGTAAGGGGCTGAAAGGCATTTCCTGCCGGATCCATGCGGGAGAAGAGAACTTTAAGGTGCTGATTCCCATACCTGGGCGGCATATGGTGTATAATGCGCTGGCAGGAACGGCTGTTGGGCTGACCTATGGAATGAATATGGAGGAGATAAAGAAAGGGATTGAGAGTCTGCAGTCTTTGAGCGGTCGCTTCCATATTATAGAGACGGGGAACAGGACAATCGTGGATGACTGTTATAATGCCAATCCGGTTTCTATGAAAGCGTCTCTGGATGTGCTGCAAGATGCGCTGGGGAGAAGAGTTGCCATATTGGGAGATATGGGGGAGCTTGGTAAAGAGGAAGTGGAGATGCACCGGGAAGTTGGGGTGTATGCCGCTGCCAGGGATATTGATAAGATCATCTGCGTTGGTGAACTGGCAGGGGATATGGCTGAGGCAGCCAGGCTGGCAGCGCCAACAAAAGATATTGTATATTTTGCGGAAAAGGAAAGCCTGCTGGAGGCTCTGCCGGAGATGATCCGGGATGGGGATACCATTTTGGTGAAGGCTTCGCACTTTATGGAGTTTGAGAAAGTGGTGGAGACGTTGAAGAATTTTCCCTGTAACTGATTGACAAAGTGTTTGAATTTTGAGATACTGAATCTGATAATAAGAATAATTATAAAAGTGGAAACCCCTGCCGGTGAAGGATACGGCGGGGGTTTTCACTTTTATGATGTGATGATAAAGAGATAGAGGGGGCCGTGTGGTGCGGGGCCTTTTTTTATGTGACAAAGAAGCCCTCCGGGCGGGCTGATTTCTGCTTTGATTTACGGATTTATGGAAAGTTTTTAGGAATATTCTGTGTAAGAAAAAGCTTTTTGGGGAAGATGTATGAATAGGGGGGCTGGCGGATAACGGCAGAAGGTATGCCTCTGTGCAAGCTTTGGGGGCTGGTATATCTTTAACCATATTATTTTAGAAATACGACATCAAAAGACAAGAAAAAGTATTAACAAATATGATTTTCCGGTCTTTAGTCAAAACTAAGTTTAACGCCAAAAGCCCTTAAAGTCAATATGCCAAAAAATAATGGCAATTTTTTGTCTATTTTTAGTATATCCGGAACCACTGGAAAACTTTACGGGATATAAAATGAAAACCGAGATATTTTGGCACCATTAATAGAAAACCATTAGTGGTCAGAAAAGTGGTCTGAATTTGTGCAATAAATTCATAATTTTTAGGAGGTCAATATGTCCAGAAGAGGTGAAAATATCAGAAAAAGAAAAGATGGTCGTTGGGAAGCACGGTATGTAAAAGGACGTGACATAGACGGTAAAATCCGATACGGCTATCTGTATGGCAGGTCCTACACGGAGGTAAAAGATAAAAAAGCCAAGATCATATCCGAAAATCCAAATTTGTATCTGTACGGCAGTCAGTCCTCTACGCCACCCCTTGATGACCAGATCCGTACCGTAAGCATACAGTGGAAATCCCATATCCGCTATACTGTGAAAGAAAGCACGTATTCCAACTATGAGGAGATTCTTGACAATCACATTCTGCCCCTCCTGGGCCAAATGCAGGTTAAAAAGTTTACTAACCACACCCTCACAGGTTTTGTGCAAAAGAAACTGGAGCAGGGAATGGCATTCGGAAGTATCCATGTGATCCTAAGTGTACTCAAAAATATTCTCCGGTATGCTCAGGAATTCGGCTACTTCCCGGCTGAGCCGCTTAAATTCCCCCGTATCCCCTCAAGCAGCAGTGATATACAGATTATGAGCAGTGAAGATTACAAGAAGCTCGATTCCTACCTGTTCAACAATATAGATCCTTTTTCTTTTGGCATCCTCTTATGCATGTACACCGGAATCCGTGTAGGCGAACTGAGCGGCCTGAAGTGGGAAGACATTGATTTTACGCAATGCAAAATTCACATTCGCCGCACTGTGACACGTGTAAAAAACCTGAATATGCTCATAACAGACGGAAAAAGTCAATGCTCCCGCACACATTTGAATATCGGCACTCCGAAAACACCGACATCCATACGTTCCATTCCTTTGCCTGACAGACTTCTGGCACTGGCTGCACCTTTAAAAAAGGACAGCAGCTTTTTTGTCCTAACCGGAACAGAAAAATGCATGGAACCAAGGACAATACAACGGAGATACGCCGCTCTTTTAAAAAAATGCCGGATCCGCCACATAAAAATCCATGCGCTCCGCCATCAGTTCTCATGCCGCTGGATAGAACAAGGTTTTGATACAAAATCCCTGTCCGAAATCCTGGGCCACACTTCGGTAAAGACAACGCTTGACCTATATGTGCATATACAGCCGGATACCAAGCGCAGATATATGAACCAGCTCACAATACTATGAACCAGAATTATTAATGGTCACCAAAATGGTCAGAAGCCGCCAAACGCGCCTTCTGACTTGTCTTTTTTATCTCATGTCGTATTTCTAAAAAAATATGTCCCATTTATTGGAATAAGTGAATGAAAACAGGATACTGCATTAAGACAATTAAATACAAACTTCGCTGTTCTCACCCGGAATGGCTGACAGAAACAGAGAAATATTACAGGCAGGTGTTGGATTTTTATTTTCGGCTGCTTTTGGAGCACGAAGAAATCTGGGAATTGAATCTCCTTCAGATGCAGGGGGCGTTAGAACGCCTGACTATTGCAGGGAGAGACGGGAGAGTGCCTGAGAGGCCGCTGCCCTTTGACAAGGTTCCGGTTTATTTCAGGCGGTCCGCTATTAATAAGGCATCTGCCAGTTTGAAGAGTTATACGGAAAAGTATAAAAATTCGGGTGATGACCTGGTCTATACCATACCGGATACCATTGATGCGTCTGTGACCTACTTTAAGGGGATGTATAAGGATTTTCGGGAGAATAAGATTTCTCTGAAGGTATGGGATGGGAAGAAGTGGAACTGGATGGACTGCAGGTTAAAGGGGCAGTCGATGCCTGAAGATGGTATGATGCTTTCTCCCACAGTTGTTTTCCGGGAGAAGGAGTTTTGGCTGCATGTGCCTGTGAAACAGCAGACGGAGGATGCCAGGAACGCAAAAGAGCGGATGATGAGTAGAGAGAATGTCTGCAGCGTGCAGTTTACCAATACGGACATTTTTGCTATGTGCTGTGTGCTGGATGGGGATGGGAAACAAAAGGCTGTGTATTCCTGCAGAGGCGGGGATGCGTATAGAAGCAAATGTAAGGTCCTTTTGGAGAAGATCGAGAAATCCAGAGTTTATACGGATAAAGACAATGCTCCTCATGCGAATCACAAATATTATTTGCGTTTAAAAAACTTGTCCGAGCATTATGCACATCAGGTGAGCAGGGAAATCGTGGATTTCTGTGTGAGGGAAGAAGCCAGCGTTTTGGTATTTCCGTCTTATGATAAGGAGTTTACAAAGGTTGTCCGGTATCGTTCAGGGATGTATTCGCCGTTGTATTTAGGAAGCAGGATAAGAGAGTTTCTGAAGTATAAGGCATGGAGCACCGGTATCGTGGTTCTGGAGCTTAGTGCGGAAGGGACGAGTAGTAAGTGCTTTGTCTGCGGCGGGAAGATCAAGAAAAACGGAGCTATGTTTGAGTGCGAGAATGGGCATCAGGGCAGTCGGTTCCTGAACAGTGCGAGAAATCTTGGGGTGAAATGCCTGAAGGATTTTGAGCGGAAGAGGAAAATTTGATCAGCTAAATGAATGAGATGGATCAATTATTAAGAGAATTTAGATTTTTAAATTGACATAAGTGTGAACATTCACTCTTATATAGATGCCGGGAAACTGGCAAGAGGCTGTGCGCCAGTGACGCATAGTTTCCGGTTGAATATCGCCGGTCGGCTCCTTAGCGGGGGCGGCGAAGAATTGCCTTTTGGGGCAGAGAATATTCAAAGTAATAATAAACAAAAAATTAAAGAGATAAAAATGATTTAGGAATACGAGGGGAGATATTATGTGGCAGATAATCATTGTGCTGCTGCTTCTGCTGGTGCTGTTCCTGTTTGTGATAGTGTTTGCTTTGGCGAAGATCAACGCCGGAGACAGGAAGAGAGAGGATAATGAGCAGGAGGCGTTTATTCGTGGTGGTATAGATGCTGGATATGACGAGAGCATGGAAAATGGCTCTGGTATGACCGGTGAGGAAGAGAGAAAATGGAAAGCGGCACAGACGAATGAGGAGAGGGACAGGGTTCAGGAAGAATTGATGCGCAAGGCGGGTAGGAAGAAAAAGGTAATGGAACATTGGCAGGCGATTGCGCTTTGGCTGATGCTTTACGATGTTGTGGCTGTGAACGCGGCGTTTATGCTGGCTTTGTGGGTTAGGTTTGACTGTCGGTATTCTTTGATTCCGGATATTTATCTCGGGTCGTTTTTGAAATTTGCGCCTTGGTATACGGTGTTTTGTATAGCGGTTTATTGGGTGTTGAGGCTGTATAAGAGTGTTTGGAGGTTTGCCAGTTTTAGTGAGTTGTTCCGGATTGGGGCGGCTAATGTTGTGACTGGGTTGTTTCAGATTATTGGTATTACTTTGTTTGTGAAGAGAATGCCAATTTCTTATTATTTGTTTGGGATTATGCTGCAGTTTGTGTTTACGGTTGCAGTTCGGTTTTCTTATCGGTTTATTTTGTTGGAGCGTAATCGGAATAAACAGAGTGAAGAGGATACGGTTCTTCATCGGGTTATGCTGATCGGGGCAGGGGCCGCGGGGCAGATTATAATCAGAGATTTGAATAGGGCCAGTGAGGTGAAGGCAAAGGTTTGCTGTATTATTGATGATAATCCGAATAAGATGGGACGTTACATAGAAGGGATTCCTATTGTTGGGAATAGGGATGATATTCTGCTGAGTGCAGAGAAATATAAGATTGACCAGATTTTGCTGGCGATCCCCAGTGCTTCGGCTGAGGTAAAGAGAGATATTCTTAATATCTGTAAAGAGACTGGGTGCGAAATGAAGATACTTCCAGGAATATATCAGCTGGTGAATGGGGAAGTCTCGATTAGTAAGATGAAGAGTGTGGCTGTGGAGGATTTGTTGGGGAGAGATCCGATCCAGGTCAATATGGAGGAAATCTTTAATGCGCTGCGGAATAAGACGATTCTTGTTACAGGTGGAGGGGGCTCTATTGGCAGCGAGTTGTGTCGGCAGATTGCGGCGCATGGTCCGAAACGGCTGATCATATTTGACATATATGAGAATAATGCTTATGAAATTGAGCAGGAGTTGAGACGGAAATATCCGAAGCTGGATTTGGTTGTTTTGATTGGATCGGTGAGGGATAGTAGAAGGGTTGACAGTGTGTTTGCAGAGTACAGACCGGATGTGGTTTATCATGCGGCTGCACATAAACATGTGCCTTTGATGGAGACGAGTCCTTGTGAGGCAATAAAGAATAATGTTTTGGGGACGTATAAGACTGCAAGCGCGGCACTGCAGAGTGGGTGCGAGAAATTTGTGCTGATCAGTACGGATAAGGCGGTTAATCCTACGAATATTATGGGGGCAAGTAAGAGGCTTTGTGAGATGGTGATTCAGACTATGGATAGGCTGAGTAAGCAGGGAAAGACAATGGATTTGCCGGACTTAAATGGGCATGAGAAAGATACAGTTTATGAAATGGTAGCGGCTACCAGAGAGTATAGGGTTGAAGAGGATGTTAAGGATAGAAAATATACAGATTTTGTTGCTGTTCGTTTCGGTAATGTTTTAGGAAGTAATGGATCTGTGATTCCTCTTTTTAAGAAGCAGATTGAAGCAGGTGGGCCAGTCACTGTTACGCATCCGGATATTATTCGATATTTTATGACAATACCTGAGGCGGTGAGTCTCGTGTTGCAGGCAGGGACGTATGCGAAGGGTGGCGAGATATTCATTTTGGATATGGGAGCACCTGTGAAAATTGATACATTGGCTCGTAATTTGATAAAACTTTCAGGGTATAAGCCGGATGTAGACATATCGGTTGTATATACTGGACTGAGACCAGGAGAAAAGCTTTATGAAGAGAAGCTGATGGCGGAGGAAGGGATGAAGACTACACCGAATAAGTTGATACATATTGGAAGTCCTATTCCGTTTGATGTAGAGAAGTTTTTGATCGATTTGGATAATTTAGCAGAATCTAGTTATTGCAATCAGGATGATATTAGGGAACTTGTAGGTAAAGTGGTTCCCACATATAGGTATAAAGTTTAACATTAAATTATCTTAATGAAGTAATGGGTAAGAAGTTGAACTAATTACGGAATTTATTCTTAGACTAATTTAAAGGTGGAGTAGTGGCGGAGTGTGTTGATGGAAATCTAACAATGTAAGTTCTGAACATATTATTAGGTATTTTAAAATCAGAAGGTAGAAAAGCGATTAAGGGAGTAAGATTAATGGACAGAGAGAAATACTTATTAGATCCGAGATTCAAGGGCATAGAGCCTTTCTCAAGTAAGGTATGGCTTTCTTCCCCCACAATGCACGGTGACGAGCAGAAGTGGGTGGATGAAGCTATTCGCACCAATTGGGTGTCAACAGTAGGACCTAATATCAATGAAGTAGAGCGTATGACGGCAGAGAAGGTGGGGCGTAAGCATGCTGTGGCATTATCCTCTGGAACCGCTGCACTTCACCTGGCAATAAAACTCTGTGGAGAAAAGCTCTATGGTCAGCCCAAAGTCAGTCATGGAACACTGGAAGGAAAGAAGGTGTTCTGCAGTGATATGACTTTTGCTGCCACTGTGAATCCGGTGGCATATGAGGGCGGCGAGGCCATTTTCATAGACACCGAATATGATACCTGGAATATGGACCCTGTGGCTCTTGAGAAGGCATTTGAAATATATCCGGATGTGAAGCTGATCGTGATTGTTCATCTCTATGGCACGCCAGCAAAGATGGATGAGATCAAAAGAATTGCAGATGATCACCATGCTTTAATTGTAGAGGATGCAGCAGAGTCTTTTTGTGCTACCTATAACGGTATCCAGACCGGGTGTTTTGGAGATGTCTCAATCCTGTCCGCAAACGGTAATAAGCTATGCACGGGAAGTTCCGGAGGACTACTTTTGACTGATGATTTGGAGTGGGCCAACAAGGTCCGCAAGTGGTCCACCCAGAGTCGGGAGGATGCTTCGTGGTATCAACATGAGGAAGTGGGGTATAACTATCGCATGAGTAATATCATTGCTGGTGTGCTGCGTGGTCAGCTTCCGTATGCAGAAGACCATAGAAGTCAAAAGAAAGCTATTTATGAAAGATATAAAAAGGGACTAAAAGATTTGCCTGTTAGTATGAATCC
Source organism: Blautia pseudococcoides (assembly GCF_001689125.2). Classification (NCBI taxonomy): domain Bacteria; kingdom Bacillati; phylum Bacillota; class Clostridia; order Lachnospirales; family Lachnospiraceae; genus Blautia; species Blautia pseudococcoides. The sequence goes on along the minus strand of NZ_CP015405.2, from coordinate 3,714,386 downwards.
GGTGAGTTTGAGCGGTGTAGATATCGTACCAAACTACTGGTTGAGTTGCTTATTGATTAATAAAGAAGCAATGTGTAAACAGATGCGTGGTGAGCAGAAAGCACTTTATGTGTCTGAGCCTGGAAAGTCTTGTCCGACAGAGATATTGGAGGCGATTGCTGCCTTTAATGCAGAAGGACGACCAATCTGGAAGCCGATGCATATGCAACCAATTTACCGGATGCATGGTTTTGTAACTGCAAAGGGGAATGGACGTGGCAAAAGCAATGCTTATATGGATGAGGATATTGATTCTGATGTCGGTGCAGATATCTTCCACAGGGGATTGTGCCTAGCGAGTGATAATAAGATGAGTTATGAGCAAGTGGATAGAGTTGTTGATATTATTAGAAGGTGCTTCGAGTAAAGGGAAAGAACATGGATGAAAAAAAGAAACAAAGTAAAACTTGTAAAAAAAGTTTTTTTGAAAAATACATAAAACGGCCTATAGATGTAGTGCTTTCAGGTATTGCTTTGATTTTATTATCACCGGTGTTATTGGTTACGGCTATTCTAGTCCGTGTGAAATTGGGATCGCCTGTAATATTTAAACAAGTAAGACCTGGTCTAAAGGGGAAGAGCTTTTATCTTTATAAATTTAGATCCATGATTGATAAAAGAGATAAAGACGGGATTTTACTACCAGATGAAGTTAGACTTACTACTTTTGGGAGGAGATTACGATCTACAAGTCTTGATGAACTCCCGGAATTGTGGAATATCTTTCGGGGTGATATGAGTATTGTAGGCCCTAGACCACTTCTGGTTGAGTATCTCCCTTATTATACAGATGAAGAAATGCACCGACATGATGTTCGACCAGGATTGACTGGCTGGGCACAGGTAAATGGACGGAATGTTACGGCGTGGGATGAACGCTTACAACAGGATCTTTATTATGTGAAACATTGTACTTTTTTGATGGATGCTAGAATTATTGTTAAGACCTTTTTTAAAGTTATAAAAAAATCGGATATTTTGGTTGGAAACCAGATTCCTGCCGGAAGGCTTGATCATGCAAGAAGAGATTGGAACAGAAGAGAAATGGTGCATAAATGAAAATACAGTTGAGAAGATTTGTAAAAGAAGACATACCTAATAAAGTACGTTGGATTAATGACGAGAATAATAATCAATATTTGCACTACGATTTGCCACTGAATATCCCACAAACGGAAATCTGGTATGAGAATAATAAGTATAGAGCAGATAGGTATGATGCTGTTATTGAATGTGACGATGTGCCAGTGGGGCTGATCGGATTGCTGTCGATTTCGGGTGGTCGGGCGGAATATTACATCACACTTGGAGAGCAAGAGTTCAAGGGGAAAGGAATTGCTAAAGAAGCAACATACTTGCTGCTTCATTATGCTTTTTCTGAAATAGGCTTACAAGAAGTGTATCTCTATACAGAAATAGACAATACCAGTGCACAACGGCTATTTGAACGCTGTGGATTCATCAAGATGGGACTAGAACGCGATTCGGTTGTAAATAGGGGGAAAAGTGTAGACCGATATTATTATGTTGTCTCCTCAGATGATAAAAGCAAAGGATGATTAGAAGGTGATGTAGGAATGGTTGAAACATTGATACAAAATCTTGGAGAAATCTATAGTAACAATATATATATAAAGCGAGATGACTTGATTCCCATATCTTTTGGTGGAAATAAGGCAAGAAAAGCTATTAATTTTTTTCAAGAGATTGATGAGGGTGCTTATGACTGCGTTGTGACCTATGGAACCAGTAGTTCCAACCATTGTCGTATTGTTTCCAGTATGGCCGCCATGAGGAAAATATCTTGTTATATTATCGGTCCCAAAGAGGCATCTAAGCCTACTTTTAACAGTAAAATGATGAATTGGCTGGGTGCTGAGATAACAATCGTTCCAGTTGAGACAGTACATAACACGATAGAAAATAAGTTAGAACAATTAAGAGAACAGGGCAGAAATCCTTATTTCATTGCTGGTGGAGGTCATGGGAATTTGGGCACACAGGCATATGTGGACTGCTATGAGGAGATTAGAGTGTTTGAGAAACAAAACCGGATTCATTTTGATTATATCTTCTCTGCATCTGGTACAGGGACCACGCAGGCAGGGCTTGTTTGTGGTCAGTTAATACATGGAGATAACAGAAGAATTGTGGGAATCAGTATTGCCAGAAAAAATCCGAGAGGCAGGCAGGTGGTATTTAATAGCGTTAAGGAATATCTGATTGAGAAGAATTATACATATGATGATGAGAAAATAGAAAAGACCATTGTTTTTGATGATAAATACATTGGCAGGGGTTATGGACAGAACAATATAGAGATTGAGCAGACAATAAAGGACGTGTTGATTAATCATGGAATACCGCTGGATAGTACATATACTGGTAAAGCATACGCCGGTATGAGAGCCTATTTAAATAAACAGGGTATTAGAGGAAAGAATATTCTGTTTATTCATACAGGTGGTACTCCGCTATTTTTTGATGACTTGGAAAATATAAAGATTTGAGGAAACAGAAATGATGAATATATTGATTTTAAGTGCTGGTACAAGGAATAAGATCGTTCAGTATTTCAAAAAAGCACTGACAACTTCAAGTGGGGAACGGATTGGGCGTGTGATTGCAACAGATATGAGTAATATTGCTCCGTCAGTCTATGAGGCTGATAAGTTTTATCAGGTTCCTCAGATGGCTGCGGATGGGTATATTGAGGTGATTTTCGATATATGCAAGAAGGAAGAAATATCTGCAATTCTCAGTCTGATCGATCCAGAGCTGAGTCTTCTTGCAGTACATAGAGAAGAGTTTTCTGATCTTGGTGTGATGGTAATTGGTTCTGATTATAATCTGTGTGAGATGAGCCTTGATAAAATGAAAATGTATGAGTGGCTTACAGAGCATGGATATAAAACTCCAAAGAGTTATACTGATAAAGAATTATTCTATATAGATGTAGAAGCAGGTCTGATAAACTATCCGGTTTTTGTAAAGCCAGTTAGAGGCAGCGCTTCCGTCGCGATCAACAAGGTATATGATAAAGAGACGGTGGAGCTGCTTTTTGCACATGGTGATAATCTGATGGTTCAGGAATATATGGATGGACAGGAAATCGGTGCAGATGTTTACATTGACTTGGTCAGTGAGGAAATTGTCTCTATATTCACGAAGAAAAAGATTGCCATGAGAGCGGGGGAAACAGATAAATCAGTTTCGTTTAAGGATGAAAAACTATTTGCACTGATTGAAAAGTTAGTGGAGGAAACCGGATACAGAGGACAGATTGATATTGATATTTTTGAAATTGGCGGTGAATATTACGTGTCAGAAGTCAATCCCAGATTTGGGGGTGGCTATCCGCATGCTTATGAGTGTGGATGTGATCATATGAAACTCATTGTAGAGAATTTATATGGTAATGCTAATCAGAAGAATATAGGGGACTATGAAGAAGGTATTTTTATGATGAAGTATAACGAAATAATGATGAAAAAATTGTGAGGTATTAAGACAATGCGAAGCGGATTTAGAAAGAAATGGGATGATATTAATCTGAAAGCGGAATCCGTTTATCGGAAACTTGAATATCAGAAAAAGGCTAAACTACGTTTGAAACGTATGAACGGCGGGTTCAACTGTTCAAAAGAATACGAAGAAATAGTGGTTCCATTTTGGAAAAGATATGGTTTAAAACCATCAAAAATGTGGTATCAGATTTTTTCTGACAGGGAGAAAAAAGTAGATCCCAGATACATACCGGATGATTTATGGTATGGGGTGATAGTACCGTATTTTAGCAATACACAATTTAGGCGTTTTGGGGAAGATAAATGTATGCATGATATTTTCTTTAAAGAATTTACTAGACCGGAAACAATCATTAAGAATATTGCGGGTGTATTTTATGATTCAGATATGAATGTCATTTCAATGGAGCAAGCTGTGAAAAACTGTTTGGACTATCCGGAAGAATTTCTTATTAAGCCTTCGATAGACAGTGGTGAGGGTAGGCTGATTAGTTTTTTTGAAAAAGAAAAGAAAGATAAGGAATCAATTACAGCAGTCATGCATTCACTGAAGGCAAATTATATTGCACAGGAGGCAGTGAAACAACATCCCGTATTAAGTGAATTGAACCCTTCTTCACTTAATACAATACGCATTGTATCTTTCTTTTTTGAAGGGGAAGTACATATTTTGTCATCAATTCTCCGAATGGGAGCCAGCGGACATAAAGTGGATAATATAGGTGCAGGTGGTTTTGCCTGTCCGATACAGAAAGATGGACATTTGGCAGAAAGAGGTGTGAACCGAAAAGCTGAGTGGGTGTCAGAAAACCAGCATGGAATCCGCTTTGCTGATGTTCAAGTGCCATCTTATGAGAAGATAGTTGGGCTTGTAAAAAAACAGCATCGAAAGTTGGCACATTTCAAATTGATTGGCTGGGATTTTTCTGTGAGTGGAGAGGGAGAGCCGGTTTTTATAGAATATAATGTTTGTCCGGGATCAAATCAGATTACTTGTGGACCTACATTTGGAGATTTAACAGAACATGTTTTGGATGAAGTGTTTGTAAAGAAGACATTAAAATATGCTCAAAACTAATGAAAAAGAGGAAAATAAAATGAAAATTTCTATTTTAGGAGCTGGAAATGCAGGATGTGCTGTTGCGGCAGATTTAACTTTAAAAGGCCATGAGGTAACACTGATTAAGACTTCTCATGCCATGCATGATGATAATTTTGAGTTTCTTCAAAATAATAATGGAAAAATGACATTGAATGAATTTGGTGAAACTAAAACAGCGCAAATACATAAGGTGACTAGAGATGTTGCAGAAATAAGCAATGCAGAAATTATTGTGATTTATATTCAGACAAATTTTCATGAGCAATTGATTGAACGCATTGCTCCATATTTACAGGATAACCAGATTCTTCTTATAAATCCTGGATACTTATCTACGGCATATGTGCTAAAACACTGTGGAGAAAAGAATCTCATTATTGCGGAAGCAGAGAGTTCGTTTATAGATGGCAGAATCATGGAGCCTGGATGTTTTAGGGTTGGATTTCGCAATGTAAGAAACCCTATTGGAATATATCCGTCAGCAAGAAAAGATGAGGCAATCCAGAAACTGAATCAGATGAATGAACGGTTTGTGTATTTAGATTCCGTTGTTGAGGCGGCTATTCATAATCCTAATCTTGTAGTGCATACGGTTGGTTCTGTAATGAGTATACCGCGGATTGAAAAATCCCGTGGAGATTTCTGTATGTATCATGAGGCATATACAAGGGATAACCCTGCAACATGGAAGATTTTGGAGGCCCTTGATGCTGAGAAAATGAATGTATTAGAGAAATTGGGATTTAATAGGGTGAGCTATGTGGAAGCATGTAAATACCGTAATTCTCTTGATGATAATATGGATGCAAAAGAAGTGTTTCTGAATTATGCCGAAATGGATACCAGAGCAAAAGGACCAACTAAAGTAGATTCCAGATATATTTCGGAAGATGTTCCACAAGGGCTGGTTATGCTGGAGGCACTTGGAAAAGCATTGTCTGTTCCTACGCCAATTGTGACAGCATTAATTGAGATTGCAGGTGCGGCACTTGGTAGAAATCTTCGAGCAGAAGGCAGAACACTAGAAGGGCTTAGATTGGAAAATATAGAGAAGATTTTAGAGGATTGTAGAAAATAAGGAGGACGTGTCGGTGAATACGAGATATTTTTTAATGTTAAGAATGTTCTTTATGCGTTCCCCAATGAAACGAGCAGACTATATGAGGAAGAAAGGCGTCTTTCACAGTATGGGTGAAAAAGTCATGATAACTTCCCGTAAGATACCTTTGTATTCACGATTGATCAGTATTGGTAATAATGTATGGATGGCGTCTGGTGTGTCGTTTATTACGCATGACGTATGCCATTTTATGCTAAATGGCTGGAAGAAATGGGATGAAGCTAGATTTGAAGAGAAGATTGGATGTATAGAAATTGGAGATAACGTGTTTATTGGTTCTGATGTGCTGATTTTGTATGATGTGAAAGTTGGAAACAATGTTGTTATTGCTGCAGGATCACTGGTGAACCGGGACGTGCCCGATAATTCTATAGTGGGGGGAGTACCGGCAAGAGTTATTGGTAATTTCGAGGACTTTGCTGAAAAGCGTAGGATGTTTCACATTGAATACCCTGCTAATAATGCTAAACAATTTGTATCACAAGAATGTGAGGATTTAATGTGGGAACTATTCCATAGGGGAAGAATGTAAGGAGAGTTTAATTTATGAATGAAACTATGTTTCAAAAATGTAAACGCCTTTTTAAAGAGGTTGAGGTAAACATTGATCCGAAAGCATCTGTATTAAAAAAGATGATAATTTTAATGGATTTTGCTATTGAGTATCGGTTTCATGGAGTTTATTTGTTAGATTATATCCAATATGATTTTTATTCCAAAACAAGACGTGAGAGAAAAAAATATGTTGTTCATGGGAAATTATTAGAAATAATGCGAGTATGTAACAATCCCAAACATCGTTATATATTTGACCAAAAGCCGGAATTTGACAAGGCATTTTTCAATTATTTACACCGGGATTGGATGGATGTAAAGAATACATCATACGAAAAATTTGCCGAGTTTATTAAGACGAAAGACAGCTTTTTTGCAAAGCAGCCAGATGGAATGTTTGGTACTGGGGTTGAAAAGGTTTTTGTCAAGGATATTGAAGATTTACATAAATTGTATGAGGATTATCGAAGAAGAGAAATATTGTGCGAGGAGACATTGACGCAATGCAGTGAAATGATGGAATTTAATGATACATCTATAAATACACTGCGAGTGGTTTCGATTGTTCGAGCTGATGGAAAAGTGGAAATTATGGGTGGGCTTTTGCGTGTTGGGCGTAAAGGGCGTATAGCAGATAATTTTCATCATCAAGGAATTTGTGCATATATTGATCCAATTACAGGGATCGTATGTACATTGGGCGTTGATAAAAATAATGACCGTCACATTTTACATCCAGATTCAAAAAAGAAAATCGTTGGTTTTCAGATTCCAATCTGGAAGGAGGTTGTGGATACGGTAAAAAAGGCTGCGCTTGAATTCCCGGATATGAGGTATATTGGATGGGATATTGTAATAACAAATGATTATGAAATTGCCTTAGTAGAAGGTAATCCTGGTGCGGATCCAGATGCCGAACAAATAACCACCAAAGAAGGAAGATGGCCATATTATGAAAAATACCTTAGGGGGATTCGTAAGTTGAATAATTGCACATAAATAGCTTATCAGAGTGAGATTGTGTTGGAGGACAAGATATGATTAGTTTTGTAAATGATTACAGTGAAAACGCACATCCAGATATATTGAATGCCCTTATAGAAACTAATTTAGAAGGAAATGTTGCCTATTCTGGGGATGAGCATACAGAAAGGGCAGCTAAACTTATTCGTAAGAAGATAAAAAAGGAAGATGCAGAAATTCAGATTCTGATGGGTGGGACACAGACAAATTTAATTGCGGCTTGTGCTTTTTTAAGGCCGCACGAAGCGATTATTGCAGTTCCTACCGGACATATTTGTATTCATGAAACGGGTGCAGTTGAAAGCACAGGACATAAATGTATTGAGGTAAAAGGTTGCGCCGGGAAGGTTACACCACAAGATATAGAAGAGGCTTGTGGGCCGCAGCATTGGGATCATGCTGGGATTTTGTGTGTGAAGCCTCGTATGGTCTATATTAGTCAAACAACAGAGGTTGGCACAGTGTATACTGTGAATGAATTGCGTGAATTAAGACGGATATGTGATAAGTATAATCTTCTTTTATATTGTGATGGGGCCAGACTTGCAAGTGCATTGGATTGTTCCGATGTGACTCTTTTAGAAATGGCAGAATTATGTGATGCTTTTTATATCGGTGGAACAAAGAATGGTGCTTTATTTGGAGAGGCACTTGTTATAATAAATGATTCTCTTAAGAATGAGTTTAGATATATTGCAAAGCAACGCGGAGGAATGTTGGCAAAAGGCTGGCTTTTAGGGCTGCAGTTTGAAATACTTATGAGCAATAACCTTTACGAGCGAATAGGGAAACATCAAAATGAGATGGCTAAACATTTAAAAAAAGGACTAATAGAATTAGGGATTGATTTTACTGTAGATAGTCCGTCTAATCAATTGTTTCCAATACTAAAAAATAGCGTACTAGATAAGTTAAATGAAGAGTTTGCTTATGAGATAATCAGTATAATTGATGAGCAAAGGACTGGGATTCGATTGGTAACAAGCTGGGCCACTAAAAAGTGCGATGTAGAACTATTTTTAAAACGATTAAAAGAAGAGATTTATCATGAATAATAGAAAATTATTAAAAATTAGAGTTCGTAAATCTGATTATTATTCCAGACTGCTTTTATTGTATTTGTCTCAGCTATTCTTTCTGACTGTAGCGAGATTTACACTGAGCAGAATGGGGTTTGATACTGGCTTTTTTAGAAATTTTATATTATCGTGTATTGCATCAGTGCCGGTGATATTGTTTTTAATTAGAATGCCGAAGATTACAAGTCGAATATATATATCTTTTTTGCTTCTATATGCAGTAGTTGTTGCAACTTTTTTAATAACATTGATGTATCATCCAGAATATAAACAATATTTTACAAGAGTAGATTATGGTCTTATCCGAGTATTTAGACCTGACTGTGCAATATATGCATTTCTTTTTTTTAGTTTATTGGATAATCCGGAAGACATATTAAGAACATTGAAGAAGTTTGCATATATGGATTTTAGCTATTTAATGTTGGTGGAATTATTGCCAGCTATGTCCAGGGGATATTGGGAAGATGTGAATTCTTTGGGTCAGACGGTTCAACGTACCTATAGCCTCACATTTGGGTATGAGATGTTACTTCCGGCAATTCTTTTGTTATATTTTTATATAAGAGAAAAAAATTGGGTTACATTGATTCTGAGCATGATTGGATTTGTCACAATTTTAACAAATGGATCACGTGGTGCCTTGATAGTACCTATTATATTTGTTGCGCTGATGTTTATAAGTAATATTTTAGATAGCAAAGATGTATCTTGGAAAGCAGCTAAAATCGCAGGAATCGTTGTAATAGGAGTTGTTTTTGCCTTATTTGGAAATATGTTGTTATCTGTATTTGTTGAGGTTCTATCATCAATGGGATTGGAATCAAGAACATTACAAATGCTGTCAAGTGGAGAGATTTCAAATGATTCAGGGCGAACATTAATATGGGCAAGAGTAATTGCTGCAATACAGGATGGTGGACCATTTGGTTATGGGGTGTTTGGTGATAGACAATTTGTATATGGACTTCACTATGTTGGTTATTCTCATAATATAATTTTGGAGTTGGTCTGTAGTTTTGGAGTAGTTGGCATTGCATTATGTGTTTTTTTGATTATTCAGTCCATAAGGATGATAGGGTTTTGTAAAGATAAAGAATGGAGAGAATTATTTATTATATTTTTCTCCATATCCTGCCAATTGTTCTTATCATTGTCGGTATGGTATGTTATGGAATTCTGGGCAGCAGCTGCAATTGCCCATAAATATTTTCAATTAAAAAAATGTAGTAAGATGAATTATAGAAAATAGATGTAAGGGATGGAGATAGGATGGAAATGGAAAAGAAAGTTTCTGCAAATATAGTTGTGAAATCTGGCCTGTGGTATACAGTCAGTAATTTTGCATTCAGGTCAGTTGCCTTTATTACAACACCTATATTTGCACGTATTTTGACAAAGGCAGAGTATGGTGAATTTAATAATATAACCAGTTGGGTTTCCATCTTGTTTATTCTAACAGCATGTGATTTATATACATCAATTATTAGAGCAAAATTAGATTATGAAAATGATTTGGAGCGATATGCCTTTTCCATGCTAACATTAGAATCTATTATAACAATAGGTTTGTTTGCAGTTACAATGTTATTTCGAGATTTCTTATCTAATCTTATGGGGATTGATGGGAAATATTTTTTTATTTTGTTTATATATTTGTTTACTGCCCAAGGGTTTTATGTATTTATTACAATTGAAAGAGCACATTATAGATATAAGACATTCTCAATTTTGACAGGTATTGGTGTTGTCGGTTCATGTATACTATCGCTGTTTCTTGTGATTACAATGAGGAATAAGCTGGATGCCAGAGTCTATGGCCAGTATGTGCCGTATATTTTCATAGGAATAGTTTTGTATGTTTTGGTTGCCAAAAGAGGCAAAAAGGTTTATTTGCCATATTATAAGTATGGGTTGCTTTTAAGCCTTCCATTAGTCCCTCACCTGCTTTCTATGACGGTGCTTAGTTCGTCTGATCGAATTATGATTACAAAATTAGCTGGTGCAGAATACACTGCTATCTATAGTATTGCGCATATACTTGCTAGTATTGTTGCTATTTTGATTGATTCTATGAATAAGGCGTGGGCTCCTTGGTTTCTTGATTCTTTGAAAGCACAAAATAAAGAGGCAATAAAAAAGGCAGCAATACCATATTTCGGGCTTTTTATTACACTTATGATTGTAATCCTTTTAGCGGCACCAGAAATTGTATTGATTCTTGGTGGTAGACAATATCTGGATGGGATTTATGTGTTGCCTTCTCTGCTTGTTGGATGCGCTTTTCAGTTTGCATATACGATGTATGTGCAAGTGGAATTTTATGAAAAGAAAATGAAAATGGTGGCAATTGGAACGACGATTGCAGCAATTGTAAATATCGCATTGAATTATTTGACAATACCTGTGTTTGGATATGTTGCCGCTGGATACACAACCTTAGTTGGATATGTTGTATTATTTTTTATTCATTATCATACAATAAAAAAGTTGGGATATAAAACAATCTTTAGTCGGAAAATAATATTTGGGGGACTGGGGCTGGTCGTTTTGTGTATACCGCTTGCTTTATTGCTATACAGCTTACCAGTGCTCAGATATGGGATTTTGTTACTAATGATAATTACTTTCCTTATTACCATATACAGCAAACGTAATCTAATACAAAGATGCATGAATAGGCAGAAAAGGAAAGAGGGGTAAAATGGGTACAGAATGTATTAAAAAAATTACGTTTTTGGGTGATATAACATGTGATCGGCCTCTGTTGGAAAGTTCCCGATCAGCTGAAGGGAAATACAATTTTAAAGAAGTATTTTCAGAAGTAAAACCTTTTCTAGCTCAATCAGATTATGTGATTGCTAACCTTGAAACGGTTTGTGCCGGAAGCAGTAATGATTTTAAAAATGAATTTTTATTATATAATTCACCCGATCAGCTGATTGAGGCAATAAAAGATGGCGGCATTAATTGTGTGACAACTGCAAACAATCATTGTCTGGATCAAGGGATAACCGGTTTGAAAAGAACGTTGGCTGTTTTGGATGAAAATGGTATAGAGCATTCTGGAACTTATACCAGTCAAATTGATAGAGATAATATTAAAGTTATTTCTATGGGCAATCTAAAAATGGCAGTTCTATCATATACCTATGGAACTAACGAGGCTAATACAGGCGTTGTGTTAGACAATGATAATGATTATTTAGTTGGGATTTTAAGGCAGCAAATAGATAATACAAAGCATCAAAAAGGATTTAAGGGTTTTTTACTATCTCACCTTACAGCTAGACAAAAAAGAATAATAAACCGTTTAATCAACAGAACTAAGTTGCGTCTTGGTATTGCCTATTTTAAGCCATATATAGATAAAATACAGTATGGAGATATAGAGAACAATTATTTGGAAATGGTAAAAAGCGATATTACCAGGGCTAAAGAAAAAGCGGATGTAGTTGTAGTATGTCCACACATAGGAGGACAATTTAATGAGGTGCCAGGAGAGTATTCAGAGTTTATAGTCGATTTTTTAAGAAAAAATGGCGTTGATATAATTGTTGGAAACCATCCTCATGTAATACATAAGGCGCGTGTATTAGAAAAGTGTATTGCGGCGTATTCATTAGGAAGTTTTAATTTGTCTGTGAGTGCAGATTATATTGTTCATGATAGTTTACCAGAATATTCTATGGCATTACATGTATACATAGATGAACACAGTAAAAAAATAGTAAAGGTTACATTTTCTATTTTAAGAATTGCAGAAGACGATACTCATAAAGTTATTGTTTATCCGATTGAAAAATGGGCTAAGAACAATTATTCAATTAAACTGCAAAAAGAGATTGATAGGGTTTATAACCGGATTACAGGAATGCAGTTAGAGAACGTAGCAGTAATGCAAGAGTATCTCTTGTAAAGACAAGATTATTGTGAAGGATATGGGGTTATATTACGTTTTATTACATATTAGGAGTATTACTATGTATGAATTTGGGGTTTTGCCAATAATACTTAGATTGAACTTTAAGTGGCTATGTGGAGGGCATAGGATTGCAAGATGGGCGGTAATTTAGGGAGTGTAAAATAAAGTGTGTAAGTTGAATAGACAACTTATGCACTTTATTTCTATCAAGAGGATGTGTTAATATTTAGGAAAGTGCAGTTTACAAGGGACTACACAGGGTAACGGTCTGACGGGAGGTGTGCCGCCCGTCAGATTTTCCATGTAATGTTCAAGCTGTCGCTTGTGGCGGCTACGGTGGTAATCATCAAATCCACCACCCGCCGTTTATCGTCAAAGGATACGCTGTCCCATGTGTCGAGGTAGCCGGATATCTGATTGACCTGCTCCGGGCTGATGGCTTCCACCGTCAACTCCGCTATTTGCTTCACAAGTTCCTGCTTGTGCCAGTCCAATTCCGCTATCTTTACATGCACATAAGAGAGCAGGACATTGTTTGCGCCTGTCAGACTGTCCACTAGCTTTTTAATCTCGCTGTCCACATGGAGAAGCTCCACTTGCAGGGCGGCGATTTTCGGGTTGGCTTTTGCCGCTTTCTTTCTGCCCGTCAGCGTCTTGTGCTTTCCCAACTTCTTAACAAAACGGGCCTCCGCCCCGCAGCATACCGCGGAGAACCTGCTGGGCCGCCGCTTCCATGCGGACAAGCCAAACGAAAAATGGCTGACGGATGTCACCGAGTTCAAGTATTACGCTGGCCCGACGGTGCACAAAATTTACCTCAGCGCCATACTGGATTTGTGCGACAGAAGGGTGATTGCCTTTGTAATTCGGGATTCCAACGACAGCGCATTGGTATACGATACCTTCGATCAGGCGGTGGAGGCGAACCCGGAAGCACATCCCCTTTTTCACAGTGACCGGGGATTCCAATATACGACCCGTGTGTTCCACGACAAGCTGGCAGCGGCAGGCATGCCCCAGAGTATGTCGCGTATTGGCAAGTGCATCGACAACGGCCCCATGGAAGGTTTTTGGGGGATCCTCAAGCGTGAGCGTTACTATGGCAGACGTTTTACCAGCCGGGAGGAGCTGGCCCGGATGATTCAGGAGTACATCACCTATTACAATTCCATGCGCCTCCAGCACGGCCTGGGCATCATATGAGTTGTGCTTAGCGGCATAGTCTTGGCTTGCCAAAGCCAACCGATTGCCGTTGGAAACTAAATTATTTCATTGTCCACTTGACGGGTAGCAGTTCATTTGGTCCCGAAGTCCGGCCTTGCGGTGCTTCCCAGCCGGGGTATTCCTTTTCGGACGGTCATTCTGTTTTCAAGGTGCTGTCCATCGATGAACTACCCTAAGTCTACACGAAAAAAATGCAATCCCCGGAATTTTGCGAGAATTGCATTTTATGAAGTTTACACTTTGGAAGTTGCATTTTTGCAATCATTCTGTATAATGGATGTATGCGGAGGAGGTGCGTATCTATGGCTTTACCTGGAACACCCGGACAGCGGATTTCTGATTTATGCAACGGAAACCACATCACACAAAAGGAACTTGCGGAGAAGATAGGCGTTTCCGCTTCCCAGTTGAGCCGGATTGTCAGCGGCGAAACGAGAACAGTCAGTAGTGATATTCTCATAGGTGTGGCAAAGGAATTTAAGGTACCGGACCAATGATTGAAGCTTGGGCTGGCGAAGTGTTTTCAGGTATCAGAGATCATTAGGATAATGAATATTGTCTTATTAATGTTGAAGCACAGGAACGACTTGGTATGGCAGATATTATTTTGCAATTTAGAAAGTCCGGACGAGTTCTTACGGGTAATGTAGATGTAAAAGCAACTGCAGATGATATTCCGAATAGTGGGAAAGGTCCTAATATTACATCGTTTGCAAGAATTAGGACAGCGTTTGTAGTAGATCCGGATTTTATGTTTATTATCTTATCGATTAAACATCGAGTTTATTCTGAAAGAAATAGAACAAGTGGACTTGTTGATGGAATCATGGACATTGTAGATTATCATGCATATGATTTAAAATTTATAAGCGATACAGACATTAATTATAATCCTGCATTGGGAACGGGGCAAATTCAAATTAAGGATATTCATTATGTTACATACCAGTATCGTACCACTTGGGAAATGTGTCAACTTCTCGACCAAAAATATTTGCACAGTTCTCGGAGAAGTATTGATGATTTTTATAGAGAGGCTAAGAAGAATAAATGGATAAAAAATTAATTGCAATTTGCGGTGATGCAGTTGAGGAACTCCGAAAACTACCAGACAAAAGTATCAATCTAATTGTTACCGATCCACCGTATAACTTAAATAAAGACTATGGTACCAATCAAGATAATCTCGAATTTGATGAATATCTTGAATTTTCCAGGCAATGGCTAAAAGAGGCGCATAGGGTATTGAGTGACAACGGCTCTTTGTATGTCTTTATGGGAATGAGATACATTTCCTACATCTATTCAATTTTAGAGCACGAAATAGGTATGTATTTCAATTCTTGGATTACATGGTATTACACACAAGGCACAGGAAAGACAAAGGGGTTTTCCCCTCGGCACGATGATATTTTGTTGTTTACAAAACATCATACAAAATTTGTTTTTAATCTGGATGATATTCGTGTACCTCAAAAGTTTTATAGGTCAGTTAATAATATGCGAGGAGCAAATCCCGGAAATGTGTGGGAATTTTCTCATATGCATTACTGCAATAAAAACCGTCAAAAACACCCTACACAAAAGCCGGAAGCCCTATATGAGAGAATGATTTTAGCATCTTCTAATAAAGGAGATACTATTCTCGATCCCTTTGTAGGTAGTGGCACGCTTTTGAGAGTATGCCAGCAAACAGATAGACTTGGTATTGGAATAGATAATAATCCCGAATACATAAAGATGACAAATGAACGCTTAAATTCTCCCTTTACTGGATTTGACAGCATTGACGAGCGAATGAAAAGAGTTCCTAATGATTTAAACGATGCCCAAATTCGTATTGAATACATACAAAATCACATAAAGTGGTTCCTTGCATACCATCCTGATGCAATAAATGAATTTGTTGAAGAAGTTAAGCGAAAATACTGCAATAAGCTAATTGAGTCAGGGCAATATGCATTAGTAGATCAATTAAGTAAAGGAAGGAGTTAATATGATTTTTGAGGAACAATTAGATTCTCTTTTAGAACCAACAAAAAATATAAAATCGCCAATTAATGCTGCACCAATAGGTACTAATATTGCAGAATACAATAAGCCGAGTGAAATTTAGATGAATGATGTTCAAATTTTTTACGACAATTATTTGAAAGAACATGCATTGGGTAATAGAATAAAAACTCACTTGTTTCATCGTGGATTACATGCATATGATGAACTTATTGCTTGTTTAACAAGTATCAAAAATGATAAAAACTTTGTAGATAAAATGAATGGCATTGACAAAGTAGAAGTACCAAAATACCAAGCACGGCAATTACCGGAATATGATGTATTTATATCCCCCCAGCGGCAACGGCATTTTCACGGCAACGCCGACAGAGCGTATAACACACTACACTACGCAAGCAAAGTCGTGTGCCAAGGGGCAAGCCCCTTTGGAAACCCCGGACAACAAAACGGGCTGAACATCTGGCACTTTCCTGTGTTTGATGTTCAGCCCGTTTTGTTGTCAGCAGCCCCCGTTTCGTGGTCTGCGTGTAGTTCCTTGTAGACTGACATAAGGAAAATACTAAATGACAGTAAGGATGAACACATCAACTGTGGCTAGGAAAAAGAAAGATCTGAAATCCAATGGAAAACTGGCAGGAACCCATTTTGGGGCAGTACCAGCCTAAATCTGTAGAGGATATGCAGAGTACCCTAAAAGATATATTTGGACCTATGTTTGAAGCCATGCTTTAAGGAGAAATGATTGGCCATTTTGGCTATCAAAATAATGAGCGCGGATCAAAAGGATCAGAAAACAGGCGGAATTACTTGCCTGCATATAATTTAAGTGGTAACCTGATAATAAGAAATAATAAATCAATGAAAGAGAGCAAAATACCACATTGGACTTATATCAAATTTTCATCACCCACAACAGAGTATGGACAGTCCGTGAAGTTATCGGTTTTTCTATACTATATACCATCGCATTACTGACAGCACTATATTTACTGTACAACAAAAAAATAAAACTATCGCAGGCCATATCAGGCATGATCCTTCTTCTTTTCCTCGGCATCGTATTCGGTTCCACAGTATTCACCCGTATGCCAATGGAACGGAAATACAATCTGGAACTATTCTGGTCCTGGAAAGCAGTCTTCCTGAACCACAGTCTGGAACTGATGAAAGAAAACCTGCTAAACTGTATACTACTATTCCCCATGGGCCTATTGCTTCCGGTAACATTTAACCGCAGGCTAAGCTGGTGGAAGGGACTGCTGGCCGGCGTTCTTGTTTCAGGTATGATCGAAACTTTCCAATTAATATTCTGCAGGGGATTATTTGAATGGGATGATATAGTCCATAACAGTCTTGGCTGTATGGCTGGATGCATAATAATGAGTATGGTTCTAAAACGAAAAAAATAGACTGTCGGCTCAATTACTGCATTAAATTAAAATAGCAGCAAATGATTGAATTAAGGAGCTGCCAAACCAATAAGCCATCAAACCAATAAGCCATCAAACCAACAAGCTTCCAACCAATAAGCCATTAAACCAATAAGCTGCAAACCAATAATCCACTAAACCAATAACCCACCAAATCAATACAGTACACTATCATACAAGGAGATGTTATAAGGGCTGAAGGCACTAAAACATAGCCTATTGCTTGTAGCAGTGAATGTTGTAGGAAAGTATTGAATGGTTAAATAGTTATGGATTCTGCAAAAAGGGGTGAGAGGCACACGTGCTTTTACACCATTATGTACGCACGTGCAGGCCCCCCAAGGCAGCCCGGGCTGCACCCAATATCCCTTAATATTTCCATTTCCCAAGAAGTTCATCCCGAAGTTCAAGATCATCAATCCCCGTCATATCCGCATACTTAATATTCTCGGGATAATTCTTCATTCTGCTCTTTTGTCCTTCCAATATCCTCCCGGGATTATAATGGTCCTTATCATAAACAAGATAGTCATTCACCAGATAAGCGAACACATCTTTAACATCCTGCTTGTCATCCTTCCCCTTCACAATACTGACTCCATCTAACGAATATGGTGACCCCGATTCCGGATAGATCATCTTTAAGGGATTCCCATTATTGATCTCTGTAACTACCTGATATGTGAGGGCAGTACCCACAGCACACTCCCCCTGAATCAATAATTTCACCGGACCGGACCCCGACTCAGAGTATTGTTTTACATTCTCATTGAGTTTGTCAAAATAATCTAACGCTTTTTCCTCCCCCCACACATTCCTCAGATTCAGATAAAAATTATATCCTGTAGAACTAGATTTGGGATTCTGGATGGAGATTCTATTCTTAAACTCCGGTTTCAGCAAATCTTCATACGTCTTCGGCTCATCAATCCCATACTTATCTAGGATTTCCGTATTCACCGCAAAACCTCCGCCATAGCTTTCCCATATTAGATACTTCCCATGCTCCGGCAGCATACCGTCTATATAATCCAAACGCGAATATTCCACAACATCAGCCAAAGCATCCTTCATTTTTTCCATATATCCGGTCTCGATCCCCAGCACAATATCTGCATCAGAGCTTTCTTTTTCCGTCTGCACCTTAGCAGCCACCTTAGCTGTAGGCATGTACATGATCTGCACATTTAACCCCGGAAATTCATCTGCCAGATGAGCCTTCAGATCATCATTTCTATACTGTTCCAGTGCGGAATAGATCACCAGTGTATTACTGTCCTGTTTATTTATGACCAAATACAATGCGGCAATAACAACCAATAATCCTGCCAATATCTTCTTCATCTTCTAATTCTCCTTCCTTACAAAATACAATTTCAGGAAATAGATCACACCCTTTGCCGCAACATTGATCAGCAGGATCAAGATAGAAATAAATGCAATGGGTTCAATCATTGACTGAGAATCAAACTGGGGGATCAGAAGGGCCAGAGGCATATTCCTGAAATTTGCCAGGAAGGAAATAGCCGAGATCGTCACCATACAGTTCACAAATATATAGCTGAACATTTCTAAAACCGTCCCTCTCGTGCAGGGCATGTACACATCCATCAGCATCCTCATTTTAGAAATTCCCAGAGAGTATGCAACATCCTCCAGATTACCGTTGAATTTGGATAGTGAATTATAAGCCAGTAAATAAGGTGACGCAAAAAAGTGAGTGATATTCACAGTGATCAATATGACAATTGTCCCATAAACAAAGCTCCCCTGGAAAAACAGCACATAAGACAAGCCCAAAACAATACCCGGAAACGATAAGGACACCAAGGAAATCAAATGGATAGCCATGGAAGAAAATTTCTTCCCTGAACGCGCAGTAACGTACGCCGCATAATATGTAACTAATGTACCTGCTAAAGCCGTTGTCAGCCCCATAAACAGGGAATTCAGCAGATACCCTCCAATCCCCAGATCCATGGACTCCGTTATATTATCAAGCGTAAAACTGAAATCAATCGGATACTGCTTTACAAAACTCAAAATAATAAACGTTACAATAGGCAGGCTGATCAAGACAAGTGTCACTGCACATACAATTCTGGCAAAAATGTCGCGTTTCTTGTTTTTCCTGATCACATAGGGCTTGGTAATAGTACTGCTTGTGCCTGTGCCCTTGTTCATCAAGTCAATGATAAATGCAATGACTGCAGGAATCAACAGAATGACGCCGATAATTCCCCCCTTTGAATAATCAAGCAGCCCAATGACTTCCCGGTACATATATACAGGAAGCGTCATCATTTTGCCGCCCACGATCAACGGCACACCATAATCCGTAAATACCACGGTAAACACAGCAAAGAAAGCAGAGATCAGCGGTTTTTTTAGATTGGATAGGGTAATGGCCTGTAACTGCTGTTTTTTTGATAATCCCAGCACATCCGCGATCTCATATACAGTGAAATCTTCATACTGAAAGATATCTGTCAGCATCAGAAATGCCATGGGGCAGGAATACAGCGTTGCCCCGATCACGATACCTGTCAATCCATACAGGTGAATGTTTATCCCTGTTAAATTAGTGAAAAAACCATTGTCCCCGAACAACAATGTCAATCCCATACCATGAGAAATAGAGGGGATCAGCATAGGCAGTGTAAAAATAACCGACCACACACCTTTATGCCGGATCCTTGTCCTGTTGACACACCAAGCCAGCAATAATGCCAGACATACAGATACAATAGTTGTCACGAGAGATGAAATAAAAGAATTCCACAACATTGGCCCAAACTGCGCACTGGATATAACCTCGCTGATATCTCCAATTGAAATATGGGCTGCCAGAGCAATGATAGGGCATATAACATGTAATATTAAAAATATGGCCACAACAAGTTTCAGGCCGTGAAAGGTTTTGTTTTTCATACTTCCTCCGTCCTATAATCTGCCGATACATTTTGACAGTGACTCGTATTTTTGGTTTAAATGGCTTACCACAAAGCTTTGAATGTATTCATTGGCGGGATTATTGTATATTTCCAGAGGGGTAGCCAATTGTTCAATGGTTCCGGTGCTCATCACCATGATCCTGTCAGACAGAAAAAATGCTTCCTCCTGGTCATGGGTAATATATATCATGGTAGAATGGAATTTTTTCTGGATATCCTTCAGTTCCCGCTTCATAATCTCTTTATTTTCAACATCCAGCGCACTGATGGGTTCATCGAGCAGAACAATAGATGGGTTTAAGGCCAGAGTGCGGGCAATCGCCACCCTTTGCTGCTGGCCTCCGGAGAGATGATGCGGCCTTTTTTTTAACTGGTCACTCATGCCTATCATATCCAGTGTCCGCTTGGCGCGCTGTGTGGCGTCTGTTTTTGTTTCAGGCCTGATCTTAAGGGCATATTCCACATTTTCCAATACGGTCATATTGGGGAATAAAGCATAATTTTGAAAGATGATGCCCATCCCTCTTTGGGAGGCAGGAAGTTTACTTATATCTTTTCCGTCCAGCAGTATTTTCCCTCCTGTCTGCGATTCCAGACCAATGAGTATTCTTAATAATGTTGTCTTACCGCACCCACTGGGGCCCAGAACACTAAGAAATTCTCCTTCTTTCACTACAAATGATAGGGATTTTAAGACTTGTTCTCCCTCATATTCTTTTACCAGATTTTTTACTATCAATTTTTCAGCCATATGGTTTTCTCCTTGGTATAATAAGACGTAAATTTTTGACTATGATTTGTTGTGATCCATTTTCGTGGGGATAGGGTAGAGTTCCTTACATGACTTATATGAGCTGCCATGATCACATATCCTTTTATTTTTTGTTTCAGTATACCATTTAATACTGTTACATGCTACTGTTATTACGAATTAGCAAAGGAAAGCGTACCGGGAATAGACGGATCACCGTGTGCAGACTATGCTGGAACGTGATTTGTTTTCTTGAAAAGTTGACAGCGTGATGTTCAGACTTAAAAATAAAATAGATTTTCTAAATATCAACCTGGTTTAAAATCTATATAAGCGGGCTAAAAGCAAAAAGCCGGATGAAACGGCAGCTTCAGGCATATTCCTCAAATCTTTTTCAATCTGGACAGAGTTCTCCTTTCGTATGGTGATTTCCCCGGCAGTAGATTTTTATTATCTGGCTTATGCTTTCTTTTTTTATTTCTCTGCGGGCTTCCGAAATCATTTAGAATATCAATCTGCCACTTCTTATCGTTTTACCATCCCAATAGCAACGATAGGCTGTCTCATATTTAACCCTGAGATCGTATTAGGTAAATATAGTAAAAATGATGTGATATATATATAACTCACAATAAATGTTGTGCAATATGTATATATCGTGTATAATGGGAATGTATCCCAGTGATAAAAACCGAGGGAAAAAATCGAGGAAAAAAATGTATTTAGCCCATATAAGTGAAGATAAATTAAGAGAACAATCCATCATAGAACATGCGAAAGAAGTTGCAAAGCTGGGCGGTATGTTCGCTGCTTGTTTTGACTGTGGGGAATGGGGAGATGGCTGTGGATCAGTGCATGATATCGGAAAATATTCTATGGAATTCCAGCAGCGTCTGCACGGAGGTCCTAAAGTAGATCATGCAACTGCAGGGGCACAGGAATTATTCCGCAATGGTAATGTCATGCAGGCATATTGTGTGGCAGGACATCATTCAGGTCTGCCTGACGGAGGTTCACCTGCAGAACCCGCAACATTTTATGGAAGAATGAAAAAGGAACTGAAAGATTATCAGGACTTTAAGGCAGAGATTGAGATACCGGCATTTCCGGATGCACCGTTGAAGCCGATAGGAAAAGGTGGGTTTAGTGCGGCCTTTTTTATCCGCATGCTCTTTTCCTGCCTGGTAGATGCAGACTATCTGGATACCGAGCGATTCATGAAGCAGGGGAAGATTTCCAGAGGGAATTACGATTCTATAGAACAACTGTTTGACAGGCTATATAAGCATATAGCCTCCTGGCTGATAAATTATGATAAGGATACAGTAAACGGAAGACGCTCTGCCATACTGCGTGCATGTTTGGAAAAGGGAATAGAGCAACAGGGACTTTATCAGCTCACCATGCCTACAGGTGGAGGAAAGACCGTCTCGAGTTTGACCTTTGCCCTGCAGCATGCCAAAGAACATCATTTAGAACGTATCATTTATGTGATTCCGTTTACGTCCATAATCGAGCAGAACGCACAGGTATTTAAGGATATTCTGGGGAAAAATAATGTGCTGGAAAATCATTGTAATGTAGTCTGTGACAATGATGAGGAACTTGAAGATATGCAGCTTGCAGCGGAAAACTGGGACAAACCGGTTATTGTAACCACGAATGTCCAGTTTTTTGAGTCCTTGTTTGCCAATAAGACATCCAAATGCCGTAAAATACACAATATTTCCAAGAGTGTGATAATCTTTGATGAAGCACAGATGCTGCCGGTGAATTATCTCAGGCCGTGTATCCAAGCTATCAGTGAATTGATATATAACTATCATTGTTCCGTAGTCTTATGTACCGCGACACAGCCTGCGCTGAAACCGTTTTTTCCGGAATTCATAAAGGCGGAAGAGATATGTCCGGATGTGAAGGGGCAATATGATTTTTTTAAAAGGACGAAAGTGAAGAATATTGGTGAGATTTCGGAGGAAACCCTGATTTCTGAACTGGAAGGAAAGCAGCAGGTACTCTGTATATTAAACAGCAGGAAACGAGTCCAGAGAGTGTATGAATCCTTAAAGGGAGAAAAAATATATCACCTGTCAACTTACATGTATCCAAAGCACCGAAGATATATTTTAGACAGGATAACAAGGAATCTTAAACATGGCAGGCCATGTAAACTGATCGCGACAAGTTTGGTGGAAGCAGGCGTTGATTTTGATTTTGCATCTGTGTTTCGGGAGTTGGCTGGAATTGATTCTGTCATTCAGGCAGCAGGACGGTGTAATCGGGAAGGGAATCGGGAGAAAGATGAGAGTGAGACTATAATTTTTAGTTTGGAGCAGAGCGAAGATATTCACATTCCGAGACAATTGAAGCTGCCTATATCTGTTGCAAAACAAATCACAAAAAAATATGAGGATATCACGTCGCCAGAGGCGGTCCACGAATATTTTCAAAGGCTTTATCACTTTCGGGGAGAAAGTCTGGATATAAAGAATATTGTAGAGAGTTTTGAGAAGGGGATTCCTTCTTTTAACTTCCCTTTTGCAGCCACAGCAAAAGAATTTCACATAATTGAGTCACAGACAAAAACAATCCTTGTTGATAAAGAACCGGAGGCAATGGAGCTTGTGGAACGCCTGAGAAGGGGAGAGCATTCCAGAGAGCTGTTCAGGACTGCGGGACAGTATTGTGTAAGTATATATGAAAATGATTTTAAAAATCTGGACGGGGCAGGTATGCTGGATGCCCTGTGTACAAATATAGATACAGATTTTTATGTACTGCGTGACAAAGAACTTTATACCGATGACAGAGGCCTGACGGTCAGGGCAGAGAGGGGAGATGCATTATTGTGGTAAGTGTTTTTACATGGAAGGCAGCAAAAGCGGGAGGAGGAGAAGAATGAGCCATGGTGTACGCGTAAGGGTTTGGGGGGACAGAGCACTGTTTTCACGGCCTGAGATGAAAGTGGAGCGCTGCAGCTATGATGTGATCCCGCCGTCGGCAGCACGGGGGATTTTGGAAGCGATCTACTGGCACCCGGGATTACGCTGGGTAGTTGATAGGATTTATATCAGGAAGCCGATACAGTTTACCAGTATCAGGCGCAATGAGGTCAAAAGTAAATTACAGGCAGGAAATGCATTAAGCATTATAAATGGAGGGAATAAGCCGCTGTATCTGAGTGCCAGAGAGGAAATTGTGCAGAGGGCCGCTATCTTGCTGCGGGATGTTGAGTATGTGATAGAGGCACATTTTGAGATGACAGAACAGGCAAACCGGACGGATAACTGCGGTAAATTTAAGGATATTATTGTGAGACGGCTGCGCAGAGGCCAGTGTTTTCATATGCCGTATTTTGGATGCAGGGAATTTCCTGCTAATTTTGAAATGTATGAGCAGGAGGAGGTAGTGACTGCCTATCCGGATTGTGTAAAGGATTTGGGATATATGTTGTATGATTTTGATTATTCCGATCCGGAAAATATCACACCCATGTTTTTCCGGGCAGTCATGAAAAATGGGGTACTGGATGTACGGGATTGTGAGGTGGTCAGATGATCCTGCAGTCATTGGTGGAATATTATGAGGCTTTGGAGAAGAAAGGAAAGATAACCAGGCCCGGCTGGTGTAAAGCAAAAATATCTTTCGCACTGGATATCTCTGAGACAGGTGATCTCTTAGACGTGATCCCTCTGAAGATTGAAAAACAAAGAGGAAAGAAAACAGTTATGGAGCCCCGGCAGATGGAAGTCCCGGAAATGGTGACCCGCTCCTCCGGTGTATCAGCAAATTTCTTGTGTGATAACTCGGGGTATTTCCTGGGGATTGATAATAAAGGAAAACCTAAGCGTTCAAAAGAATGCTTTGCTGCAGCTAAAAACAAACATCTGGAAATTCTGGAAGGTATAGAAGGAACCACCGCCAGGGCGGTGCGCAGTTTCTTTGGATCCTGGAATCCGGACAGTGCTGCGGAGCATGCTGCCATAAAAGATAGTCTGGATGAAATAATTTCCGGAGGAAATCTGATTTTCTGTGTGAACGGTGACTGGGCCCAGGATGAACATGAGATAAGAGAAGCCTGGGAAAACTGCAGAGGTAATGCGGAATGGGAAAACGAAGGTATATGCCTTGTCACAGGGCAAAAAACAGAAATATCCAGAATCCATGGACTGATCAAGGGAGTGCCCGGTGCACAGTCAAGCGGGGCGGCTCTCGTGTCTTTTAATGCACCGGCATTTGAATCATACGGAAAAGAACAAAGCTATAATGCACCGGTAGGAACTTATGCGGCATATGCCTATACTACAGCTCTGAATCATCTGCTGGCAGACAGGTCACATACCAGCCAGATTGGTGATACGACAGTTGTATATTGGGCAGAGGATGGGAATGAGAAATATCAGAATTTATTTGGCGGTGCTGTGGAACCGTCTGTAGATAATCAGGATATCATTGACGGCGTGTTTAGAAGCCTGGAGGCAGGGAAGCCGACCGCAGTTGACGAGGTGGAAGAAAGCCTGTCTTTGGAACAGAAATTCTACATATTGGGATTGGCACCTAACGCCGCCAGGATTGCGGTGCGCTTTTTCTATCAGGACAGTTTTGGAAATGTTCTCAGGCATTTAAAGGAACATTATGACAGAATGGGGATCGTGAGACCGGCTGCTGATGAAATGCGGTATATGGGAATCTGGCGTATGCTTCAGGAAACGGTGAATAAAAAGTCCAGGGACAAAAAGCCGGTATCGAATATGGCGGGGAGCGTATACCGGGCAGTTATTTCCGGAGGACAGTATCCGGCATCTCTTTTTCTGGGAGTGATGGGGAGGATCAGAGCGGAGCAGGATGATAAAGACAGCCATATCCGGAAAATAACAAAGGGAAGAGCAGCGATCATCAAAGCGTATCTGATTCGCAACGGCTATGATAAAAAGGAGGAGATAACAGTGAGTCTGAATGAGGACAGCAGAAATGTAGCATACACTTTGGGACGGGAATTTGCAGTGCTGGAAGCCATCCAGGAGGAGGCAAATCCGGGAATTAATACAACAATAAAGGACAAATACTTTAATTCAGCCTGTGCCACCCCCGCAGCCATTTTTCCGGTGCTGTTTAAGTTGAAGAACAGTCATATCCGTAAAATTTCAAACCGAGGCAAAGTGGTTTATTTTGAAAAGCTTTTAGGTGAACTTCAGGACAGAATACCGGTAACGGAAGGGCAGATGGTTCCCTGTCCAAGAAGACTTTCACTGGAAGAACAGGGGATGTTCATACTGGGGTATTATCACCAGAACCAAAAACGATACGAGAAAAAGGTTAAGGAGGAAGAGCAGGATGTCAGAGGTAATTAAAAACAGGTATGAGTTTGTGATTTTATTTGATGTAGAAAATGGGAATCCAAACGGAGATCCCGATGCTGGAAATCTGCCCCGTATAGATCCGGAAAGCGGATACGGGATTGTCACAGACGTATGTATTAAAAGAAAAATAAGAAATTATGTGGAAGCAGTAAAAGAGGATGAAGAGGGTTACAAAATCTATATAAAAGAAGATGTGCCTCTGAACCGGAGCGATAATACAGCATATGAATATTTGAAAACCAACGAAAAGGAAATTAAAGAGTTAAAGAAAAAAGATCCGGACGTGGATCGGAAGATTCGTGATTTTATGTGCGGAAACTTTTTTGATATCCGAACATTCGGAGCTGTTATGACTACGTTTGTGAAAGCTGCCCTTAACTGCGGACAGGTCAGAGGCCCTGTTCAGCTGGGATTTGCCAGAAGTATTGATCCGGTGGTGAGCCAGGAAGTGACAATAACCCGTGTTGCCATTACCACAGAGAAGGATGCGGAAAATAAAAGTACAGAGATGGGAAGAAAGAACATTATTCCATATGCACTTTATAGAATGGAAGGATATATATCGGCAAATCTGGCAAGGAAAGTGACTGGATTTACAGAGGACGATTTGGATCTTTTATGGGAGGCCATTATCAATATGTTTGAGATTGACCATTCTGCTGCCAGGGGAAAAATGGCTGTCAGAGAGTTGGTTGTTTTCAAACACAGCAAAGAATTTGGCGATTGTCCGGCCTATAAATTGTTTGATGCGGTTAAGGTAAAGAAACTTGAAGATGTGATCTATCCCAGGAAATATCAGGATTATCAGGTCGAGATCCATTCGGATATGATTCCGGAAACCGTGGAGATTTCAAGGAAAATATGATGGAATATAAGGAAGAGGATTTTCTGATGCTTTCAGGCATCCAGCATTTTGCCTTTTGCAGAAGACAGTGGGCCTTGATACATATTGAGCAGCAATGGCAGGAAAACGTGCGTACTGTGGAAGGGGAACTGCTTCATAAGAAGGCACATGACACATATTCTTCGGAGAAAAGAGATGATGTGATAATCAGCAGAGGAATGCCTGTGCATTCAAGGGAGATGGGAGTCAGCGGTGTATGTGATATTGTGGAGTTCAGGAGAGCAGAAGATGGGATCTCCCTGCATGGGCACCGTGGGACTTTTCAGGTTTATCCTGTTGAGTACAAGAGAGGCAGGCCGAAAGATACCCAAATTGATATTCTGCAATTGACAGCTCAGGCTATGTGCCTGGAAGAGATGTTATCATGTACGATTGGGGAGGGAGCTATTTTTTACGGAGAGGTGAAGAGGCGGGAACGTGTTGGATTTTCGGAAGATTTAAAGACACAGGTGAAGGATATATTTGCAGAAATGCATCAGCTTTTCAATAAAAAATATACTCCTCGTGTTAAATGGTCAAAGGGATGTAATGCATGTTCTCTCAAGGATATATGTCTGCCGAAACTGGGAAAGGCATCTTCAGTTAGGGAATATATTCATGATGCAATTGGAGAGGAGGACAGTAAATCAAGAAACTATTGAACACCTTATATGTCACCTCCCCAGATGGTTATTTATCTCTGGATGGTGAAAATGTAGTGGTGCTGGATAAGGACAAGGAATTAGGAAGGGTACCGCTGCATAATTTAGAAGCGATTGTTTCCTTTGGATACAGAGGGGTGAGTCCGGCATTGATGGGAGCCTGCGCGGAGCGGGATATTTCGTTGTGCTTTATGACGCCCCAGGGCAGGTTTCTGGCAAGAGTGACAGGGAATGTGCGTGGAAATGTTATTTTAAGGAAGAAGCAGTATAGGGTATCCGGGGAGGATGAAACAAGCCTTATGATCGCACGCAACTGTATACTGGGGAAAATTTATAATTCCCGGTGGGTTCTTGAGAGGGCTGTGAGGGACCATGGTCTTCAGATTGATACGGAGGAGCTAAAGCGTGCATCAGGATATTTGCAGCAGTCTTTAAAACAGGTTAAAGGCTGCACAAATATGGAGCAGCTGCGAGGATATGAGGGGGAAGCGGCAAGTGTTTATTTCCGTGTATTTGACCAGCTTATCCTGCAGCAGAAAAAAGATTTTAAATTTGACGGAAGAAACAGAAGACCGCCGTTAGATAATGTAAATGCCATGCTCTCGTTTTTTTATACCTTGCTTACAAATATGTATGCCTCAGCATTAGAAAGCGTAGGACTGGACCCATATGTAGGGTTTATGCATACAGACAGGCCCGGCAGAGTTTCATTGGCACTTGACATGATGGAAGAGCTGCGGCCTGTCTTGGTGGATCGGTTTGTTCTGACAATGATCAATAAAAAAATGGTCAGCAAAAAGGATTTTTCTGTTAAAGAGGACGGGGCAGTATTGATCAGTGACAAATGCAGGAAGCAGCTGCTGACAGAGTGGCAGAATAAAAAGAAAGATGTCATCACCCATCCATATTTAGGAGAGAAAGTGGAGTGGGGAACCATACCATTTGCGCAGGCAATGCTTCTGGCTCGTTATTTAAGAGGCGATTTGGATGAATACCCACCATTTTTTTGGAAGTAGGTGAAGTGATGTTAGTATTGATTACCTATGATGTGAATACAGAGACAGACGCCGGGAAAAGACGCCTTAGAAAAGTTGCCAAACAGTGTGTGAATTACGGAAGGCGGGTACAAAACTCTGTTTTTGAATGCATCCTTGACAATACCTAGTGTGTTTCATTGAAAGCTGTGTTGGAAGATATTATTGATAAAGAAGTTGACAGCCTGAGATTTTATTATCTGGGAAATAATTATAAAACAAAAGTTGAGCATATGGGGGTCGATAAAGGAACGGCAGCTGATTCAACTTTGATTTTCTAGTGCGAATATGAAGTGAACAGAAAAACCCTGGGGGATTCGCACCGGGTTTTAGAGATAGGATGGGTGGATATGGGGATGGTATATGGGGCTAATTGGGATTGGATGATAAAATATGATTGAAATTTGAGGAAGTTGCACAAATATGTAGTGCTAGATTTGGTGGTTTTTGGTGTCACCACCTTCGCGGTGGTGTGGATTGAAATCTCTTGTGTTGCTCCAGCCGTTGCCGCTGTTGACGGTCACCACCTTCGCGGTGGTGTGGATTGAAATAATTCCGCCGGGTTTAAGAACTCTGCTGATTTCGTCACCACCTTCGCGGTGGTGTGGATTGAAATCAAAGCAAACAATGGCCAATATAAAAGAAGGAAAGTCACCACCTTCGCGGTGGTGTGGATTGAAATCGCAACGCAACATCCCTGGTTTGTCTCTGTCCGTGTCACCACCTTCGCGGTGGTGTGGATTGAAATCCACCAGAACATTATTCAAGCGCTTGGAGGCCCCGTCACCACCTTCGCGGTGGTGTGGATTGAAATTGTCTAAATAGACGGAGCATATCATATAAGCCGTGTCACCACTTCGCGGTGGTGTGGAAGGACGGTAAATAAAATAATTATTTACCTCCTACCCGATTCCTAGTTGCCTTGAAAGGGTAAATTGACCATGATATTTCATTTAATCTATATTAGTAACCTTTTCCCATTTCCATTTCCACCTTCCCGTCAAATACCACCCAAACGATATCACATAATTAGCCGCCCACCCCATAGGCACAGCCATCCACGCAACCTGAATCCCATACACCGGCGCGAACACATTAGTCACGATCACCCGAATAGACAGATTCACCAGATTAGCCACTGTAAATGCTTTCACATCTCCGGCCCCCCGCAGCAGCCCGTCCGTGGAGGCTTTCAGTCCAATCAAAGCGTAAAAGAACGAAAGGAATTTCACATAATCAAGCCCTGTCTGAAAAGCGGCACTTCCATTTCCGGCATCTAAAAATGCTGAGACAAACACATTCCCAAACAACTGATAAAGAACACATATAAACGCCCCGGCGCTCAGAACCGCCGCATAGCACATCCGATATCCCTTCTTCACCCGTTCCAATTGTCCTGCACCGACATTTTGGGCCGTAAATGTGGACATGGCGTTTCCCATTGCCAGCATAGGCACAATACTGATGGATTCAATCCGCATTCCCGCAGAATAACCCGCCAGCACGGAAGCCCCGAAGCTGTTTACTACGGACTGGACCAGCAGGATTCCAATCTGCACGATGGACTGCTGTATAATGGAAGGAACTGCGATCCGCACCATGGAAACCATCAGCCCCGCGTCGTACAGCCGACAAGGCTCATCTGTTTCATACTTCTTCAATTTTCTCAGAAGCAGCCCAAACGATATAACAGCGGAAACTCCCTGGGCAATCAGCGTTCCCACTGCAACCCCTCCCACCCCTAGCTGAAACTGGATGACAAATAGCATATCTAAAAAAATATTCAAAAGAGAGGAAAATATCAGCAGATAAAGCGGCGTCCTGGAATCCCCCAGTGCATTGAAAATAGATGCCTCCACATTATACATAAACAAAAACGGCAGCCCGGCAAAATAAATAGCCAGATAAAGCGCCGCATCTGAAAACACCTCTAGGGGCGTATTTACCCACCCCAGAATCCTATGATTCAGGAAAAGCCCCAGAGCCCCCAGACAAATACTCACCACAAAAAAGTTGATCAATGTGGTGAAAACAGCTGTTTTCATTTTACCTTTCTGCCCTGCGCCAAGGCATTGGGAAATGATCACAGAACTTCCGATTCCTCCGCCGATGGCAATGGCAATAAATACATTCGTGATCGCATAAGAAGCCCCAACAGCGGCAAGCGCCTGTTCCCCTACGAAATTACCTACGATCACAGAATCCGCAATATTATAAAACTGCTGAAAAAGATTCCCGAAAATCATAGGAAGAGCAAAAAGCAGCAGTGAACGCCCTGGCGGATCTGTCAGCATATTGTATGATTTTTTCTTCATAATTCCTTTGTCCCTCTCTTTTACGGTATTTTCCTTCTGTTAAAATTCAGAAACGCCGCCCCGGTATTCCTTCTATAATAATAGAATAACCGAAACAGCGTTTTTTACGATAAACGGCAGCATAAACTATAAAATTTAATTTCAGAAGTTTTCTCTGTGTTCCTTCAGCATATGCAAAATAGTTTCCTGTGTATATACTCCCAGACGTTTCCTATCTTCCTTTGACAGCTGGTCCGGATAAATCGGTTTTCCGTATTCCACAATTACTTTAGCCGGTTTGATCTTTGGAAAATGTGCCTCAAAAATCTCAGCCGAATTGGTGATCGCAATGGGAATAATAGGACAGCCCGATTTTGTAGCAATCTTAAAGCTCCCTTCATGGAAGGGCAGCATCTCCAGTTCACTTTCATTTTTATTTCTGGTTCCCTCAGGGAAAATACAGATGGAAATACCATTTTTCGCTTTGTCAATAGCGGTCAGAATGGTTTTCATACCGGCTTTGATATCCTTTCTGTCCAAAAACAGACAATGCAGATATTTCATCCAGTTTGACAGCAGAGGGATTGGCTCCATTTCTTTTTTGGCAACATATCCGGTCAAATCCGGGCACATGACATAAGTCAAAAGAATATCAAAAAAACTTCTGTGATTTCCTATGTAAAGCACAGCTGTGTCATTGGGAACATTTTCATGGCCTATGAACTGAATATCAGAACCCGTAATTTTAAGGACACATCTAAAAACAGCCTGGACAATACGAAGGGAACTGATATCTTTTGCCCTCTTGTTACATTTGCCGATCACCCACTCTGCCAGCAGAATGGGGATGGATAAAATGAGAAATCCTACAACTATAATACATACAAGAATAAAGCGGAACATAACACTCACCTTTCTATACCGTTTGGTATATGTTATTGGATAAGAAACCAGATATGCTATACACATACCTGGCCGGTAATTTTATATATTATGCGGCATACTTGCTATACCGAAAGGTATGGAATGCCATTCGCAGCATTTTATGATGTGCCGTGTGGCTGCAACGCTTCCAATACCTGTAACTCTTTATATTATACGGAAAACACGAAGGGGATGCAAGCCATATTTACTTATATAACACGAAAAATATACCGGCATACCGCGAAAAGGTACACCATTTTCCTTTGAGGCAGACATTCTTGTTATTCTAACGAAAAACCCTGCAAAAAATCGTCAATATATTCCATATTATTTTCTTTACAAAGAAGATTTCCTGTAGTAAGTTATGTATTATATCGCTGATTTTAGGGGGCTTAGAGAAAAATGCAAAAGACCGGAGTGATGAAAAAATTCATCGGTAATAAAAACTTTTATAAGATGATCCTTGCAATAGCTGTTCCTATTATGATACAGAACGGTATCACCAATTTCGTGAGCCTTCTGGATAACATCATGGTAGGAAGAATTGGCACAGAGCAGATGTCAGGCGCTGCCATTGTAAACCAGCTCATCTTTGTTTATAACCTCTGTATCTTCGGAGGTGTGTCAGGGGCGGGGATTTTTACCGCGCAGTATTTCGGGCAGAAGGACAATGAAGGTATCCGCAATACATTTCGCTATAAAATATGGATGGCAGTGATCCTTACAGTAGGAACTGTTATGGTTTTCCTCATTGGAGGTGAGCAGCTCATCAGCATGTACCTTCACGGTGAGGGCAGTGCAGAGAATCTGGCAGCTACACTTACCTACGGAAAACAATACCTTTACATTATGCTCTTAGGCCTTCCGCCGTTTATGATGGTTCAGGTATACGCAAGTACCCTGCGTGAATGTGGGGAGACAGTCGTGCCTATGAAGGCCGGAATCACAGCCGTTATCATTAACCTGGTGTTTAACTACATATTAATATACGGAAAATTCGGTTTTCCGGCGCTGGGTGTCCAGGGTGCAGCCATAGCAACCGTACTGTCCAGATATGTGGAGGCAGCCATTGTCATCCATTGGACCCATAAACACAAAGAAATAAACCAATACATTGAAGGTCTGTACAGAACCTTGAAGGTTCCTGCGCTGCTGACTAAAAAGATTCTGATCAAGGGAACCCCCCTTCTTCTGAACGAGGCCCTCTGGGCTGCCGGAATGGCCATGCTGACACAATGTTATTCCATCCGGGGACTTAATGTAGTTGCGGCCCTGAACATTGCCAACACCATCAACAATGTATTCAACATTGTATTTATAGCTCTTGGAGATTCCGTGGCCATTGTAGTGGGCCAGCTTCTGGGAGCCGGCAAAATGAAAGAAGCCCGGGACACAGATACAAAGATGATCGCATTTTCCGTATTCTGCTGTACCGGTGTTGCGCTGCTCATGCTGCTCCTTGCACCCCTGTTCCCCATGCTCTACAATACCAACCAGGAAGCCAGGGAGCTTGCAAAATACTTTATCATGGCAACCGCAGTCTTCATGCCCCAAAACGCCTTCCTCCACGCCGCCTACTTCACCCTGCGGTCCGGCGGAAAAACCATTGTTACCTTCCTGTTTGACAGTGTGTTCATCTGGTGCGTAAGCGTAACCATAGCCTTCACCCTAAGCCACCACACACTACTCCCAGTAGTTGCCATCTACATTCTGGTACAAATGGGTGACATGGTGAAATGCCTTATAGGCTTCATACTAGTAAAAAAAGGCGTATGGCTGCAAAATATAGTAGCCAATTAATCCCCGCCCAACAACACCCTTAAACATCCATTCCCAGAGCTGCCACACGAAGCAAGACTCATATAGCGACCCGTGCAACACATTCCAATTGCACCCAGCTATAAACACCTTCGACGGCAGCTCTATTTCCCTAAATTCACAATTTTCCATTAACTGTTTCATCCCTTAACATCCACAACCAAGATCAAAGAGCACTACCATATAGCATAGAATCTTACCTTCTACTCGACAATCCCATCAAGCAGACTTTTTCACAGCAACATAATCAACACACAAACGAATAAATTATCTGCCACATATTCCACAACCCAAAACAATAAAGTATTCATCACCAAGCAGAGTTTTCCAAAATGTATTCCTAAAGCTGTACTCACAAGCAGAGTTTTCCAAAATATATTCCTAAAGCTGTACCCACAAGCAGAGTTTTCCAAAATGTATTCCTAAAGCTGTACTCACAAGCAGAGTTTTCCAAAATGTATTCCTAAAGCTGTACTCACAAGCAGAGTTTTCCAAAATGTATTCCTAAAGCTATACTCACAAGCTGAATTTCCCAAATCGTATTCCTAAAGCTTTATTCACAAGCTGAATTTCCAAAATCGTACCCCTAAAGCTGCACACACAAGAAGAATCCCCAAATCCGTATCCCTAAAATAATTATATTTCAAAAGCTTTATTCTCAACGCCACATCCCCAAATCTGCATTACTAAATCCGCATCCTAAAAGCCAGGTCCAAAAGCTACATCCAAGCCCATCCAACGCAACACATCAGGACAAAAACATGGAGCTTTCATCAAAACCAGGGGGAACAGGGCAGGGCGGGCATAAGTCCCAGGAGTGATGTTTCAGAGGAGCGGACAGGAGATCCACCTGCCCCAGACACTTAGCGAGGAACCCACTGGTGACCAGCTTAGTGACTGGGAGCAGGTTCTATCCCCCCATTTCAAAAAAATTCCCTGTCATATTACATCCCCGCCCCACATACACTATTGCTAAGAGCACCAAAAACCAAAGGCGGCACCCCAACATTGAAAAAATTAATCCTAACACTATGTTTCATCTGCCTCCTGACCCTCCCCCTGGCCTCCTGCAGCATAGAAAAAGTCAAAGCCCAGGACGGAGTCAAGCCAGAGTACACAGTGATGAAGGAAGAGGATTTCCCTGATAAAGTCAAGGAACTGATAGAAGAAAACAAAGAATCAGAATTCCAGCTTACATATCAGGACGGTTCCTACCTATACCTTCTCAAAGGCTATGGCAAACAAGAGACAGGAGGATACAGTATCCAAATTGAGGACTTGTCCCTGTGGGACAATGCGATCCATCTACAGACCACCCTAATAGGGCCGGAGGAGGACAAAGACCTAAAAGACGAGCCATCCTATCCATATCTGGTGGTAAAAATGAAATACCGGGAAGAGCCGGTAATTTTTGAATAGAAAAGAGGGCTTATTGTGGAATTAATAACAAAACAGATGCGTATGATGCATACAAAATGTGAAGCTGTCAGCCAGATTACCTTTGACGAAGATTTAAATGTGCCGGATATCAAACCCGACGTAGGCCGCATGATCCAGAAAAAAGGGGAAATCCACATAGATGACGTACAGATATCAGAGGGCCACGCTTTTCTCACCGGCGCTTTGATGGTCTATCTCCTCTATGTAAGCGACAGCGAGGAGCGCAGGATCCAAAGTCTTCTCGGCACCCTTCCCATAGGGGAGACCATGCACCTGGAGGGCCTGGAAAACGGTGACAAAGTGCGGGTAAAATGGGACATTGAAGACCTGAGTGTCCAGCTTATCAACT
Source organism: Blautia pseudococcoides (assembly GCF_001689125.2). Lineage (NCBI taxonomy): Bacteria > Bacillati > Bacillota > Clostridia > Lachnospirales > Lachnospiraceae > Blautia > Blautia pseudococcoides. The sequence continues at coordinate 3,678,877 of NZ_CP015405.2, read as the reverse complement.
CCAGAAAGCTGAACATCAAAGCCCTGGTAACCTTCACCGCGTCCGTGGAGGAAATGCAGGAGACCAATCTTCCTGCAGGTGTGGACGCTGAAGGCATTTCCCAGAAAAAAAAGGATATCTCCGTCATGGGGATCGCGGTCCATAAAAAAGATACCATGCGGGTAAAAGAGGACATTGCCCTTGCTTCCAACAAGCCAAATATCCACGAACTTCTGTGGAACACCGTGGAAGTCCGCGGCATGGACATCCGGGCGGAAAACGATAAGATAGGCGTAAAAGGTGAACTTTTCATATTTGCCCTGTACCGCGGGGATGATGACAACAATTCCCTCCAGTGGCTGGAGCATTCCGTCCCCTTCTACCAGGAACTGGAATGCGTGGGCTGCACCGTGGATATGGTGCCGAACATAGATGTGACCATGCCCCAGAGCAAACTGGAGGTGAAAACAGACAGCGACGGGGAGGAGCGCCTGATCGGTGTGGATGCCGTCCTGGAATTAGAAATGAAAATCTATGAGGAGGAGGAAATGTCCCTGCTTTTGGACGTATACACTCCTGTAAAAGAATGCGTCCCCATCCGCGAAAATAAAAAACTGGAAAGCCTCCTGGTGAAAAACAATTCCAAATGCCGTGTGGGGGACCGCATCAAAATGGAACAGAACCAGGGGAAAATCCTTCAAATATGCCACAGCGACGGAAATGTGAAAGTAGACGACACCCATCCTGTGGAAAACGGCATAGAAGTGGAAGGCATCGTCCAGGTGAGAATCCTCTATATTATAGGGGACGATGATATGCCCTTCTATTCCATGGATGCCATGATCCCCTTCACCCATGTGGTGGAAGCTCCGGGAATAGGGAAAAACTGTACCTATCATCTGCGGACAGATTTGGAACAACTGTCCACCACAATGATAGACAGTGATGAGATAGAAGTGAAAATAGTCATGAACCTGAATGCCCTTGTGCTGAAGCAGACGGACACAGGCATCATCCGGGAGATAGAAGAGCGGGAGCTGGACCGGGAAAAACTCCAGAGTATGCCTGGAATTGTGGGATACCAGGTACAGCCCCAGGATACACTTTGGGACATTGCCAAGAAGTTTTATACTACAATTGAAACCATTGTGCAGCTCAATAATCTGGAAAGTGACGAGGTTAAACCATATGATACCCTGATATTGACGAAGAAAGTAGAATCATAATGTTTTTGGTGTTGAAAAAAGGAGGTATATCGTATAGAATAAAGTGTATAAAAACGAATACAATATACAATAAACATTTGTAGCTGTCCGGTATCTTCTCAGCCACAAGCAGAAATCCATGCAGAACCGCCTGGGAGGATGGGATTTTTGCCAGGCTGTTGAAAGCTTTCCCTTCACGGGGACATTCTTACAGTCAGCCCAGTTGTGCGCAGACCTGCTGAACAGTTACAAAAACTTAACGATTCACCCGGTAGCATGTCTGCATCTGGCAGAAAGGAATACCAACCATGCTTTCAGGTGCAGAATTGGGAACACAGGAGATAAAAATGAGATTAAGGGCACTGGCGAAAATTAATCTGGGATTGGATGTAGTCAGAAAACGTGAGGACGGTTATCATGAGGTTCGCATGATCATGCAGACCATTAACATGTATGACCAGTTAGAAATTGATATCAAAGAGGAACCGGGGATTTCCATTACTACAAATCTGCCGTTTATCCCTACCAACGAGAACAATCTGGTCTATAAAGCAGCGCAGCTTTTGATGGATGAGTTCAAAGTGAAGAAAGGGATAACAGTGGATCTGCAGAAATTCATACCGGTCGCTGCCGGCATGGCAGGCGGGAGCTCGGATGCCGCCGCCGCCATGATCGGAGTGAACCGATTGTTCGGACTGGGGCTTACCGTGCGGGAGCTTATGGAGCGGAGCGTGAAAGTCGGTGCGGATGTTCCGTACTGCCTGCTTCGTGGCACTGCACTTGCAGAGGGAATCGGAGAGAAGCTGCGTGCTCTGCCCCCCTGTCCGGACTGCTACGTGCTCATTGGAAAGCCGCCTGTCAGCGTGTCCACGAAATTTGTCTATGAGAAACTGGATGCATCGGAGATCGCAGAACATCCGGAGATAGACAGAATGCTGGAGGGGCTCCAATGGCATAATTTGAACAGGATTGCCGAACATATGGGAAATGTTCTTGAGAGCGTGACAATTCCGGCATACCCTGTGATTGAGGAGATCAAACAACATATGAAGGACCACGGCGCAGTCAATGCCATGATGAGCGGCAGCGGTCCTACGGTCTTCGGACTCTTTGATGATAAGGCGGCAGCGGAGCAGGCCTGTGAGGCACTGCGCGAGACTAAGATCGCCAGAACCGTTTTTTTGACTACAGTATTCAATAATGGAGGAAGACACAGATGACAACGGATTTGGAAATGCATATGGATGAATACCTTCCGCTGCGGGATGTGGTTTTCAATACACTGCGGAGGGCTATCCTTAAAGGAGATTTAAAACCGGGCGAGCGGCTTATGGAGATTGCCCTGGCCGAGAAACTGGGTGTGAGCAGAACCCCCATCCGCGAGGCGATCCGGAAGCTGGAACTGGAAGGGCTGGTAGTCATGGCGCCCAGAAAAGGGGCAAAAGTGGCATCCATCACAGAGCGTGACTTAAATGATGTGCTGGAGGTCAGAAAAGGCATGGAGGAACTGGCCATCCGTCTGGCCTGTGAGCGGATCACTCCGGAGGAGTTGGACGAGCTGGACAAGGTGGAGCATAGATTTTTAAGCCTGACTGAGAACGGGGATTTGACGGAGCTTGCTGAGATGGACGTGGCATTTCACGATATCATTTATAATGCCACCAATAATAACCGCCTGGTGCAGCTCTTGAGCAATTTAAGGGAACAGATGTACCGTTACCGTATTGAGTATCTGAAGGATATCGCTGTGCGCCGTACACTTGCCCAGGAGCACAGAGCGATCTGCGAAGCTCTGCGGAAAAAGGACAAGGAGTCTGCGCTGAAGTATGTCTATGTCCATGTGGATAATCAGCAGAAGGCTATCATCCGTAGCCTGAACGAGCCGGATTAATGTTACTGCTAACAGTAACACGTTTTGCCATGCATAGTTCTGCCCTTTGGAGTAGGAAATGCAATTTATTGCATTTTGCGCTGCGTGAATGGGGATAGTGACGGAATAACGCATTGTATAATAATAGAAGAAATGGATATTCTAAGAGAGATGTAAAAAAATACGTCTCTCTTTTTTTGTGCGGCAGATCCATCCTGTTTTCAGGTACACTATAGCGGCAGGAGAGCGGAAAGGGGCCTTCCAAATGAAAAACAACGACGAAATATCCATCCATATACAGGAAAATGAAGACTACATCCGAAAGACACTGAAAGACTGCGCTGACGTTATTATCCGTCCCATGATTCTGGGACAGGAACAGAAAATACGCTGCCTGGTAGTCTATATTGAGGTGGCAGTCAGCAACATGATGCTGGAGGACTCTGTCATTGGCAAGCTGGTAAACCATATGTGGGAAATGCCAAAGGATGAGATCCTGGAATTTGTGGATGAAAACGGTCTGGGAATCTCGGATGTTAAAACCCTGGATACTATGTCAGAAGCTCTGGCAGCCATGTTTGCGGGGAATGCCATTTTCTTCTTTGACGGCTACCCACACTCTATTAAGGTATCCAGCAAGGGTTATCCCAGCATGGGTGTGCAGGAGGCATCCAGGGAAAAGGTGCTGCGGGGCTCAAAAGAAGGATTTTCAGATGTGGTCAAAACCAACTCCGCTCTTGTGCGGAAAAGGATCCGGAATGCCAAGTTAAAAGTCAAAGAAAAAACTCTGGGTGTCAGAAGCCAGACATTGGTGCAGATTCTTTACATGGAGGAACTGGTGCGCCCGGAACTGTTGGAAGAGCTGGACCGGCGATTGGAGAGCTTTGAGATTGACGGTGTCATGGACAGCGGCATTGTGGAACATCTGGCTGAGGAAAACTGGCTGTCCCCATTTCCCCAGTTCCAGACATCTGAGCGCCCGGACAAGTGCGCCATGGAGATCCTCAACGGCAGAGTCCTGGTGCTTGTTGACAATTCCCCTATGGGAATCCTGCTTCCGGCTGCGTTCAACGACTTTCTGCAGGTGAGCGAGGATGAATACAACCATTTTGAGCTGGCATCCTTTTTAAGGATCATCCGCTATATAGCGGCAGCATTTGCCATGCTCTTTTCTGGAACCTATCTGGCAGTGACGAATTTCCATACCCAGGTACTTCCCACCAACCTGATCCTCTCCTTTGCGGAGGCCAGAAAAGGTGTGCCCTTTCCGGGGATTCTGGAGGTCTTTTTTATGGAGGTGGCATTTGAGAGTATCCGGGAAGCCGGGGTTCGGGCGCCAGGGCCTCTTGGCGGCACCATCGGTATTGTGGGCGGTCTGATCATCGGCCAGGCGGCTGTGGAGGCCAACCTGGTAAGCCCCATTGTGGTGGTCGTGGTGGCTGTGACCGCATTGGCCACATTGGCTATCCCAAATGAGGAATTTACGGCGCCCTTCAGGCTTTTGAAATTCGGTTTCATCCTTCTTGGAGGTACCATGGGTGTCTTTGGTATGCTCTTAGGGCTTTATCTTGTTATCAGCCATCTGGCAGGCCTCAAAAGCTTTGGCATCCCCTATCTGACACCGTTTGCCGCGCAGAGAGATGCAGGATACAGAGGTGAATCAGACGGCGTTGTCCTGGCACCGCTCAGATTTATGACAAGAAGGCCTCTCTATGCCAGAAGAGATCAGCAGGTGCGCCTCAAAACAAAAGGAGGAAAGAAGCATGTACGCTGACAATCAAAGGATATCCCACAGACAGCTTTTTCGGCAGTTGGTCCTGGGACAGTTGGGCATCTATTTAGTCACCGTTCCCGTCACCTCATATCTGGAGGGACGGCAGGGGGTGCTCTCCCTGCTTTTAATGGGATTTTTGTTCCTGGCAGCCAGCATATTCTTTATCCGTATGAAATCCTGCTATTTAATGCCTGAGCGGTATATGGGAAAATACGCGGGGAAAATTTTCTGTCTTCTGCATCTGTCATACCTTTTTATCACAGGGGTCTTCCTGCTTCTTGTGACCAGCAGGATCACGGGCCGTTTCTTCATTGAGAGCAGCAAACCTTTTGTGATCATCACGATCACTGCTGTGGTGTGCTATCTGGGAAGCCATCAGGGACTGGAGCGAAGGGGACGTATGGCGGAGATCTGTTTTCCGGTCATTTTATTTGTGCTGGCCATCATGTTTCTGCTGTCTGTCACCAGAGTCAATGGTGCCTATCTGGAAGTGACGGGATATACGTCACTGAAAGGCGTGATCCAGGGATGTTACAGGGTGTTCTGTACCTTCCTCCCGGTATTCTTCCTGCCCTTTACCCTGGGAAATGTGGACCGTCCGGGCAATGCGGGAAAAGCGCTGAACAGCTCCGTGTTTCTTCTTCTGGGGATTTTGTCCGCAGCCCTGATCCTGTTACAGGGGGCATTCGGAGCAGGGGGCTATGTGCAGAAGTCCTACCCACTTTTTGACATGATGGCAGGCGTGGATCTGCCGGGGGATTTTCTGGAACGTGTGGATATCTTTTTCATTGCTGCTGTCATGTTCTGCATCTTTTTTGCTGTGGGCAGTATTTTTTTCTACAACCACGAGCTGTTAAAGCGGGGGCATATGGAAAAAGGGGCGCCCTACCTGGCAGGAGGGATTCTGGTATGCGCACTGGGATGTGAGAAAGCAGGCATTTCCCTGGAATGGTACCGCGAGGTTCTGCAGAACATTTATGCGCCGCTGTTCCTGCTGCTGGCGCTGTGGGCAGGGATTGCGTACGGAAGGGGGAAACATCATGATAAGGAAGAAAAGTAAAGCGGTGCTCCTGGCTGCCATTCTGGCATTAAGTCTTTCCGCCTGCGGGGTGGCTCTGGAGAACCGCAGTTTTCCCCTCTCCATGGGTGTGGATTATCAGGACGGGGAATATCAGGTTTATTACGGCCTTCCCGACTTGTCAGGGGTGACAGGGCAGAATAAGGACAGTGAGAACCAGAAAGCCGGAGAAAAAGCAGATTTTTACCAGGGTAAAACCATGGAGGATGCGGAAAAAGATTTTCAGAACAGCCAGGAGGACTACCTGGATACCGGACATCTCAAAGTCCTCCTTCTGGGGAACGGTCTGCTTGACGACCAGGAAGCCTATAAAAATCTGCTTCACTATCTGGAAGACAAGCCCTCAGTAGCAGGAAATATCTACGTGTTCTCCTGCAGCCAGCTTGGGGATGTGATGAGCATGGATGGGCAGGAGATGGATTCCCTGGGGGATTATCTGACAGGTATCGTGGAGAACCGGCCTGACAGTCAGGCAAAAGAGCAGACAGACCTGCAGGACTTATATAATGCCTGGCACAATGGGGAGGACCGCCCCGGCCTTTTGGAGGTAAGCGCTCTGGAGGATAAAATTATGCTGAATCAGGAATAGGCCTGCGAAGATACGGCAATACTCTGTCTATAATAAAAAATGAGAAATAAAAAATCCGGCAGGAGGTGCGGTAATACGGACATTTCCGCACCATCACACCGGGTAAGACGGAGGGATTTGCTGTGAGACGAAGAATGCAGAGAAATATATGGATCGCCGCTACGATCATTGGACTTCTTGCCACTGTACTGATCGGGGCTGTCCGCATACATACACTGAAGAAGGAAAAAGAGGAGACACAGGTGCGTCTGGAACGGGAAGTGCAGCAGGGGATCGCAAAAGAAATCTTCCGCCTGCATGTGGTTGCCAACAGTGATACAGAGGAAGACCAGAACCTGAAGCTTCAGGTTAAAACAGGCATTGTGGATTATCTGGAGGAAGTCCTTGGTGAGGACAGGTCCCTGGATGCTACGAAAGAGGGGGTTTTGACCCATTTAGATGAGATCGAGAAGACCGCCAGACAGGTGATGGCGGAAGAGGGATATGATTATGCGGTCACAGCTGCCGTGGAAAAGACGTATTTTCCGGACAAGACTTATGGGGACTGTACGTTTCCGGCAGGAGAATATGAAGCGCTGAATGTGAAAATCGGGGAGGCCAAGGGACACAACTGGTGGTGTGTCCTCTATCCAAGCCTTTGCTTTATTGATGAGTCCCACGGTGTGGTTTCGGAGGACAAAAAAGAGGACTTAAAGGAAGTTCTGACAGAGGAAGAATTTCTGGCTGTTTTAAACGATCCGGAGAAAAGAGATAAGGTGAAAATAGGATTTAAGTGGTTTTAATGGTTGCTGCTTGCATTCTGGGCCTAATGAGGGTAAAATGGAAACACGGTTAAAATAGAAAAAATTTTAAGAGGGTTTTCATATGAACCAGAATAAACAGGCACCAATCGGTGTTTTCGATTCCGGCGTGGGCGGACTTACCGTTGCCAGAGAGATCATGCGTAACCTGCCCAGTGAGCGGATTGTATACTTTGGGGATACTGCAAGGGTGCCCTATGGAAGCAAGTCAAAAGAAATTGTGCTGAAATATTCCCGTCAGATCGTGCGTTTTCTGCAGACCCAGAATGTAAAGGCCATTGTGGTAGCGTGCAACACAGCCAGTGCCATGGCCCTGGAAACCATACGGGAGGAGATAGATATTCCTATCATAGGTGTGGTGAAGCCGGGAGCAAAAGTGGCTGCACAGACCACCAGGAATAAAAAAATCGGTTTGATAGGTACAAGAGGCACAGTGAAATCTGAACTGTATCCTGCCATCATACATGAATATGATCCCCAGATACAGGTCATAGGCCAGGCCTGCCCTCTGCTGGTGCCCCTGGTGGAGGAAGGCTGGCTGAAGGATGAAGTTACAGTTGAAGTGGCAAAACGATACCTGAACCCCCTTCTGGAACAGGGCGTGGACACCCTCATCCTGGGCTGCACCCATTATCCGCTGCTGCGCTCCCTGATGCGTCAGGTGGCAGGTGACGGCGTGACACTGGTGAATCCTGCCTATGAGACTGCCCAGGCTCTGCGGGAGCTTTTGAAGGAACATGGGATAGAGAATGACGGGCATGAGGAGGAGGAGTTTCCTTACCGCTTCTATGTCAGCGATGCGGAGGAGCGCTTCCAGGAGTTTGCAGGATCTATCCTGCCTTATGATGTGAGGATGACCAAGCAGATTAATATTGAGGAGTATTGAAAATGACGAAAGATGTACTGATCACAGTTAAAGGGATGCAGGCAATGGATGCCAACGACGAGCCGGAAGCAGTGGAAGTGGTGGCAAAGGGAGATTATTATTACAGGAACGGCCATCATTTTATCTGCTACGAGGAAGTTCAGGAGGGATATGACAAAATCACAAAGAACATGATCAAAGTCATGCAGGGTTCCGTGGAAGTCCAGAAAAAGGGACTTACCAACACACACATGATTTTCGAGGAGACCAAGAAGAACCTGACCTATTATGCCACGCCCTTTGGGGATATGCAGATGGGGATATCCGCTACAAAGATTGATGTGAAGGAGCAGGAGGAGAATATTGACATCCTCATTGACTACGCACTGGAGATCAATGAAGTACATACAGCGGACTGTCAGATATGTGTGAATGTGAAGCCCCAGGGTGCAGGGAATTTCCACCTGGCATCTTCCCATTGAAAAACAGAGCAGCAGATATAAAAAATGCCGTCCGGGATTTGGTCCATTCCGGGCGGCTGTTTTTTACTTTTTCTTTTTCGTATCCTTACTTGCCGTTTGTTTTCCCTTTGCAAGGTTCTCTGCTTTGAGACGCATTCTTTTGAAGAAGCCTTTCTTCTTCTGAGGAGCTTCCAAAGCACCGCGCAGCCCGCGGACACCGGTAATATAAATACCGCTGACTTCAGCCTTGACTTCCTTCTTTACGGGGATGATCTCAAAGACCTGCTCGTCCGCCACCAGGGTAACAATCTTGGGGCCGATCTTTGCTTTTACGATCGGGAGTTTGGAACGTCTCATAAGCTTCGGTGTCTGGTCAATTACCATCTGAGGAAGACCGGACTGTTTAATGGGAAGCCTCTTTTTATCGATAACCAGCATGGAGACGGACTGTTTTGCAGCTTCGATCTGTTCCTGCTGTGCTTCCTGCTTTTTCTGTGCCCTCTTGCCAAGGAAATATAAAACGGCAAGAACGACTACTAAAATGATTAAAATAATCAGTAGAACTTTCCACACCATTTGTGTTAGACCTCCTAAAATCTGGACTGATAACGCAACTATTATTCTAGCATTGTTTCTGTGAAAAGGCAATAAAAATGTGAAAGAAAGGGTTCCTTTTTCAGGTCATGTGTGGTATAACTTCCTTATGTGGAAACCAGAGACCATAGACGAAAGGAATTATATATGAAGAAAAAATTGATCATGGTGCTATTGACACTTAGCATTGCAGTGATGGCAGCAGGATGCGGCGGCAAGAAGAGTGACAACAGCAAAGACGATGATAAAAAGACGGAAGCGTCCAAAGAGGATACAACAGTAGATACCAACAGCAAAGGCAATGTGGTAGCCGTGGATGTGGATGATATCAGCAAATATGTCAAACTGGGTGAATATAAAAATCTGGAAGTGACAGAGACGAAGACTGAGATCACAGACGCTGATGTGGAGGATTATATCAGCCAGCAGCTCACCTACAAGGCAGAGGAGATCACAGAGGACAGGCCGGTACAGGAAAATGACACCGTCAACATTGATTATACCGGATATATGGACGGAGCGGAATTTGAGGGCGGTTCAGCTACAGATTCGGATTTGCTGATTGGCTCTAATTCATTTATTGAAGGATTTGAGAGCGGCCTGATCGGCAAAAAGAAAGGGGAGGAAGTTACCCTTGATCTGAATTTCCCGGACCCCTACAGCAATAATCCTGACCTGTCAGGCAAGGCTGTGCAGTTCAAAGTGAAGATCAACACCATCAAAGCAGCTCCGGAGCTGACAGATGAGTGGGTTAAGAACAACACAGACTACAAGACAGTAGATGAGTATAAAGAAGAAATCAGGAAATCCCTGGTGGAGAACGCGGATCTGAACTATATGAGCCAGCTCAAATCTGATCTGTTCCAGAAGGTAGTGGAGAATACAGAGATCACGGAGTATCCGGAAAAACCCATGTCTGAGACCATGGAATATGTCAAGAATAAGATTCAGGAGCAGTATGCCAGTCCAAGCGGCATGACCCTGGATGAGTATTGGGAGTCACAGAGCATTTCTGCGGAACAGGCAGAGGAGACCATGACACAGATGGCACAGAATATCCTGCAGCAGTCCCTGATCGTGCAGGCTATCTTTGATGCGGAAAAAGTTGAGATCTCTGTAAAGGATTATGAGGCAGAGCTTGAAAAATTTGCAAAGGATTACGGATTCAAAGATACAGCAGCTTTAGAGAGCGCCTACAGTGACGAAGTCATGGTAAAGGCCAATGTACTCTGGAGCAGGTCTTGTGAAATCCTGCAGGAGACCGCCAAAGTCACCGATGTGGCAGCAGATGCGCAGAGCACTGGTGACGGGGAAGAAAAAAACGAATAAAAAAATGCTTGACAATAAGTCCTACAAATGTAATATATTAGGTGAAACTATATCTTACGTTTGTAGGATTTTTGTATAGGGAGTGTATCGTACATAAGGAGGTTATTTTATGAAGCGAAAGAAAGTAGCTGCAGTGATAGGGACCGTGGCGGCAATTGCCGCGTGCGCGGCAGGCATATTTCTGTACAAGGTAAAATTCGAGAAGAAGCGCCAGGATGTATTGGAGGAGTACATGGGTTATATCGAGAAGGGAAGATATGACAAGATGTACGCTCTGCTGGATGAGGCCAGCAGGAACACCGTGAGCGCAGAGGATTTTGTGGTCAGGAACAAGAAGATTTATGAGGGCATAGAAGCTGACAATATCCGTCTGGACGTTTCGGAGAAGCAGGAGAAGAGCCAGCCCATATCCTATAAAGTCACCATGGATACCGTGGCAGGGGAGATTTCCTATGACAATGATGCTTTATTTGAAAAAGAGAGCGGAAAATGGCGCATTAAGTGGAACGATTCCATGATATTTCCCAACCTGAAGGCAGCCGATAAGGTGAGTGTCGTCAGCATAGAGGCAAAGCGGGGAGAGATTTATGACAGAAACGGTGCACTTCTGGCAGGCCAGGGAACTGTGGCCAATGTAGGGCTTGTCCCAGGCAAGATGGCGGTCCAGCCCCAGGAGGAGCTGGAGGCCATGGCAGCGCTTCTGGGAACCACGGCCAGCAGTATTTCCGATAAACTGGATGCATCCTGGGTGAAGGATGATTCCTTTGTGCCGGTGAAAAAGATGACCAACAGCGCGCTGGAAACGCCTGCAGGGGAAGAGGAGGCTTCACTTAAAGATAAGCTTCTGGAGCTGCCGGGCGTTATGATCTCTGATGCGGAGAGCAGGGTTTATCCTTACGGGGACTGTACCTCCCATCTTCTGGGGTATGTGCAGGAGATAAACGCGGAGGAACTGGAGGAGTTAAAGGGCAAGGGATATGACGAACAGAGCATTCTGGGAAAAAGCGGACTGGAGAAATTATATGAAGACAGGCTGAAAGCCCAAAAAGGCTATAAAATCTCCATTGTGGACGCAGAGGGCAATGAGAAAGAGGCTCTTGCCTCCGTTTCCGCAAAGGATGGGGAGAACATCACCCTGACCATTGACGGACATCTTCAGCAGAGCGTGTATGAGCAGTATAAGAATGACAAGAGCAGTTCTATTGTTATGAACCCCAAGACCGGTGAGGTGCTGGCAATGGTCTCAACGCCAACCTTTAACAGCATGGATTTTGTGCTGGGAATGTCCCAGGAAAAATGGGATTCCCTGAATAATGATGAGGATAAACCCCTGTTTAACAGGACAAGGGAAAGCTGGGTGCCGGGTTCTTCTTTCAAACCCGTCATCGGTGCAGTGGGCCTTACGACAGGAACCCTGTCCGCAGATGAAAATCTGGGAGCCAGCGGCCTTTCCTGGCAGAAGGATGAGAGCTGGGGCGATTACCAGATCACCACGCTCCACGAATATGGGGAGGAAGCGGTTCTGCGGAATGCACTGATCTACTCCGACAATATTTATTTTGCCAAAGCAGCACTGAAGATTGGTGCGGATACACTGACAGAACAGTTGAAAAAGCTGGGATTTGGTGAGGATATTCCCTTTGAGATTGGTATGAGCAAATCCCAGTATACCAACGAGGACCATATCTCCTCTGAGATCCAGCTTGCTGACAGCGGCTATGGACAGGGGCAGATACTGGTGAATCCCCTCCATCTGGCATGTATCTACTCCGCCTTTGTCAACGAGGGGAATATGATAAAGCCGTATCTGGAGATAAAAGACGCAAGGGGGCCTGAATACTGGAAGGCAGGCGTTTTTTCAAAGGAGGCTGCCGCGGTGATACAGGAGGACCTGACAGAGGTCATTGCAGATGAAAATGGAACCGGGCGTGGAGCTTACACAGAAGGCGCAGACCTGGCAGGCAAAACAGGGACAGCGGAAATTAAGGCATCCCAGGATGATGAAAACGGAACAGAGCTGGGATGGTTTGCCGTATTTAATACGGATGGGGACAAGAAAAGCAGCTTTCTGATGCTCAACATGGTAGAAGACGTGAAGGACCGCGGAGGAAGCGGTTACGTGGTGGATTTAGATAAAGGACTGTTGGATGAAATGCTGACAAAGGAGTGACGTGGTGTGAGATTAAAAGGGGTTATGATGTGTGTGACGGCAGTAAGCCTGATCCTGGGCGGCTGCGGAGACAAGGCAAAGCAGGAAAGTGATGTGGCAGTCAAAGCGGATGTGGCTGAAGCAGAGGACCAGGAAGCTGTCAAAGATGAGAACAATTATTACGAGATGGAAATACCTGCTGATGAGGCGGAGACCCTCACAGAAGCCGCTGTCCAGGCTGCAAAAAGCTGTCAGGACCTGTTTATACAGGCCAGGAAGAACAGCAGCAAGGAGGATGTGCTCTCCATGGAAAACGTGGCAGCCCTGGTAAAAAAGATGGGCAGCCAGGGATATGCGGCCCTGGATAATAGGAACCGGGAGAATATGGAGAACTACCAGTTAGTGGAAAAATTTTTGGTAAGTCAGGAAAAAAAGGAAGAGGCAGCCATCTCCGTGTACCGGATCCACCAGGACGGGGGAATGGATAAGACCGATTTCGCCTCAGACGATACAGGGGCGGTGACGGTCACCAACACAATTATAGACTGGAATAAAAAGCAGGAGCCTTACGTGGTGGATATGGTCCGCTATCAGGCATGGAAGTGGGAGTACACAAAAAAAGGCTATCTTTTCTATGAGAGGTACATACCGGATGGAATGGAGGCAGACGGGACCGTTGGCATAAGAGTCCTTCCCCTGGATGAAGAACTGCGTAAACTTTGCGAGGACTATATAGAGCCTATTGGATATGAGGCTAATAATCTGTTTCTTGTGGAGTGGGATGAGGAGAATTTTCAGCAGGTAAACTTCAATGATCTGTATGATATCCTTTACCGGATCGACCAGGGAAGTCTGCCGGACAGCACCCAATATCCAAACGGGATCGGCAGAAGCGAGTTTGAGGACCTGATAGGCAAATATTTCAGCATACCTGCGGAGCAGTTAAGGGAACAGGCAGGCTATAACAGCCAGACCGGCACATACCCCTGGACACAGATCGCTGGCAGCAACGCTGCTGTATTGGTGGAGAGAGACCCTGAAGTGGTGGACTACGGGGACAATGGGGATGGCACCATAACCATGACAGTGGATGTTGTCTGCCCTCAGCTTAAAAAGGATAAGCTCTTCTCTCATCAGGTGACTGTACGGAAAGCAGATGATGATTTTTTGTATGTGAGCAACACCATTGAACAGGGGGGAGAGGTTCCGCCCTACACACCCCGGACCGCGGCCGGACAGTAACACGGGATGTTTGCTGCCGCCATGTATCCATACAGCCAGCCCAGTGAACCCGCATACCTGTTGAACTGTTATTTCTTTTCTGCATATACTGACTATGAGAAGAATCAGTGAGGTTTTTTATGGCAGTTAAGAAAGTGGACCCCAGGGAAGAAATGCTGGGGCAGGAGCGGGTGCTGCAGCAGGATATGCGGCGCCTGCGGGCTAACTATCCGGAAAACGCGGCCTATATCCAGTGCTTTGTGGAGGATGCCTGTGACCGTATGGATTATGAGGGCAGCAGGATGTATGATGAACATCCGGACAAATACATGATGCGCAAAGTCTGTGATTCCATCCACAGTCAGATACGCAGAGAGAGCGAAAGGATAGGTGTGGAATCCGGTTTCTGCAGAAAATGTGGAAACCTTCCGGACGAAGCCCTGCGGGATTTGATCGAAGTCCTGTTTTTCAATGAAGTATACAGGCGCAGATGCCAGAGAAGGCGATGCAGAAGACTGTACCGCTGACGATGCTATTCACAGCCACTAGCCCGCCAGGTGTTTCTATGCGCTTGCGCATGAAAATCCCGAGGCAGCCAGCGCAGTCATAAGAAAACTGCACTTGGGGCTTGCGGTTTTGTCATAAAACTTTTACAATAGTAATGATACCGCAGCGGTTCAGCAGGTCGGCCCGTTTCAGCGCTGACTGTATGAGAGACTGCGTATACTGTTTAGGAGAGAAAATATGACAGAACTGGAAAGATTTCTGGATTTATATATAAATGAAGATTTAATAAGACTAATTATCAGCGGCCCCCGGCAAAAAGAGGGGCCGTCTAAAATACAGATACGTCCCTTATTACTGAAAGGACAGGTTATGTATCAGATAACAAGAACAGTGGGACAGAAAGAACTTCACGAAAACCATCAGAGGGCTGAAGTCCTCTGTCTCATCAGTAATTGGATGCAGCAGGATTTCCGTCAGCTTCAGCTTGAGGCAAAGGGGATCCGGGGAACGGTTCTTGCCAGTAAAAAGGGTAAGTTTACCGTCAAAACAAAGAAAACACAGGGCAGGGAGGCATTTGTTCCCATGCTGACACACAACAGGCAGAAGGAATATCTGCTGCAGGAAGGTGTGCCGGTGCCCTATTTGATAGATTTAGGAATTATGAATGAAGCGGGCAGGGTGAAGAAAGCCCGTTATGATAAATTTAAGCAGCTCAACCGCTTTCTGGAGTTTATTGAGGACATTCTCCCCAGGCTTCCGAAAGACAGGGAAGTGAATATTATTGATTTTGGGTGCGGTAAATCGTACCTTACATTTGCCATGTACCACTATCTGCATGAACTGAAGGGTTATGATATACGGGTGATAGGCCTGGACCTGAAAGCCGACGTGATTGAAACATGCAGCCGTCTGGCGGAAAAATATCATTACGAAAAACTGCATTTTTATCAGGGAGATATCGCATCCTATGAAGGGTGCAGCCATGTGGATATGGTTGTGACTCTGCACGCCTGCGATACGGCTACGGATCATGCCCTGGCAAAAGCCGTGAAGTGGGGTGCCTCAGTGATCCTGTCTGTGCCTTGCTGCCAGCATGAACTGAACCGACAGATTGAGAATGACATTTTGGCGCCCGTACTGGGATACGGTATATTGAAGGAGCGCTTTGCCACCATTCTCACAGACGGACTTCGGGCGCAGATACTGGAAAGTGCAGGGTATGACACGCAGATTCTGGAATTTATTGATGTGGAGCACACACCTAAGAATCTGCTTATTCGTGCAGTAAAAAATGAAAACAAAACAGTCAGCAGACAGCAGAGACAGGCATGGGAAAAATGCGCGGAAGAATTTCAGGCAAAGCCCACGCTTGCATCCCTGTTGTTCTTAGAAGGTTACTATCCACAGCCCTGCAAAATGCGCAGTTCTGTGAACAGTAACACGATTCGCGATGCACACAAAATGCAATGAATTGCATTTTAGCGCTGGCCAACTCGGGATTTTGCTTCGCGAAACACCTCCCGGAACAGTGACTGTGAATAGTAACCTTAGAAGGGAACGATAGATGAAAAAAGTATTGACAAAGCTGGGAGTCCTGCTGCTCATATTTATCCTGGGTGTTATGGGATTCTCCAGTTTTATGAATAAGGAGACAACAGACAACAAGATGGACATGGAGGAAGCCACCCTTCCCGTACTCTCCATGATGTACAAAGACCAGGAGATGAACCGCATGTACGGTTATGCACAGGAGATGCAGGTGGACTTTATGAGGGACAGCCTGACCCCTGTGGGAACAGACAAGAAAAT
Source organism: Blautia pseudococcoides (assembly GCF_001689125.2). Lineage (NCBI taxonomy): Bacteria > Bacillati > Bacillota > Clostridia > Lachnospirales > Lachnospiraceae > Blautia > Blautia pseudococcoides. The sequence continues at coordinate 3,662,647 of NZ_CP015405.2, read as the reverse complement.
GACGGTCAGCATCCTGCCATATGGCCATAAGATAAAAAGTCTTGTATATGAGGTCAGAACCTCGGACGGAAGCAAAGTGGTGGAGAATGCCAAGATCAAGAATTTTGAGGAGAACGGCAGTGCACAGACTGCCACGTTTGAACTGGAAAATTCCATTTTGATGAATCAGGAGTATTCCCTGGTCTTTACCCTCAATACGGACAAAGGTTCCTGGCATTACTATACAAGAGTGATCCAGCGTACAGGCCTCAATGCTGACAAATACCTGGAGTTTGTACAGAGTTTTTCATCCAAGACCTTCAGCAAAGACAATAACGGGGAGCTGAGGACCTATCTGGAGTCAGATGACACTGCGGTGAACAACAGCTTTACCAATGTGGACATTCATTCCAGCGTGGATATGGTCACATGGGGAAGCCTGGCACCGACTATCAGCAGAAAAGGCGTTCCTACGATCAAGGACATTAATGAGACGACAGGAAGCCTGACCCTGACTTACTATATCACAGCCAAGGATGAGGAAGGGTATGAGGAGTTTTATCAGGTAGATGAGTTCTATCGTATGCGGTATGGGGACACCAGAGTTATGCTTCTGGACTTTAACCGGTCTGCAAAGCAGATCTTTACAGGCAATGAGGTGTCGGTATTTTCAGGAAAGATCAACCTGGGTGTTACCTCAAAGTCTGTCCAGTTTGCGGCCAGCCAGGCTGGAAGTGTTCTGGCTTTTGTACAGCAGGGGGATCTGTGGTCATACAATACCAGCACCAACAAGTTGACGCAGGTTTTCAGTTTCCGGGAAGGGCAGGATGCGGATGACAGATATGACTACCCTATGCATGATTTTAAGATTGTGCGTGTGGAGGAGAACGGGGACATGGATTTTGTTTTCTACGGATACATGAACCGCGGAGAACATGAGGGATATACCGGCACATGCGTATATCACTATTACAGCGAACAGAATGTGCTGGAGGAAAAATTTTTCCTGCCCACCACCAAATCCTATGAATTTATGAAGCGGGATGTGGAAATCCTTTCTTATGTAAGCACGGATGATCTGCTGTATCTTATGCTGGACGGCAGCCTGTACAAGATGAACATGTCAGATAAAACCTACGAAGTTGTCAAGGAAGGAATTGCAGAGGACTGTTTTGCAGCGTCCGGTACCAACCGGCATGTGGCGTGGATGGAGGAGATGGATCCGCTTCAGACTACCCATATAACTTTTATGGATTTGGAGACCGGGAAGCAGCAGAGCATTACTGCGGACCAGGGGACAAAGATAAGGGCCTTTGGATTTATCAATGAGGATTTGGTCTATGGCGTGGCCAGGGACGGGGATATTGTGGTGGATGCCACAGGAGGCCTTCGATATGCCATGCATAATATAAGGATCCAGAAATTCTCCGGGGAACTGGTGAAGGATTACCAGCAGGATGGAGTCTATATTATGGATGTGGATATCCAGCAGGGGCTTCTGGAGCTGAAACAGGCCCAGTGGAATGTGGACCAGTACACAGAGATCCCCAGTGAGCATATTATGAACAATGTGAAGAACGCAGAGGATGAAGTGATCTCCGTTGCAACCGCCACAACTGTGCGGCAGGCAAATATCACAAGGCTGATATTTTCCGAGGACAGCAGGAATAAAAATCCGCTCAGGATGGAATCAAAGCTTATGGTAAATAAGAATGATACGGTACTGAACATGGATTTGAAAGAGTCAGTCAGGGATGGATACTATGTCTACGCAAAGGGCAGTCTGGTGGATCTTTACAGCAGCCCGGCTCAGGCAGTGCAGGTGGCTGACGAGATGACAGGTGTTGTGCTGAACCGTTCCCAGCAGTATGTGTGGGAGAGAGGAAACCAGAAGACTAAAGTGACGTTGAACCTGGATGATATTCCGGAAGGCTTTAAGACAGCCAGCCTTGACACCGCAGCCCTACAGGAGAGTCTGGGGAATGGGGGGACCGTGCTGAACCTGACAGGATGCACTCTGGAACAGGTACTTTACCAGGTCAGTGCCCAGAGACCGGTCATTGTGTCACTGGGAGAGAATGACAGCCGTGTCATTGTTGGGTATGACGGTTATAATACCCTACTTTATAATCCGGCGGACGGAAAGACAGAGTATAAAGGTTTAGGTGACAGTACCAGGGACTTCGGGGCAGCCGGGAATGTATTCATCAGTTATATAGAAAACCTGCCGGAGTAAAACCGGCAGAAAGGAAAAGAAAAACGTTACGGTTCAGCACTCTTTCGTGTGTCTGAGATTGCTTTTGGAAAGCATCAGATATGCGCAAGCCGCTGCCGAAAGGCAGTGACGCAGATGCTGATAAAGTACGGGAAAGCAGGATGACAGTTATGGATGAGAGAATTAAGAAACTTGCGTACGGACTAGTAAATCACTCCTGCCATGTGCAGAAGGGTGAAAAGGTCTATATCCATTATACGGGCTATTCTACCACTGAGCTTGCGAAACAGCTTATCCGGGAAGTATACCGGGCGGGCGGGATGCCCTTCCCCCACTTTACGGACCCGAAAGTCCAGAGGGAGATGCTGCTTAACTGTACCAAAGAGCAGATCGAACTTATGGCAAAGGTGGACAGGGAAGAGATGGAGGCCATGGACTGCTATATTGGAGTCAGGGGCGCGGACAACATTACAGAGCTGTCCGATGTTCCAAAAGAAAACATGGCTGTCTATGATAAATACTATAATACCCCGGTACACCATGAGGTGAGAGTCGCAAAGACAAAATGGGTGGTTCTGCGCTATCCCAATGATGCTATGGCGCAGTTATCCGGTACCAGCACGGAAGCTTTTGAAGATTTTTACTTTGATGTATGCACACTGGATTACAGCAGAATGGGCAGGGCTATGGAGAATCTGGTGGAGTATATGCAGCGCACTGACCGGGTACGGATCACAGCCCCGGGCACAGACCTGACTTTCTCCATTAAGGATATACCGGCGGTCCCATGCAGTGGTGAGAGCAATATCCCTGACGGCGAGGTGTTTACAGCACCGGTCCGCGAATCTGTCAACGGTACCATCCGTTACAATGCAGCCTCCTCCTATCAGGGGTTTGTATTCGAGAATGTGACACTCACATTTGAAAATGGAAAGATCGTGAAGGCAGAGGCCAATGACACGGAGCGCATCAATGGAATCTTTGATATGGATGAGGGCGCGCGTTATGTGGGGGAATTTGCCATAGGGGTGAATCCCTTTATCCTTCACCCCATGAAGGATATCCTGTTTGATGAAAAGATACAGGGCTCTATTCATTTTACACCGGGAAGCTGCTATGATGATGCCTGGAATGGAAATGTATCAGCTATCCACTGGGATTTGGTACTGATCCAGAGACCGGAGTACGGCGGAGGGGAAATTTATTTTGACGATGTGCTCATACGGAAGGACGGACGCTTTGTGGTGCCTGAGCTGGAAGGACTGAACCCGGAGAACCTCAGGTAGGGAAATAGAAAAGAAGCGAAATAAGAGAAGTGGGATATCCAATTTAGACTTTTAAAGTTTAGATCAGATATCCCATATTTTTTTATGTCTATCCATTTAATATTTCTCAGCGCTTGGCAATAAGACAAACCTGCGCGTTTTACAGCTTATGGAGATAATAAAATTTAAAGCAGATACCCAGCAGCATCTGACATGTGCCGGCAGCTAAAAGGGTGTAAAAAATGACGATATTAAAATATCCGCCGATAATACCTCCAAATATCATGGTTAAAGATGTGATGAGCAGTGGGGGTACGGTAATGTCTTTTTATATTTTTCCATAATCTTTAACCTCCTTATCTATCAGCAATGCCCATATCTAAAAATCAAAAACTTCCTCAACGGTAAGCCCGAAATAATGTGCTATTTTATAGGCCAGGACCAGGGAGGCGGTATATTTTCCCACCTGAATAGATGTAATGGTCTGTCTTGTGGTTCCCACTGCGAAGGCAAGCTCTTCCTGGGAAAGTTTGATCTGTGACATTTTCCTGTTGCTGTTCTCGTACGGGGGGGACGGTTACTGCAGATGCGGTAAGTTAAAAATTACCATCATCACTACATTGCATAACAATATTGATTCTGCTAATATGAAAACGGGGTGTAAAATTCATATGACTATAAAAAAACAACTGCTATACACTATTATTTTATCAACATTGATCCCCATGATCGTTATACCCTGGATTGGATATCTGTATATCAGGGATACTGTAAAAGAACAGCTTCTGCTGCAAAGCAAGCGGCAGTTGGAAGAAATCACGCGGGATACAGAGGATATGCTGGATGATATTCTGAAGGTTTCAAGTGTGGCGGCAGTAGATGAAAATATTATGGAGATTATTAAAGAGAAAGACAGCAGTATACAAAAAAAGTCTGAGGTTATTGCTGCTCTTTCTAATATGAATGCAGTTTATTTGTACCGTTACAATGCTGCCATATGTTTATATGACAACTATGGGAGAATATACAGTACATTGGGTACAGAACAAAACGAAAAGGCTGAATTCAGAAAAGCGTGGAATAAAGAAACGATTATCAATCAAACATATTTTCTGTGGAAAGTATTTCCGGAAAGGACTTCTGAGGAACCTGTACTGGGAATGTCCAGGAACCTGTATGACCGGAATGGAAATAGGACAGGAACACTCTGTATAGAAATCTATCAGGACCGTTATCTGACAAAATTGCTCCGGCAGGACAGTGATTTGAATGATACGGAACGCTATCTTGTAGATGAAGAAGGAAATCTGGTGTTGGAGTATACCAACGATAACACAGAAGCGGGCAGAGGCCAGAAGTTACAAACCTTTACCAGAGAAGTTTACAGCCGCCTGATGGAAAAAGCAGAGTCCGGGGAAGACATACAGGACCTGCGCATGGGAAACAAGAGATTTATTTTTCTGCAGAATTCTGTGGAGAAGACGGGATGGAAACTGATACAGATCGTTCCCTATAATGAGGTATTCGCAAAGCTAAACTATTACCGGAATTTTACATATCTGAGTAATCTTATCTGTCTGGCCCTGTTGATCCTGGTAGATAATTATACAGCAAATAAAATAGGAAAATCGCTGACCAGGCTGGGTGCAGCCATGAAACAGGTAAGAAAAGGAAACTTTATTACAATTGAAAACAGGGAAAAGAATATAGAAGTACATCAGATTTATGATGATTTTAATAACATGAGTACGAAACTGAAGGTTTTGTTTGAGGAAAACCGGAGAATCACCAGAGAAAAGGAGGAATGCAGGCTGCTGGCACTTCAGACTCAGATACAGCCCCACTTTTTGTTTAATACTCTGAATGGGATAAAGTGGCTCTGTATTATCGAATCGGCGCCTACAGCCGAGCGTATGATTGAATCTCTTGGACATATTCTGGAATATTCCCTTGGGAAAACGAAGGATTGTGTCACGCTGGAAGAGGAACTGACCTGTCTGAAACATTATGTGGAGCTGCAGAAAATGAGGTATGGCAATATATTCGATGTTTTTTATGAGATTGATGAAAAACTTCTCAAACTGGAAGTACCTGTTCTGATATTGCAGCCCTTGGTAGAAAACAGTATTATCCATGGAATCCGTGAGAAGGAAGACAGAGGTGAAATATGGATTCGGGCCGGGCAGACAGATGATGAGGCTGTCATATCTGTGGAAGACAACGGAGAGGGAATCAGTGAGGAAAGAATCTGTGAGATTTTAAATGGAAATGGTACAACGGGAAATATTGGGGTAGTCAATGTAAAAGAGAGAATGGAACTTTATTACAGAGACAGCAGATTTGAAATCGTATCAGAAGAAGGCAGAGGAACCAGAATACAGATGATGTTGAAGATGGGGGAGGAAATGCTATGAAAGTAGTGATCGCAGATGATGAAGTCCTGGTGCGTAAAGGAATCAGCATGAGCATTCCGTGGCAGGAACTGGGAGTAGACCAGGTATTTGAAGCTGGAGATGGACAGCAGGCTATGGAAATAATTGAAAGCAATCCAATTGATATTCTGCTTACAGATATCAGAATGCCGAAAATGGACGGGCTCGAACTTTTGAAAAGGGTGAGTGTTATCAGTCCTCATACAGTTAATATTGTTTTAAGCTGTGTTAATGATATGGAGTGTGTTCGGGAAGCCATGAAATTCAACAAAGCGGTGGATTATATTCCGAAGCTGACTATGAGTACGGATGAACTGACATCCGTCATACGAAGGGCACAGACATTTGTGAAAGACAGGCAGGAAGATTCCCATGAGAAGGAAGAGAGTCTGCCGTTGTTCTTTCGGGCAGAATCCGAGGCCAGACTGCGCAGGGGACTGGAATACGAGACAAAGGAAGAACTGTGGAAGATACTCAGAGGAATTTTCACGGAGTCCCGGGTTCTGGGAACCGCCTGGAGAAAGAGCACAGAATGGGAAGAGATCGTTGGCGTGTTTGCCAGTGCAGGCAAAAAGTATGGTATCTATGAAAAAGACTATCTGGCAGGTAAACTGGAGCGGGCTCTGAAGCAGGCGGCAGCGCAGGAAGAGCTGGAAAAAGAAATTCTGAATCTGGCATCTGAGATGAAGGAACGGATAGAAGAAGAAAAAAGAAAAAGTTACGATACGGGAATACGGGCAGCATTGGAATACATGGACCTGAATTATAAGAAAAATTTGAAACTGGGGGAAGTTGCAGAACATGTCGGGATGAGTGAATCCTATTTTTCCAGATATTTTAAAAGAGTAATGGGGGAGGGCTTCTGCGAATATCTCAATAAGATAAGAGTGGAAAAAGCAAAGGATTTGCTGAAGGAACAAAGAATCACCATGCAGGAGACTGCAGAGCGGGTAGGGTATTCCAATGGGGCTTATTTTACCCGGATATTTAAGAATCTTACAGGTATGTCTCCAAAAGCTTTTCAGAAAAAGATATCCGGGGGCCAGGTACCCAGATGATAAATGAAAAAATATCGAAAGAGTCCGGCATAAAACCGGGCTCTTTATTTGAACAAGATTTCGATAAAAAACGACAAAAAATTGTAAATCCATACGTGAGAGAAAAATACTAAAAAAAACTGACAATTTATTTTCTGTTGGAAACAAAATATTTTATTTATAATCAGAGTATCAGATGAGGTAAAGAAAACAGTACTGAAAACTTACCAAATATAAATAAAAGGAGAATGAGATATGAAGATGAAAAGTATAAGTCTGGTAATGGCAGGCATTCTGGCAGCCTCTGCTCTGGCCGGCTGCGGTAATCAGTCACAAGCTTCCCAAGGTAAGGGGAGCGAAACAACAGAAACGAAACAGCTGGTAGTGTGGGGCGGGGTTCCCGGAGAAGACGGACCGGATAAGATCGTAGAAGACTGGAATAAACAGCACCCGGAAGCACAGGCGGAATATGTACGCTTTGTCAATGATGATACAGGAAATACGAAGCTGGATACAGCACTTCAGTCAGGAGAGCAGATAGATATATTTTTCACGTATTCGCCTGATTTGATGGTAAAAAGGGCTTCCAGCGGCATGTTGGAAGATTTGGAAAATCTCGGCGCAAAGGAATTTGTGGATGAGAATATTCTGGGCGGCGAAGAATCGTTTCTCCGGGTGAACAACAAAATCTATGGTATCCCCACTGTGACAGAACCTACAGGTATCATGATCAATAAAGATATGCTGGATGCCAAAGGAGTCACCATACCGGAGAACTGGACGATCAGTGATTATGAAGAGGTTGCCCGGCAGCTTACAGGTGAAGTGGACGGCAAGAAAGTGTATGGCTGTAATGTGTACTGGGGCGGCGGTCCGCTGTCTATTGCCAGATCTATTCTGGGCGGAGATGAATTCTACAAATCAGATACAGAAACTAACTTTGATGCAAAAGAGTATCAGATCAATACCAAGTTTAAAGCCATGATGGATGAGGGAATCGCCATGCCGTATGAAGAAATTTTCTCAAGAAAACTGGATGTCTACTCTCATCCGGCGTTCCTTTCCGGAGAAATTGCCATGATGCCGTTTTCAGCCTGGATGCTCCGTTATGTGAATGATAAGGAGAATTTCCCTCATGACTTCGTGACAACCTTTGCACCTTTCCCGAGTACAGATGACGGAACCCCCAATCCTTACCAGTCAGAAAATAATAATACCATCTGCATGAACAGCCAGAGCAGGAACAAAGAGGAGGCATGGGAGTTCATAAAATTCTGGATCACAGAGGGCTCCAGGTACATCGCCAAAATGCCGGCCTGGTCAGGGGCTGCAGAAGATGAGATTGTAGCAAAAATCCTGGGAGAAAATCCGGAAGAAAGGTTTGATGTAGAGGCATATAAGAAAGTAATGCTGAGAGATGATTTCAAATATATTGTGCCGACAAAGACAACGGCCCTTTCAGAAATTACACAGATTTACAAAGAAGAATCACAGAACTATTTCCTGGGAGTCACAAGTGAGGAAGATTATTACAAAAATCTGAAAGAGCGGGCAGACAAAGCGCTTCAGTCAGCGCAGTAAAAAGTCGGCTGCATGGTGGGGAATGCAGGTTCTCTGTCATGCAGCCTGATTTATGAAGGAGGCAGAAGATGAAAACAAAAAAGAAAAAATTGAATTTAGCGCCATATCTGTTCATTGCCCCTAACTTTATCGGATTTCTGGTGTTTATTTTAATCCCCGTGCTGGTATCCCTTGTTGTGGCATTTACAGACTTCAATATTTTCCAGGGATTTGCCAACAGTAAATTTGTAGGGCTGGATAATTTCATTCAAATGTTCAGTGATGAATGGTTCTGGGCGGCGCTTAAGAATAACCTGATTTATACAGTAGTGACGATTCCCATTATATTAGGATTCAGTATTGTACTGGCAACTATACTCAATGATAAGGTCTATTGCAGGACTGCCATCAGGGTTATGATTTTTATTCCCTATATTGCCAGTGTAGTAGCCATATCTGTAATCTGGATGCTGATCTTAAATCCATCACAGGGTATTCTTAATAATTTTCTGAGAAATCTGGGCATAGCTAACCCTCCGGGATGGCTGGGAGATCCTAAATGGGCACTCCCTGCTGTAATTATCGTAGGAATCTGGATGGGGCTGGGTTATAACACCATTATCTATATGTCAGGGCTGCAGTCGGTATCAAAAAGTCTGTATGAAGCGGCTGAGATTGACGGGGCTTCTTCTGTTCAGCTTTTTCGGTTTATCACAGTGCCTATGCTCCGTAATACCACTTTCTTCCTTCTGATCACCAATATCATCGGGTCTTTTCAGGTGTTCGGGCAGATCAATATCATGACAGGCGGAGGACCGGGCAATTCTACCACGGTTCTGGCACATTACATCTATCTGTCTGGTTTCAGGTATCACAAGATGGGATATGCTTCGTCTATGGCATGGTTCCTGCTGCTGATTATTTTTCTGGTGACATTGTTCCAGTGGAAAGTACAGCGCAGATATGAAGAAGATATGTAGGGAGGAGAGGACAATGACAAAAAAACAAAAAACACAGAAAACAATTCTTACAATGATCATGTTTGCTTTTGCACTGGCTGTCTTATTCCCGTTTATCTGGATGCTGTTCTGTTCCTTTAAGCCTTTAAACGAGATTTACGATTTTCCTCCCAGATTCTTATCGGGAAATATGTCATTGAAAAATTACAGGCAAGTGCTGTTTGAACAGGATCCGTCATTCCTTACATATTTGAAAAACACAACAGTCACCACAGTAGTATCTGTATTGGGAACTGTTATCACATCATCTATGGCGGGATATGCGTTCGCAAAGATGAAATTCAGATTCAGAGACCAGCTCTTCCTGCTGTATCTGATCACCATGATGGTGCCATTCCAGGTACTGATGGTGCCGCAGTTTATCCTGTTTAAAGAAATGGGGATTTTTAACACTTTATGGGCACTGATCTTACCAAGACTGTTTACACCACTTGGAACTTTCCTGATGCGTCAGTATTTTCTGGATGTACCTGATGAAATCATAGAAGCCGGCAAGGTGGAAGGGCTGGGTGAATTTGGGATTTTTTCCCGCCTGGTACTGCCGCTTGCAAAACCGGCCATGTCCACTGTGGTTATTCTGAACTTTGTATGGAGGTGGAATGATTATGAAGCACCGCTGATTTTCCTGACAGACAGCAAATTGTATACTTTGACAGTGGGTCTTACAAACTTTATTGATGAATCAGGATTTTCGCAGGACAATCTGGTTATGGCGGCTGCTACCGTGGCATTGATCCCCATAATCCTGGTGTTTATTTTAGGACAGAAATATTTTATAGAAGGACTGACAAGCGGAAGCGTGAAAGGATAAGGTGGCGTAATGGAAAAAAAGATTTATGAAGTGATTGTAGTGGGCGGAGGGATGGCAGGAGTCTGTGCAGCCATTGCCAGTGCCAGGACAGGTGCCTGCACGGCACTGATTCAGGATAGACCGGTACTGGGCGGTAATGCCAGTTCAGAAATCAGGATGCATATCTGTGGTGCCACTCATCATGGCCACCGGGAAAATGCCCGGGAGACAGGAATCCTGGAAGAAATTCTACTGGAAAACCGTTCCAGGAATCCGCAGCACTCATTCTCCATATTCGACACGGTGTTATGGGAGAAGGTCAGACAGGAGGAGAAGTTAGAACTATACCTGAACACAAGAGTGACAGATGTAGAGACTGCAGACGGCAGGATTCTGAATCTGAAAGCGCATCAGCTCACCACAGAAAAGGAATTCATGCTGGAAGGAAATCTTTACATGGACTGCACAGGCGACGGTATGATCGGGGCCAGGGCAGGTGCGTCTGTAAGACAGGGCAGAGAAGGCAGAGCAGAATTCGGGGAAACTTATGCGCTGGATGAGCCGGATACAGGCACTATGGGTAATTCTCTTATGTTCAGAGCTGTGGATATGGGAAAACCTGTGCCTTTCAAGAGGCCGCAATGGGCTTATGAATACAGCGAGGAAGACCTGGCATACAGAGGCCACAGTGATTACTGTTCAAAAATGCAGAATTATGATATTGAATCCGGATATTGGTGGATTGAACTGGGAGGAACACAAAATACAATTGATGATGCCGAAGAAATCCGGGATGAACTATTGAAAACACTGTACGGTGTCTGGGATCACATTAAAAATAAGGGAGACCATGGAGCTGAAAATTATGCTCTTGACTGGGTGCAGTTCCTTCCGGGAAAGCGGGAGAGCAGAAGGATTGAAGGCGATTATATTCTGAGAGAACAGGACCTGCTGGAAGGCCGGGTGTTTGAGGATACGGTTGCCTACGGCGGCTGGCCTATGGATATGCATCCGCCTCAGGGCTTTTTGTTTGGCGGCGACCCCACAAAGTACATTGCGCTGGAGAATATTTATACGATTCCTTACCGGTGTTTTTATTCCAAAGATATCCCGAATCTGATGATGGCGGGAAGAAATATCAGCACAACGCATATGGCATTCGGTTCCACCCGGGTTATGGCGACCTGTGCGGCAGGCGGCCAGGCGGCAGGAACTGCGGCGGCAATGGCTGTAAAAAAACACTGTACCCCAAGACAGCTCGGAATGGATTATATAAATGAACTCCAAAAACAGCTCATGAGAGATGACTGCTATCTCCCGGGATTCCTTCATAAAGATTCCGATGATTTGGTAAAAGGGGCAGAAGAAATTCTATATTCCTCAGAAACCCCGGAAGGAGCAGCGGAAAAAATCCGTGATGGGCATCAGAGAAATGAAGGGAACGAAATACACCAGTGGATATCAGAAGAAATCATCAGTCAGCCTCAGTGGTTGGAAATCCGTCTGAAAAGTGTGAAAAAACTGGCAGAGATCCATCTCAAATTCGACACTGACCTGACTACAGAGATAGAAACCTCCCTGTCCCGGACTATCCGTGAAAAACAGATACCCGGAATACCAAAATCTCTGGTAAAACACTATAAAATCCAGGCCCTCAAAAATGGAAACAGTATCTGGGAAGAAGAAGAAACAGAAAATCACCAGAGATTCTGTATGCATTTCCCAAATGCAGAGGCTGATACGATCAGAATAGAGGTCTATCAGACATGGGAGTGCAAGTCAGCAAAAATATTTGAAGTAAGGGCATATGAAGCATAAAAAATAGCTGCTGTTCAGAGGGCGGCTTGCCAAAAAAAAACCGGTGGTGCGGACGAAATCCAGTCCAAACCATCGGTTTTTTTTCGTTCAACTTTATTAATCGCTGCCGGGATACCCCTGGGCTGTAAATAGTAATAGAAATTTTTTAAATCCGAATGCAACAAAAGGATGCAAACAGAACACTATATTTATATAATAAAAGGGAACAACCGGCATGAGGGATGCCGTGTACAGATAAGAAGGAACATAGGAAAGAGAAAGAGAGGTGGCGGCATGACGGACTGTAAGCAGTTGGCGTATGAGGCAAGGCAGGGCAGCAAAGAAGCGTTTGCCGAGTTATATCAGGCAGTTTATCAGGATTTGTACCGTTTTGCGTTATATGTACTTAAGAACCCGGAGGATGCCCAGGATGCGGTGGCGGAGACAGTGGCAGATGCCTATGCGGAGATCACGAAGCTGAGGGACAGTGAGGCCTTTAAGGGCTGGATCTTTAAGATCCTGTCAAATAAATGCAAACGGAAATTGAAGGAGTATACCAGGAAGACGGAGCCGCTGTATGAACAGGAGGGGAGCGTGCGGGGAGATCTGGACCGGGACATGCAGGTGCGGGAGGCATTTTTCTCCCTCAGCGATGAGGAGCGTTTCATTGTAGCCATGCAGGTCTTCGGAGGCTACAAGAGCAAGGAGATCGGCCTTATCCTACATAAAAACCACAATACCGTGCGCTCAAGGATTAACAGAGCGCTGAAGAAAATGGAAGAGATATTACAGTGAGAAGGGAGGCGAAGAATATGAAGGATGAGAATTTCAATGAGAATCAGATGCAGGACGAGAACAACCGGCATGAAATCATACAGAAGATCAGGGAGTCTGCGGACAAGGAGAAAATCCCCGAGAGCCTGAACCCTGAGAACCTGGACAGCTTGCTGGAGCAGGGGAAAAACTCGAAGGGCAGAAACGGGAAATGGAGAGATGCCGCCGCGGACTTTGCGTTCCGTTACCGGAAGACTGCCGGGGTGGCCGCAGCCTGTGTGATCCTGGTGATCGCCGCGGTAAACCTCATGCCTCTTATGAATCTGAACTACAGAAGCGAGAACAAAGCGGATAGTGCCCAGTCCATGGATACTTCTTCTGAGGCAGCGAAACAAGATACCGGGGCAGAAGACGGGGATGCTTCCGGCGGGGATATGGGAGCAGAACCAAAAGACTCCAAAGGTACGGAAAAAGCAGATGAGGCGGCACCGGAGAAGAAATCAGAGGACAAAGAAACGGCAGAGGGATATATTGCCGGGAGCAGCTACGAAGAGCTGTATGAACAAATATATACGGAGACAGAAAATGCCCGGAAGGAATGGGAGCAGAAGCGGATGGCAGATACCGGAGACGGCGCAGCGCAGTCTGACAGCAGCACTACTGCAAAAAGTGAGGAGAAAGCGGTTATGGAGGATGCCGGTGCGGAGGAGTCCGCAAGTAACACAGCAGGCTACACGGCAGACGGAGGGGCAGGACATTCCTCCACCAACGTCCGCACAGAAGGTGTGGACGAAGGGGACATTGTCAAGACAGACGGCACCTATATCTATACGCTGACACGTTCCGGTACGCTCCGCATTGTATCTGCCCATGGAGGCGAAATGTCTGTTGCAGGCCAGACATCACTGGAGGATTTGACGGATTCCATACAGGAGATGTATGTGGATGGCAATACACTCTGCGTAGTCACCAGCGGATATGATTCGGGCCTGGAATGGCAGGGGGACGAGACATATATGGTGAACAGCAGGGAGTTTATCCGTCTGTACACATATGATATCACAGATAAGAGCAAAATAACTCTGAAGGGCACGGCGGAACAGGACGGGGGATATTATTCCACCAGAAAAGTAGGAAATTATGTGTATCTTTTCTCCCAGTTCTATCCTGCATACAGGGAAGATACGCAGGAGGCAGATCCGAGGCTCTATGTACCTTCCGTGAACAAGGAGCTTCTGGACAGCAGTGATGTGCTCTATCCGGCTGTGCCGCAGATGGAGAACGGGCAATTGGTGATCTCCTCTGTGAACCTGGAGAAACCGGATAAGATACAGCAGAGCAAATCCCTGATCGGGGCATCCGGCAGGTGTTATGTGAGCAGGGAGAGCATTTACATTTTCGGGGAGGATTACAGCGGTGAGGAGATGCGGACCCGGATCGTGCGGTTCTCCTATAAAGACGGTGAGATACAGGCAAGGGCAGCAGGCGAAGTGAACGGGAGTATTAACGATACATTTTCTATGGATGAATATGACGGCTATCTGAGGGTGGTAGCCACCAGATACAATAACGGCTGGTGGGGAGGCAGCATGAGCAACAGCCTGTATGTGCTGGATGATAAGCTGAAGATGACAGGCAAAGTGGAAGACCTGGCAAAAGGGGAGCAGATATATTCCTCCAGGTTTATGGGGAATACCGGCTACTTTGTCACATACCGGCAGATGGACCCCCTGTTTTCCGTTGACCTTTCAGACCCGGCAGACCCGAAGATCCTGGGTGAGCTGAAGATCACGGGATTTTCCGAATACCTGCACTTTTACGGGGAGAATAAGCTGCTGGGAATCGGCTGGGAGACGGACCCGGATACAGGAGAACAGAAAGGGCTGAAGCTCTCCATGTTCGATATTTCTAATCCGGCAGACGTTAAGGAGATTGACAAGATGGTGCTGAAAAATGTGGATTTCTGCCAGGCTATGGAGGACTACAGGTCAATTCTCATTGACCCTGAAGAGAATATTCTGGGGTTCAGTGCGGGAGTATATGACAGAAATTACTATGAACTGCAGGGATATTACGGAGTCTTCACCTATAACCCGGAGGAGGGATTCCAGAAGCTTTTGTATCAGAGCATAAGCAAATGGATGGACAGTTCCGGGGACGAACTGGCGTGCGTGCGCGGTATTTACATCGGCAATACATTCTACCTGTGCGGCAGCAGCGGAATCAGTGCTTTTGACCGGGAAAAAGAGTACGAAAACTGCGGAAATCTGGAGTGGTAGAGCGCCAAATACCCCTTGCA
Organism: Blautia pseudococcoides; assembly: GCF_001689125.2. Classification (NCBI taxonomy): domain Bacteria; kingdom Bacillati; phylum Bacillota; class Clostridia; order Lachnospirales; family Lachnospiraceae; genus Blautia; species Blautia pseudococcoides. The sequence continues at coordinate 3,647,480 of NZ_CP015405.2, read as the reverse complement.
TAGCAGGAAACAATGAGATATACTAAAGTGGAGTGGATAAAAAATCCACCCCGCTTTTTATAAATTGATACTTTACGGTCACCGGACCGGCAAATAAAGGAGAATAAATATGCAGCTTACAACAGTAAAAGAAATTTACAGGGACAAAGAGCAGCACCTGGACAAACAGGTGACTGTGGGCGGATGGGTAAGAAGTGTCCGCGATTCCAAGACATTCGGCTTCGTTGTACTCCATGACGGAAGCTTTTTCGAGACACTTCAGGTAGTTTACCATGACAGCATGGATAATTTCCAGGATATCTGCAAGTTAAATGTAGGCGCTGCCATTATTGTAAAAGGTACCCTGGTCGCAACACCCCAGGCAAAGCAGCCTTTTGAGATCCAGGCAGAGGAGATCACTGTGGAAGGGGATTCCGCTGCAGACTATCCGCTGCAGAAAAAGCGCCACTCCATGGAATACCTGCGCACCATCTCCCATCTGCGTCCGAGAACCAATACCTTCCAGGCAGTGTTCCGTGTGCGCTCCATGATCGCGTTTGCTGTTCATCAGTTCTTCCAGGAGAGGGGCTTTGTCTATGTGCACACCCCACTGATCACGGGCAGCGACTGTGAAGGTGCTGGTGAAATGTTCCGCGTCACTACACTGGATATGGAGAACCTTCCGAGAACTCCGGAGGGAAAAGTGGATTACAGCAAGGATTTCTTTAAAAAAGAGACCAGCCTGACAGTGAGCGGACAGCTAAACGGTGAGACTTATGCCCAGGCGTTCCGCAATATTTATACATTCGGACCAACCTTCCGTGCGGAAAATTCCAACACCACACGCCACGCGGCAGAATTCTGGATGATCGAGCCCGAGATGGCATTTGCGGATTTGGAGGATAACATGGAACTGGCAGAAGCCATGCTGAAATATATCATTCAGTATGTGCTGGAGAATGCTCCTGAGGAAATGCAGTTTTTCAACTCCTTTATAGACAAGGGGCTCTTGGAGCGTCTGGAACTTGTGAAAAATTCTGAATTTGGACATGTTACCTATACAGAGGCAATTGAGATACTGGAAAAAGTAAATGATAAGTTTGAATACAAAGTGTTCTGGGGCTGTGATCTGCAGACGGAGCATGAGCGCTACCTGACGGAGCAGGTATACAAACGTCCTGTATTTGTCACCGATTACCCGAAGGAGATCAAAGCCTTCTATATGAAACAGAACGATGACAACAAGACAGTAGCAGCCATGGACTGCCTGGTTCCCGGCATCGGTGAGATCATTGGCGGCAGCCAGAGAGAGGATTCCTATGACAAGCTGAAATCCCGTATGGCGGAGTTGGGCTTGGATGAGGCGGATTATGATTTCTATCTGGATTTGCGCAAATACGGTTCCACCCGTCATTCAGGATTTGGTCTTGGATTTGACCGTTGCGTGATGTACCTGACAGGTATGCAGAACATCCGCGACGTCCTTCCGTTCCCGAGAACTGTAAACAACTGTGATTTATAAAAAAAGGAGAACCCATGAAATTTTTTCATGCCGCTGACATACATCTGGGTGCAGAGCCTGACAAAGGTTTTCCCTGGAGTAAAGAAAGGGGCCGGGAGATATGGGACAGTTTCCGAAGATTGATAAGACAGGTCGGCGATGAAAAAGCCGGCCTGTTTCTGATTGCAGGGGACTTGTTTCACAGACAGCCTCTAATGAAAGAATTAAAGGAAGTAAATTATCTGTTTTCAACGATACCGGATACAAAGGTGGTACTGATAGCGGGAAACCATGACTATCTGAAGCGGGAATCCTGCTATCGGCGGTTTCCGTGGGCAGAAAATGTGTTCTGTCTGTGGGGAGAGCAGGAGCCCTGCGTGGAATTTCCGGATCTTGGCACTGCGGTTTACGGGATAAGCTATGACAGGAAAGAGATCACGGACCCTTTATACCACCATATCAGGCCCCAGAGACGTCAGCCCCTGGAAATCCTGCTGGCACATGGGGGTGACAGGACACATATCCCTTTTGACAGATCCTTACTGGAACGGTCCGGGTTTTCTTATATTGCCCTGGGCCATATACACAAACCGGAGGTTCTGGCAAAGGACAAAATGGCCTATGCAGGGGCATTGGAACCCATAGATAAAAATGATCTGGGTCCCCATGGATATATAAAAGGTATTTGCAGCAATGGGGGGACCAGAATCGAATTTGTTCCGGCCGCCATCCGTTCCTATATTCTTCTGTCTGTAAAGGCAAAGGAGAGCACCACACAGTTTTCCCTTGAGCAGGCACTTGCCAGACTCATGGAGGAGAAGGGCAGGAATAACCTGTACCGGATCCTGATAAAGGGTGAGCACGCCATGGGCACAGAGTTTGACATGGAACGCCTTATGAAGCTTGGAAATGTGCGCGAGGCCGTGGACCGGAGCCATACAGTCTATGATAAGGAAGCTCTCATGCGTCAGTACAGGGGAAGCCTGATCGAGGCCTATGTAAAACGGTTCAGCGGCAGGGAGCTTTCCGCCACGGAGGAGAAGGCCTTCGCATACGGCATGGAGGCTCTGATGGCTTCAAGGGAGGAGTAACGTTCTATGATGATCCGTGAGCTTATTTTAAAAAATTTCGGCAGATTCCGGAACCGTTCCATACGGCTTAAAGAAGGCATCAATATTATATATGGGGAAAATGAAAGCGGAAAAAGTACGCTCCATGCCTTTATCCAGGGCATGTTATTCGGCATGAGAAAAATGAGGGGCCGGGCGGCCAGGACAGATTCCTACACCCGCTATACTCCCTGGGAGCATCCCTCCTGGTATGAGGGAAGCCTGCGTTTTTCCTGCGGCGGCAAAGCGTTCAGGCTGGAACGTGATTTCAGGAGAGGAGAAGAAGGGACAAAGCTGGTCTGTGAAAGCGACGGGGAACTTTTGTCTGTGATGGACGGGGACCTGGAGATGCTGCTGGGCGGCATCAGTGATACGGTATACGAAAATACGGTATCCATAGGCCAGATGAAGAGCCGTACCGGGGATGCTCTGCTACTGGAGCTGAGGAACTATCTAAGCAACTATCAGGAGAGCGGTGACGGAAAACTGAATCTTGACAGGGCGCTTTTGCTTCTGAAGGAGAAAAAGAAAGAGTGGCAAAACCGCATGCAGACGAGAGAACAGCAGCAGGAGGCAGAGGGGAAGAAGATAAAGTATGAAATCGCCTATCTTGAGCGGGAGACAGAAGAACTGGGACAAAAACTTTTGGAGGAGCGGAAAAGGGAAAAAGCAGAACAGGAAGTACTGAGACAGGAAAATCCGAGCAGGCAAAATGCCCATAAGAAAAAGGGGGCAGGAGCAGCATGGAACTGGAAAAAGGCGGTTCCGGCTGTCCTTCTGGGTGATGTTATTGTCTGGGGGATCCTTTTGTGTTTAGCCGGCTGGAAGGCAGCCAGTATATCTGCTGTGTGTATACTCATAGCAGTGTCTCTGTTTCTGGTATATATATCAACTGCTTTCAAGAAAGCAGAAACGGAAGAGGATACGAAGCATGCTGGACAGCCTGTTTCGGACAATACTTCCGGCAATTCCCAAAAAGAGAGTATAACCAATGACAGCGTCCGTCTGCTCACAGCCCAGCTTCAGGAAAAAAGAACCAGGTTATCCAACCTGCAGGAAGAGCTTTCAGAACTTCAGATGGCAGGAATCTCGGACCGGGCGGAAATGGAGGAGATACGCGGCATAGAGCTTGCAGCAGTGACCATACAGAGCCTGTCCGTATCGGCGCAGGAGTCTGTGGGGGAAACATTGAAAAAACGTATCTCGGATATTTTCTGCACCATGACAGGGGGGAAATACAAAAAAGTCTCCATAGATGAGGAGCTGAAAATCGACCTGTTCACAGAAGAGCGCCATGTTCCTCTTTTTATGGCCAGCCAGGGAACCATAGAGCAGGTGTATCTGGCACTTCGCATGGCGGTGGGAGATATCTTCTGCAGCGAGGAACCTATGCCGCTTCTGCTGGATGAGGTATTTGCCATGTACGATGAAGAACGTATGACAGAGACGCTCAGATGGCTTTATACGGAGAAAGAACAGACCATTATTTTTACCTGTAACAGGAGGGAGACGGAGGTTCTGGAAAAGGCGGGAATCCCCTTCCATATGGTGCGCCTGCAGGAATAATGAAGGAAAATATTGCAAAAATAAGGAAAAAATTTATCATATTTTTAAAATTGATTGGAACTAATTGACTTATTTTCAGGACAATTCTATAATCAAGAAAAGATACCGAAAGGTAACTATTCAGCAGGTCTGCGCGCTCCCTGCGGCATGAAAATGCCCTGGAATATGAATACTTCCGTGCCATTGCAAACGGGGCAAGGGTATGTGTGGGTGACCAGATGCATCCCTGCGGAAAGCTGGATCTTACTGTGTACAAACGGATTGGAAACATCTTTGAACAGATCGAACGTATGGAGCCGTGGCTGTATGATACCAAAAAGGTCAGAGAGATTGCCGTATTGATCCCAACCAGGGCGGGGACAGAGGACCCGTCTTTGGGGGGAATGAGCGAGGAAGGCGTATACCGTGTACTCTCAGAACTGCATCTTCCCTTTGATTTTGTCAATAAGGAGAATTCTCTTGAGGATTCCAGGCTTCTGATCTTACCGGACCATGCAGAACTGGATGGGAAATATGCAGAGATCATAGCTGCATTTGTAAAAGGGGGAGGAAAACTCCTTGTATCCGGCACATGCAGCTTCCTTTTTCATCTCACGTTCAATCACCCATCCGGTTCAGAAATTGATAAAATCCATGAATAAAGTAAAAATGGGGAACCTGAAAAAGGCAGACCTGGATACCGGAAAAGATGAGATCGGAATCCTGAAGGACAAATATAATGAGATGATAGAGCTGGAGAGGATTTCATATCGAGAGGTATGATTTTACTAAACTAAAAGAACAGGGACAAAATCCGCATCTTGCGGTTCCATCCCTGTTCTCTTTTTATGCTTCTTTGGTTCCCAGCTGTTTTTTATGTTTTACCATCAGCTTATTGATCCTCTCCACCGGATTCAGCAGCTTGCTGATCGAGGCATCGTGGTTCAGAGTGTCAATGAGCAGAGCAATGTATTTGCTCATATCACAGTTTACATAATATTCTTTCTGCAGAAGCTCATCAGGCTGGTACACCAGATTGGTGGTGAGCAGTCTGTGGAATTCACCTCTCTCAAAGGCTTTGTCGAATTTTTTCATTCCGTTGGTGAAGAGTCCAAAGGTGGAGCACATGAAAATCTTACCAGCTCCCTTGCTCTTTAAAAGTGCGGCAACTTCCAGCATGCTGTCGCCGGAGGAAATCATATCATCAATAATGATCATATTCTTGCCTGCCACATCCGTGCCCAGAAATTCATGTGCAACGATGGGATTGCGGCCGTCAATGATGGTGGAGTAATCACGGCGTTTGTAGAACATACCCATGTCCACGCCCAGTACATTAGCCAGATAGATGGCACGTCCCGTACCGCCTGCATCGGGGCTGATCACCATAGTGTTGCCATTGGTTATCTCAAGGTCAGGTTCAACCTTGAAAAGTCCTTTGATGAACTGGTAGGATGGCTGTACAGTCTCAAAGCCTTGCAGAGGGATGGAATTCTGCACACGGGGGTCGTGGGCATCAAAGGTAATGATATTGTCCACACCCATGTTCACTAACTCCTGCAGGGCAATGGCGCAGTCCAGAGATTCTCTGCCGGAGCGCTTGTGCTGACGGCTCTCATAGAGGAACGGCATAATGACATTAATACGTCTGGCCTTCCCGCCGATGGCAGCAATGATGCGTTTGAGGTCCTGGAAATGGTCATCCGGTGACATGTGGTTAGGGTGTCCGCAGAGGGAATAGGTGAGGCTGTGGTTGCACACATCCACCATGATATAGATATCATCGCCGCGTACGGACTCACCCAGAATGCCCTTTGCCTCTCCGGTACCGAAGCGGGGGGTCTGTGCTTTGACAAGATAGGAATCCCGCTCATAGCCTTCAAACTCCAGGTTGTTTTTCTCCTGATGTTCACGGTCCCTGCGCCATTTTACAATGTAGTCATCAACCCTGGAACCCAGCTTTTCACAGCTTTTCAGTGGAATGATCCCAAGGCGGCCTACGGGAAGGGAATCTAATGGAGTTGCATCTTTTGGTGACATGTTTTACTTTCCTCCTAAAAGTTTTTTTTGGATCCTTATATCATTTCCGATCAGCTTCAGCATGGTATAATTGCTGGAAATCCTGGAGAAGATACGCTCGGAATACGTCTCCAGAAAGTCTTCCATGGCAAGGTTGGTGGAAATAATAGTAGATTTATGGTTCATAATACGTTCATTGATACAGCAGAAAAGCTGGCTTGCCACAAAATTGTTGGTAAGCTCGGTCCCCAGATCGTCAATGATGAGCAGGTCACAGTCATAGATAAAACCAGCTATATCAGAGGCCGCTGCATCCTTCTGGAAGGTGTTCTTTGCCAGCAGGTCAAAGAGATCAAAGGATGAAAAATACAGCACAAAATATGCCCTGTCAATGAGTTCCTTGGCAATACAATGGGAGAGGTAGGTCTTTCCCACTCCTGTGTCGCCGTAGAAGAACAGGCCGCATGGATGCTCACCGAAATGGTCAATAAAATCCCAGGCCTTGTCCACTGCGTCCTGGGCTGTCTCCAGTGCGCTGAGGCCTGTGGCAGGGTTTGTGATATCCTGTGGATAATACTCCAAGGAAAAGTTTTCAAAGTTCTCTGTTTCAAGTATTTCCCTGATATTGGACTGTGTATACAGTAAATCTACAGCAGCTTTCTTAAAACAGGAACATTTTTGATTTTCTACATAACCCGTGTCCCTACAGAACGGGCAGTCATACTTCAGCTCCAGATAGTCAGGCGTAAAGCCGTGGATCTGCAGAAGCGCAGTCCGTTCTTCGGAAAGCTCTCCAATGGCGGCAGAGAGGTCAAAGTCATCCTTCGGTGAGGGGAGCAGCAGGGCCCTTGCCTTTTTCAGGCTCAGGGACGCAATCTCTCCGTCGATTTCCTGGAGACGCGGAATCATCTCATAAGCCTGTTGGATGTGCTCATCCTGCTCATGCTTATGATTCAGTTGTTTCTCGTTGTATGCGCGCATCAGCGCGTCGTATTGGAAATTGTTCAGCGACACAGTGACCTCCTTATGGTAACTAAGCAGCAGGTCCTCGCAATTGCCGTGCTGACCGTAAGAGAACATTCGGCAGCCAGGCAAAGACCGGGCCGAAGGAAAACCTGCAAAGGGTGGTTTCCGTTATTTCAGTAATTGTTTTTCCAGTTCGTCCACATTGTAGGTGCGTTGGTGGAAATTGTTGAATTTGTTCTTGGAAGGTGCCGGTTTTGGACGAGTGCTGCTTTCCGCCTTGGCTGCTTTCTGCTGCATGCGGTCTTCATCCAGCTTGTCTATATCAGACAGGTGCTTGACACCCTTTTTCTGCCAATTATGCAGAATAGAATCCGCATAGGCGAAATTGGGGTGGCCGGTGGCAATGACGGTACGGCTGCAGGCAGCGGATATGATATCCAGTGTGAAGGCGTACTCATTCAGCCAGAGATTCATATAACGGGTCTCTTCATCCACAGGGTTCCGGTTTTTGATGCCGAAGGCCTTGAGGATAGCAAAGAAATTTTTATTATATGTATTGGTCTCCTGCTTTGCCTGCTTTACGGTGGTAATATTCTCCTCCGCCCAGGCAAGCGCCACTTTTTCAATATAACGGATACTGCGGCTTCCTTTGGATACACAGTATTCGATCAAATACTCCATCAAATCCTTTGAGAAATGAAGCTCTTCGTAAAAAAAGAGGAGCTTATTGATCTCCGTGGGAGTCAGGGTTTTCCCCAGATATTGTTCTGCAATAAACAGAAGTTCGATCACGTCATCCCTGCCGGACAGTTCTTTTACTTTGTCGGGGGACAGGGTCTTGGGTTCAGAAGTCTGGCTTTTTTCCCTGGAGGCGGCAGTTTCGGGTACAGTTTCAGCCAGTGCTTTAACGGATGGAGCCTGGGGTGCCTTTGGCGGCGCAGCTTTTGCTCCGCCTGTGAGGGAACGCAGCCGGAGTTCTTTTAAATTCCCGCGCCCGTCGAAGGTTACATCAAGGACGCCTGTGTTTTTCCAGTATTTCAATGCGCGGAGCACATCATTTTCCGTACAGTTAAAGATATCGGCAATAGATGACAGCTCCAGAGCGGCGCCGGATACGGAAGCGCTGCGCAGAAGCCAGAGATATATTTTGACAAACTCTCCGTTGGCCTGCGGCATATAAGTATCCAGAAAATAGTTGGAGACAAGCGTAAAGTCTCCGGGAAAATCATTGTGTATGATGAACTGTCCCATGTCTAACATCCTTTTCTATTCCAGAGCGTGTTTGATGATCTAAATTACAGTAAGCCGAAAAGATTCCGGCATAACAAACAGGAAAACATCTTTTCGTGTACGCCAGGCACAGACATGTCAAAAAGGTCCGCCCAAGTCAGTGTTTCCCCGTCTTTTGTAAGTATAACATATAACTTTTGAAAAGAGAATAAGCATTTTTTAGCAGAGGCCTTTGCGCAGGCATGTTGGAAAATATGTTGATAATGTGGATAATGTGGATAAAAAAGTGGAGTATTTTTATTAGCAACCGAAAAATGTCGAAAATATGTGGATTTTAAAGGTTTACATCAAATTATGTTACATTATTATGTTAACTGGCTTATACCCAAAAAAATCCACATGCTTATAGGGGAGTAAATGTGTATAAGCATGTGGATAATGTGGATAACTTTACATTCCTAGCAGGTTTTCGCCGATTTTATACACATCTCCGGCCCCCATAGTTATCAACAAATCATCGTGGATACAATTTTTTAATAAAAATTCTTCTATCTCATCAAATGTGGAAAAATAATACGCATCTGTACCAAGAGAGGCAACCAGATCACACAGGATCCGGGAGGATATCCCCAGGTTGTCGGTCTCGCGGGCTGCGTAGATATCAGCCAGCACTACCTTGTCGGCCAGGGTCAGCGCTTCCGCGAACTCATTCAGCAGGGCTTTTGTCCTGGTATAAGTATGTGGCTGGAAGACACACCAGGTAGTTTTGTGTGGATAATTTTTGGCGGTCTGCAGGGTTGCGGCGATCTCTGTGGGATGATGGGCATAGTCGTCGATGATGGTGACGCCGGCCACCTTACCCTTGTACTGGAACCGCCGGTCTGTGCCGCCGAAGTGCAGTAGCCCCTTTCGGATGTGCTCCATGGAAAGGCCCAGTTTTTCCCCCAGGGCAATGGCTGACAGGGCATTGGCAACATTGTGGGTTCCGGGAACAGACAGGGAGAAGCGGCCAAGTATCTCATTGCCCTTTACGCAGTCAAAAGATGCGTGGGCGAATTCGTCGAAGGTAATATTCTTAGCCATATAATCAGCCTCATGCTCCAGTCCGCAGGTGATCACTGCGCAGGAAAGACCTCCCGTGATCTCTTCATAGTCCGGGATATCACTGCTGATGATCAAGGTTCCGTCAGCGGGCAGTTTCTCTGCAAACAGTTTGAAGGAATGGCGGATATCATCCAGGTCTTTGAAGAAATCCAGATGGTCTGCATCAATATTCAGGATAATACTGATTTTTGGGAAAAAACTCAGAAAACTGTTGGTGTACTCACAGGCCTCTGTGACAAAAGTCTCTGACTGGCCCACACGGATATTTCCGTGGATGGCAGGCAGAATTCCGCCTACAGAGATAGTAGGGTCAGCATCAGCTTCCAGCAGAATATGTGAGATCATGGAAGTGGTGGTGGTCTTACCGTGTGTGCCTGCTACCGCTACGGGTACCTCATAGTTTTTCATGATCTGTCCCAGAAGCTCTGCTCTTGTGAGCATGGGGAGCCCCTTCTGGCGGGCACATGCAAATTCCGGATTATCTTCATGGATCGCTGCGGTGTAGACCACCAGCTCAATGTCATCGGTAATGTTGGAAGCGCGCTGGCCAATGCGGACAACGGCACCAAGGCTCTCCAGATGGGCAGTCAGTTGGGACTTTCTGGAGTCTGAACCTGATATGGGGAAATTTTCTTTTAAAAGGATTTCAGCCAGACCGCTCATGCTGATGCCGCCGATACCGATGAAGTGAATGTGCAGCGGCTTATTAAAATCTATCTGATACATAAAGTTGTGCTTCCTTTCTCTTCTTTATTATTATATGGGGCAGTGTCAATGGGGCACTGTTTGTGTTTATTATACCTAAAAAAAGTACAAAATGAAACCCCTAGTTATAGAAATGGTTACGGGCAGGTAAAATGTCACAAAAACTAAAGTAAAGTCGAAAAAAAATTGTTAAAATTGTTCACAATTGCGATTTAGTGTGGTATAATAAAAAAATCATAGAATATACAAGAGGTGATTGCATGATTAAGAAAGAGATGATTGCAATGTTGCTCGCAGGTGGACAAGGCAGCAGATTAGGCGTACTGACTGCAAAAGTCGCAAAACCCGCAGTAACATTCGGGGGAAAGTACAGAATAATAGATTTCCCGCTGAGCAACTGCATTAATTCAGGAGTTGATACCGTAGGTGTACTTACACAGTACCAGCCGCTTCGCCTGAATACTCATATTGGCATCGGTATTCCGTGGGATCTCGATAAGAATGTTGGAGGCGTATCCATTCTTCCGCCATACGAGAAGAAGACGGATACGGAATGGTATACAGGGACTGCTAATGCTATCTACCAGAACATGGCATATATGGAGGAGTTCAACCCGGATTATGTGTTGATCCTGGGCGGCGACCACATTTACAAAATGGACTATGAGGTAATGCTGGATTACCACAAAGCGAACAAGGCAGACGCTACTCTGGCATGCATGCCCGTTCCGTGGGAGGAGGCAAGCCGATTTGGACTTGCTATCACAGATGAATCAGGACGCGTTACGGATTTTGAGGAGAAACCGGAGCATCCTAAGAGCAATCTGGCATCCATGGGTATTTATATTTTCAGCTGGCCGGTACTGAAGGAAGCCCTCCTTGCCCTGAAAGACCAGCCTGGATGTGACTTTGGAAAACATATCCTTCCGTACTGCAAGGATAAAGGCCAGCGCCTGTTTGCTTATGAGTACAATGGATATTGGAAAGATGTTGGAACACTGGGTTCCTATTGGGAAGCCAATATGGAGCTGATTGATATTATTCCTGAATTTAATTTATATGAAGAGTTCTGGAAGATTTATACCAAGAGTGATATTATTCCCCCGCAGTATATTTCTGCTGACGCTGTGGTGGAGAGAAGCATTGTGGGAGAAGGGACCGAGATATACGGTGAGGTACATAATTCCGTTATTGGTGCAGGTGTCGTTATCAAAAAAGGCGCGGTTGTGCGCGATTCCATTATCATGAAACAATCTTTCCTTGGGGAGAATTGTGTGATAGACAAGGCAATCATCGCAGAGAATGTCACAGTGGGAGACAATGTAGTCATGGGAATCGGTGAAGAGGTTCCGAACAAAGAAAAACCAGGTGTTTATTCCTTTGGTCTTGTAACCGTGGGAGAAAACACAGTGATTCCGTCCGATGTTAAGATTGGCAAGAACACCGCCATTGTTGGTGAAACATCAAGTGAAGACTATCCGGACGGCGTACTGGAGAGCGGCGAAACATTGAATAAGGAAGGTGAGACAGCATGAGAGCAATAGGTATTATTCTTGCCGGCGGCAATAACAATAAAATGAGAGAGTTATCACAGAAAAGAGCGATTGCAGCAATGCCAATCGCTGGAAGTTACCGCAGCATAGACTTTGCGCTTAGCAACATGTCAAATTCCCATATTCAAAAAGTTGCGGTTCTGACACAGTACAATGCCCGTTCCTTAAATGAGCATCTGAGCTCATCCAAATGGTGGGATTTCGGAAGAAAGCAGGGAGGCCTCTACACCTTCACACCTACCATTACTGCTGACAACAGCTTCTGGTACAGAGGCACAGCAGATGCCATGATCCAGAACCTGAACTTCCTCAAATCAAGCCATGAGCCTTATGTGGTGATCGCATCCGGTGATGGTGTGTACAAGCTGGATTTCAATAAAGTTCTGGAGTACCATATTGCAAAGCGGGCAGACATCTCAGTTGTCTGCACAGATGTGTATGGTGATGACACCACCAGATTCGGCTGTCTGAAAATGAATGAGGACAGCAGGATTGAAGAATTTGAAGAAAAACCCATGGTGACGCGCACAAATACTGTCTCTACGGGTATTTATGTGATCAGAAGAAGACAGCTTATTGAGCTTCTGGAAAAATGTGCACAGGAAGACAGATATGATTTTGTAAAAGATATTCTCATCCGTTATAAGAACCTGAAGAGAATCTATGGTTACAAGATCAATACCTACTGGAGCAATATTTCCACTGTGGAATCTTATTATAAAACCAATATGGACTTCCTGAAACCAAAGGTAAGAGATTACTTCTTCAACCAGTATCCCGGAGTTCAGTCAAAAATAGATGATCTGCCTCCGGCAAAATACAATCCCGGTTCAGATGTGAAGAACAGCCTGGTTTCCAGCGGATGTATCATCAACGGACAGGTTGAGAACTCTGTTCTGTTTAAGAAAGTATTTGTAGGCAATAACTGCGTGATCAAGAATTCCATTATTCTCAACGATGTGTATCTGGGGGATAATACCCACATTGAGAACTGTATCGTAGAGAGCCGTGATACCATTCGTGCCAATTCCTACTATTGCGGTGAGGACGGCATTAAAATCGTAGTGGAAAAGAACGAGCGTTATGTACTATAAAAATACACAAGTAAAAAGTGTGCAGGGTGCAGTGACATCATAAGCAGGACTTTTTAAGAATGGCATATGAAAGGGGAAGGTTTTTATGAACATCACAGATGTAAGAGTAAGAAGAGTTGCGAAGGAAGGTAAGATGAAAGCTGTTGTCTCCATTACAATTGATGAAGAATTTGTAGTGCATGACATTAAGGTTATCGAAGGGGAAAAAGGTTTATTCATTGCCATGCCCAGCCGTAAAGCAACCGACGGTGAATACAGGGATATCGCACATCCGATTAACTCTGAAACCCGTGAAAGGATCCAGGGCATCATTTTGGAAAAATACGAACAGGTACTCGCTGAGGAGCCTGTAGAAGTTGAAGCTGAAGCATAAGAAGATAGAAAAGTTAGAAAAGCCGTTTGCATTCTGCAGACGGCTTTTCTGCTGCACAGGAAGGTCCTGGTGCCGCCTGGCACCAGAGCATGTTGTGGAGAAAAGGAAATGCAGGGTACAAAAGTGAGGGAAACAGAAAGTCAATTTTTGTACCCCGCAGACATAGTGCGGGAAGGTGGGAAAAGTTACAATAGAATCATAAGAATTCATTGTTCGTCCGGATTGAAGCGTAAATATTGTGCCGGACAGCATTTGTTTGTAAGAAGGAGGATACAATATGGCAAAAATGACAGAAAAAACAAATTATCTTATGACTCTGCGTGGGGAACAGCCGGAGTGGGTGCCTACCTACAGTTTTGGTCCTATGCCCAATATGACAAGGCCCTGCACATCCTGTATGCTGGAACCTGAAATTGTGGCGTATTTCCGTTTTCAGGGGGGCGGCAAGGACTGCTGGGGTGTCACCTATGTTCCTACCAGGGAGACAGGAAACGCGCTGCTTCCTAAGCCCGGTGAATTTATACTGGATGACATTACAAAGTGGAGAGATGTTATCAAAGCTCCTTCCCTGGAAGGGGTGGACTGGGAGGCCATGGCTAAAAAACAGTTGGAAGGTTTTTACCGTCAGGGGGTAAACCGGGAGGATACGGCCATTGCCCTGAACCTTCACGTGGGATATTTCCAGAATCTGATGGCATTTATGGGATTTACGGAGGGGCTCTGCGCCATGGCTGAGGAACCGGAGGAGGTGTACGCGCTGTTTGATTACATGTGTGACTTTTACACAGAGATCACACGGCAGATCATTGGATATGTGAAGCCTGATGTGCTGACCATGATGGATGATACTGCCGCATGGAGGGCGCCTTTCATTTCCAGGCAGATGTACCATGATCTGGTACTGCCATTCCACGACAGGCAGGCAAAATTCGGACGTGACCTGGGAATCCCCATTACCATGCACAACTGTGGTAAGGCGGAACCTTTTATAGAAGACTGGCTTTCAATCGGCGTTAATGCCTGGGACCCTGCACAGACGTGCAATGATCTGACAGGTATCAAAGAAAAATACGGAAACAAGCTGGTCATTATGGGGGGATTTGATCCTCGTGACCATCTGGCTGATCCAAATGTGACAGAAGAAGAGATACGCCAGGCAGTGCGGGATACCATGGACAGGCTGGCACCGGGGGGCGGTTTCTGCTGGTGCGGCGGATATCTGGGAGCCGTTGATGATCCGGAAGTGATTAGAAAAAATGCGGTATTGTTTGATGAAGTGTTCCGTTATGGAGATGAGTTCTATAAAAAGTAATGCGGGAAGAAGTGATAAGAGTATGAAGGTATTGATATTAGGCGGTTTTTTGGGATCAGGTAAGACCACCCTCCTTCTTCAGATGGCACGGTATCTGGTGGACAGTTCCAGGTCAGGCAGTGCCTATAAGGTGGTGATCCTGGAAAATGAGGTAGGCAGGGAAGGGATTGATGACAAGCTTCTCAGGGGAAATGGCTTTAATGTGGAAAATCTCTTTAACGGCTGCGCCTGCTGTACCCTGGCCGGAGAGCTGGTTTCCGCTGCCTATGAGATTGAGAAAGAATATGCCCCCGACTGGCTGATCGTGGAGACAACAGGCCTGGCATATCCGGGCTTGATCCAGGACAATCTGGCAGCAGGGATCGGAATGGAATCACGGGTGTGTACTGTGGTGGATGTATCCAGATGGAAACGGCTTTTGAATGCCATGCGGGAACTTCTCCTGGGGCAGACAGAACGGGCAGATGTGGTTCTTATGAATAAGGCGGATCTGGTGACAGAGGATATCCTCAGCGGGGTGGAGAAGGATATTGAGGAGATGAACCCGGCTGCCGGGCGGATTGCCACCACGGCAGTAGGTCATGTGGATGAACATGTGTGGGATGTTGTGTTGGGAGTGATGGACCATGGATAAAGAGGAAAAGACTTTGCAGGTGTCCGGGGATGGGCAGAGGAATCTGCGGAGATGCGGAGCGGGACATGAAGGCGAGGGGCATCACGGATGCGGAGAGGAACATGCAGAGGAGCGTCATGGATGCGGAGAGGAACATGCAGAGGAGCATCATGGATGCGGAGAGGAACATGCAGAGGAGCATCATGGATGCGGAGAGGAACATGCAGAGGAGCGTCATGGATGCGGAGAGGAACATGCAGAGGAGCATCATGGATGCGGAGAGGAACATGCAGAGGAGCATCATGGATGCGGAGAGGAATATGCAGAGGAGCATCATAAATGTGGAGAGGAACACGCAGAGGAGCGTCATGGATGCGGACATGCGCATGTACATGAGGCGCATCATACCCATGTGCATGAACACCATGATGGTGAGGTATGTGAATGCCCCTCCTGCACACAGAAGAGAGAAAAATTATATGTGACATCCCTGCTCCAGGATAATGCTGTGGTGGTCTCGGCAGAGTATCACACAGCGGCGGACCGGGAGCGGGCGGGGGAACTGCTTGCCAGGTATATGGAAGCACTGGCCGGTGAGATAGACAGCGGTGGCGGCATAATCGGTCATATTAAGACATCAGTGGAGATACAGTACGTGGAAATGTACTCCCTGACAGACAAAACAGTGATGAAAAAGACTTCAGAACTGCCGGAACTGACTTTATATATGGCTGCTATTGTATTCTGCGTAAAAGAAGAGGAACTGCGCTGTCTGGTCCGGGATATGTTCAGGGACATGGACAGGCAGCTCCATGAGCGTTAATGGATACGCCACCCGGCAGGATATTTATTTTTTAATGTACCGTTCACCAGTTTTCCGAATCCAAGAGGAAAGTTGTCCACGCAGATCAACTGCCATCCCTTATCCTTTGTACATTCACCCTTTTCCACCGGGAGAGTTTCACCCTTCAGGTAACGTCCGATGCGCTCATCCTGTGGGGAAAGGCAGAGGCGTGAAGGGAATTGACCTGCTTTAAGGGCCAGGGCCAGAGGCTGGGACGGCTCAAAACGGTTTTTCTTTAATTCCCCCAAAAACAGTCCGTTTCTGAGAAAGCGGATGCCCTTGAAGTGGTTGTTTGCAGGGGGCAGGCAGTAGACATTGCTGCTGCGCACTTCTATTCTGTCCGCGGGAAAGGGAATATCCATTCCGGCGAAAAACTCCGTCAGCAGTTTTTGGGCTTCTTTATCAGGTTTTGTTCTGAAATCTGATAAAGTCTGCCCGGAACTGCCTTTTTTTCTCATGAGGGCCATGAAATGCCCCTCCCCATCCATTCTGTGAGGGAAAATGCGGAGGCATTTGGTGAGCTCCGGGTCCCCATTTCCCCATGCAGGATTGCCCTTGGAAAACCCTTTATAACTATCCGTCTCTAAAAGCTCCATATCCGGATATTCCTCCAGAATAAAGGAGATGGTTCCTTCATTTTCAACAGGGGAAAAGGTGCAGGTAGAATACAGCATCAGCCCTCCGGGCTTCAGCATGGAAATGGCAGACCAGACACATTCCCGCTGGAGTTTGGCAAAAAATGCAGGCCTTGTCTCGTCCCAAGTCTTGGCTACGGCAGGCTCTTTTCTAAACATTCCCTCCCCGGAGCAGGGGGCATCCACCAGTATTTTATCAAAAAACTCCGGCATGGCTTTTGCCAGAGATGCAGGAACTTCGTTGGTGATAAAGGAATTTGGTATACCGCACAGCTCTATATTTCGCTGTAGGGCTTTGGCCCGTGAGCTGCTGATATCATTGGCAACCAGCATACCTTTATTCTCCAGTCTGGCGCCAAGCTCTGTGGCCTTCCCCCCTGGGGCTGCACAGAGGTCCAGCACATAGTCTCCTGGGGTGACAGGAAGAAGGGCAGCAGGAGCCATTGCACTGGGTTCCTGCAGATAATACAGACCAGCTGCATAGTAGGGATGTTTTGCCGGATGGTCTGTTTCCTCAAAGTAAAAGCCGTTTGGGGTCCAGGGCACAGGTGTCAGGGAGAAAGGGCTGATTTTTAGAAATTCCTCCACGGATATTTTCAGGGTATTGACTCTGAGGCCAAAATGCCGGGGATTTTCATAGCTTTTTAAAAATGCAGTATATTCATCCTGAAGCATATCCTCCATACGGGTGAGGAAAGCTTTGGGGAGTTGTTCGATCATAACGGTCTCCTTTTTTGTGGGATCTGTTGTTTTGGAGTAACAGTTCAACAGTCTGCACTGTTACGTTTGGGACTTATTATAACATGAAGGTTTTTATTGCGCTACAGAAATATCCCTTCGGGCCATTATGGTGCCATGAAATGGTCAAAATGGCAGGGAGTCACATTCCGAATGCGGATCCGTACGGTTCTTCCAGTATTTTCTTGTAAATAAAAGATAAAAATGATATGATTTATATTAAGTAAAAGACAGAGGCAAAACAAGTAAAATTATAATAACTATTCAGCAGATCAAGACACTGAACAGTTACAAACTACGAGAAGATAAACGGAGTGAGTGATATGGCTACACTAAAAGAAATCTCTGAGCTGACCGGTTATTCCATAGCTACGATTTCCAGAGTGCTGAATCATGATGCTTCCCTCAGTGTGACGGACAGCACCAGGGAAGAGATACTGAGGGTAGCCGGCAAGCTGGACTACGAAAGTAAGAGTGTCAGGAGCAGCCGCAGGAAAGCGGCCCAGCTCAGAATCGGGATTATTGAAATGATGGACTCCCGGATGAAGCTGGATGACCCTTATTATCTTTACCTGAAAAGCAGCCTGGATAAGTGTTGCTTTGAAGAAGGATTAGAGACAGTAACCCTTCAGTATGATGAGGAGGAGGGCTGCTATAAGAGCAACAGCCAGTCAGGACTGAACGGCGTGATAGCTGTGGGACAGTTTGATGAGGCACAGATCCATGCCATGGAACAGTGGTCGAATCAGATCGTATTCCTGGATTCCTCTCCCTATGAGGAGCGATTCAGTTCTGTGGTGCCAAATTTTCAGGTGGGGATTCACCAGGGCGTGGATTATCTGGCCGGGATGGGCCACAAAACCATTGCCTTTGTGGGCCCTGTAATGTCCCCGGATTCTTTGGGCAGTGATGCGCCGGAGAAGCGCAGAAAAATATTTCAGGAATACATGAAGTATTACAGGAAAGATTTAAAGGCGGATTTTGTTGATACAGACAGAGAGGCGTCCGCTGTACTGGAAAAGATGATTGCTTACCTGAAGGAGGAAAAGAACCCTGCCACGGCGTTTTTTACCTTCAATGAGGCTGCCGCCATTGGCGTGATGCAGGGAATCCAGCAGTTAGGATACCGGGTG
Source organism: Blautia pseudococcoides (assembly GCF_001689125.2). Classification (NCBI taxonomy): domain Bacteria; kingdom Bacillati; phylum Bacillota; class Clostridia; order Lachnospirales; family Lachnospiraceae; genus Blautia; species Blautia pseudococcoides. The sequence goes on along the minus strand of NZ_CP015405.2, from coordinate 3,629,027 downwards.
CCTGAGGATTTCAGTATTTTAAGCTATAATGACACAGTGCTGGCAACACTGATGCAGCCACAGCTTTCAAGTATCAGTATTCATTTGGGGGAGATGGCTTTGGAAGCGGTAAGACTTTTAAGAAGAGAGCTGCTGGAAAGCAGGGTACCGCCTATGAAGATAGCGATACCTTCCAGTTTAAGTGAGAGGGAAAGTGTTAAGAGGCTTGAATGATGGACCCAGGCCTCTGTTTTTATGTGCTTTTCCATGAAAGTAAAAAAAGAGTTAAATAAAGTAAAAGGGGGAAAGGACAACTGAATAGGAAAGGTATGATCTGCGCCGGAAGGGAATTGCACAAGTAAAGAGTACAGAGTATAATAGACAATCATGCGGATACACCGCCCGGAGGCACAGAAATGGAAAATATTATATTGTCGTTTAATGTTATAGCGCCATTATTTTTTCTGATGGTAATAGGCTATTTGATTGCCAACTATACAAATCTTGCAGATAAAGACCTGCTGAAGAAAGCAAATACTCTTGTGTTCAAGGTGTTTCTGCCGTGTATGCTGTTTAAAAATATTTACCGGAGTAATATCAGAGAACAGATGCAGGGCGGGCTTTGTATTTTTGCGGCCGGAAGCCTGCTTCTTTTGTTTGCACTTCTGTGTCTCATTGTTCCCAGGGTGGTGAAAAAGGAAAATCAGCAGGGAGTGGTGATCCAGGGAATCTTCAGAAGTAATTATGTGATATTCGGAGTAGCAGTGGTGGAAAATATGTATGGCTCTGCCAATACAGCCACAGCGGCAATTTTAAGTGCGGTCCTGGTACCCATGTATAACTTCCTGGCAGTGACCGCCCTGTCTTTTTTCGGAGGGAAAAGGGAGCGGGATTTCAAGAAAGTTATCATCGGTATTCTGAAAAATCCGTTGATCCTTGCCTCCGTTCTGGGGATCATAGCCTCTCTGTCAGGAATCAAACTTCCCAAGGCGGCAGATACCACACTGAATGATCTGGCAAAACTGGCAACCCCTATTGCATTTCTCATCCTGGGAGGAGATTTTGATTTTTCCAAGATAAAAGGGAACCTGAAAACTGCGGGATGTGTGATTTTAGTTAAGATGGTAATACTTCCCCTTATCTTTATCCCCATTGTGGTGGCAATGGGGTACCGTAATTCTGATCTGCTGGCAGCACTTCTGGCATATCAGACACCGGTTGCGGTATCCAGCTATATCATGGCCCAGCAGGCAGGCGCGGATGAACAACTGGCAGGGCAGCTTGTGGTATTCAGCAGCATAGTCTCCATATTTACGCTGTTTGTTACGATCTTTATCCTCAGGCAGATGGGTCTTCTCAATTGATCTTATATAGGCGGATGTATGATCAGCACTTAAAGATATGCAAGGATCATGTTGGATTTTTACTATAACAGAGCGGGAATATATTATACAATATTTTCAAAGAACGAATAGAAAACAGAACAATAAGGAGAATGCATATGAACTGGGAACCCTGGACAGGCTGTTACAAATTAAGTGATGGCTGCACGAACTGCTATTTTTATGGGCTGCACGCCAAACATTACGGTCAAAACACCATCCAAAAAACAGATAAATTCGATTGGCCTGTGAGAAAGAATGCCAGGAATACAGGGCCTTTTTTAAAACGTGACGGTAAAGTGAAAAAAGTAAATCCGTTCAAGCAGACCGGTTTGGCAAAAGAGCTGGATATTCATATTGCAGATGGGAAACGATTGTTTTGATAGGCTGAGAAAATGTTAGGCAGCAGAGAGATAGGCAAAAAAAACACCGGATTCGAGAAACCCGGTGTTTTTAACCATTGCTGAAAGTCGAAGCGACGTGATTCGAACACGCGACCTCTGCGTCCCGAACGCAGCGCTCTACCAAACTGAGCCACGCTTCGTTATTTTATTTCGGCTGTGTCATTCAGCATTTGTTATTATATATAATGGTGGCAGAAATGTCAACATTTTTTTGCGTTTTTTTCAAAAACTTTTCCGTTTGGTTTTTATGCTTAGTTCTAAAAGTTTTTTTCGCTCATATACTTTACGGAATAATTGGTATTGGAGAAAGAAAATTTGGCTGGATATCGGCGATTTGTTGCGTATGTATATGAGTACCCAGATGGAAAGAAAGGAAATGGAAAGGGTTTTATCAAAGTAGAAGCCCGGGACGGCAAGTGCCGCATGAACTACCGGATCACAGGTATTTATGGGAGAGAGGAGGCCCCCTGTAAGATATACGGGTTTGTGAGAAAAGAGCAGGGCTGTGAAGGCATTTATCTGGGAGAATGCGACCTTGCCGGTGATACGGTGCAATTTCAGACTGAGGTGCCTGAACAGGGGCTGGGAGGCACGGCCTACGGTTTGAATGATCTGAGCGGTTTGATCATGCTGACAGGTGACGGAATGATGTATGGTACGGGATGGGATGACAAACCGGTGCGTCTGGAAGAAATACGCCTTCCGAAGATGCAGAAGGAGCCCTCCCGGAAAGCGGACAGAGCCTCTGAGAGGGCAGGCAGTGTGCGGAAAGAAAAGACCTCCGGGATGCATGAGGAGCAAGTGCCGGAAGGGGTAGCAGCATCACAGGCTCTTATGGAGGCAGAGGAAAACCTCAATGGATCGTCAGGGTATTCCGGGGAGGAACAAGATGAGTTACCCCCGGAAGAAGAGGGGTATCCATCAGACGGCAGCATGGGAGAACGGATTTACCCGCCCAATGCGAACATGGATGAACCGGTCAGTCCGCTGGACCAGCATATGGATGAGGCGGCTGCACCGCCGGAAGCAGGTATGGATGAGCGGGTTATACCCCCGAATACAGGCAGGGGCGGGCAGAGCATGTCACCGGATACGGGAATGGATAAGCAGATCGTGCCGCCGAACGCAGGAATGGATGAACGGATCGTGCCGCCGAACGCAGGAATGGATGAACGGATCGTGCCGCCGAACGCAGGAATGGATGAACGGATCGTGCCGCCGAACGCAGGAATGGATGAACGGATCGTGCCGCCGAATGCAGGAATGGATGAACGGATCCTACCGCCGAACGCAGGAATGGATGAACGGATCGTGCCGCCGAATGCAGGAATGGATGAACGGATCGTGCCGCCGAATGCAGGAATGGATGAACGGATCGTGCCGCCGAATGCAGGAATGGATGAACGGAGTGACACGTCGAACCCAGGAACGTATGAACAGGGGACACACGCAGGCACGGGTATGGATGGTCGGACTATACTGCCGAATACAGACATGGAAGAACCGGCTGCCCAGCCAAATGCAGGTATGTGGGAACGGGATACTCCACGGAATGCGGGTATGTGGGAACGGGATACTCCCGGGAATGCAGGCAGGTGGGGAAGCAATACATCACGGAATGCGGACTGGGAAGAACCGGCCTATCCGCCAAACGCAGACCGGGGAGGAAACAATACATCACGGAATGCGGACTGGGAAGAGCCGGCCTATCCGCCAAACGCAGACCGGGGAGGAAATAATAGATCACGGAATGCGGACTGGGAAGAGCCGGCCTATCCGCCAAATGCAGACCGGGGAGGAAATAATACATCACGGAATGCAGACTGGGAAGAACCGGAGTATCCGTCCAAGGCAGACCGGGGGAATCGCACCGGCACGCCGGGCAGGCGTATGAATAGGCCTTCACAGATGGGGGCGGACCCTTACATGCCGGCGCGTATAAACGAGAGAGGGGCTTTTATACCGTCTCATTATTCTGAGGATGAACAGCCTATGCCCAGGCAGGAGGAACAGACCGGACGGGAAGATGCGGCGGTATTTTCCCCTGAGACAGAAAACGCAGCGCGGTCCCCGGAACCGCCTACAGGTGGCAGGAATGCCATAGAGACAGAACGGAATATGGACACCACCATTCCGGATACGGATATGCCGCCTTACACGGAGGAAGAGCTGTATCGGGAAACTATCAATAATGAAATCTTCGGGGGAGACCAGTATCCAAACGGCGGAATGCGGATTGAGGCTGCTGACGATGAAGATGCAGCGGAAAAGACCACATGGAACCCTGAGGGGGAAAATGAAGGAGATGAGATCAATCTTCTGGAAGAGCTGGACCAGGATGAGGATGCCATCCGCAACATGAGAGAAATGGAAAAAGAAGTATCGAAAAAGAAGGTACAAAAACCGGAAGCGGGAGAGCTTCATGAACAGTCTGCACAGGCAGCCAGACAGCCTGCCGTATTTGCACCGTTTTCAGATGGGGAGATTGTGGATTGCAGGCAGATAACACCTGCGGAGCTGCGGATCCTGGCAAGAAGAGACAGAGGGCTTATGAACAATAATTTCCTGAGGCATGGATATTACCGCTATCATCATCTGCTCCTTGGAAGGAGAAGAGATGACGGCCGGTACATACTCGGTGTTCCGGGCGTTTACGACAGGCAGGAATGTCTCATGGCCGGCATGTTTGGGTTCCCCAACTTTAAAGCGGCCAAAACGCAGGGAAAAGCTTCCTCGCCGCGTTTTGGCTACTGGTACCGTTTAATCGACACCCCTGATATAAACCGCAGGAATCGTTCTTGACAGTATAAGACAGAAATAATCCAGATCCCTTTTAGAATAGCTGTTGAATCCAGGCCTTATGACTTCAGGGGAGTCCTTATAGGCCTGGAGGTAGTAAGCACTGCACCCGGCAAGCCATTTTCCGACAGAGCGGAAATCTTCCCGGGTATGCAGTTCCCTGACTACAGTGGTTCTGAATTCATAGGGGATCTTTCCGGACATAAGGAAATCCACGGACTCACAGATTGGCTTTAAATCCAGATTTTTACTGCCGGCAACCCTGGCATAAGATTCTTTGGATGATTTGATGTCCATGGCAACCATGTCCACCATTTTGTTGTTTATCAGTTTTTTCAGAATCCAGGGGTGGGAGCCGTTGGTATCCAGTTTGACCGGGTAGCCAAGCTCTTTTATTTTATCAATGAGGCAGAAAATATCCTTGTCCAGCGTGGGTTCGCCTCCTGTGATGCAGACACCCTCCAGAATCCCCTGACGTTTTTTCAGAACTTTAAGAACGTCCTCCATGGGAATCACCGGCTGTTCACCGGGTGAGAGGACAAGCCCGCTGTTGTGGCAGAAGGGACATCTGAAGTTGCAGCTTCCCAGAAAAATGGTGGCAGCTATTTTGCCGGGATAGTCAAGAAGCGTTGTTTTGTTAAAACCATTGATTGGCATAAAAATCCCCCTTTAGGCATCGTTTGGACAGGACAGTAAGTCCTTTGCTGATACTTTATATTTTACTATACACAGGGAGCTTTTACCAGGGAAAACTCATATTTATACTTGACCGGAAAGCTGCCGGGCTTTATAATGGACAAGTATGGAGACGTATCGAAGCGGCCATAACGAGCTTGACTCGAAATCAAGTTGCCGGGTAACCGGCACGTGGGTTCGAATCCCACCGTCTCCGCTGCCTGAAACCCGCATGACCAGCGGGTTTTTTCTTTACCCTGCAGGGGCTTGATGATCTCCTGTGATCATAAATAAAAGGCCGGCACCTTGGCAGGCACCGGCAAAAGAGGGGGAAAAGAAAAATCTATATAAAAATAAGTCAGTTGGTTTTATTAGGCGAAGCCCGGCAGCCACATATATCACTGTAATGCAGCTGCTGTCTTCTTCAACAACAATTAAAGTATAACTTGTAAATGTGAGGAATATGTGACAAGGATATAAAGCTTTTCTGAAACATTTTAAAAATAATGAAAAAGAGTCTGAAGAGGAAACAAAAGGCATTTTAGGACAGGAAAAAGCCGGTACTCTGCGAAGTACCGGCAAAAGAGGGAGGGAAAAGAAAAATCTATATAAATAAGTCAGTTGGCTTTTTTCTGAGGTTGGGCTGTTATGGCCGTCCTCCTTGCTGACAATTACAGTATATCCAAGAAATATGAGTAATTTATGACGGCACCATAAAGCTTTTCTGAAATTTTTGAAGAATTTATGAAAGAAATGGGAAAGACTTTGATACGGGAATGTTGTTGACTATTGCGTTACAAAAGCAGGGTGTAGTATAATTCAAAAGTAGCTGTGCACGGAACTGCTGCATTTAAAATCATACAGAAAGGCGGATCGTGAGATGGATATACAGGAGAAGTATATGAAGGAAGCCATTAAGCAGGCGAAAAAAGCTTACGCCCTGAGGGAGGTTCCCATCGGCTGTGTGATCGTATATGAGGGCAGAATAATAGCCAGAGGCTATAATCGAAGAAATACTGATAGAAACACTACCTCCCATGCGGAGATGAATGCCATACGGAAGGCCAGCAAAAATCTGGGGGACTGGAGGCTTGAGGGGTGTACCCTGTATGTTACACTGGAACCCTGCCAGATGTGTGCCGGCGCCATTGTACAGGCCAGAATTGATAAAGTGGTGATCGGCAGCATGAACCCAAAAGCCGGGTGTGCCGGATCGGTGTTAAACTTGTTGGAAATGGATGGGTTTAACCATAAGACAGAAGTAGAACGGGGTGTGCTGGAAGCAGAGTGCAGTGCTATGCTCAGCGGCTTCTTCCGGGAATTGAGGAAAGAAAAAGCAAAAGCAAAGGAGAAATGTCATGACAAAACAGGAATTTAGAGAACTGGTGCAGGCCAAAACATTGCTTTTAGACGGAGCCACAGGCTCCAATCTCATGAAAGAAGGAATGCCCAGAGGTGTCTGCTCAGAGCAGTGGGTATATGAAAATCCCCAGGTGCTGCAGAAACTGCAGAGAGAGTACCGCGAGGCAGGATCCCGGGTGGTCTATGCTCCCACATTTTCAGCAAACAGGATAAGCCTTGCCAATCACGGGCTGGAAGATAAGGTGGACGAACTGAACCGTGGACTTGTACGCATTTCCAGGGAGGCAGTGGGTGAGCAGTGTTATGTTGCAGGGGACCTGACTACGACCGGGAAGCAGGATGTGCCTTATGAAGAATTATTTGAGGCATACAAGGAACAGATAACTGTTCTGGCGGACGCAGGTGTGGATTTGCTGATCGCGGAGACTATGCTGGGGGTGGACGAAGTGATGGCGGTGTTGGATGCCGCTGCCGCGGTGTGTGAGTTGCCGGTTATGTGTACCCTGACCGTGGAATCTGACGGCAGTTTATTCTTTGGCGGAAATATTTATGAGGCAGTGGAGTCTTTGGAGCAGATGGGGGCAGATGCTGTGGGAATTAACTGTTCCACAGGCCCGGACCAGTTGGTTTCGGTTGTGAAAAATATAAGGGAAAGAGTTTGCATTCCTGTCATTGTAAAACCGAATGCAGGGATGCCTGTGATTGATGAAAAAGGAAATCCGGTTTATTCCATGGGCGCGGAAGAATTTGCAAGGCATATGAAAACCCTTGCAGAGGCCGGTGCGGATATTGTGGGCGGATGCTGCGGAACTACCCCTGAGTATATCAGGAAACTGGCGGAAGTTCTGAAATAAGTAAAAGTATTGAAATTAAGAAAAGCGTTTCCCTCATTTCTGAAGGAAACGCCTTTTTATGTAAACTAAAATGCCGACTAAAACGAAGACAAGAATCACGACACGGGCCACCTGGGTATAAGTGCCCAGGCACTCAGCCGCCTTCTGCCAGGAAGTTCCTGCAATGGCTCCCAGGGTGACAAGTACCAGGTTCCAGATAAAACTGCCGATTGTAGTCAGAGACAGAAAAGTACCAAGATTCATATGAGCCATACCTGCGGGAATGGAAATAAGGCTCCGCACAATGGGAATAAACCGGCAGAAGAGAACCGTGTAGTTTCCTTTGCTGTCAAACCATTCCATAGCGCTGCCCACATCCTCAGGCTTAAAATGAAGTATTTTTCCGACTCTGCCTTCCAGAAGAGACTCCAGTTTTTCCTGTGGGACCAAATGGCCGATCTGGTACAGAAGAATGGCGCCGAACACACTGCCCACAGTGGAGGAGAGCACAACACCGATAATATTCATCTTTGTATATGTTGTCATAAAACCACCGAAGGTCAGTATGACTTCTGAAGGAATAGGGGGGAACAGGTTCTCAACCAGGATCAGGAGAGCGATCCCCAGGTACCCGTAGGCATCCATTATGTGCATCATCCAATAACTCATCAAAAAAACCTCCGCTGTAATCGTCTCTTTCATCTTATGACGATACAGTGGAGGTTATTCTATTCTTTTTCACCGTGCGCCGCACCTCGAAACCCCTTCACGGACGTTACCTCTACAGTTAACTCGGCCCAGGCACCCTCACGGCACACAGAAGATTCTACTTAGTGCTGCTTCATTCCTGACCTGACACGATTCGTAGAGTTCTGTTGCGCAAGACCCAGACGTCAGCGCCACTTATAAAGGGCAGCTCCGCAAAGAAAGCCCCTCAGATTTGGCATCACCCCTGCTGTAGCGGATTGCAGGTACAGGGCACCGCTATCTCCCCGGCTGCACGGTATCTAAAAGTATATCGGTTTTTGAACGGTTTGTCAATGAAAAAGAAAGGAAAAAAATTTGGTACCGCACTTTACAAAAGCAGAGAAGTGTAGTATAATAAATATCGACCATAAATGTGTTAATGTAATTTGAATTCCTCAACGAAAGAAAACGGACAGGCCGCATACCTGTCCGTTTTCTTTTTATGCAATAAACTTCCTTCTTATGCATAAAATATAAAAGGAGGACAAGTATATGAGAAGAAAAAAGATTATATTATGGGTTCTGTGCGCCGTTGCAAGCCAGACCATGCCCTATACCGCCACCGGAAGATTTCCGAAAATGAGCGGGAGCAAAAAAATAGAGGCAGCAGTTCTGCAAAACGAACCGCAAAACGTAGAGGTGCTCCCGGACCAGCCGGAGTTCGTTGTCACAGAACAGCCTTTCCTATCTTTTGAAGATATGGAACCCGGGGAGGAGAGGAGCCAGGTATTCTCCATCTGGAATACAGGGGAGGAAGAGGAGGCATACTACTTTACCATGCAGGCAGCAGAGGGCATCACGTGGGAGCTGGCAAAGGCCGGTACTTTGTACAGCAGCGGACAGGCCCTGCAGACGCCCCTTAAACTTGCACAACTGCCGCCAAATGACCATGTGGTCTTCCAGCTCACAGTAAAAAACACAGAAAAAGACTTTGGCACTGCAGTTCCGGTATTTTCCAGTGATAAACCCTGAGGCGGCACATTTGCCAAAAAGAAAATTTTGAGTTGTGATAGAAAATAAAATAAGCTATAATGGATGCAGGTGAGTGATTCATGCACCCCAAATGCGAGGAGGCTCCCATCCGCCATTAGTGGGAGAGGAATTGGCAGAACAAACTGAGTTTACCTTTTAAACTCAGCATGTGTATTTTAGTAAACACTATATCATAAGATGGGATGTGAAATATTTATGAAGAGAATCGGTTTGTTAACAAGCGGCGGTGACTGTCAGGCACTCAATGCTACCATGCGCGGCGTTGTGAAAGGTTTAGCTTCCAATCTGGACGACCTGGAGGTCTACGGTTTTGATGATGGATATAAAGGATTGATATACGGGGATTACAGAATGCTCTCAGCCAAGGATTTCTCAGGAATCCTCACAAGAGGCGGTACGATCCTGGGTACCTCACGCCAGCCTTTTAAATTGATGCGTGTACCGGATGACAGAGGGCTTGATAAGGTTGAAGCTATGAAGCAGACTTATTACAAGCTGCGTCTGGACTGTCTGGTGATCCTGGGAGGCAATGGAACCCAGAAGACAGCCAACATGCTGAGAGAAGAGGGACTGAATATCATCCACCTTCCCAAGACCATAGACAATGACATCTGGGGAACCGATATGACATTTGGATTCCAGAGCGCAGTGAATATTGCCACAGAGGCAATCGACTGCATCCACACAACGGCAGCATCCCACAGCCGTATTTTTATTGTGGAGGTCATGGGACATAAAGTAGGATGGCTGACCCTGCACGCAGGTATTGCAGGCGGCGCTGACATTATCCTGATTCCTGAAATCCCATATGATATTGATAAAATAGCTGACGCAGTCAGGAAGAGGAACAGAGCCGGAAAAGGCTTTACGATCCTGGCAGTGGCGGAAGGCGCGGTTTCCAAAGAAGACGCAGCACTTCCCAAAAAAGAGCTGAAGAAAAAGATGGAAGAAAATGCAAAGAAATATCCGTCCGTTTCCTATAAACTGGAAGCAGAATTAAAGGAAAAGCTGGATCTGGATATCCGCATTACCATTCCGGGACATATGCAGAGAGGCGGAAGTCCATGCCCGTATGACCGGGTGCTCTCCACCCATATGGGTTCTGCAGCCGCAGGCCTGATCTTAAAAGATGAATACGGCTACATGGTGGGAATCGTCAACGGCAAGATAAAAAAAGTCCCGCTTCAGGAATGCGCCGGCAAACTGAAGATGGTATCTCCGGAGGACCAGCTGATCAAAGCTGCAAAGAGGATCGGTATAAGCTTCGGGGATTAACTGAAAAAGGAGAATTTTCATGAGCTATACTGCTCTGTATCGGAAGTTCCGCCCCCAGGATTTTGAAGATGTAAAGGGGCAGGAACACATTGTAACCACATTGAAGAACCAGATGAAGGCAGACAGGATCGGGCATGCCTATCTTTTCTGCGGCACCCGTGGTACAGGTAAGACTACCATTGCCAAAATACTGGCAAAGGCGGTAAACTGCGAACATCCGGTAGACGGAAGCCCCTGCAACCAATGCGAGACATGCCAGGCGATCAATGCAGGGACCTCCATGAATGTAATAGAGATCGACGCCGCGTCCAACAACGGCGTCGATAACATTCGTGAGATCCGTGAAGAAGTGGCCTACCGTCCTGCAAAAGGACGTTATAAAGTATATATCATAGATGAGGTTCATATGCTGTCCACAGGAGCGTTTAATGCACTGTTAAAGACACTGGAGGAACCTCCTTCTTATGTTATCTTCATTCTTGCCACCACGGAGGCCCACAAAATTCCGATCACCATTTTGTCCAGATGCCAGCGCTATGATTTCAAACGTATTACCGTGGACACCATAGCCGCAAGGCTTAAGGAGCTGATGGATAAGGAAGGCACAGACGTGGAGGAGAAGGCCATCCGCTATATAGCAAAGGCGGCGGACGGTTCCATGCGTGATGCGCTCTCCCTGCTGGACCAGTGTATTGCCTTTTATCTGGGTGAGACACTGACCTACGAAAAAGCCCTGGAGGTACTGGGGGCTGTGGACACCCAGGTGTTCAGCCGGCTGCTCCGTCTTGTAGTAAAACAGGACACTGCAGGGGCGATCAGGACACTGGAGGATCTGATCATCCAGGGAAGGGAACTGGGGCAGTTTGTGGCGGATTTTATCTGGTATCTGCGCAACCTGCTTTTGGTAAAGACTTCCGACGCGCCGGAGGAGGCTGTGGATGTGTCTGCGGAGAACATGGAGCTTTTGAAGGAAGAGGGCCGGATGCTGGATGCGGAGACATTGATGCGCTACATCCGTATTTTCTCTGAACTGTCCAACCAGATACGCTACGCATCCCAGAAGCGGGTGCTGGTGGAGATCGCGCTGATCAAGCTGTGCCAGCCGGTTATGGAGACCAACCTGGATTCTCTTTTTGACAGAATCCGGGTACTGGAGGAGAAGCTGGAGAACGGTGTTGTAATGACAGGGACAGCGCAGGCGGAGGGATATGCTTCCCAGACTGTAGATGCTGTCCGGAACACAAAACCGGAGGGTATGCCGGCGGAACCTGAGGCAAAGCCTGAGAAAGCAGCGCCGGAGGATTTGCAGTATATTAAGAAGAACTGGAATTCCATTGTGCGGGAGACGAGAGGGTTTCTGCAGCAGATGCTGCTCACCTCCACGCCAAAGTACAACGGCAATACAGGGGAGCCTGTCCTGTATGTGGAGTTTGGGAACTTCCAGGCAAAAATCTGCATGGACAATCCGGATACCATACCCATGCTCAAAGAGATCATCCGGAAAAAAACAGGAAAGAGTGTGGAGATCGAACTTTTGCTTGCAGGCGGGGAACATAAAGGACCCGCAGGGCTTGCTTCGATCTCCGTAGATGATTTGATCGAACAGAACATCCATATGGATGTTGTAGTAGAAGAAATGGAAGAGGAAGAATAGGAGGATTTGAACATGGCAAAAAAAGGAGGATTTCCGGGAATGGGAATGCCCGGTAATATGAATAATCTGATGAAGCAGGCGCAGAAAATGCAGCGTCAGGCAGAGGAGAACCAGAAGGCACTGGAGGAGAAAGAATTTACCGCAGCAGCAGGCGGCGGAGCCGTGGAAGTGACCATTTCGGGCAAGAAGGAGATCACAAAGGTAAAACTGGCTGAGGAAGTCGTTGACCCGGATGATATCGAGATGCTGGAAGACCTGATCATGGCAGCCACCAATGAAGCCCTCCGCAAGATGGAGGAGGAGTCCGCTGCCCTTATGTCTAAGCTCACAGGGGGTCTTGGGGGCCTTGGCGGTGGATTCCCGTTTTAAACGGCGGTATGCCACAGAGGTGAAAAATATTGGAATACTACAGCAGTCATATCAATAAATTAATTGAGCAGCTTTCCCGTCTGCCGGGCATTGGGGCAAAATCAGCCCAGCGCCTGGCATTCCATATTCTGAATATGCCCAAGGACCAGGTGGAGCAGCTTTCCGCTTCCATTGTGAATGCCAAGGCCAATGTACAGTATTGTAAAAACTGCTACACCCTGACAGACCAGGAAATCTGCCCGATCTGCAATAACCCAAGAAGGGACCGGAAAGTCATCATGGTGGTGGAGAACACCAGGGACCTGGCAGCCTATGAGAAGACCGGGAAATACGACGGTGTGTACCATGTGCTGCACGGTGCAATTTCCCCTATGCTGGGCATCGGTCCGGATGACATTAAGTTAAAAGAGCTGATGCAGCGTCTTTCCCAGGATGACATTGAGGAGGTGATCATTGCCACCAATTCCAGCCTGGAAGGCGAAACCACAGCCATGTATATCAGTAAGCTTGTGAAGCCTTCCGGAATCCGGGTGAGCCGTATCGCCAGCGGCGTTCCGGTAGGCGGTGACCTGGAATATATTGACGAGGTAACCCTGCTTCGGGCACTGGAGGGAAGGGTAGAACTATAGGAGCTTTAACATGAAGAAGAAAGTGACGTCCACGGATATCGCAAAAGCGGCAGGAGTTTCTCAGGCTACGGTATCCATGATACTGAATAAAAAGTACAATGTCTCCTTCTCAAAAGAGACGATTCAGAAGGTGGAGCAGACTGCCAGGGAAATGGGATACAACATACCAAAGAGACGTCCCAGAAAGGATGCCGGAAACAGCAGACTGATCATAGTCTTCTGCCCAACTCTCACAAACCCTTATTATGTCATGCTTCTCCAGGGAATTGAAAAAGTAGCCAAGGAAAAAGGATACGCGGTCTTCACCTGCGATACCCAGAGGGAGTTAAAGCTGGAGGAGCAGTACCTAAAGATGATGCATACAGTGATCCCGGCAGGTATTATCTACACCTTTAACCCCAGTCCTGTGTACATGCAGCAGGTGGAGGAGCTGGCGAAGAAAATCCCCCTTGTCATTATAAGCAACAGGGAACGGGTGGAAGTGGATGCCATTAACCAGGACAACACCAAGGTGGGAAGCCTTATGGCGAGACATCTGCTGGACCTGGGGCATCGGGATGTGGCGTTTATCGCGCCGCCTCTTACAAAGAGACAGCAGCAGCGTTCAAAACGTGTGGCGGGATTTGTGGAGGAATATGAAAAAGAAGGTCTGGGAGGCCATGTTATCATCAAAGCAGCTGACGACGCTTTGGATGACCAGCTTCCGAGCATTGATTCGGAATACAGGATGGGATACAACCTGACAAAAGAACTTTTGGCTGGTCCAAAGAAGGTGACTGCATTTGCTGGGCTGAATGATATGATGGCCTTTGGAATCATAGACGCTCTCCAGGAAGAAAAATATAAGATTCCCGGTGATGTGTCAGTGATTGGCTGCGACAACATTATATTCTCCGGTATGTCGCCTATGTCACTCACCAGCATTGAACACTTTGTACCGCTCAAGGGGCGGGATGCCTGCGATATTATCATGCGTAAGATTGAATCTTTCCTGAATACATATTCTGACAGTGAGCCTACCAGTATCTATCATATTGAGTATGAACCTAAGCTGATCGTGCGCAAAACAACAGGTTATGTAAAACAAAAGCAGAAAAAGAAGAAAAAAACAAAATAAATTAAATGAATTCCGTATTGCTATTAGTAATAAAATAGAAAGTGAATTGTGAAAAAATATAGGATTGGACAAGTTCCGATTTCTTATATTGCTGAAAATGATTAATAAAAATCCGGTTTATTAATAGAAAAAATTATTTATAAAAGCAACAGCGCTTGCGAAGGATTGTTTTATGGAGTAAACTGAGTGTATCAAAAAACAAAGCAAAGGTTTTGAACGGGAGGAAGAATTATGAGATTTTTTATCGACACTGCAAATGTAGAAGACATCCGCAAGGCAAATGACATGGGGATCATCTGTGGAGTGACCACAAACCCATCCCTGATCGCAAAAGAAGGACGTGACTTCAATGAGGTTATCAAGGAGATCGCTTCTATCGTAGACGGACCGATCAGCGGTGAAGTGAAAGCTACAACAACAGACGCGGAAGGGATGATCAAAGAGGGACGCGAGATCGCAGCCATCCATCCCAACATGATCGTAAAGATCCCTATGACCACAGAGGGATTAAAGGCAGTTAAAGTCCTGAATGCAGAGGGTATCAAAACCAACGTTACACTGGTATTTACATCCAACCAGGCACTTCTGGCAGCAAGAGCAGGTGCAACTTATGTTTCTCCGTTCCTGGGCAGACTGGATGATATCTCCGTATGCGGTACGGATCTGATCAGTGAGATCGTAGAGATTTTCCAGGTTGCAGGTATTGAAACAGAGATCATCGCAGCAAGTGTCCGTCATCCAATGCATGTGACAGACTGCGCTCTTGCCGGTGCAGACATTGCAACCGTACCTTACAAGGTTCTGGAGCAGATGACAAAACATCCTCTGACAGACCAGGGTATTGAAAAATTCCAGAAAGACTACATTGCAGTTTTTGGCGAATAATATAACTGTTATAATATTGTGCGGGAAGCCGGTCAGGCTCCCGAACGTAGAACAAACAATCAGGAGGAAGAAATGAACAAGTTAGAACTTCAGAAGACGGCTAACGAAGTCCGCAAAGGCATCGTGACTGCTGTCCATTCCGCAAAAGCCGGACATCCGGGCGGCTCATTATCAGCAGCAGATTTATTTACTTATCTGTATTTCCAGGAGATGAATATTGACCCAAAAGAGCCAAAGAAGGCAGACCGTGACCGTTTTGTGCTCTCGAAAGGGCACACAGCGCCGGGCCTTTATTCCACTCTGGCACAGAGAGGATATTTTCCGGTGGAAGATTTGAAGACTCTGCGCCATCTTGGTTCTTACCTGCAGGGGCATCCGGATATGAAACATATCCCGGGCGTTGATATGTCCAGCGGTTCCCTGGGACAGGGTATCTCCGCAGCAGTAGGCATGGCATTGTCCGCTAAGATGGACGGCGCGGATTACCGTGTTTATACACTGCTTGGTGACGGTGAGATCCAGGAGGGCCAGGTCTGGGAAGCCTCTATGTTTGCCGGATTCAGAAAACTGGACAACCTGGTAGTGGTTGTGGACAACAATGGACTTCAGATTGACGGAAGCATTGAAGATGTTTGTTCTCCGTACCCGATTGACAAAAAATTTGAAGCATTTAACTTCCATGTGATCAATGTTGCGGACGGCAATGACTTTGACCAGCTTGATGCAGCGTTTCAGGAAGCAAGAGAGACAAAAGGAATGCCCACTGCCATTATCATGAAGACCGTGAAAGGCAAAGGGGTTTCCTTTATGGAGAATTCTGCCGGATGGCATGGAAAAGCTCCCAATGATGCAGAATATGAAATCGCTATGGCAGATTTGGAAAAGGCAGGTGAAGCATTATGTCAGAAGTAAAGAAGATCGCAACCAGAGAAAGCTATGGAAACGCATTAGTAGAGTTAGGCAGGAAATATGACAACCTGGTAGTCCTGGACGCTGACCTGGCAGGTGCTACAAAGACCGGTACATTCCAGAAAGCATTTCCGGAGCGTCATATTGACTGTGGTATTGCGGAGTGCGATATGATGGGCATTGCAGCAGGTATGTCCACCACAGGCAAAATCCCATTTGCCAGCACATTTGCCATGTTCGCTGCAGGCCGTGCTTACGAGCAGGTGCGCAACTCCATCGGATATCCTCATTTGAATGTTAAGATCGGTGCTACCCATGCTGGTATCTCTGTAGGGGAGGACGGCGCGACACATCAGTGCAACGAGGATATGGCCCTGATGCGCACAATTCCGGGGATGGTTATCCTGAACCCGTCTGACGACGTTGAGGCAAGAGCAGCGGTTGAAGCTGCATATCAGCATGAAGGCCCTGTATATCTCCGGTTCGGACGCCTTGCTGTCCCGGTCATCAATGACAAGCCAGATTATAAATTTGAAATCGGAAAAGGTATCGTTTTAAGAGAGGGCAGGGATGTGACGATCTTTGCCACAGGTCTCTGCGTAAGTGAAACTCTGGCTGCTGCTGAGAAGCTGGCTGCTGACGGAATTGACGCCAAAGTAGTCAACATCCACACCATCAAACCTCTGGATGAGGAGCTGGTCGTGAAAGCGGCGCAGGAGACAGGCAAAGTAGTGACCGTGGAGGAACATTCCGTAGTTGGCGGACTGGGTGGAGCGGTTGCCGAGGTTCTGAGTGAGAAAGCACCTACAAAAATGCTGAGAATCGGCATTAACGATGTGTTTGGCGAGTCAGGCCCTGCTGTGAAGCTGCTTGAGAAATACGGCATAGATGCCAATGGCATTTACGCTAAAGTAAAAGCGTTTGTATAAAACAAATACTAGGGTATTTATATAGGATAAATGCTAAGGTATTTATATAGGATAAATACTAAGGTATTTATATAGGATAAATACTAAGGTATTTATATAGGATAAATACTAAGGTATTTATATAGGATAATACTAAGGTATTTATATAGGATAAATACTAAGGTATTCGTATAGGACAAATACTAAGGCGCTCGTATAGGCCTTTACAAAAAATAAGAGATGTTTTACAATCAGGTTAGAAACCTGGTTAAAGTGAGGGATGTCGCCGCTGGGGACATCCCTTTTTGTAATGACAGGAGGGGCGAAGCGCCGCCCGGAATTCAGTATCATGACACACAAAGGGTATAAAGGAGTATAAAATATATGAAGCATAAGGGATTATTCAGGAGGGATTCCTCCCGTGCGAGCACGGTGAAGGATGCAGGGAATGAAGAGTTTTATGAGTGCATTAAGGATTTGGTCCATCACCCTTATGTGCTTAGGATGAAGGATTATCCCCATCACTGTGAGACAAGCTGTTACCAGCACTGCCTTAATGTGGCCTACTATAATTTCCGGATCTGCAAATTTTTCGGCCTGGACGCCAAGTCAGCAGCCAGAGCCGGGATGCTGCACGATTTATTTCTCTACGACTGGAGAGGGCACAGGAAAAAGACAGGTGATCCGGTTCATGCCATGACCCATCCCCATGCGGCTCTGCACAACGCAAAAAAATACTTCCAGCTCAACAAGCTGGAAGAGGAAATGATCTTAAAGCATATGTTTCCTGTAACCCCGGTTCCGCCCATGCACAGAGAGACATGGATCATTACCCTGACGGATAAATACTGCGGAACCTGTGAGATCGGCAGATATTATTACCGGGCCTGGTTCCCAAGGGGAATCTATTATATGGCAAAACGGCTGATGAAAAAGGTCTTCGGAGAAGACTATCATTACCAGGATTATCAGCTTCCCTTCGGCTTGGCAGCCGCGGACTCTGCGGACAGCGGGGTTAATTTTGTCAAGCTGCGCCGGCGTTCCTCCTCCGGATGGAAGAAAGCCAAAAGAGAAGGGCGGCGCGTGCCGAAGTATTGACGGTGCGCTACCAGGATTCCTGAGACAATGGCATCCGCCAGTTCCATGACAGTGGACAGGCGGGTTGTCTGCAGTAGAAAGTGTTCAAATGCTCCCGACAGATTGACGATTCCGGTAATGGATATGTCACCTACAGGGGGCAGCTTCTTTTTTACTCCCAGGCCCGGTTCCAGGGAGCCTTGTCCCACAGTGACAAACCCCTGGTGCTTTTTGGATCCCAGGGAGGCGTCAATGGCTACCGTCAGGCTGTTGGGGTGTTCTTTTTTTACGGATTCCACAGTCTCCTGGAGATTCAAGGCATGGACAGGATTGGCAAGGGTGCCGTATATACAGCAGCGGTTCAGATGTTCTTTTGCCAGGCGGTGGCCTATGAGCGGTCCAAGGCTGTCGCCGGTGATGCGGTCACTTCCAATGCAGAGGAAGACCAGTTCTTCAAAATTGCTGTCGGATTTGGCGTATAGTTCGGTGAGCAGGGAGCCGATCTTATTACCGGCCCGGTCTGTGCGGCCTTCAATATAGTAAACGGGCGTATCAAGGTGTGTGTCCATATTTTTATCCATCCTTTCTTTCCCCTATTTTGTCCGTTTTTACCTCTCTTTATCCTGTCTTTTTAACGGGATGTTTGTCGTTAAAAAAAGGCATGTACCTTTCCTAATCCGCTAAATTTCGCAGACTTTTCATGCTATCCTGTTGCCCAAAGGGGTGAATCTTTATGATAGAAATAGTCTACGAAAAAGAAAAACAAAAGCCTGAGGGAAACGAAGGATTCTTCCGCATCCCCAACAACATACGCCAGATAGGAGAAGTCAACGAAACACAAAAAATCTATATAGAAGATTATGCGTACACTTACCTTTGTAGAATCTCTTCCGGGAATTCTTCCAAAGGAAAAGCAGCAATTCTTCTGGGACAGGCCAACTGGAAAGACGGCGTTTCCTACCTTTTTGTGAAAAGTGCTGTTGTGCTTCCTGACATGGAAATTACTGAAGAACACCTTTCCTTTACCAGGGAAATCTGGAATCACGTGTATGAGAAGAACAAGGAATATTTTCCGGATCAGGAAATTGTGGGATGGTATCTGTCCATTCCGGGATGCTCCATGGAACTTCACGAAGTCATCTGCCGGACCCATCTGGATCATTTCGGCGGCAATGACAAGGTTCTCATGGTGATGGAACCCCTTGAAAAAGAAGAAGCATTTTACCGATACGAGGACGGGGAACTGTCCAGACAGCCGGGCTTTTACATCTATTATGAAAAAAATGAGCCTATGCAGAATTTTCTCGTGGCCCAGAATGACAAGGCCGAGACAAAGAGTGAGCAGGTCAGCGACCAGGCAGTAAAGACCTTCCGGAAAAAGGTGGAGGTGAAGTCTGAAGGAAATAAACAGACAAAGAATACTCCTGTGTTCAAGACTGCCAGTGTGTGTATGATGGTGGCTGTACTGGCTGTTGGAGTCCTGTATCTCAATGATTATCACAAGCTGAAAAACACGGAGACGGTAATCTCCAAGCTGGATGAAAAAAACAGCGGCAAAGAACTGGTTGAGACTAAGCCGGTCAATGGCCTGGTATCTGAGAATCAGAAAGAGGACAGTCAGGACGGGGCGGACCACAATGCTGCAGGCACAGATGCCGAAAAAAGCGGCGGAGATACGGAGGCAGCAGATAATACGGCCGATGCCGCGGATGCCGCTTCTGACGGCCGGAAAAATCCGGAAGATCAGACAGGGACAGAGGATGGAAACAGGCAGGATGAAAGCGCCGCAGACGAAAAGGCGGATGCCGGCGACAAGGACACATCCAAACCAGATACCAAACCAGACACCCAGTCTGACAGCAAAGGCAGTACAGACGGTGAGAAAGAACAGAAGGACGGCGATGATGAGGATTCCAGCCAGGCAGCAGGCTCCACGCACCAGTCTTACACCATTCACGAGGGCGACACCATCACAAGTATCAGTATGAGATATTATGGAAGCAGCTCCAAAATTAAAGATATCTGTGCTTTAAACGGCCTGTCACCGGAAGATTTTATTTTCCCGGGACAAAAAATTTTACTCCCGTAGAATTTTGTGCTATAATAGCCAAAAACAGTTACAGATTCGATAAGGAAGAGTGAATGGAAGACAATAAGACAAACGAGAAAAGAGAAAATATGAGCAGTTCTAAAAAAGCCGGACCCGCCTCCGGCCATAAAAGAAAGTCCCACAGACGCAGACGACAGCAGCTAAAGCGCATACTGGTGGCTGCCCTGGTGGTCATAGCTGTCATCATTATGGCGGTGGTGGTGATCCAGCGCAGGACTTATCACAAGTATTCCGTACAGTCCTCAGCCAAGAATGAGGATGTGCAGTCAGCCGGTTATGTCCAGCTTGGGGATTGTGTACTCAAGTACGCCTCAGACGGCGCGTCGCTGCTGGACCAGAAGCAGGAGACAGTCTGGAAACAGAGTTATGAGATGACAAACCCTGTGGCAGATGTCCGGGACGAGACAGCAGTGGTGGCTGACAAGGAAGGCACACTGATGTATATTTTTAAGAAAGAAGCCCCCGTGGGCGCTGTGGAGACCAGTATGCCGATCCTCAAGGCAAGGGTAGCAAAAAGTGGTGTCGTGGCAGCCATTCTCCAGGACGGAGAGAAGACATGGATTGATTTCTACGCCACGGACGGCAGTCTGATCGCAGAAAACCAGACTAGAATAGACAGCCCCGGATATCCGGTGGATTTGGCAGTTTCCCCCGACGGAAAGCTGATCATGATCTCCTATCTCTATGTGGAGGATGGGCAGACAACCAGTTATGTGGCCTTTTATAATTTTGGGGATGAAGGGCAGGGCGAGATTGACAATATAGTTGCCGGATTTACATATGAGGGTGTAGTGGTTCCGCAGGTGGTATATCTGGACGGCAATGTTTCTGCGGCTTTCAGGGATGATGGATTCTCCATATATGAGGGAAGCAGCGTGCCAAAGGAGAAGACCAAAAAAGAAATAAAGACAGACATAGTCAGCACATTTTATAATGAAAAATATGTGGGGCTTGTCTTTAAAAGCGGCGGAAAGGATGAGAAGTACACAATGACAGTTTATGACCTTTCCGGAAAAGAAAAATTCAGCCGCAGTTTTAATATGGAATATAAAAATATTCGTATCAGTGATGATATGATCATTATGAACAATGACAGCCAGGTGTCCATGTACTCCATGAGCGGAATTGAGAAGTTCAATGGAAATATGGACGAAGGTGTTATTAAAGATATTTTTAAAATGGATTCCAACCGGTATATTCTGGTGTCTGAGAATGGTATCAAGACAATTAAATTAAAATAGATAAAGTGATGTGGGAGCTGCCGGCGTATATGCGGCAGCTTCGTTTATCTGATGGATTTGTAACTGTTCAGTACCTTCACAGTTACATGGTTTCAACACAGGAGAAAATTATGAATTGGCTTAATATTATTGTACTTGCCGTATTTGTGTTATGTATTATGAATGGTATACGCAGAGGGTTTATCCGGACCGTTGCGGCTATGTTCTCTATCCTTGTGAGCATAGTGCTGGTCTATTTTTTGAACCCCTATGTAGTTGATTTTGTGGAGGAGAAAACGCCAATCTATGATACGATCGAGGAAAAATGCAGTGAATCCATAGCCGCTGGGCTGGAGGGAGAACTGGGAGAGCAGGACCAGACAGTGTTCATTGAAAAGCTGCCGCTTCCGGAGAGTATGAAAAGTATTTTGAAGGAGAGCGGGGAGTCCTACGGAAGTTCTCTGGCGGATGTTTTTGCCGGATATTTGTCCTCCTCTATTGCCCACATGATCGTCAACAGTCTGTCATTCTTGGTGACATTTTTTGTGATTTCCCTGATTCTGCAGTTTGCGGTGGCGGCCCTTGACAGTATCTTCAGTCTGCCGGTGCTGAGTCTGCTGAACCGGACCGGGGGAGCTGCTGCAGGATGCATTCAGGGACTGCTCATTGTCTGGGTGTTTTTTCTTGTCATTACTCTGTTCTGGAGTACAGACTGGGGAAGAACGGCTGTGGAGATGGCAAAGGAGAATCACATTACAAAGTGGCTCTATGATTCCAATCTGCTTCTCAAATTCGTGTCAGGATTTATGAAAATATAGAATTACTGGAAGGGTATAAGGAATTTTACATATGGTTAGGATAAAAGATATCGCAAGAGAGGCCGGGGTAAGTCCAACCACTGTCTCTAATGTTATTCATGGAAATACGAAGAAGGTCTCCAAGGCCAATATTGACAAGATCCAGAGGATTCTGGAAAAGAACCAGTACATTCCAAGTATGAGTGCCCTGATGCTGGCAGAAAACCGTTCCAGGCTGATCGGTGTGCTGATCGGGGAGAGAGAGGGGAAGCGCAGGAGCATTGCCTCAGACCCGTTCACCAGTGTTATACTCAACTCTCTGGAACTGGAGATTTACAGACAAAATTATTATATGCTTTTCCACCTGGCAAATTCCCAGGAGGAGAGCTGGAAACTGGCGGCTACCTGGAAAGTGGAAGGGCTTATCACTCTTGGGCTGTCCTCAGAGGAAAACCTGGAACTGAGTGAGAAATGTCAGATTCCCCTTGTGAGCATTGACAATTATTATGGAGAAAAAAAGGTTGCCAATATCGGTCTGCAGGATTTTGAGGGCGGCTATGCAATGGGAAGGTTCCTGGCGGAGGAGGGGCATAAAGATATCCTCTTCCTTGCGGACAATGACGTGGGCGTGGACCATGAGCGGTGGCTGGGCGTACAGAGAGCTGTAGGGGAATACGGAGCGAAAGGTGCGTTGGCAGGGCGAAAGATCATGCCGGAGAACAGGGAGCTGCGGAAGGCATGGCTGGAGGATAATCTGGAGGAGCTGAAGAGCCGTGACGTGCTCTTTTTTGCTTCAGACTTTTACGCTTTGGAGGCTATTCATTTTCTGCAGGATAAGGGGATTGAGATTCCCGGGGATGTGTCTGTGGCCGGATTTGATGACAGTCCCTATGCGGAGATCTGCAGACCGGAGATTACCACAGTCCGCCAGAATATCATGAAGAAAGGGCAGGAGGCCGTGAAAAGACTGACAAGTCTCATTCAGGGGGAGGAATTCAAAGGACAAGAGAGGCTTCCCGTAGAAGTGGTGATTCGGGATTCGGTCAAACGAAAAAGATTGTAGTAAATTTCTACAAAAAAGACAAGTGCTTGTTGTATAAAAAGACGTTTTGCGCAAAACCTATTGTGCAGATTCTATCTTGTTGCTATAATTTGTGACAGATAGAAAAGGTTTTGCGCAAAACGTCTTTTGTTTTTGCTGAGTGAAAGGAGAAACATATGAAAAACAGATTGTTAGCCGCTGCAGCTCTTGCTGGCTGTGCACTGCTGATGACAGGCTGCGGGAAAAAGGAAGAAAACCACCTGGAGATTTTTTCTACAAAGATGGAGAACCAGGCAATCCTACAGTCTTTTATTGATGAATACACACAGGCGAATCCTGATGTGACCATTGAATTTAACTCTCCGCCGGATGCTTCCACCGTGCTTAGGACTAAATTGACCAAGAACCGTGTGCCGGATATTATTTTTATGGGAGGGGATATGACCTTCCGGGATATGTCCGAGGCGGAAATCCTTATGGATTTAAGTGATATGGAGGAGGCTGACAGGATTAAGGAAGCCTACAAAGAGCAGGTTTACAACCTGAATCCTGATCAGGAGGAGAAGCTCTACGGCCTGCCTTACGCCACAAATGCAGAGGGTATCATCTACAATGTGGATATCTTTAAGGAACAGGGGCTTGAGATCCCCGGGACCTGGGATGAATTGATGGATGTGTGTGAGAAACTGAAAAACGCTGGGATACAGCCCTTTTATTTCACTTTGAAGGATTCCTGGACAGGCGGGCCGCTTTGGATCCCGATGACATATGACCTGGCCGGAATGGACTTTTTCCTTGACAGAAGAGAGGGGAAGACCACTTTCCTGGGTACCCATGAGGAGGCAGCGGAAAAGATTCTTACACTCATCCAGTATGGCCAGGAGGACCTTCTTGGAAAAGGATACGATGACGGAAATATTGACTTTGCCAACGGCAAGGCAGCCATGATGTTCCAGGGAAACTGGGCGATACCCAATATTCAGAAAGCAAATCCTGAAGTGAATCTTGATATGTTTGCCCTGCCGGTGACCAACGATGAAAATAAAAATGCCATCATTTCAGGTATTGATGTGATGCCCACCATATATAAAGACACCAAAGAGGAGGAACTGGCAAAGGATTTTATAAGCTTTATCTTCCGGGATGAAAAGGTAAAGGCATATATAGAAGACCAGTTTGCGTTCCCGTCTGTGGATACTGTGGTGCAGGATAATGTCAGTGTGGCAGGTGTTGCAGATAAGTTTGCCCAGGGAAATATCGGGGACTTTGCAGACCATTATTATCCCACGGGCTTTGATTTCACAGTGACCCTGCAGACCTTTGTGAGCAAACAGGGGGATGTGGAAGGATTTTTAAAGAAACTGGATAAAGAATACGACAAATACAACAGTTTTTAGGGGGATGAATCATGAAAAAGAACAGAGCTTATATGGTGATCATCATACCAATGCTGGTACTGTTTTTCACCTTTCACACATTTTCCTTTTTAAAAGGGATCTTCTACAGCTTTACAGACTGGAAGGGATACGGAACCTGGGATTTTGTGGGTCTTACTAACTATCTGAAACTGTGGGGCGATGAGGCGATCGGAGATGCCTACAAGTTCACATTTAAATATGCAATCTGTGCCACCATACTGGTCAATGTCATAAGCCTTTTGCTGGCACTTGCGCTCAACGCAAAGATCAAATGCAAAAATGCACTGAAGGCCGTCTATTTCCTGCCTTATATGCTGAGTGCACTGATCGTCAGCTTTGTGTTCAACTTTATTTTTTCCAATGTACTGCCTGACCTGGGACAGAAAATGGGAATTGGTTTTTTAAGCACTAATATTTTGGGGCAGGAGAATTTGGCCTGGATTGGTATTCTGGTAGTGGGAGTATGGCAGGCAGTAGCCTTTAATACTATTATTTATATGTCAGGCCTGCAGACTGTGGATACCGATATCTATGAGGCCAGCAGTATCGACGGAGCTGGTAGATGGACGACTTTCTGGAAGATGACATTCCCGCTGATCGCACCGTTTTTTACCATCAATATGGTGCTCTGTGTGAAGAACTTCCTCATGGTATTTGACCAGATCATAGCCATGACAAACGGCGGTCCGGGCACTTCCACACAGTCCATATCCGTACTCATTTACAAACAGGGATTTTCCGGTGCCCAGTATGCATACCAGTCAGCCAATGCAGTGATCTTCTTCATTGTCATAGCTGTGATTTCACTGTTCCAGACAAGAGTTTTAGAGAAAAGGGAGGCGTAGGATATGTTGAAGAACAAGAAAAACAATACCGTACTTACAGTGGTTCTGTTTGCGCTTGCGGCGGTTACTATTTTATTTCCGCTATATATCACCGTGGTGATCGCCCTGAAGACACCGGAGCAGATCGCGCAGTCCGTGCTGGCATTTCCCAACAAACTGCATTTTGAGAACTTTCTGACTGCTATTGAAAAGACGAATTTTTTCGTTACATTCAGAAATACGCTGATCATCACCGTGGTATCTGTTGCGGGAACCATTGTGACCAACTCCTTTATGGCATTTGCCATTACAAGAAACAGGGGAAAGAAGCTGTATGATTTTATCTATTATTTTTTGATCAGCGCTATGTTTATCCCATTTAACATTATCATGCTGCCACTGGTAAAACAGGTGAGCTTTTTCCACATGGATAATGTACCGGGACTGATCATACTTTATATTGTCATGGGTCTTCCTATGAATATATTTTTGTATTCCGGCTATGTTAAGTCCATTCCCACAGCACTTGATGAGGCGGCAACCATTGACGGAGCCAATACCTTCCAGATGTTTTACAAGGTCATTTTCCCAACCCTGAAGCCCATGAATGCCACAGTGGCAATTCTGACTTTCTTATGGTGCTGGAATGACTTTACCATGCCCCTGGTCATCATCAGTGACCAGAAGAACCAGACCCTGCAGCTTGCACAGTATGTGTTCAAAGGGGAGTTTGCAACTGATTACAGCCTGGCCTTTGCGTCATACCTGCTGGCCCTTCTGCCTATTGTGATATTCTATCTGTTTGCGCAGAAACAGGTTATCAGCGGTGTTACCAACGGTGCGGTGAAAGCATAAAAAAGGAGAATAATTATGAGAAAAGCATGGTGGAAAGAGAGTGTAGTTTATCAGGTATATCCCAGAAGTTTCTGTGACAGCAACGGGGACGGAATGGGGGATATTAACGGTATCACAAGCAAACTGGATTATTTACAGGAACTGGGGATCAATGTTATCTGGCTCTCCCCGGTTTACCAGTCACCCAACGATGACAATGGCTATGATATCAGCGATTATCAGGCGATCATGAAAGAGTTCGGTACTATGGAGGACTTTGACAGA